>NZ_NHTN01000062.1 GCF_002167005.1 Indiicoccus explosivorum
AAAACACCTTCCTGAAGGCAGGAAGGTGTGCGGAAAAAAGGGCATACGCCGCCCTTGTCTCCACCTTTCCATGCCTCTCGGGACATTCCTTAAAAGGTGAATTTATTCGATTTCATCCGGCAGTTCGCTTTCATCCGGTCTGCCTGGCAGCATCAGGTTCAGGAGCACCCCCGCAATCGCGGCAAGCGCCATGCCCTCCACCCGGAACGATTCCGTGAATTCCAGGGCCGCGCCGCCGATGCCGATCACCAGGATGACCGATGCGATCACCAGGTTCCGCTTATCCCCGAAATCGGTCCCGTCATCGACGAGCATCCGGAGACCGCTGGATGCGATGATGCCGAACAGGAGGATCGAGATCCCGCCGAGCACAGCCGTCGGAATCGTATCAATAAGCGCCATCACTTTGCCGAGGAACGAAAACAGGATGGCGAACACCGCAGCGCCGATGATGACATAGACGCTGTACACTCTCGTGATGGCCAGTACGCCGATGTTCTCCCCGTATGTCGTCTTCGGCGGACCTCCGACCAGACCCGAAATGAGCGTGCCGAGCCCGTCACCTAAAATCGACCGGTGGAGCCCCGGGTCTTTTATATAGTTGCGGCCGACAATCCGGCCGAGCACGAGCTGGTGGCCGATGTGTTCCGAAATGGTGACGATGGCGATCGGCACCATGACCGCCAGCAGGTTGAAGGATACAGCGATTTCGTAATCGATGCCCGGCAGCAGAAAGTCCGGCACCGCAAATGTGTCCGCTTCCCGCACCGCCTGGAAGCCGACGATGCCGACTGCCGCTGAATACATGTAGCCTGCAATGATGCCGATCAGGATCGGCATGAGCGAAATGATGTTTTTAAAGTAGATGGTGCAGATGATCGCGGTGATCAGCGTCACAAGCGCCGCTGAGAAATGAAGCATGCTGTATTCACCGTCTACATTCATCGCCATATCGACGGCGGTCCCGGACAACGCCAGTCCGATCACGATGATGACCGGGCCGACGACGATCGGCGGCAGCAGCCTCATGATCCAGCGGTAGCCGGTTTTCCAGATAGCAAGCGATACGGCCGCATACACGACGGACACAGCCACCGCGCCGATCATGGCCGCGCCTAGTCCGCCGTATTCCGCCGCCGCGATATTGATCGGGATAATAAAGGCGAACGACGAACCGAGGTAAGCCGGCACTTTCCCTTGGGTGATGATGACGAAGATGATCGTCGCGATGCCGCTCGTCAGCAAGGCGATTGCCGGGCTGAGGCCGACAAGCTGCGGCACGAGGATCGTCGCGCCGAACATGGCGAACATGTGCTGCAGACTCAAGGAAATCCATTTCCCGGCTTCCGGCCGGTCTTTTACTTTCAGAACCGCTTCTGTCACACTTCCAGCCCCTTTTCGGTCATTCGTGGATGGTCACTTGGTCTTTGCCATCCGTTTCGGTCATTTCCACAACGATCCGTTCATCACTGGATGTCGGAATGTTCTTGCCGACGTAATCCGCCCGGATGGGCAGTTCCCGGTGTCCCCGGTCGACTAAGATGGCCAGCTGGATCTGCGCCGGCCGCCCGAGGTCCATGACAGCGTCCATGGCAGCGCGCACGGTGCGGCCGGTATAGAGCACGTCATCGACGAGGATCACTTTTTTGCCCGTAATGTCATGGGTCACATCCACCTGCTGGACGAGCGGTTCCCGGTTTTTCGTCTTTTCCGTCAGATCGTCCCGGTACAGGGTGATGTCCAGTTCACCGGTCAGGATCCGCCCCCCTTCGATGTTCTCGATCTTTTCCGCAAGCCGCTTCGCAAGGAACGCCCCCCGCGTTTTGATGCCGACGAGCACACATTCACTGATTCCTTTGTTCCGTTCGATGATTTCATGGGCGATCCGGGTGAGCGCCCGGCCGATCGCTTTCTCATCGAGAATGTTCGCTTTTTCGGTCATTGTCTGATTCTCCTTTCAACATAAAAACCCCTCCGGCCGCGCGGGCAGGAGGGGTTGCGTGCAGGAAAAAGCCGTCCGGAAGCATACCGCTTCCAGCGTTCGTCCATTACCTTCCCAGCCTCACGGGACTGTCTTTAAAGGTGTTCCGTATTTGATTAACCCAAGTATAGCGAAGCGGCCGTTCCGCTGTCAACCTCTGTTTCGCAGCGTTTCGAGCAGTTGCCCGAATTCAGCCGGCGGCTCGGCACTGAATTCCATGTATTCGCCCGTCTTCGGGTGATCGAAACCGATGACACCGGCGTGCAGTGCCTGCCCGCCGATATCGAGCGTTTTCCTCGGACCGTACTTCGGATCGCCGGCAAGCGGGAAGCCGATATATTTCATATGGACGCGGATTTGGTGCGTCCGCCCGGTTTCAAGCTGGCATTCCACGACAGTGAACTCACCGAGCCGTTCGGTCACTGTGAAATGGGTGACGGCCGATTTCCCCTTGTCGACGACCGCCATTTTCTGCCGGTCTTTCGGATCGCGCGCAATCGGCGCATCGATCGTGCCTTTGTCGTGCGCGATATGGCCGTGGACGACCGCTGTATACTTGCGGGTGACCGTCTTTTTGATGAGCTGCTCGACGAGGGAGGCATGCGCTGCATCGTTTTTCGCCACCATGAGAAGCCCCGATGTGTCCTTATCGATGCGGTGGACGATCCCCGGCCGCATGATGCCGTTGATGCCGGACAGATCCGTCACCTGGTGCATGAGTCCGTTGACGAGCGTGCCGGACACGTGGCCGGGCGCCGGATGCACGACCATCCCTTTCGGCTTGTTGACGACGAGCACATCCGCATCTTCGTAGACGATGTCCAAGTTCAGATCTTCCGCCTGGATATCGAGCGCTTCAGGCTCCGGCGGCAGGACAGTGATCACGTCACCGTCCTTCACCTTGTAATTCTGCTTGACGCTATTGCCGTTCACTTTAACGTAGCCGTCTTTCAGCCATCCCTGGATCTGCGACCGGGACCAGTCGGGATCAATCGCAGTGACCGCTTTATCGATCCGGCCGCCTGCTGATTCTTCTGTTATTTCGATTGTCAATTCTTCCATTACGACACCTTTTTCTTTTCCTGTTTTTCTTCATTCCAGACATAAATGACCATCATGATGACACCGACCGTCAGCGCGATGTCCGCCACATTGAAGATCGGGAAATCATAGCCGATGACCGGGATGAGGATATCGACGAAATCGACGACTTCCCCGCGCCACAGCCGGTCGATGAAATTACCGATCGCACCGCCCAAAAGCACCATGAGCGTCGCCTGGAAAAACGGCTGGTCCTTCGCGTAACGATGGAAATAATAAACGATAAAACCGATGACGATGAGCGTGATGATGGTGAACAGCCACATCCGCCCTTCGAGCATGCCCCAGGCCGCCCCGCGGTTCCGGTGCGACAGCCAGGCGAGATAGGGTTCCCAAACCGGGATGCGTTCCCCCAGCTCCATCGATTTGACGACAATCCATTTCGTCCACTGATCGAGTATGACGATCAGCAGCGCAATTCCGTAATAAGCCCACACAGTCAGTTCCTCCGATACATCTTCATCCTGCTTATTGTAGCACATAACACAGAAAGCCTGCAGGATGACCTGCAGGCTTTCGCAGAGTGTTGAGAAACCCCTT
>NZ_NHTN01000063.1 GCF_002167005.1 Indiicoccus explosivorum
AAAAAAGGGTGCCTGGCACCGCAGAATTCTACTATTCTCCCCTAAAACGAAAAAAAGTCCCTCTACTGGGGACCGGTAGCACAACAAAACTAGAACCCTTCAATAGAACACCTGCATCCAGCCCACCACACACAAAAACACAACGACCGGAACACAAAAACTGAATACTTTTTCCGGCAGCTTCAGCCAGTCATTCAAAAGCTGAACCGCAAAAATCATCAACAACGTTCCGATGATAAAAATCACTGAGCCCACGGCCATCGCCGTCACCGCTCCTGCCTCCAAAACATCCGCGCCTGTGTTCCACATTCCACTTCCGCCCTTCCTGTGTTTTACGAAAAACGCGATACCGCCCGCTCTCCGTTCATTCTCTTACCCTCCCCTTTCATATCGGACCTTTTCTCCTCAGCTGAACATTCAGCACCAGAAATTATTTCCATCCCCCTCCTATTCAGCAGTGCGTCTCTCCTATACAATAAAATTAAGAAAAAAATCCATACAACGAAAGGACAACCGCCCATGCGTGGCTTTCTTGAAACCCTGCGTTCCTTTTCATTGCAAATCTCCATCGCCCTTGCTTTAGTTGTCGCTAGCTTCTGGGATCACTTGCTGTTCTTGTTTTACTTCATCCCGCTCGTTTCCATCGGCACCGGTTTACTGACAGCGGTCATCGCCAGCAAGACCTTTACGTCCCTCTGGCTCAAGTTCCCGGTACCGCTCCTGATAGCCCCAGCCATCACCGTTCTTGTCTGTTCCTTCATCAACATGGTCTTTTATCAAATAGTCGGCAATCACCCCCCAATGCCGTTCTTATCGTATGTATTCGATCAATATTCATTCAACATCCCGTATGGCACACTCTCCATACTTGTCACAGCTTTCGTCACATGGAAACTCCATCAGCAGGACAAACAAAAAGCCGCAGCCCATTAAAGCAGCGGCAATTCTTCTTGCTGTGCTGACATGCCATCCCTTCACAACTCTCCAAAGCCCTATTCTCCCGCTCCGCTCACAGTGAACGGCACCGTCAACGAATCCGCAGCGATCCGGTACTCACCCGGCGGCCATTCCCCGCTGATTTCCTGCAAGCCCATTTCCACCTGGCACGTTTCATACGCCGGGCAGGAAAAGTCTTCCGCCGGCCATGCGCTTTCCTGATCAGGAAACGGCACCCACGTCATTTCGTCATTCTTCCTCTCGATTCCCACTTCCTGAGCGGCGAACGCTTCCGCACGGTCATTCACTAGCGTCACCGAAAGAATCGGCATAGCAGGGCTAATTTCCGAAGGTGCAGCAAACGCACTCACTCCCGCCTTCAGCCCCGTCTGTTCTTCCAACGCCTTGTATATGATCTCCTTGATCTTTTCCATTCCGTCTCCCTGCAAATAAAACCGGCCATCCGAATCTTCCGGCGCCTCGAAAGAGCCAATCGTATCATTAAAAAAGAAATCATAAGGCCCTGCCGATGACTCTCCCGCTACAAAAACAAGCGTCAGCATCGGCCCGATATCCGTGACCGGGCCTTCTTTCCGTTCCGCCTGCTCCATCATATTTACAATCACCTGGATGTCCTGCTCGCTGTGCAGCACCACTTCATAATCCACCCGCTTTGCGGGCTCATACGTTGCCAGCAGCGGTCCTGACGCTTCAACCATTTCCGCTTCCGTTAGCGCCAACTCTTCCTCTGCGGCTGAATCAGTCGAACAGCCGGCCATCATCCCCGTAGCCACCATCATTCCCAACACTAAATCACGCAGCGCCATTCTGCTCCCCCTTTTAAAAAAAATGCCTAAAAAGTGCCTGGCACCAATATTCAAGTTTTTTCACACAATAAGAATATTGGTGCCAGGCACTGCCCTACCAGCACTCTCTCTGCAGACCATTCGGCGGCAATCATCTTCAAAAACAGCTCTCATCCGCATGTCTCCTCTTCATGATATACCGGCACCGCCAATGAATACACCGTTAACGCCGAATCTCTTTACTCCACAAAAAATGGAACTTCAATCGTTTCGATTACCGCCCGGTACTCCCCGGCCGGCCACTCATCCGCGACCGTTTTTAAAAGAAGCTCCCACTCGCATACCCGCTCATGACACACCAGCGTCCCCGGCGGATATTCCGCGGCAGCCGAAGGAAACGGCGCCCACTTCTCGTCTTCCGTCCGTTTCTCGAACCGGATCTCCTGCGCCAAAAACCCCGCCGCCCGCAGATTCTCCACAGTCAGCGAAAGGACCGTCTCGCCTTCAGGAAGCGTCATCGGTGAAGCAGTAATTTGAACCCCGGCTTTCTGATCCGTCTCCTCCTCCAGCGCCTGGTACAAAATCTCCCGCATCTCCCGGGTCGCCCCGCTGTCCAAATAATATCGTCCATCCGCATCGCCCGGCGCATCAAACCCTACCGTCTCTCCGTCAAAAAAGAAATCGTAATTCTTGTTCATTCCATCGGCTCCTTCGAATAAAAGCGAGACACTCGGCCCGATTGCCGGAACCGGCCCTTCCTTATATTCCGCATCACGCATCCGGTCCTTGAACAGCTCAATCACACCTTCATCGGTCAGTTCCACTTCGACTTCCGTATACTCGCGACCATCACTCACCCTCATCATCGGCCCCGTTACACGGATCGCTTCCACCTCTTCCGGAAACTCCAGCAACTCATCCGTCGGCTCCTCCTGCAGCACGATGGCCACCACCGATTCATCAGCCTCATCCTTCTTCACCACCACATCCTGGCCGATAAAAAGCTCACTCGGATCTGCTTCCCGGTACTCATACCGGATTTCGACCTCATCCGTCAGCGGAATCTCCTCCGTTAACAAAATATCATGGACCGGATCTTCCCGGCCGGTCTCCTTCGCCCAGTCTGTAATATTCAGCACAACCGACTCCGTCCCGGCCACCGTACCAAAATCGATTACTTCCCCGTACATCGGCCGATCCTAATAATCCTCGCATCCGCTGAGCAGCAGCCCTGCCGCCATCACCCAAATCATCACACTCCGCATAATCAGTCACCTCCATCCGAAAAGGTTGTTGCCTAAAGGAATGGTGCCTGGCACCAATTTTTCACAGTTGCACGTAAAAAGTGAATAATGGTGCCTGGCACCAATTTTCTCAATTGAACGTAAAACAAGAATATTGGTGCCAGGCACCCACAAAGGCACCCGCAAAGCCCCCATCTACTCACTCCTCCTCCAAATCCACTGACTGAACCACAAAATCCGGATCAATCTCCACACGAAGCATATCCCCATACTCATTTTCCAGCGCTTCGACATACCGGCCAGCCAGCTCATCCGTCTTCAGCAAAATTTCACTCTCCTCGCTTCCAAGCGACAGCTGCGTGTTCTCACTGAACGGAATATCGGCATTCAAGCTGAAAAACCCGTTCTGCGCCTGCACCAGTTCCTGCCGGGAATAATCCGCTTCCTTCAATCCAAACGAAGATTCGTGCTCTTCCATCAGCCCCTCCATCACTTCCCGCAGTTTCTTTGCCTCTTTTGGGTTCTGCGCAGAATCGGCATCTTCCAGGAGCACCACCAGCCGCCTGCCCTCGAAATACATGTCCCCCGACTCGTCCACATCCCCGACCGTCAGCCCGGAAGCTTCCACCGCTTCCCGAAAAACCTCTCGCAACTCGCCCCTCGGCAGCGCTTTCTCTTCAACTGCCTCTTCGGCCGCTTCCGTCTGCCCGTCTCCCGTGCCGTCTGGCTCCCCTACTATCACTGCTGCCGGTTCCCCAGCTTCGTCACAGCCTCCAGCCAATAAAACCGGAAGAACCGCTCCCGCAATCCATAACCGCCTTCTCATTCTGCTTCCTCCCATCTCCTGACAATCCATCCCCAAGTAGCTATCCTCGCTCCATTAGACGACTCCATCCAGATTTTGTTACAAATAATCCCTCTTTTGGAGAACAATCCTCTCCTCCGATGCCATCCTCCCGTGCCAGGCACCGTGGGGAAAACCGAAAAAACCCCTGCAGCAAAATCTGCAGAGGTTAATAAATTTCCGCGGTGCCTGGCACCAATTTTCTGAAAATTGGTGCCAGGCACCGCTATTCTTTTCTCCTCAAAAATACTCATCTTTCAATTCCGCAATCCGCTGCACACTTTCATCGATCCGCCATTCCGGAATCCGCCCGTCCAGCACGGCTGCCCGAATAGCCTTGATCGCCTCGATGACGTTCTCATCCCCGTGCGCCACCAGGATGACATCACTGCCGGCTTGCACGGAGCGGACGGCGGCTTCACCGATTCCATAGTGATCGGCAATCGCGCCCATCGTCATGTCGTCCGTCATCACGACCCCGCCGAAACCGAGTTCATTCCGCAGAATTCCCGTAATCACCCTTTCTGACATCGATGAAGGATACGTTCCATCGATTTCCGGCAATAAAATATGGGCCACCATTGTCACATCCGCTCCGCTGTCAATCGCGTTACTGAACGGAATCAGCTCCAGCTGCCGCAGTTCCGCCAGTGTTTTCGGGACAATCGGCAGTTCCACATGTGAATCCACCGACGTATCCCCGTGCCCCGGAAAGTGCTTGATCACCGGAATCACATTCTCGGTCTGCATCCCCTTCATCACCTGAATACCCATCCGGCTGACAACGCCCGCCGTATTCCCGAAAGACCGGTCGCCGATGACGGGGTTGTCCGGGTTGCTGTTGATATCCAACACCGGCGCGTAATTCAGGTTAAAATCCATCGACTTCAGCTGACGCCCCAGCGTCCGGCCGATCTCATAAGCATACGCGGGATCATTCCGGTCGCCAATCACCGCACTGCTCGGCGTGATGTTCACTTCAGGCAGTCTTGAAACCCGCCCGCCTTCCTGGTCGACGCTGATAAAAAGCGGCAGGTTGCCGGGTTTATTCGCGGCTTTCACCTGGCCGACGAACCGCCTCGTCTGCTCCGGAGTCACCAGATTATCTCCATAGAAAATAAAACCGGCGACATGGTAATCGGTGATCAGCCGCTGATCTGCAGCCTGAAGCGATGTTCCCTCAAGGCCGGCGATGACCATTTGTCCGATCTTCTCATTCAGCGTCATATCAGCCGGCGTCTCCGGCTTGTCGGCGAATACAGCCGGATTCACTGCACGCGCAAGAAACGCAGCGAACTGCTCCCGGTTCAGTTCGACTGTCGGACGGAATGCGCCGTCCAAATAGCCGCTTGCAATTCCGAGCGCGTGGAGATCTGCAATCGCTTCATACGCATGCATGCCCGGTCCGACATCCATGAAATACTCGAATCCGCCCACATCATCCTCAACAAACGCGCGGTGCAGGAAGATCGCCATTTCGGCGCGCGTCACGACATCCCCGGGCCGGTATGTACCATCCGGATAACCGCTGATGATACCTTCCGCTGTCAACGCTGCCACATAACCGCTCGCCGTCACACTTTTATCCACATCCGGAAACGCGGTATCCTGCCGTGCACCGCTGAACCCGAGCGCCCGGCCGATCATGATTGCGGCCTGCCCGCGGGTAACATCGCTCTTCGGGCGGAATGTGCCGTCCGTAAAACCCGAAATGACTCCTTCATCAACCAAATAAGTAATTTCCTCATTAAAGCGATTGCCTTCCGTCACATCCGGGAAGCCGTCCGCAAACGCCATCGATGCAAATAACCCGTTAACCAGCAGCACTGCAAGCACTGCGACGAAAAGCTGTCTCATCCGTCCCCTCCCCTTTGCCTTATAGAATCCAAGTTCCTATCCAATCATTGTAGAGAAATTCTTTATTATATGCTCCCCTTATTTGTTCCTTTTGTCTATAAGAATTAAGAAATTTCGATAAATTTACCTAAGCCCCCCTTAGGCGCCTCCTTAAGTGCCTGGCACCAATATTCATGTTTTTTCACACAATGCGAAAATTGGTGCCTGGCACCCAACCAGGCACCCAATCTAAGGCAAAAACGTCATCAATATCCCGCCCAGCCAAACGGCAAGCACGATCCACACCACGATAAAAAGCACCCCGACAAACCAGTTCTTCGGTTTCCCGCTTTGCCTGATACGTTCTGCTTCTTCACGATGATCGTCCGCTACTTCAGTCGGAATCAGCTTCAAAGCAAACAGAATCCCAAGCGGAACGATGATCAAATCATCCACATACCCCAGAACCGGGATGAAATCGGGGATCAGATCAATCGGACTGAACGCGTATGCCACAACACAGATGGCCACGACTTTCGCATACCAGGGAGTTCGGCTATCTTTATAAGACAAATAAAGAACAAACACATCCTGTTTCAACTTTCCGGCAAACCGTTTCATCTCCGCAAAAGAAAATCCATCCCTCACGACAATTCCTCCCATCAGGAACAGTATAGGACACAGAAGATAAAGAAAGCACCTCATCCTTTCTTCATCGAACTTTTCCTTTTAAGTGCCTGGCACCAATATTCACGTTTTTCCATGCAATAAGAAAATTGGTGCCAGGCACTCAAACAAAGCGAACCTGAAGCATTCGCCATGCAGCCACAAAAATTTAATGGGAACTGACGAAATAACTGGCGTAACAGTTCAGTTTTGTGGGAATATGAACGGAAGAGTGAAAGAAAAGGAGATTTATGATGCGCAATAATCGTACAGAGCTGGACCCGTGGAGTCACACAGCTTGTCTCGGCTATGCACTGAAGGCGGCTGAAAAGCTCGGATATACAGAAGAGGAAAAGAAACGATTGGCCCGCGCCATCTATGACGAGTTCAATTGGACCAGTCTGGACGAGGCGACGGCTGTTTTCCTGAAGTCATTGGAATAATGCGGGGAAGAACGCTCAAAACAAAGAAGGAAAAAGCAACAGTCAAATAAAGAAGAGCTGATAATAACGGCAGCCCGACGTCTCCTTACTTCCCAGGGCTGCACCTCCCTAGATACAGCAGAGGAGGTTCCGGCCGCCCCCTTTCTGCCTGAAACAGACCCGGCCGAACCCCAGGCCTCAGTTATCTTGAGAGGGTTCAATCCGGTCTTTATTCAATCGGCTTCCTGATTTCCGACCGATCCGAAGTACGAAATTCCAACCGGAACTCCTTTAAACACATCCTTTCTAATTCCCCTCCCCTCACTCTACATGAAACCCCGCCACCAAATCCCCGATCTCCACCGCATATTCCCCCACCGGCCATTCATCCGTGACCGCAGACAAATCCAGCGTCCACTCGCACTCCTCAAACGCCGGGCACGACAGCGATTCCGTCTCCAGCACATTCCCTTCTGCCGGATAAGCCGCCCATTCCAGCTCCTCAGTCCTCTTTTTGAACCGCACTTTCCCCGCTTCAAACGCCGCAGCCCGGTCATTGATGACTGTCAAAGAGAGCTCATTTTCACCTGGCGGAATAAACGCCGGTGCCGCAAACACGCCGACTCCCGCCGTCTCACCGATCTTCTCCTCCAGCGCACTGAAGATCAGCTCTTTCATCGCATTGGCATCCTCTTCCGTTAAGTAGTACCGGTTCCCCGTGTCATCGGGAAGTTCGAACGCCTCATACCTCTCATTAAAAAAGAACGCATACGGCCCCGAAAATTGCCCGCCGCCTTCCACGACCAGCAGCAGACTCGGTCCGATATCCTCCGCTGCCACCTCTCCGAGCTCCGCCTCCTGTATCACTTCAAGGATTCGCCGGATCGCACCTTCATCCTCCAGCACCAACTCGTGCGAAATCATCCGGGATGCGGTATACGTCGACAGCATCGGCCCCCTCATCGCTATCGACTCCACTTCCGCCAACTCGGCAAGCGTCACACTTTCCGCCTCCGGGTACCGTTCCAAGAACGCTTCCGGCGAGAGATTCACCGATTCATCCGCCGGTTTTTCCGTCACCTCCGCCGCCACATCCGCCTCCGGTTCTCCGTCCGTCACCGCATCCGCCGCTTCCTGCGAACAGCCGGCCAACAGCAATCCGCCAAGCACCACCGACACCTTCCACCAACTCTTCATCCGCTCTGCCCCCTTTTTCCTCGGCTATCCGTCATTTATTCACAGCCGATCTGTTCAAATAAAACATCCGAGCTCACCGTTGCAATTCCGCCCGGCTCATATCCATTCAGCACCATGTGATCCCCGATGATTTTCTCCTCGTCTTCCGTCAGCACCACCGTAAACGAAAAGCGCTGCTCATCCCCGTCCGGCTCAGTGCACGACTCCTCAATGTCAAAATGATAATACGTCAAATACTCCCCCGCATACGGCTCCAGATTCACACCCATATGCCGGTACATCTCATGGACATCATCAATGGCATTCATCGGCTGATTCCCGTGGTGCACCTCCCCGTTCACCAGCGTCCAGTCGAACGCAGCGCCGTACTTCTCATCCAAATACGCCGCCAGCTCCCCTTCCACTTTAACAGGTTCCGGCGCCGCTTCCGGTTCTTCCTCCGCACACCCGCCTGAAAGGATTGCCAAGAAAATCACTATGCACACTCTTTTCAACTTCCGCACCCTCTTTCCTGCCTTCTTTTGGAAGTAGTCGGTTGTAATGGCGGAAAGTTACAGCGGATTCTTCCTCCGACAACTACACCTAACCTACGAGAATAAAAAAGAACCTCTGCAGTTAAAGCCGCAGAGGTGAATAAATAATATAATTTTCAAAAATGGAGTTTTAGTCGAGATACTGATTCCAAATTTGCCTGTTACATTGTTTTGTCGTGATAATCATTCATCAGATTTGATAAATTTATCAATCACCTTTCCTTCAATCACTTCCATGCTTCCTTGATTTAATAACACTTTTTCTTCCTGTTCAGTTATCCATTTTTTAAAAAGCCCTAACCGGCGGAATTCTTGCAGTTCTGTATTTATCCATATTTGGTAGATACTTTGAACAGCGTTTTTATCAACAGTTATCTGAAGTTCCTCCAACACAGCAATCCATTCATTTTGATTTTGGACACTTTGAAGCTTTTCCATGAGTTGTTCAAGTTGTTGAACCGCTTCATCCACAAGATGGAAAGCGGTTTCTTGATCTTTTATCATGGTAACGCCCTGTTCTATTATCCAATTGTCGACCCACGCCCTTCCTTCTTTACCGGCATTAATGTAAGGAGCGTACTTATTCGAAATAGTAAATTCATTCAATCGGTTCACAGAAACAGGAAATGTGAATTCGCTATTATCCCGTTTTTTAGCACGCTGGAATATCCCCCATTTTCTCTTTAATGCACGGATGCGGACATCAATTTCTAGTCGTTCCTCGGACTGCTCCGGAAGCTGAATGTAATCTGAATTAAGTTCTTTCAGATTTTCGTCAGTCCCTTCAGCAAACTTTTCAAGTAAAGTCAGCCTTTCAGAAAGGCGATTATAGATAGCAGTAATATCATATGCTTCATGAGCAGTAAGATTTGATAGTTCAAAATTATCTAATATGGATTCATCAATTTCATCAATTGCAACGGTTCCGTGTTCAGGGAGTTTCATAACAGTCCTCCTGGAGTAATCATTAATTTTCTATTCTACTCATTCCATTATAACCGTTTGAACACTTCCTTTAAATGAACTTAATTTTATAACAAAGAAAAGCCCGCCAATTTGGCGGGCTTTAACAATTCAATATTGATTAGAACTGAGCAGTGATTTGTGCGAATGAAGTGTATCCGCCTTCTGGCTCATTGTTGAGTACCAGTTCAGCTGCCACCAATTGTTCAGCCGCAGTGAGTGCTTCGTACTCTTCAAGGTTCAACGCTTCAAGAGCAACATCCACATCTGTAATTTCTCCAGTTGCGATAGCAGTATCAAGCGCTGTAAATAATGCGCCATAATCTACAACGAGATCAGAAAGTGCCGTTTCGATCTCTGTGATGCCCGCAAATTCAGTATCAGCAAACGCCTCCAGGAACAAGTCAGCTACTTCAGCACGCTGGACAGCAGTGAGATTGTTGTATGTCTCTAACTCTAAGTTAACCAGCGGGAGAATCAATTCGCTACCTGTAGTAGCTGTATTTACATCAGCAATCAGCTCAAGTTCTGCTGTTGCTGCTTCGAGAGCGGCAACAGCAGTGTCGATTGTTGCTACGTCTCCTGATTCAATCGCAGTTGTAACGTCTACATACAGCTGATCGCCTTCTACTCCACCTGCTGCCAAGTATGCCGCTTGTGCTGCATTTGCTTCTGCAATAGCAACATCCAATGCTACAAGTGCTTCAGTTGCTGTTGTAAGAGCATCTACATCAGTGAGCAGCGCATCAGTAGCAGCAGTAATTGCAGCTGCGCTATCTAAATCTACATCAGCCAGGGCTTCTAGTTCTGCAGTAACGTTTGTATAAACAGCCGCTTCTACGTCTCCGCCAGCTGCTGCATAAACTGCTTGTGCAGCTTCAGCTGCTTCAGTTGCTTCTTCCAATGCTACTGTAGCTTCTGCAAGAGTTTCGAATTGTAATTGCAGGGCGTCTACTGCAGCAAGCAGGTCAACTTCTACTTGCGTTGCGACAGGGTTACCTTCTGCATCCACTGCAATGTTAGGGATTCCTTCAACCAATTCAACAAGCGCAACAAGTTCAGCCTGAGTAGTCTCAGCATCAACGACGAATGCAGATACCGTTGCTTCAGCATTTACAGAATCAATAACAAATTGAACTTCTTCAACTGTGTCCAAACCAACGAAAGCGTCTAATTCAGTATCATATGCGCCGATGTTAGCTTCGACTACGTTGTCAAATCCTGCTACTAAAGCATTGTAAAGTTCAACTTGTGTACCAGCTGTTACTACTGGTTCCACAAGGTTAACATAGTTTTCTACGAATTCTACTTCTTCGTCAAGCTCAGCCTGAAGAGTCACCACAAGGGCCTCTTCTGCACCTTCTGGAATGTAATCAGCCGGAATATCAGCGATTGCTGCTTCAGCAGCTACTACCAACTCATTAAATGCAGCAAGATCAAAGTCAGGAGAAGTGACATCTACAGCAAGCACGTTGTCAATTGCAGTTCTCGCTTCCGCAAGTTCAACTGCGATTTCAGCTTCAAGCTGAGCAAGGTTTACTGCATCAATTGCTGCCTGAATATCTGCAAGAGATGTGAAATCTACATCTTGGATAGCAGTTACATATTCGGCGATATAATCTTCATTGACATTTTCAAATGGCACTACGTTAAGTGCGTTGAACAATTGAAGTTCGCCTACTGCAGCATTCACATCAGCAATAATCGCGTCGATTTCTTCTCTTACTTCATCAAGACGAACATTCAACAATGTTTTCTCGTCTGAATCTTCAAGAGCATCAACCAGTTCTTGTGCAGCTGCAACATCTTCCTCAAGCAAGCTTGTCTCTGCTACTACAACTGCTTCTGTTGCAAGAGTAAGAGCAGAATCAGCTACTACAACTACTTCAACTACAACTTCAGAAACATTTCCAGCTGCATCGATTGCAGTGTAAGTGATGTAGTAAGTGCCAGGCGCGCTTGTGTCGACTGCGTCCACTTCTTCGCCAGCTTCGTTAGTGATGACAGGAACGACTGTGATTTCACCGTCGATGTCGTCGATTGCAGTTACTTCAGGAAGAACGAATTCTTCACCAACGCCAACTTCGATCGCTGTGTCGACATCAAAGTCGAATGAAAGTTCAGGAGCGACTGTATCAGAGAACGCTTGGTTCAGTCTGTAAAGGAATACAGCGAAGTCGCCGCGTTTGATGTAATCATCTGCACCGAACTGAGTCGGAGTGACGCCTTGCGTAATTTCGAATGCTACCAGCGCTTTCACTGCAGCTTCAAAACGGGATGGTACGTCAGTGAAATTAAGGTCAACTTCATCAATGTTCACGAAATCGTACAGGTTATAAGCTTCTGCGAGCATGTAAGCTGCTTCACCACGAGTGATGTTAGCGCTGAAACCGAATGTATCTTCATCGTAGCCGTTTACTACATTTTCAGCCCAAAGTGAACCAACTGCCAGCTGACCTCGTGTAGGTACGTCTGTGAATGGTGCGACTGGAGCATCTGGATCGATCAGGTCAGCTGCAGTCGCGAGCATGATTGCTGCGTCACCACGCTTGATAGATTCGGAGATACCAAACTGAGTAGCAGTAAGACCTTTTGCGATGCCTTCTTCTACCACATACTCGATTGCCGGCTCGTAACGATCCGGAACGTCCGTGAATGCCGCTGTTGATACTTCATCAGCAGATGCTACAGGTGCGATCGCCGAAGCGACCAGTGTAGCTGTCGCTGCCGTAGCAACGAACTTTTTGTACGACTTTGCTTGATAAGCCATGTGTTGAATTCCTCCTATTTCGTTGATTGATTTTAAACCCAAACTACAAACATGTTCGCAGTTTAACCGGGCTGCCTTCCAACCAGTGCCCGCCGCACTTATAGGAGATACATATCAGCAGATGCCGATGAATTATGTAGGGTCCAAAGATACAGCGACTGGTAAAGGTATAGCCTATTAAACTCCTCTCTCATTGTAACAAAACGGGAATATATTGCAAAGCATATGTGAAGCAAAAATCTGACAACGGTCATCTACTTGTAACACTTATTACTTTTATAGGCCCTTTATTACATGTTTTCACAAATTCGCCACAGTTTCAGTGCCATTGAAATCACCTCACAAACGTTGATGTACCAAGATATTTCACCTTTTACGGAAACATTGCTTTGTGAAACAAACGAATGTTTAGCATATTACCCTCCTCTTTAAAATGGTTCTTTAGTCTATTTTTTAGATATTATGTTTAATCGGTATAAAAACTTGGGATTTCCTATGTTCTTGCATATTTCGTTAAATTCCAAGCGGGGAAATCGTCATGTTTGTATAATTTTTCCACCCAGGATTTTGATATTTTTTTGAGCTTCGGGTCCCTTCCACCGGCCGCCTTCACCCGTTTCCAGCGATTTTCCGCTGTTTATCCTTATTTTCTGCCGATTCCCCTGCTTTTCGGGCACGAAAAAACCGACCCGGTTTCCCGGGTCAGTTCTGGTTGTTTTCTTCGTTTATTCGCTGCCTTCCAGCAGCCCTTCATGGACGGTGAGCATGGCGAGCACGGCGGCGAGGTAGATCGATACCGCCGGTGCCGTCAGCACATGGCCGGCCGTGTAGCTGATCCCGATGCCGAGCAGGAACGCCACGCCGTACAGGATGTAGAAGTACGTGAACTTCGTCCGGATGTTTTTCACGAAATGGACGACGTACTTTCCGGCATACCAGACGAGCGGGAGGATCAGGTAGATGAATCCGATCCAGCCGAACGAATAAAACCAGTCGTGGAAGTCCATTTCGATCATCGACAGTTCCTTGCCGGGCTCCGGCTCTTCGTAGTTCCCGGCGAAGCCGAGGCCGAACAGCTGCTGCGGCAGCGGCGAGCTCAGGAAGTCTTCACGCATGACCGCTTCGTACTTCTCGCGCGAGCTGAAGACGAGGTTCTGGACTTGTTCGCCTGTGATTTCCGGCTCTTCCTCGAACCCTTCCTCGCCTTCCTGCGGTTCTTCCTCTCCTTCGGTCTGTTCATCCCCGCCGAAGTCGATGCCGAGCGAGTTGATGTGGACGAAGACGTTGCTGAACACCGGGGTCACCGGTGTCACGACGAGGAGCAGTGCAGTCAGGACGGCCGAAATCTTCAGGTTCGCCCGGACTTCATCGGTGTGTTGGCGCATCAGGTAGCGCATGATGAGGCTGCCGATCAGCACGCTGAGCAGGACGATCAGCACGCCGCCGTAGCCGACTTTCGTGCCGAGCAGCAGCATGCCGAACGCAAGGAGCACGAACGGCGCCCATGCCCACGGCTTTTTCCAGGAATCCGTATGGCGGATGGCGTACAGCGCGAGAATCGGCAGGACGACCGCCATGATGGCCCCGATTTCATTGCCCGCATAGAACCAGCCGGTGAAACCGATCTTCCGGTACGAATAGTTCGTCAGGCTCGTGCCGGTAATGATTGCTACGACGAAAACGATGCCGATGATCAGCCCCGACCAGCGGAAGTACTTCGTCGTGATCGACGCGATGTCCACACCGCGCACTTTCAGGCCGCGGTAGGCGATGAGCAGGCCAAGCAGCACGATGTGGAAGTAAATGACTTTATTGAAAAACTTAAGCTCTTGGAATAAATAATAGGGCTCCTTGAACTGGAGGCTGACCGCCACATTGACGACGAGCAAAAGGGCGAGTCCCGCGAGATACGCGACGAAAATCCGGCTCATTTTGCTTCGCACCGCCGTCCAGAGCAAAAGCGCGATGATGGCGAGCATGTACGCCGCCCGCAGCAGGACGCCCGCGGTCAGGCTGGTCTCCACGATGAAGATCGAAGCGGCCGTCAGGACATCGATGATGGGCTGCAGGGCGATGAATGCGACGAGCAGTATCAGTATCTTTTTGAAATCCATGATCCAAATCCTTTTTCCTTTTTGTTGATTCCAGTCCGCGGAGCTCATGTCGACGGCCCCAATTCACGGAAGATGGCGGCGAGCTTCGGGCCGATGGCGTCCTGGTCGTACGCTTTCGACGTCTCCAGCGCCGCTTGGCCGGCCCGCTGCTGTTCGCCGGGGGATAGCCGGCTGAATGCCGTCAGCCGCTCCGCCAGTTCCTGGGCATTGCCAGGTTCGAACAGCCAGCCGTTGACTCCGTCTTCAGTATAATCAAGGATGCCGCCGATACGGCTCGCCGCAATCGGCGTGCCGCACGCCATCGCCTCGAGGCCGACGAGGCCGAGGCTCTCCCCTTTGCGGGTCGTCGGGAAGATGAACAGATCGATGATATTGTAGATCTTCGCGAGGTCCCGCTGCTTCATCAGCGGAAAATGGATGACGTCGTCATCCAGTCCGAGCTCCGACTTCAGCAGCCGGAACCCGTCCTCTTCCTGGCCGGAACCGACCATGATGAGGCGGGTGCGCCCTCGCTCATCCGGATTGGCTTCCAGAAAAGCGGCGAACCCTTTCAGGCAGTGGTCCCACCCTTTGCCGACGTCCATACGGCCCACGTAGCCGAAGTAGCGGAGCGACGCGTCCAGCCCGAACTCTTCGAGCCAGGCGCCCCGTCCTTCCTCCTCGGGATGGAACACGGCCGTATTGACGCCGCCGGACGGGAACACGCGGATCGGTGTGTCGACGCCGTACTTTTCCCGGACGAGGTCGCGGTAGTAGCCGGACGGCGTGACGATGACCGCCGAGCGCTCCAGCAGCTGCCGGACCGCCGGCTGGAATTTCTCCTGGGACGGCACTTCCGGCACGACATCGCTGCCGTGGACGTTCGTCACGATCCGCACGGACGGTTTCAGCCGCTTCAGCATGAGAAGCGGCAGCGCATTATGCGCGGCGTAGTGGACATAAATCGCGTCGTACTTGCCCGACAGCCCTTTCCGGATGACTGACGCATAATGGGATGCGTAGGCCGCCGCTTTCTGCCGCTTGCCCGTCCGCTTCCGGATGACGGCCCGGTCGACCGAGAAGCCGGCGTTTTCCAGGATGGATTCCGTATTTTTGACGAATATCCCGTAGCTCGGAAACTGTTCAGAGGGATACATGTTGGACACGAGCAGAATATTCAAGATGGTCCTCCTTTTCGGGCGGTCATTTATTCTCCGCGAGTTTCCGTTCCATAAAGGCGAGCAGGTCTTCCCGCAGTTCGGGGCGCTGAAGGGCGAAGTCGATCGTCGTTTCGACGAATCCGCGCTTTTCGCCGACGTCGTAGCGGTTCCCTTCGAACTTGTAGCCGTAGACGCTTTGGATGCCGTTCAGCTGCTCGATCGCATCGGTCAGCTGGATTTCCCCGCCCGCGCCGACGCGCATCTGTTCCAGGAAATCGAAGATCTCCGGGGTGAACACGTAGCGGCCGATGATCGCCAAGTTGGACGGTGCCGTGCCGGGGCGCGGCTTCTCCACGAATTTCTTCACTTTGTACAGCGAGTCCATCCGCTCGGATGGGTCGATGATGCCGTAGCGGTACGTCTCGTTCTCGGGCACTTCCATGATGCCGATGATCGACGACTGCGTCGCCTCGTACTGCTCGAGCAGCTGCTTCAGGCCCGGTTTCTCCGACTGGATGATGTCATCGCCGAGCAGCACCGCGAACGGTTCGTCGCCGATGAATTTACGCGCGGTCCACACCGCATGCCCGAGGCCGAGCGGCGTCTTCTGGCGTATGTAGTGGATGTCGACTTTGCTCGACAACTGGACCGCATTGAGCAGTTCGAATTTCTCCGATTCGATGAGCCGCGTCTCGAGGAGATGGGCGGAATCGAAATGGTCTTCAATCGCCCGCTTGTCTTTCCCGGTCACGATGATGATGTCTTCGATCCCCGAATCGATCGCTTCCTCGACGATGTACTGGATGGTCGGCTTATCGACGATCGGCAGCATTTCCTTCGGCATCGCTTTCGTCGCCGGGAGAAAGCGGGTGCCGAGACCCGCCGCCGGAATGATCGCTTTCCTCACGTTCTTCATCCTAGCCCCTCCTTCAGTTTTTCGAGTCGCCCAGCAAATACACGTCAAACCCGGCCGCTTCCCATTTGGCGCGGTCGATGCAGTTTTTCGTGTCGATGATGATTTTATTGCGCACATTGGTGATGGCCGACGGGTCGAGTTCCTTGAACGCCCGGTGGTCGGTCAGCACGACGAGCGCCGACGCGTCGCCGGTCGCTTCCTCGAGGCTCTGCACCTGTTCGGCCAGGTTGTTTTCCTTGATGTGCGGGTCGAACGCGGTCAGTTCCATGCCGCGGGCGCGGAACTGTTCGACGACTTCGACGGACGGGCTTTCGCGCATGTCGTCGATGTTGCCTTTGAACGCGAGGCCGAGCACCGCGATTTTCGGATCTTTGATGCCTTTGGCGGACAGGATATCCGCCGTCAGCTGCGCCGTGTACGACGGCATGCCGTCGTTCGTGCGCCGCGCGAGGTGGATGATCTTCGCCTGCTCGGGGTCGAGTTCGACGAGGAACCACGGATCGACGGCGATGCAGTGACCGCCGACACCCGGACCCGGCAGGTGGATGTTGACGCGCGGATGGTAGTTCGCGAGCTTGATCGCTTCCCACACGTTGACGCCGATGTTCTGCGAAATGCGCGCGAGTTCATTGGCGAACGCGATGTTGACGTCGCGGTAGGTGTTTTCCATAACTTTGACGAGTTCGGCGGTCGTCGCGTCCGTCTCGTGCATGCTGCCCTGGACGAACGACTGGTACAGTTCGGTCGTCATGCGGGTCGATTCCGGGTTGATGCCGCCGATGATGCGGTCATTCGTGACGAGTTCCTGGAACACCTTGCCCGGGATGACGCGTTCCGGCGAGTGTGCGACGAACAGATCGGTGCCGATCTCGAGACCGGTTGCGACGAGTTCCGGCAGCATGACGTTCTCCACCGTCTTCGGCGGCACGGTCGACTCGAGGATGATGAGGTCGCCTTTTTTGACGTACGGCGCGATGTCTTTCGTCGCCTGGCGGACGTACTCGAGGTTCGCCGTCTTGTCCGGACGGATCGGGGACGGGACCGCGACGATGAAGACGTCCGCTTCCTTCGGCTTCGTGTCGACTGTCATGCGGCCGGAGTCGATGGCGAGTTCGAGCCGCTCCTGCAGCCCGTCCTCTTCGATGTGCAGTTCTTTATTGGCGATCAGCCGGACGGTCCGTTCGTTGACGTCGACGCCGTGCACGGTATGACCGTGGTTTGCAAACATGACCGCCGTCGGCAGGCCGATGTAGCCGAGGCCGACGACACAGATGGATTTTTTCATTATCAATTAAACTCCTTTGATCTATTCTGCAGTGACGTCCATAATCGCTCTCCCTTAACCGCTCGCTTTCCGCGGGCAGGCGGCAAGCCTCCTCATTCGTTGCACGAATTGCGGGGTCTTGCCTTGCCTGCTTTCCCGCTGGAGTCTCGCAATTTCGGGATTGCTCTTTAATACTCTTACAGTGTTTAATTTCAACCAGGATTTTAGTTGTTACAGAAGAAAGAGCGGCAGGCGGCGACTCCAGCGGAATTAGCGGGCAGACGAGACCCCACAGGCGCAGCCGAGGAGGCTCGGAGGACCGCCCGGGCAGCTGGCACCGCGACGTCCTGTCGCGCCAGCTGCATAACCCACTTCCTGTGGACCAGAAAGCGTCCGCCTGAAGCGAATTCTTCTTTAACATTTCAAAAATATTCGATCTAAAGATCTCCTCTTGTAAAGAAGAAAAACAATCACCGCGAGCGCAGCACTTTGAGCAGGAAGCGCGGCAGGTTCAGTTGCCGCTTGATGCGCGACGGGTCGGACGCGAGCCGGTACAGCCACTCGAGGCCGGCTTTGCGGAATGCGGCCGGCGCCCGTTTCACGGTGCCGGAGAACACGTCGAAGCTTCCGCCGACGCCCTGGAATACTTTGACGTCCGGGAGGCGCTCCATGTTCCGGCGGATCCACAGTTCCTGCTTCGGGCTGCCGAGTGCGACGAATAAAATCCGCGCGC
>NZ_NHTN01000064.1 GCF_002167005.1 Indiicoccus explosivorum
CGGCGTCCGGGGGAAAGGGATTGGCGGGCAGATGATCCGGGAAGTGCTGAAGATCGCTTTCGAAGAGTTGAAGCTCCATCGTGTCAGTCTCGGTGTATTCGATTTCAATGAACCGGCCATCGGCTTGTACGAGAAAATCGGATTTACGAAAGAAGGGCTGTTAAGAGACACCCTGCTTATTCAGGGAGAGTACTGGAGCGTATGGGAAATGAGTCTGCTGGAAGATGAATGGCCGGCACGGAATGAATAATCCGCAACGGAGAAAGGAAGGGGAACAGGATGAGCCGAAATCAGGAAATCGCTGCTTATTTCCGCGACTTGGACAGGAGTTACTTTATGGATAGTGACAAGGAGCTGGCGAATTTCGATGAAGCCATTCCGATTGGTCACGGCCAGACCATCTCACAGCCTTCGCTCGTGTTGAAAATGACCCAGCTGCTGGATCTTCAGCCGGAATCGAAAGTGCTGGAGATCGGAACAGGGTCCGGGTTCCAGACGGCGCTGCTGGCGGCTTTTTCAAAAGAAGTGTACACCGTAGAACGCATTGCCCAGCTCCACGAGCGCGCCAGGGAGCGGCTGACGGAAGCGGGATACCGGAATGTCCATTTCCGGATGGGTGACGGCACGCGTGGCTGGTCAGAACACGCACCATATGACCGGATCATGGTGACTGCCGCCGCTTCGGATGTACCGCCGGAACTGACCAGTCAGCTTAGCACGGACGGCAGGATGCTGATCCCGGTCGGCGGACAATTCATGCAGGAATTGCTTCTGATCGAGAAAGACAGATCGGGAAAAGTCTCACAGAAGGCATTTGACCCTGTGCGCTTTGTGCGGCTGCGGGGTGAATATGAGTGACAGCGACCGGCAGGGGAACTGCCGGTTTTTTGATTGCCGGAACGGCTGAATAGGGGCGCTGCCAGATTTTATTTAACTGTTTGAAGGAATTGAAGATTGACTTGTAATTCAAAAAAAGAATATATATACTTTTTTATAAAGAAGTTCAAATTTTCAAGAATTTAAATCGGGGGGATTGCAGGTGCTCAAGGAACTGTCACCGAAAGCGGAAGAATTGCGCGGACAGCTGATTCAATTCATGGAAAGCCATATTTACCCCAATGAACAGAAAATCGAGGAACAATTGAATGACGCCGAAAGCCGCTGGACCATTCCGCCGCTGCTGAAAGAATTGAAATTCAAGGCGAGATCGGAAGGGCTGTGGAATTTGTTTCTGGATGATGCGGAATATGGAGCCGGTCTGTCGAATTACGACTACGCGCACCTTTGTGAGATCATGGGACGTTCCCTCATTGCGCCGGAAATCTTCAACTGCAATGCCCCCGATACAGGGAACATGGAAGTGCTGGTGAAGTACGGGACAGAGGAGCAGAAAGCACGATGGCTCGAGCCGCTTCTGGCCGGTGAAATCAGATCCTGCTTTTCAATGACGGAGCCGGACGTCGCTTCATCGGATGCCACGAATATTGAAAGCAGCATCATCCGCGATGGGGACGAATACATAATCAATGCAAAAAAATGGTGGACATCCGGAGCGATGGACCCGCGGTGTGAAATCGCGATCGTCATGGGGAAGACCGATCCGGAAGCGCCGACATACAGCCAGCAGTCAATGGTTCTTGTGCCATTCGATACACCGGGCGTTGAAGTGAAACGCCACTTGCCGGTCTTCGGCTATGATCATGCTCCGCACGGCCATGCGGAAGTGCATTACAACAATGTGCGGGTTCCAGTTTCGAACATCCTCCTCGGAGAAGGAAGGGGATTTGAAATCGCACAAGGCCGGCTCGGACCCGGCCGCATCCATCATTGCATGCGGGCGATCGGCGCGGCAGAGCGGGCGCTTGACTTGATGAGCAAGCGTGCGGCACAGCGGGAAGCGTTCGGATCCCCGCTTTCCGATAAGGGAGTCATTCGGGAGGCGATTGCAGAAAGCCGGATCGAGATTGAGCAGGCCCGGCTGCTGACGCTCCATGCCGCCCATAAAATCGATACGGAAGGAGCGAAGGCGGCACGCAAAGAAATCGCGATGATCAAGATTGCGGCTCCCAGAGTTTCACTGAATGTGATCGACAGGGCGATCCAAGTATTCGGCGGAGCCGGGGTTTCAGAGGACTTCCCGCTTGCGGCCCATTGGGCGAATGCCCGGACACTGCGGATCGTCGACGGTCCGGATCAGGTCCATTTGCGCGATATCGGCCGTCTGGAACTTAAAGAGCAGCTGCGGTAGTGTGCCGGCATGCGGAACAGGTGAGGTGTGAATATGAGTCTGAGAGAAAAGAAGGCAGCGAAGAAACGGGAAGATATCCTCCGTTCGGCCAGCCTCGTCATCGCCCGGCAGGGGTATCAGCACGCCACGATGGAGGATATTGCGGCGGAACTCCTGATGACGAAAGGATCGCTATATTACTATTTCAAGAACAAGCAAGAGCTTTTATTCTACTGCCACGACCTGATTTTGTCGAAAGCGATCAGTAAAATGGAGAAAATCCAGCGTGAGGACATTTCGGCGGAGGATAAGATTAAAAAGGCGATTAAAGCGCATGTCGCCATCGCAATCGAAGAGAAAGAAATTTTCAATCTCATCATCGAACCGGAACAGATTTTTTCTGAAGAGCATATCGGCCGGATCATCGAGAAGCGGGATCGGTATACGGGCTTTTTCGACCAATTCATTGAAGAAGGGATCCGGAACGGTGAATTCAATCTGAAACAGAAAAAGATGGCCCGCATGATGATCATGGGAGCGGTCAATTGGACGCAAGTCTGGTATTCCGCAGCAGGAGAATACGACAAAAAAGAGATTCAGACGATTTATGCCGAGTACTTGGTGAAGATGCTCGTCTGATTAAGGAGCCGCCGCCCGGCTGACGGGACAGCGGCTTTTCTTACCGGTTTGAACAGGCGTTTTTTGCCGTTTCCAGGAAACGTTCGACATCCGCTTCGTCTGTATCAAAAGAAGTCACGAGGCGGATGGTGTGCTCCTCTTGGTTCCAAACTGCGAAATCATACTGCTGACGGAGTCTTGCCAGCGATTCCGGCGGGAGGGAAATAAAGAGGGCGTTCGACTCGACTGGCTGCACAAACCGGATTTCGGGAATGTGCCTGAGGCCTTCCGCGAGCAGCGCGGCCATCCGGTTCGCCTGACGGGCATTCTGAAGCCAAAGTCCGTCTGTCAGCAGCCGGTTGAATTGGGCGGCGATGAAGCGCATTTTCGAACCGAGCTGCATGCTCTGTTTCCGTATGTATTTCAGGTCATGCTGCAATTCCTCATTGAAACAGACCACCGCTTCACCGATCATCAGTCCGTTTTTCGTGCCGCCGAACGACAGGATATCCACACCGGCATCCGCTGTCATTTCCTTCAGCGTGCAGCCGAGTGAAGCAGCGGCATTGCTGATGCGGGCACCGTCCATATGCACGTAGAGACCATGCGTATGCGCAAATGATGTGATCGCTCGTATTTCGTCGAGTGAATAGACCGTGCCCAGTTCCGTGCACTGGGAAATGGATACCGCTTTCGGCTGGCTGCGCTGTTGATTGCCGATATGGGACAGGTGCTGTCCGATATCATCTACGGTCAGCTTGCCGTCAATCGAAGGCGAGGTCAGGAGTTTCCCCCCGATATGCCCTTCCGCTGCGCCGCCTTCGTCCATGTGGATGTGCGCGCCTTCTGTACAGATGACTGCATGATAAGAGCGCATCGCCGCCTTCAGGGCAATGACATTGGCTCCAGTCCCGTTGAAGACGAACAGTACGGAGCTGTCCGGCCCGAATTGTGCTTTGAATGTCTGTTCCGCTTGGGCTGTCCAGGCGTCATCCCCATAGGCGGCTGTGTGTCCGCTGTTCGCTTCGTCGATGGCCAGCAGCACCGCTGGATGGATTCCGGAATTATTGTCGCTTGCAAACATCTTTTTTGCCATATCGATCCCTCCTATCTGCCATTGTAAGCTAAAAAACGCCGGCTTGCGCATTCCGTAAAGAACTTGCAGAAAAGAACAGAGGTCCCGGCAGCTGAAATCAGAAATGTCTTATATTTAGATCTGAGAATGGTAGAATGGCTGTAGACGGACAGAAAGGAAGGGAGGAGAGTAGGGGCTGGCTGCGGAAGGCAGCGGCGGAATTGGAAAAGGGATGTTTTCTCAGAGAGAAAACACCCCTTTGCAGTGTCAGATAACAAATGTCTTGAAATATGATCGTTCATCCTCAAAGAGGATGGAATTTTCAAGGAAAGCGTAGACTTCCCGTGCCGCGGTCAGTGTTCCACTGGTTGTTTTCTAACTTAAGCAACGCAAACCCTTCCTACTTTTGCGTCCTTGCGGCCCTTTAGCCGCGCCAGTGTGAATAAGTATCTACAAAATCAGCTAGCAGAATGCCAGAATTTCAACGTTCGTTTGTTACCCGATAAATAAATACTATAGCATAGAGATCGATCTATTGCAAGCGTAAAGGAGAGGGATTGTGTGGAACGGACAGATTTGAAGCAGAACCCGCTGCTGGAAGACGTTAAAAACCTGAAAGAAGTGGTGTGGATCAATCCGGAGCGAAAACCGTTCGCGGAAGCCGGGCCGTTTGCTGTAACAGCGGAGGAAATGGAGGAAGCGGAAGCGCTTTGGCAGCGGTTTGCGCCATTCTTCGAGAAAGCATTTCCGGAAACTGCAAAGGCAGCGGGCATCGTGGAGTCCCCGATCCGGGAAATTTCAAAAATGAAAAAAGCGCTGGAATTCCGGGCAGGCGGAGAATTCGAAGGTGATTATTTTCTGAAATGCGATAGCGAGCTGCCTGTTGCGGGATCGATAAAGGCGCGCGGAGGCGTTTTTGAAGTCCTCCATCATGCCGAACAGCTGGCGAAGGAAGCCGGCCTGCTGAAAAGAGGCGACAGCTATGAAAAATTTGCGGGCGAGGAGTTTAAGGCGTTTTTCGGCAAGCGGGCAATCGGTGTGGGATCGACCGGAAATTTAGGACTCAGTATCGGTACAATCAGCGCAGCGCTCGGATTCAAGGTGACGGTTTACATGTCAGCGGACGCCAAACAGTGGAAAAAGGACCTGCTCCGCGAACGGGGAGCGGAAGTGGTTGAATTCGAAGGGGACTTCAGCGAAGCAATCACAGCCGGGCGAAACCGGACACTGGCTGATCCGGAGGCGTACTTTGTGGACGATGAAAAATCGAAACTGCTGTTCCTCGGATACAGCACAGCCGCTTTCCGGCTGAAGCGCCAGCTCGAGGAACAGGGAATCGACGTCAGCAAGGATCGGCCTTTATTCGTTTATTTACCGTGCGGGGTCGGCGGTTCGCCTGGCGGCATCACTTTCGGACTGAAGCAGCTGTATGGAGATGCCGTCCATTGCTTTTTTGTGGAGCCGACCCATTCGCCTGCGATGCTCACCGGACTGCTGACAGGGAAGATGAACGAAGTGAGCGTCCAGGATTTCGGGATCGACAACCGGACAGAAGCAGACGGACTGGCGGTCGGAAGGCCATCCGCTCTTGCGTCACCGATCTGCCGGGAATTGATCAGCGGCATTTGGACGATAGAAGATGACGAGCTGTACAGGCTGCTGGCCCTCTTGGAGGAAACGGAAGGGGTTTTCGTAGAGCCTTCCGCAACTGCGGGACTGCCAGGCCCTTTGAAAGTGAAGGCGTCAGGCTATGCGGAGGAGCTCGGATTGGACATGGAGCATGCCACCCATATCGCCTGGGCGACGGGCGGCTCGCTCGTTCCGACGGAAGACAGGGAGGCGTTTTACGCGCACGGAAAAAGACTGCTGGATAAATAAGGAGCTGAATCTTGTGCGGGAATTCAAAATTACGTATTTCTTTGACGAAAACCATTATATCCGCCGTTTCATTTTCGCGGATTCGCCGGAAGACGCTGAAGCGCTCGTCCGGCACGAGCGTGATCAATACGTGACATTCCACGATAGCCGGGGTATTTACCACGAGTTGCACACCCGGGATGTTCGGGTCATTCAAATTTCCGAGTATTTCCGCAAAAACAAAAAATGATACAGCGCTTGCCAAATGGATTCAGCCTGCTATACTAAGAGTCAACTAAATTGCACCGCCTCATATAATCGCAGGGATATGGCCTGCAAGTTTCTACCGGTCCGCCGTAAACGGACTGACTATGGGCAGCGACGCACAGGAGTAGCGCTAATGCAGCGCGGCTTTTTGTGTTTCTCTTCGGACGTGAAGCCCGGAGGTCATCGCACCGCTCATTTGATGGACGGCTGCAGACCCCGGGCTTTTTTCTGTGGTCCGGGAGAAAGGGGAGAAAAATGAAAGAGTTGGAAGACAAAATTTTGGCGGAGGGGATTGCGCTTTCGGAATCGGTCCTGAAAGTGGATTCGTTTTTGAACCATCAGCTGGACCCGGAACTGATGCAGGCGATCGGCCGGGAATTCGCGCGGCGTTTTCAGGAGGAGGACATCACAAAAATACTGACGATCGAATCTTCGGGCATTGCGCCGGCTGTCATGACGGGACTTTATCTCGGCGTACCCGTCGTTTTCGCCCGAAAGCGAAAATCGCTGACGCTGAACGGCAGCCTGTTCACAGCGGAAGTCGCCTCATTTACAAAAAACGAACGGAACGAAATTGCGGTGTCAAAAGACTTTCTGAAGCCGTCTGATACAGTGCTGCTGATCGATGATTTCCTGGCGGAAGGCCAGGCGCTCCTGGGACTCCTCCATCTTGCGGAACAGAGCGGCGCAGCGGTTGCCGGCGCAGGAATCGTCATTGAAAAAGGGTTCCAGGACGGAGGGAAGCGTGTCCGGAAGCTCGGCCTCCGCGTGGAATCGCTCGCGGTCGTATCATCTCTTGCAGGCGGCACGGTCCAATTCCGGAAAGGGGAGTTTGTTCAATGAAAAATCAGATTCAATCCGTCACATTAGGCATTCAGCATGTGCTCGCTATGTATGCGGGAGCAATTCTCGTGCCGCTCATCGTCGGCGGTGCTCTCGGACTGACAGGTGAGCAGCTGACCTATCTCGTCTCCATCGACATTTTCATGTGCGGCATCGCGACGATTCTTCAAATCATGAACAACCGGTATTTCGGCATCGGCCTGCCGGTCGTGCTTGGCTGCACGTTTACAGCAGTCGGTCCGATGATCGCCATCGGCGGCCAGTATGGCATTTCCGCGATATACGGAGCCATCATCGTCTCAGGCCTTTTCGTCATCGTAATCAGCACATTTTTCGGGCAGCTCGTCCGGTTTTTCCCGCCGGTCGTAACGGGTTCGGTCGTGACTATTATCGGTATTACGCTGATTCCGGTCGCCATCAACAATATGGGCGGTGGCCAGGGCGCATCGGATTTCGGTTCGCTGCCGAACCTTGCCCTTGCGTTCGGGACGCTGCTGTTCATTATCCTGATTTATAAATTCTCGACTGGGTTCATCCGGGCGATTTCCATTCTGCTTGGTCTGACGGCCGGCACGCTTGCAGCGGCTGCCATGGGGAAAGTCAGTTTCGCGCCGGTGGCGGAAGCGGATCTGTTCCACGTGGTCCAGCCTTTCTACTTCGGCCTTCCGACATTCGAGTGGTCTGCCGTTCTGACGATGTGCCTTGTGGCCATGGTTTCGCTTGTGGAATCAACCGGGGTTTATTTCGCTCTCGGCGACATCACCAAAAAGGAGCTGTCGAAAAAAGAACTGTCGAAAGGCTACCGGGCGGAAGGGATCGCAGTGATGCTCGGCGGGATTTTCAACGCATTTCCATATACGACGTTCTCACAGAATGTGGGGCTGATTCAGATGTCCGGTGTCCGGTCGCGAAAAATCATCCTGATCGCCGGCATCCTGCTCGTCGCCCTCGGGCTGGTGCCGAAAATCGCCGCACTGACCACCATCATCCCGACGCCTGTGCTCGGCGGTGCGATGATCGCCATGTTCGGAATGGTGATCGCTCAAGGCATCAAGATGCTCAGCCCGGTCATCGGTGAATCCCAGGATAATGCGATGATCATCGCCTGTTCCGTCGGCATCGGGCTTGGTGTGACGGTCGTGCCGGAGTTGTTCACTGCGCTGCCGTCCGGTGTGCAGATCCTGACAAGCAACGGCATCGTGGCGGGAAGTGCGACAGCGATTGCCCTGAACATCGTGTTCAATATGATGCCGAAGCGGGAAGTGAAAAAAGCCGTACCTGCAGGTTCTGTGGTGAGTCAAAATCAATGAAAAAAGCCTCTGGAGGGAAAAATTTTCCTCCAGAGGCTTTAATTTTTTTCCGTTCGTTTAATTGCCTCCGCCGCAAGTTTCGCTTTCACCATGTCTTCCATCGGCGGGTTGTAGCGGCCGGCGCGCACATTCAAGTAGTGCCGGTGCATCGGATTGGAGGCGGACAGCGCGCGGGAGCCGACGATGTTCATCGCATGATCGACGACCCGGATCGCGGCGTTCGTCACGGCGATTTTCGTGACGTCAAGCGCTTCTCCCATCAGAGTTTTATCCGCTGCCTGCTCGCAGCGTTCAACGGTCCCATACAGCAAGTGGCGGGCAGTGGCGAGTTCTAACTCCATCTCGCCCATCGTCTGGCGGATGTTCGGCGTCTCCGCGATCGGCTTGCCGAGGGAGGCGGGGACGTACGAAGCGGCGAATCGGGCCGCATAGTCACTCGCCGCTGCCGCAATGCCGATGTAGCAGGCCGGGATATGCAGAAGCCATCCCCGGAACGGTGCGGCCGCTCCTGCTTCTTTCAGGGTATGGGAAGCGGGGATGCGGACACGGTCCAGCACAAGCGTGTGGCTCGCCGTCCCCCGCATTGACAGGCTGTCCCACGTCTCTTCGATCGATACACCTTCCGCGTCCTTCGGAATGACCACCATTTCCACTTCTCCGTTTTCGGTTGTCGCGGTGACAAGAATATAATCGAGCACAGGCGCCATGGAGGTGTACGTTTTTTCACCGGTCACGACTAATTCATTTCCGTCGCGGACAGCGGTGGTGCGTGGTTTCGCGCCGCGCGTCGGGCTCCCGGCGTTCCGTTCGGTCGCCGCACTGTTGATGAGTGCGCCGTCTGAGACTTTTTTCAGCAGCCAGCGGGCGGTCTCCCGGTCCCAATGCCGGTTTTCGGCATACTCCAGCACGAGGCCGTTATGCCAGCCGATCGACAGGCCGGTTTCCCCGGATGCGCGTGAAATCGCTTCCTGCGCTAAAATGAAGTCATAGAGCCCTTTGCCTTGTCCGCCGAATTCTTCGGGCAGGGTTAATGTATGGTAATTGATTTTCTTCAAATCTTCGATATTCCGGAACGGAAAAGAACCGGGCTCCCCCAATTCGTGTTCCCTCTCCAAAAATCGGGGCCGCAGCGCTTCAATCCGGCTGATCAGCCGGGCTTGGGCCTCTGTTTTGATGAATGAATCCAATTTAACGGCACTCCTTTCTGGCACATGCTGCTGATTTAAGCGTAGCACATGCCAGAGAAGAATGAGAGCGGTGCGCATGTGGACAGGAAAAAACCGGCGGACCCGATGCGGTCCGCCGGTTTCAAGTGATGGGCATCCGGATGGCTGCCAGCAGGTTCTCCGCCAGCCGGATGCACGGATCTATATCTGCAGGGTCGGGGTCGAGCTCCACTTTCAGCACCGGCTCCACTAAATGGACGCCCATCCGCTGGAAACGGACCGTCATTTCGTCGACCGCTCCGCAGAAATGCTCATACATTGTATCTCCTGAACCGAACAGCGCAACAGGCTTTCCCGCCAGATCCATCCTTTCCAGGTCTTCAGCTGTTTCTTCCGTCTCAAACGGCAGTTCGCCGTCGCTGTACGTATAGGTGCCGAACGCAATTCCATCCGCGTGCGCCAGCTCGCCAGCGCTGATCGGATCCATGGACATGTTCTTTTTCACGACGGTGGCGCCGCGTTCTGTCAGTTCCCCTGCCAGGATGTCGGCGATTTCTTCCGTGTTTCCGGTCATCGTCGTGTAAATAAGGCAGACAGTCACCATCACGCCGCCCTCCTTTTTATTCTATTATAACTCTGTGAGGGACCGAAATGCTTGATGGAGGTCAAGGCAGGAAGCGGGGGGCTGACACATACTGGAGGAAACATTACGGAAAGGGTTGAAGGTCCATGTTTTACTTTCTGGCAGTAGCCCGTGTCACTGCCGACCCTGCATCGCTTTTTGTTCATGGGCATTACTGGCTTCTCATTTTGGCGATCCTGACACTCGCGTTTGCCGTCCTGCTCCGCAGCCGGGTGATCTTCGGCATCCAAGTCGTGTTTCTGGCCGCCGTGTTCACCATATTCATCACTGGAGAAGAGGCACAGGGGGGACCGGTTCCGGTCTTGCTGTATGGCATACTGCTGAGCCTGCAGCTCCTGCTGTCGCTCTATACCGCGTATAGCATGAAAAAGCTGCTGGATGAAAGTTATTACCGGGTCATGCGGAAAATCCATAAACTGCCTTGACGTTGACGAGAAAAACCGCTGAAGCAGCTGC
>NZ_NHTN01000065.1 GCF_002167005.1 Indiicoccus explosivorum
CTGGCTACGTATAAACCGAATCCTGAAATCGAAAGGGAATTCGACGAAACAATGCAGCAGCTTCATGCAGAAAAACAGCATGCATAACAGAAAAACCGCAGCCGGCCGGCTGCGGTTTTTAGTTCAATGCGGCGTTTTCTCAGCGCGCCATGAGACGGCTGATCCGGAGCAGGAGTTCTTCCGCAGTGAACGGCTTGAGAAGATGATCATCCGCTCCATATTCCAGTGCCTTGCCGATATCTTCCCCGGTATTCTTATCCGAAAGCATGGAGATGAAGATGTGGCCGTTCGGATGAGCGGCGCGCACTTCCTGCAGCACTTGCAGACCGTCTATTTTCGGTGAAACGCCATCGATCAGAATCAGGTAATACCTGTTGGGCCTGTACCAGCGGTCATTCAGGAATTCGGTGCCTTGCCGATATGTCCGCAATTTCAGTGTGAAAGGTCCCGGTGGTTCCTCAGCAGCCTGCTTCGTGAGGATGGCCCGGACAAGCGGATCATCATCGAGCAAAATGACTTCCAGAACTTTTTCGCCGGCAGTCCCCATGACTTCCGGGTCGTATATGCAGATGCAGTCCCGCCCCTGTTCCTTGGCATAATACAGGGCCTGGTCTGCTTCATCCGTCAGTTTTTCCATCTGCAGATTGCTCATGCCGGTTTCCGTAATGCCTGCTGAAAATGTAACGCTGAACGTCTCATTGCCTACTGTGAAGTGGTATTTTGCAAATGACGAGCGGATGCGCTGGATGATTTCCCGTGCATCTTCTTTCGTGGTGGACGGTAAAAGGAGCGCGAATTCTTCCCCGCCAAAACGGAAAAGACCGTCCTGTTCCCGAATCGAATTTTTCACGACTTGGGCGAATTCGCGTAGAACCGCATCGCCGGCTGAATGGCCATACGTGTCATTCACCCGTTTAAAATGGTCGAGGTCAAGCAGCACGAATGAAGAAACATCCCGTTTTTTCCGGTAAGCGTGAATATGCTGGGGCATGACATTTTTCAAGTACCGGCGGTTATATGCACCGGTCAGTTCATCCAAGATGACCATCCGCTGGATTTCATTTTTAAAGGAAAGCCGGTTCCGGAAGTAGGGCAGGAAAATCTCCGGATCGATCGGCTTGCCGATGTAATCGATCGCTCCAAGCTCGAAAGCCCGTATCCGGAGATTTTTTGACGGATCGGAAGCAAGCACCACGACGGGTATAAAACTTTTCCGGGCCCGGTCAGCTATCTTGGCAAGCAGTGCAAGGCCATCCATATCGGGAAGGTGCATATCGATCATGACAAAATCCGGCCGCAAATCGTAAAAAAGGTCCATCCCTTTTCGGGCGGTGAGCGCCACAACGACATGGATTCCCTGCGTTTCCAGCATTTCTTTCATGAAGTTAGCGAAACGGAGATCCTGGTCGATCAGCAATACATAAATCTGGCTTTCCGCTTTTTCATTCATCGGAGCGCTCTCGAGGAGCTGCTGCGCCTGATCGATTGCCATGACACGGAGCCGGCTCGCAAGCGCGTGCACTTCTTCATCGCTCAGCCGGTCACTGCTTTCTTCTCCATACAGTTCCATCAGACGGCCCGCCATTTCGGCGATGAGTGTAACGCCGAGCGTTGCGGCTGTCCCGCGCAGTGCGCGAAAAAAGTGATAAACCTCCCGCTCTGTCGGCGGATTTCCCCCTGTCCAGGAAGTGATAGCTGATTTGATGCGATTCCGCAGCTGCTCCTGATATGCTTCGTTCATATGGATCTGCCCCTCTTTCGACCAAAATCCTGATAATGTCAGTATAGCAAAAAAAACCGGCTTTAAACGAAAACAGCGGAAGGAACTGATGAAGTTCCTTCCGCTGTAAAAGTCATTCCGATTGTTTGTTAGCCTCTTTTTCAAGTCTTCTGAACCGCCGGAGATCGGCTTTGCGTATCGGCAGCGGTTCATGGCGCAGCAGTTTTGCCATTGCGACCAGCATCAGCAGTAAAATCAGCGTGAACGGCAAAGCGGATATGAGCGAGGCTGTCTGCAAGGCCTCAAGTCCGCCGGCCCGCAGCAGGACGGCAGCGATCCCTGCCATCAGCACACCCCATACGACTTTAAATACGACCGACGGATTGAGGCTGCCATATGTGGTCATGCTTGCCAAGATATATGTGGCAGAGTCAGCCGATGTCACAAGGAACGTGAAGATCAGCAGAATGGCCAGCCCCGACATGAGCGTATCCAGGGGCAGTTCCTGGAACGTCAGGAACAGGGCGGCTGTCAAATCTGCATCCACCGCTTCGGCGATTCCCGCAGAGAAGTTAAGATCATACCAAATGGCGGTCCCGCCGAAGACAGCGATCCACAGACACGCGATGGCAGGCGGCACGATCAGCACACCGAAGACGAATTCCCTGATGGTGCGGCCCCTCGAGACACGGGCGACGAATGCGCCGACGAACGGCGACCAGGCGATGGCCCAAGCCCAATAGAATACGGTCCAGTCACGCACCCACGTTCCGCCCTGGTAAGGGGTCAGCCGGAGACTGTACTGGATGAAATTCGTCAAGTAATCGCCGAGCGCAAGGACGAACGTCTCCAGGATAAAAACCGTCGGACCGGTGAAGAACACAAAAACCATCAGCAGCAGTGCAAGTCCGAGGTTCAAATTACTCAAATACGCGATGCCTTTTTCCAGTCCTGTCGTAGCGGACAGTGTATAACCGATGAACATGGCCCCGATGACAGCGAGCTGGACGGTGAACGAGTTATCGATGCCGAATCCGACATCGAGACCGCCGGCCATCTGAAGGACACCGAGCCCGAGTGATGTGGCGACCCCCATTACGGTGGCGATGACAGCCAGGGAATCGATCGTGTTCCGGACAATCGGCCGGTTGCCTGTCACAGGTTCAAGCGCAGTCGAAACCAGGCCGTTCCTTTTCTTGCGGAACTGCAGAAAACCGATGACAAGGCCGACGATCGCGAATACAGACCATTGGCTGATTCCCCAATGGAAGAAAGAGTAAGCCATGGCAAGCCGGGCGGCAGGAGCATTCAGCGTGTCGCCATCAGGATACGGAGAAGTGAAGAAGTGGCTCATCGGCTCGGCGATCCCCCAAAATACGAGACCGGCACCGAAACCTGCGGAGAAAAGCATGCCGATCCAAGTGAAAAATGGGAATTCCGGGCGGTCGCTGTCCGCGCCTAACCGGATTCCTCCATATTTACTGACCGAAACGGCGATCAAAAACAGGATGATGATGAACACGGCGAGCAGGAAAAACCAGCCGAAGTTCGTCGTGATCCATACGAGTGCCGCTTCAGCTGCCGCGCCGAACTGATCGGATGCGAATCCGCCGATCAGAACGAGCAGGAAGATGACCGCGGCTGATACAATGAATACAGGATTTTTGAAATTGTTGTCTTTGTCCATAATTCCCTCCTTGAGTTGTTGTCCGTGTAGTTTTTTGTATATCATACCCTTAATGGGCGCGCGAAAACGAAACTGAAGAACGGAGCCTGCCAAATCTGCCGGAAAGGGGAAATGCTGCATGCTGCTGGACCACATCGTCCATGCTACAGGAAAAACGCCTGCGGATACAGTGAAATACTGGAAAGAATTTGGAATGCATACGTCGATTGGCGGACGCCACCTGGACTGGGGAACGCGGAACGCACTTTGTTACACGGCTGACAGCTATATCGAGTGGCTGTCCATTGAAGACCGGGAAGTGGCGGAGGCGGCGGATCATCCGCTGACCCGTTTGCTGCTTCATGACAGGAAAGGGTTCGGGACAATCTGCATCCGGACAGGCGACTTGCGGAAAACGGAGCAGCATCTGCAGAAACAGGGATTCAGGACAAGCGGAATCATGCCTGCAAAGCGGGAGACCGCTTCCGGCACCATCCGCCGCTGGAAGCTTCTTTTCCTTGAAGAGGAAGTGACAGATGCCATTCCTTCACCTTTTTTTATTGAATGGGAGGAAAGTGATCAGGAAAGATACGAAGCGCTCCGCAAAGATGGAACCATCAAGCCATCAAATGAAACACTCCGGATTGAACGCTGTGTTTTCGGGGTGAAAGATCCGGAAGCGGTCCAAGAGAAATGGCGCCGGATGCTCGGCGGTTCCCTGCAGCTCCCGAACGCGCGTCTGGAGTTCCGGGAGGCCGCATCGGAAAAGGAACGGCTGGAAGAAGTCGTTTTTGAAGGCGGCACGGAAACCGTCGAATTCGAGGAAGGCCGCTATGTGATTCCGTCGATGGGTAAGGATGGAACAGTCGGCTGAAAGGGTTTTGCCTTTCTTTTTGGCCGGGTACATGTGAAGAAAGGAGGCCGATTATGGAACGTTTGATCGAAAGAGCGATTATTGCAGGCGTCCAGCTGCAAAATGACATCCATTTTGAATACGAAATGGAAGAACTGCGGAATCTGGCGGAAGCGTGTGATGTGGAAGTGGCAGGGGAAGTCCGCCAAAGCCTGGATCGGGTGAATCCGGCATATTTCGTCGGCAAAGGGAAAGCGGAGGAAATCCGGAACCTGTATGAAGAGACGGAAGCGAATCTTGTCATTTTCAACGATGAGTTGTCGCCGTCCCAAATCCGCAACTTGGAAGAGATTCTGGAGTGCAAAGTCATTGATCGGACGATGCTCATCCTTGATATATTTTCACGGCGGGCAAAGACGCGCGAAGCGCAAGTTCAAGTCGAACTCGCGCAGCTTCAGTACTTGCTGCCGCGGCTCGTCGGGATGCGGGCCTCCCTCAGCCGGGTCGGAGGCGGAACAAGCGGCAGCTCTGCCACCAGAGGGGCCGGGGAAACGAAACTGGAGCTCGACCGCCGGAAGATCGAAGAGCAGATCACCCGCCTCCGGAAGGAGCTGACGGAGATCGGAGGCCAGCGTGAGACCCAGCGGAGACGCCGCGCCCGGAACGCGGTGCCGGTCGTGTCGCTCGTGGGGTACACGAATGCCGGGAAGTCGACGCTCATGAACAGCTTGCTGAACGAGACGGGTTATGCCGAAGCGAAGCAGGTGTTCGAAAAAGACATGCTGTTCGCGACTTTGGAAACGTCTGTGCGGAAAATTGAACTTCCGGATAACAAATCGTTCCTGCTGTCCGATACGGTCGGCTTCGTCTCGAAATTGCCGCACCATCTCGTCCAGGCATTCCGTTCCACGCTGGAGGAAGCAAGAAATGCGGACCTTCTCCTGCATGTGGTCGATGTGTCGGCCGAGGAATACCGCCACATGGTGGAGGTGACGGAGTCGACCCTGCAGGCTGTCGGTGTGGAAAATGTGCCTGTCATTTATGTATACAATAAAGCGGATAAAGCGGATGTCCAGTATCCGAAGGCAAGCGGCGACAGCCTTTGGATTTCCGCGAAAAAAGGGGAAGGACTCGACCTCCTGCTCGGATCGATCCGGAGGCATCTCTATGCTGACTATGTGACATGCCGCCTCCTGGTGCCGTATGACCGGGGGGATATCATGGCAGATCTGAACGAGCGGGCTGCTGTACTGGAGAATGCGTATGAAGAAGAGGGGACGGTCATTAAAGCGGAACTCAGTCCGGTGGATTACGACCGGTTCTCGGAGTTCGTCATCGGGAAATGAAAGAAGAAAGCGCACCGGCTGCCGGTGCGCTTGTTTTACTGCTGAAACTGGATGCGGTGCAGGTTCGCAAAAATGCCGTCCTGCTCGATCAGTTCCTCGTAACCGCCTTCTTCCGCGATCCCTTCCGGCGTGACGACGATGACCCGGTCGGCTTCGCGGATGGTCGCGAGCCGGTGGGCGATGATGAGCGTGGTCCGGTTCTCGGCGAGTTCCGACAGCGCCTGCTGGATGATCCGCTCCGTCTCCGTATCGAGAGCGGATGTCGCTTCATCCAAAATCAGGATCGGCGGGTTCTTCAGGAACGTCCGGGCGATGGCGAGCCGCTGTTTCTGACCGCCGGATAACTTCAATCCCCGTTCGCCGATTTGCGTTTCGTAGCCGTCAGGCAGGGCGAGGACGAATTCTTCAAGGTGGGCCCTGCGCGCCGCTTCGTAAATTTCCTCTTCCGTCGCGCCCCGTTTGCCGTAGGCGATGTTCTCCTTGATGGTCCCCGTGAATAAAAACACATCCTGCTGGACGATGCCGATATGGGAGCGGAGCGACTTCTTCGTCATATCCCGCACATCGATCCCGTCAATGGTAATGGCGCCTTCATCCACATCGTAAAAACGGGGGATGAGCGAGCAGATCGTCGTTTTCCCTGCGCCTGACGGTCCGACAAACGCCACCGTTTCCCCGGAATTGACGTCCAGGCTGACACGGTCGAGCACTTGCTTATGTTCATCGTAGCCGAACGATACCTCACGGAACGCGATATCTCCCTTCAAGGCGTCGACTGTCACCGCATCCTTACGGTCAAGAACTTCCGTCTCCTGTTCGACGAGTTCACGGAACCGGCTGAATCCCGCCATCCCTTTCGGATAAAGTTCGAGCAGCGCGGAAATTTTATCGATCGGTTTGATCAGGACATTCAGGTACAGGACGAAACTGACAAGTTCTCCGTAAGAGAGGCTGCCCTGATAACTGAGCCACGCGCCATAGACGAGGACGATGAGCGTCAGGAGCCGGGTCATCATATAAATGCTCGAATGGGTCGCCGCCATGACTTTGTAAGCCACGAGCTTCGCCCGGCGGAACAGGCTGTTGTCCCCGCGGAAGCGCTCGATCTCGAAGTCCTCGTTCGTGAACGACTGGACGACCCGCGCGCCGGATACGCTGTCCTCGACCCGCGCATTCACATCCGCCACTTTGCCGTACAGCGTCGTCCAGGCTTTATTCATCTTAATATTGCTGTACGTGATGAGCCAGACGAGGAACGGGATCACGACCAGGGTAACGAACGCGAGCTGCGGATTGATCCAGAACATGATACCGAACGCACCGAAGAACGTCATGATGGCAATGAAAAAGTCTTCCGGTCCATGGTGGGCGAGTTCGCCAATATCGAACAGATCCGTCGTGATGCGGCTCATGATGTGGCCGGTTTTCGTGTTATCGAAAAATTTGAATGACTGCCGCTGTACATGGGTGAACAGCTCTTCCCGCATGTCGGTTTCGATGTTGATGCCGAGTTTATGGCCGAGGTAGCTGACGACGAACTGGAGGAACGTGGACAGGAGGAACACCGCGAGCAGCAGCACGCTCACAGTGACGATCATGTTCCAGTCGTCGCCCGGAAGCAGGTCATCGATGAACCACTGGACTGCGATCGGGAACGCGAGCTCCAAGATAGCGACCACCACCGCACTTGAAAAATCGATGATGAACAGCCGTTTGTGCGGCTTGTAATAGGAAAAGAACTGCTTCAGCTTCAATTGCGGTCACCTCTCAAATTTTCTCATCCAAATTATAGTCGAAACAGACCGTAAAACCAATTAAGTTCGCCCGGCTGGAATTTCCGGAACTTTTTCCATGAAGTTCCGTATAACTTAGAAGAGAATGAAAAAGGAGTTGGGCGACTTGAAAAAATGGATTCCGGTGATCGGGACAGGAGCACTCGCATTGGGCCTTGCCGCTTGCGGTCAAGAAACAGAAAGCGGAATGACCGTTGAAGAAGTATTCGCGCAGTCGACAGAAGCGGCAGCCGAAATAGAGAGCCTGCATGCGGACATGGTGATCGAGCAGACCATGGCTTCTGAAGCGGAAGGCATGGACGTGACGACGGATATGGACATGTCGATGGACATGGTGATGGAACCTTTGGCGATGCATCAGGAAGGCACAGTGACAATCAAAGCGCCGGATATGCCGGAAATGCCGATGGAGACAGAGATGTATCTCACATCAGAAGGTATCTACGTCCATGATGCCATGTCAGGCGGCTGGACGAAAATGCCGGCTGAAGAGCTCGAAATGCTGCAGGCTTCAATAGACCAGCAGGCGGCGGATCCGGCTGAACAGCTGGAACAGCTGGAACCGTTCAAGGACGACTTCACGTTCGAAGAGACCGAAGATGCGTATATCCTGACGCTCGACGCGTCCGGCGAAGAGTTCCAGGAACTTTTGGATCAAGAGATGGAAAAGATGGCGGAGCAGCTAGGCACCGAAGCGGCGGCGATGGGAAACATGGAAATCGGCTCCGTCCAGTACGAGGTTCTGATCGATAAAGAGACGTTCATGACGGATTCACTCGCCATGACGATGGATTTTTCCGTGGCTGCTGAAGGCGGGACAACGAATGTGACACAAACGATCCAGTCCGAATTCAGCCAGTTCAACGAAATCGGTGAAATCACCGTGCCGCAGGAGGTGAAGGATACGGCGACAGAACTGTAAAGTTGATTAAAAGGTAAACGCATGCTGCGCGGGCATGCGTTTATTTTTTGTTTTTATTTATGGCAAAGAAATGACAAAACTGGGAAATCGGAATTCCTATTGAAAATCTTTCTCAATAAACCATTGACCAGAATTAATATGGTGATATACTAACAGTGGTAATGATAATCATTTTCATTGAGAAATGATTAATTTTTATTAAATGAGGGTCAGTGATGAAAAAACGTTATTTGCTGCCCGCTCTGATCATTTTGTCGCTCGTTTCACTGTTTGTCGGTGTCAGTGATATCCGGCCGCTTGATCTGCTGAATCCCGGATCCGAGGAATTCCAGATTTTTACAATCAGCAGAATTCCCAGATTGGTCGCCATCTTGCTGGCTGGCGCGGGAATGAGCGTGGCGGGTCTGATCATGCAGCAGCTCAGCCGCAATAAGTTCGTATCACCGACGACGGCAGGGACTCTCGATGCCGCCCGTCTCGGAATCCTTGTTTCCATTCTGCTGTTCGCTGAAGCTTCCACGATGTCGAAATTAGCGATCGCTTTTGCATTCTCACTCGGCGCCACGCTTCTCTTTATGCAGATTCTGGACAGAATCAAGTTCAAGGACGCCATCTTCATTCCGCTCGTCGGTCTGATGTTCGGAAACATTCTGTCGTCGGTCGCGACATTTTTCGCGTACCGGGCGGATGTGATCCAGAATATGTCTGCTTGGCTTCAAGGCGATTTTTCGATGATCATGAAGGGCAGCTATGAGCTCCTCTACATAAGCGTTCCGGTTTTTCTGATTGCGTACATGTACGCGAATCGTTTCACAGTCGCAGGGATGGGCGAGGATTTCGCGCGTAATCTCGGCATGAATTACCGACTGGCAGTCAATCTGGGGCTCATACTTGTTGCGCTGATCACTGTGACGGTCGTGTTGACGGTCGGTATGATTCCGTTTCTCGGCCTGATCATTCCGAATGTCATTTCGATATTCAAAGGGGACCACCTGCAGAAGACACTGCCGCACACTGCCATGCTCGGTGCCATATTCCTGTTGGTGTGCGATATTCTCGGACGGCTTCTCATTTATCCGTATGAGATTTCCATCAGCCTGATGGTCGGCGTCATCGGAAGCTTTGTATTCCTGTACTTGCTGTTTAGGGGGAAAGCATATGCGTGACACCTCTAAACTCCTGGTGCTGACAATCCTTGCCCTGTCGTTCAGCGGGATTTACCTGTTCCATGACTTGAACGGAAGCTTCGATTACGCGCTGCCGAGGCGCGGAGTGAAAGTGGCTGCAATGGTCCTTACGGCTGTGGCGATTGCCTATGCGACAGTAGTGTTCCAGACGATCACCCATAACCGGATCCTGACGCCGGGGATCATGGGAATGGATGCGCTGTACATGCTGCTTCAGACCATCCTTGTGTTTTTCCTGGGCTCCACACACATCACCATCATCAACAAACAGTTGAATTTCGCGCTGTCCACTGCAGCGATGGTCGTGTTCGCCCTGCTGTTCTACCGGTTTCTGTTTAAAAAAGGCAGCAGGCCGATTTATTTCCTGCTGCTCGTCGGCATCATTCTGGGAACTTTTTTCGGCAGTATTTCCACGTTTTTGCAAGTGCTGATCGATCCGAATGAATTCCAGATCATCCAGGACCGGATGTTCGCCAGCTTCAATAATGTAAATGAAGAACTTGTGTGGACATCGTTCGCTGTGACGGGTGTGCTGATTCTGGCCGCCTGGCGGCAAAATCCTTACCTTGATGTACTGTCACTGGGAAGGGATACCTCGATCAATCTCGGTGTCGATTATGATTCGATTGTGCGGCGTATGCTGATTCTGGTCGCTGTGCTGATCGCTGTTGCGACCGCGCTCGTGGGGCCGATCACTTTTTTCGGACTCATCGTCGCCAATCTCGCTTATCAATTTTTCTCGTCGTATAAGCATTCAGTTGTCATTGCCGGTTCCGCGCTTATCAGCATTGTGGCGCTGACCGGAGGCCAATGGGTCGTGGAGCGGATCTTTACGTTCTCCACCACGCTTAGCGTCATCATCAATTTCATCGGCGGCATTTACTTTATTTACCTGCTGCTAAAGGAGAGTCGGAACGCATGATCCAAGTACGGGAACTGTCCAAGTTTTACGGAAAGAAATCTGTGGTCGAAAAAGTATCGGTCGATATCCGCCGCGGTCAGATCACATCGTTCATCGGACCGAATGGTGCGGGGAAATCGACGCTGCTGTCCATGGTGAGCCGGCTGATCGATGCGGATACCGGAAGTGTACTCGTCGATCAGTCGGACGCGAAGAAAATGAAGTCCGGGGATTTTTCGAAGCGGGTATCCATTTTAAAGCAGTCGAATTACATGAACGTCCGCCTGACTGTCCGGGAGTTGGTGGCATTCGGTCGCTTCCCTCACTCGAAAGGCCGGCTGACAGCGGAAGACGAAGAGATGATCACCCGGTCCATCAATTACATGAACTTATCGGACATGGAAGACCGGTACCTGGACGAGCTTTCAGGCGGGCAGCGCCAGCGGGCGTTCGTCGCCATGGTCATTGCCCAGGACACGGATTATATCCTGCTGGATGAACCGCTGAATAATCTTGACATGAAGCATTCGGTCCAGATCATGAAAATTCTGCGCCGTCTCGTCGATGAACTCGGAAAGACTGTTGTCATTGTTCTCCATGATATTAATTTTGCCTCCGTCTATTCCGACCGGATTGTGGCGCTGAAGGATGGGCGCGTCGTGCGGGACGGGCCGACGCATGAAATCATCCAGTCGGAAGCGCTGAAAGAAATTTACGATATGGATATTCCCATCCAGCAAATGGATAACTGCCGGATCTGTGTTTACTTTAATTCCTGACACCAATATGAAATGAAGGAGAGAAAAACGATGAAAAAATGGATGTTACTATTAATGGCGGCTGCCCTCCTGCTTGTGCTCGCGGCATGCGGAGAAGAGGAAGCGGCCGACACAGCAAATGCCGCGGCGGCCGAAACGATTACGATTGAACATAAGCTCGGGGAAGCGACGTTTGAAAAAGATCCGGAAAAAGTCGTGGTGTTCGATTTCGGTGTGCTCGATACGATGGATGAACTCGGTGTTGAAGTGGCTGGTGTACCGCAGATGCTGATTCCCGACTATTTGTCGAAGTACAGCGGAGAAGACTATGAGAATGTCGGCAGCCTTAAAGAACCTGATTTTGAAGCGATCCATTCTTTGGATCCGGATCTGATCATCATCTCCGGCCGGCAGGCGGATCTGTATCAGGAATTCACGGACATCGCCCCGACGCTGTATGTCGAACAGGATACTTCCAACTACATGGAGTCCTTTGAAGCGAATATGGCCATGATCGGCGAGATCTTCGGCAAGGAA
>NZ_NHTN01000066.1 GCF_002167005.1 Indiicoccus explosivorum
GCTGCAGAGTCGAAATAGGACGCTGCAGAGTCGAAATAGAGCCTTCCAGAGTCGAAATAGCGCGCTGCAGAGTCGAAATAGGGCGCTGCAGAGTCGAAATAGGGGGCTGCAGAGTCGAAATGCGCCATCCTAGAGTCGAAATGCGCCATCCTAGAGTCGAAATCCGCCATCCTAGAGTCGAAATGCAGCCCTCTAGAATCGAAATCCCATCCATGCAGTCGCCCTCTCTCATTAACTCCATATAAAATCCCCCCTCGCAGCTGCTGCGCGGGGGACTCAACGACCATCTTACTTTTCCAAATTCAGTATCTCCACCGGTTCAATCTCTTCAGCCGGCTCAAAACCGAAGATCCGACTATAAAAATAGAATTCGCCGTCGATCGACCGCTTGATGTTCTCCGATTTGCGGAAGCCGTGGCCTTCCCCTTCGAACAGTTCGTATGCCACAGGCAAGCCTTTCTCTTTCAGTGCACCCACCATCAACTCCGCCTGGTTCGGCAGCACGATCTTGTCGTCTTCCCCCTGGAAAAAGATGACGGGGCACGACAGCTGATCGGTGAAGTTGATCGGTGAACGTTCGGCGTACGTCGCCTTCGCTTCCGGGTATGGACCGACGAGGCCGTGCAAATACTTCGATTCGAATTTGTGGGTGTCCTTCACGAACACTTCCAGTTCGCTCAGCCCGAAATGGCTGGCGCCCGCGCTGTACACATCGGTGAACACGAGCGATGCCAGCGTCGTGTAACCGCCGGCGGAACCGCCCGCGATGGCGACGCGGCTGCCGTCGACTTCACCCCGGTCGATGAGGTGACGTACGGCGTTTGCGCTGTCCTGCACATCGACGATGCCCCAGTTGCCTTTGAGACGCTCGCGATACTCGCGGCCATATCCGGCAGATCCGCCGTAGTTAACATCAACGACCGCAAAGCCGCGGCTCGTCCAGTATTGGTTCACGAGATTGAGCACAGCTGAGGTCATGCTGGTCGGCCCGCCGTGGACATGCACGAGGAGCGGCGGCTTTTCATCAGCCGGCGCCCCGTAATCCGGGTTCTTCGGCGGGTAGTAGATGGCATGCGCGGTCTTGCCGCCTTCTGTCGGATACTCGATCAGCTCGGGCTGCGAGATGTAGGATTCGCTCACCGCGAGTTCGGCTGATGCCTTGATGACCGCGAGCTGTCCTTTTTGATTCATCCGGACGACGCGCGGAAATTCGGTCGGCGATGCCGCAATAAAACAGACGTCGGTGCCGTTGGAATGGACGGAGGAAAAGAATGTGTAGTCCGTCTCCATGGGGATCAGCGTCCCGGCTGCCGTATCGATTTTGGCCAGGTGTTTCACGCCTTTTTCCGTATAGGTGCAGATGATCATGGACTCATCGATGAAGTCATAATCCGAGATGCCGAACAGCCAGCCGGGTGATGCGAATTCTGCCTCTTTCACATAAACCGTTTCCGCTGCACCGTCTTTTATTCGCATGAGGTTCCACCAGTTCGAACGGTCGGATGCGAAATAAAGTATGCCGTCCGGCGACCAGACCGGCTGTGTGATGGATTCGCCGGGGCCGCCTGCAGCGAGCCGGGCATTCGAGACCGAACCGTCGTCATTCAAATCGGCAACCCACAGTTCGGTCCCGTCCCACGGCATGTTCGGATGGTTCCACGTGAGGTAGGCAAGCTGCCGTCCGTCCGGGCTGATGCGGGGGCTGGAGTAGAAATCGTTGCCGGAGACGGCGATCCGCTCGTTGCCGCCATCAAGATCCATGGCGACGATCGCCGTCTCCGCAAAGATGTCGGATTCTGTATGATCTTCGCGCACCCAATAGATCCGGCCGCGCCCCGAATCCACCGTCGGATCGGCATAGCGGTGGGCGCTCTCTGCGGTGATGCGCTCGAATTCGCCGTCCGCTGTCCGGACATAAAGGAAGTTGTCCTCGAAGTTCGAGAAATACAAGGCTCCTTCGTGGAAACAGCAGGACCGGCCGCCGTATTCATGCACACGCGTCCGCGCATTGTAAGGGGAAGGGGTCAGTTCGGTCTTTGTGCCGTCCTGTCCGAGCCGGATGACCGTGCTGCGGCCGCCTTCGTTCGGGCGTGACTCGATCCAGTACAGGTCCTGACCATCAAAATCGGCGCTGACGAGCGGCGTCGTACCTTGTACGATCAAATCGGTGGAGATGGGGGACTTCCAGCTGCCGTAGGGCGCGGTTGTCTTATCGCTCATCTGCAGGGTTCCTCCTCTTTTATTCGAATTAAACCAAGTGTACCATACGGAAAACGGAATTGTCTGACGACGGAGGGGCGCGGATATTACAGTGTCCTATAACAGGAAAAGACAACGAAAAAAGGGCGGCCGGAGCCGCCCTGAGAGGGACAGGATTACTTGATACCGATATTCACGACTTGCTTTGTCCCGTCATTCAAATAAATGACGAGACTGTACGTGCCTGAAGACAGCCCTTTTGTGCTGAGGTTGAAAATATACTGATTGTCCGTCGGGTCGTATCTGAACAGGTTGCCGCTCGTGGCGGCACTCGTCGAGACGGCATCGACTTCTTCACCCATCACACTATTGCTCGTTTTCACGATCCGGATGGATGCGACAGCATTTGTCACGTAAGCGCCGTTAACGTCCTGGAGCTGAAACTTCACCGGCACAGTTCTGCCTGACTTGAAGATACTTGTGCTCTCAGTGCTGATCGGGTCCAGGACACCGCCAAAGCTGTAAGAGACCGTATAGGTGACTTCTTTTTCGACCGAATTGCCGGCCTGGTCCTCCGCTGTCACGGTGACTGTATGCGTTCCCGGTTTGCTTGTATCGAATGTGCCGCCGGCTGCCGATGAAAGGCCGGACAAGGCGTCGGAAGCGGACCAGGCAGCGGTTTCATTCAGCGTGAAGGCCAAGTCGGCCGGAACAGCGATTTCAGGATTTGTTGTATCAACGTTCAGGCTGGCGGTCGTAACGGTTGCCGTGTTATCGGCTTTGTCTGCAGCGGAACCGGAAACAGCCTGATCCTCGCCCTCTGTCAGTGTGATGGGATCACTGACAGAAGCGATGCCTGAAAGGCTGTCCTCCGCGCTGAATGAAACGGTAATGTTCTGGTTGAACCAGCCGTTCCCATTGGGCTGTCCGGAAAGACTGTATCCGATGGTCGGAGCGGTTTTGTCGATGCTGAAATTGAAATTTCCGGAACTTGTATGGCCGGCGATATCAGTCGCGGAACCGCTGACAGTATGCATCCGCTCCTCAGTCAGGTGGATTGGAGCAGTTACAGAAGCGATGCCGGAGAGATTATCGGCAGCGGTAAATTCGATGGCGACATCATCGTTATACCATCCGTTTGCGTTCGCTTCCCGATCCGGTACAGCATTGACAACCGGCGCTGTTGTATCGATATTCAGTCCTTCAACTTTCAGAGACGCAATGTTGCCGGCTTTGTCTGCGGCCGTTCCTTCTGCAGTCTGACTTGCCCCTTCTGTCAGGAAGATCGGTCCGCTCACACTGTCAATGCCTGATAAGTCATCCGTCCCTGTGAATGATACCGTCACGTTTTCCTTGTACCAGCCCGCCGTATTCGGTTCAATATCCGTGGCGGATGTAAGGGACGGAGCAGTCTTGTCCAGGCGGATGACCGTGCTGACCGACCCTTCATTGCCGGCAAGGTCCTTCGCGGTGCCGGTCACGCTGTGGGTGCCTTCTGCGGTGATGGTGACCGGTCCGCTTACAGAAGCTTGGTCGACACCGGATCCGCCGGCTTCGTCAGCCGCAGAGAAGGAGACGGACACGTCTTTGTTATACCAGCCGCCAGCATCAGGAGTCCGGCTCGGGATTGCTGTAACGACCGGAGCTGTCGTATCGGCAGCCTGCCGGGCGACTTTTATCGTCACCCAATCATCGACATCATCGACCACTTTGTCGTTTCCGCTGCTGTCTGTAGAAGACAGGAGGATTTGCTTAGTCACTTCAGCTGCTGTTTCAGTCGCCGGGATGGTGTATTCCAAATTCACCCGGCGGACCGTGGTGAAATCGTTCGCGGCGAAGCTGACTTGCTGGGCACTGTTGCCCTCGAATTTTGCGGTGACTGTCACAGCCGCGGTCGAATTATCTTTTCCGAACGGAGCGATGCGGATATCCACCGGCACGATAACTGTTTCACCCGGTTTTCCCGTGATGGCCGCTGCCTGATCTGCGACAACTTCTGCTACGATTTCGCCCTGTGCGAATACTGCGCCTGCCGGCAGGAGCCCGGATACTGCGATGGCCGCTGCTGTGATCAGCGCTTTATTGCGTACGTTTTCCAGCATGTTTCTTTTCTTCATCGTTCATTCTCCTCTTATTGGTTAATGGCAAATAAGAGGGCCGGTTACACCACTAGCTCCGCACAGACATAGGCGTCCACGTGTAGACTGTGCATCAACGCTTCCCATACCAGGACGTTCTGCTCCTTACGAGCCGGCGCGATGAAGAAAGAATGCCATGCCCTGATGAGAAGAGTGTATAGAGTTTGGCTAATAAAGGCAATACATTTTTATCTAATTTTCTATATATTTAAACCCACAGAGTAGAAAAGATTCAAATTACCTATTAAATTATCGGTTAAAATTTATTTTATTTATGAATTAGGCTTTTCGTCTGCCGTAAATCCTTGATTTCCGATAAAACCGGCCATGTTTGTTACAATGAATGAAAGAAAGAAGTCACATTTCGAGGATGATCATCATGGTTAAACAGAAAACGGGATGGCGCTTGGAAAGCAGCTATACCGAACTTCCGGACCGGTTTTATTCAAGGGTCGAGCCGAATCCGGTCCGGTCCCCGCAGCTTGTTGTTTTCAATGACGAACTGGCGGAATCGCTCGGCTTGGATCCGGAAATGCTGAAGCGTGAAGAAGGGGTGGCCGTCCTGGCCGGCAACGCATCGCCGGAAGGGTCGGCGCCGCTCGCACAAGCCTATGCCGGCCATCAGTTCGGCAGTTTTGTGAACCTCGGGGACGGGCGGGCGATGCTGATCGGCGAACAAGTGACGCCTGACGGGGAGCGCGTCGATGTCCAGCTGAAAGGATCCGGGCGGACTCCGTACTCCCGTGGAGGCGACGGACGCGCGGCACTCGGACCGATGCTCCGCGAATACATCATCAGTGAAGCGATGCACGCGCTCGGCATCCCGACGACGCGCAGTCTGGCGGTCGTCGCGACCGGGGAAGTGACGCTTCGGAAAGAGCCGCTGCCCGGCGCGGTTCTGACACGGACCGCTGCCAGCCATTTGCGTGTCGGCACGTTCCAGTATGCGGCGGCACTTGAAGACCGGGATGCGCTGAAAGCGCTCGCCGATTATGCGATCGGCCGGCATTACCCGGAAGCGGCGGAATCGGACAATCCGTATTTGGCGCTGTTCCGGAATGTGGCGCAGCGGCAAGCCGCGCTGATCGCCAAGTGGCAGCTCGCCGGCTTTGTCCACGGCGTCATGAATACCGACAACATGACCATCAGCGGCGAGACGATCGATTACGGACCGTGCGCGTTCATGAACGCGTATGACCCGGCGACCGTCTTCAGCTCGATCGATATCCAGGGCCGGTACGCCTACGGCAACCAGCCGTCGATCGGCGGCTGGAATTTGGCCCGGTTTGCGGAAGCGCTGCTGCCGCTCATCCACGAGGATGCGGAACAGGCGGCGAAGCTGTGCCAGGCGGAACTGGAGGCCTACATCGGCCGCTTCCAGTCGGAAATGCTGGAAGGCATGCGGGCGAAGCTGGGTTTATTCAATAAAGAAAGCGGCGATGAAGCGCTGATCGATGCGCTTCTCAAGATGATGCGGGAGCAGGGGGCGGATTACACGAACACGTTCCGGGCGCTTTCGTCCGCTGGGGCCGGGAAACCGGACCTGTTCGAATCGAACGATTTCAAGGAGTGGCAGGCCGGATGGCAGGAACGGCTCGGCCGGCAGGAAGCGGGTGCTGAAGAGGCGGCGGAATTGATGCGCCGCAGCAATCCGGCGGTCATCCCGCGCAACCACCGCGTGGAGGAAGCGCTGGAAGCCGCAGGCGAAGGCGATCTCACGGTCCTGAATCGGCTGCTCGCCGTGCTGAGGGACCCGTACGCGTATACCGAAGAGCAGGACGCATACGCTTCTCCGCCTCCGCCGTCGGACCGGCCGTACCGCACGTACTGCGGCACATGATGTCCGGTGCCGGGCGGCAGGAACGAAGAAATCTTGCTAAACAAAAAAGGCGGGAAGAGGAATTAAATTACTCTCCCGCCTTTTTTTGTTTCTTTTCAGCTGCCATCGCGTCAGTGCTGTCCGGCGCCTGTTTCATTCGCCGCTTTGGAATCCGCAATGGCTTCCCTCGCTTTCCGGGCGATGAGATCCCATGCTTCCTCAGCTTTGTCTTTCGGCCCTTCGAGTGTGAAGGCGTGGTAACAGCCTTCGAACAGTTCATCGTGGACGCTGACGCCGGCGGCTTTCAGTTTCCGGGCGTAGAACTCGCCTTCTGGCCTGAACGCGTCATGTTCAGCGATGATGAGCACAGCGGGGGCCAGACCGCTGTCGATATCCGCACAGACCGGTGAAGCGAGCGGGTTGCGGGCCTGCTTCTGGTCCGGCAGGTAGCACATGTTCAAAAAGTTCGCAAACTGGGGATAGCGGGCACGGAGCCATTTCGGTTCCGGTTTCTCAGCATGCGGCGTGACGAAATCGAGCATCGGGTAAGACAGCGCTTGGAGAAGCGGCTGTTTCTCCGCCTTTTCCTCCAGGTACAGGCAGAGGGCCGCCGCTAAATTCCCGCCTGAACTTTGACCGCCGACCATGATTCGGTCCGGGTCGATCTTCAGCTCTTCCGCTCTCCCTTTCATCCACTGAATGATTTCATAGCTCTGGATGATCGGGTCCGGAAAAGGGAATTCCGGCGCTTTTGCATAACCGATGTTGAGGACGGCGCATCCCGCGCGGTTCGCCAAGTACCGGCAGAACGGGTCATCCATTTCCTTGCTGTTCATGATGAATGCCCCGCCGTGGAAATTGATGTATACAGGAAGCGATTCCTGTTCCGCCCCGTCCGGGTAATAAAAAGAAAGGGAGGCGGGGTGGATGGACGTATCCACCAAGAAATCTTTTCTCATTTTCACAGGCTCCGGCGGGATCAGCGGATCTTTGCTTTCGTCGCCGGACAACAGCCGCAGTAACTTTGCAATCGGAGTAGTAAACATAAGAACCTCGCTTTTTTTTTAATTATTCTATCCATTCAGCCCAAGAAACGTCAACTTTCATAATCCTTGGACTTGAAATGTACCGTTTCTTCATTGTACAAAGTTGTACATGGTATGTACAATGATTGGGAAGGGTGTTGCGCGCTGTGTTTCTTTTCACGGAAGAGGAGGACGCGGCAAGGATTGAACCGGCTGGATGAGGGTATGGGAAAGATAACAAGGAAGGAAGCCGCTTTCATTTTGGCATGAAAACTATCGGAAGGTGCTGGTGAAATTGACAGGACAAAAACGGGTTTTAGTAATCGGGGGAGGACTCGGCGGCATATCCGCCGCAATCTCGCTCGCCCAGCGGGGATACAAAGTGTCGTTATTCGAAAAGAACCGCCACATCGGCGGCAAACTGAACCGGCTGGAGCAGGACGGGTTCGGTTTCGACCTCGGCCCGTCCATCCTCACGATGCCGAAAATCTTCGCGAAGCTGTTCGCCGACAGCGGCAAGCGGATGGAAGATTACGTGCCGATCATCCGGCTGGATCATCAGTGGCGCTCATTTTTTCCGGACGGGAACATCATCGACCTGTACCAGGACCTCAATGAAATGGCGGCGAAAAATCCGTCGCTGAGCCGGCGGGATATGCGTGAGTATGCCGATTTGCTGAAGTACTCCAAAAAGCTGTACGACATGACCGAGAAAGGGTACTTCGCGCACGGGCTGGACAGCGCGGAAGAACTTACGCGCTACCATGGCGCAATCAACGCTCTCAAGAATTTCGATCTTTTTTCGACCGTACATAGTGCCATCGACAAGCGGATCAGCAATCCGCAGCTGAAGGACATGCTGTCCTATTTCATCAAGTACGTCGGTTCTTCCCCGTATGACGCGCCCGCTGTTCTGAACATGATGATTTATATGCAGCACGACCAGGGCGTCTGGTATGTGCCCGGCGGCATGAACCGGCTCGCCGATGCGCTCGTGAAACTGGCCGAGGAGGTCGGCGTCAACATCCATACGGGAGTCGGCGTCACCCGCCTCTATAAAGAGAAAGGCAACATCACCGGCGCCTTGCTGGATGACGGCGCGAAAGTCGCCGCTGATTACTATGTTTCCAACATGGAAGTCATTCCGCTGTACGAACAGCTTTTGGATGAAAAGAAAGGCTACGTCAAAAAGCTGAAAAAGAAGTTCGAACCCGCCAGCTCCGGGCTCGTGATGCACTTGGGCGTCAAAAAAAGTTACCCGCAGCTCGGCCATCATAACTTTTTCTTCGCGGAAGACATGAAAAAGCAGATGAATACGATTTTCCATAAGCACAAACTGCCGGATGATCCGGTCATTTATTTGGTGAATCCGAATAAAACCGATCCGACGACGGCACCGCCGGGTCATGAGAACTTGAAAGTGCTCCCGCACATTCCGTACGTGCAGGATGAGCCGTTCACCCGGGAAGAATATGACCGGTTTGCGGAGAATGTCCTGAACAAGCTGGAACGGATGGGACTGGACGGATTGCGCGACCACATCGTGACGCAGGACGTCTGGACCCCAGAGGACATTCAGCGGGTGTACGGCTCCGACCGGGGAGCGATTTACGGGACGCTGTCGGACCGCTCGAAAAATAAAGGGTTCAAGCACCCGAAACAAAGTGAACGCTATGACAACCTGTACTTTGTCGGCGGGACGGTGAACCCGGGCGGCGGGATGCCGATGGTGACGCTGAGCGGCCAGCAGGTCGGACAGAAAATTGTCCAGCGGGATACAGGCCAGGACGGATGAAGGGAAACGGCCGTTCGGAAGAATAACTGACGGAAGGGGAGATTCCATGCCGCTGCCGGTTGTCACGTTGCCTGCGGTTTGGGTGGTCGCCATCGATGCCGCCGCATGGACGTTCTTCCATTTATCCATTTCGTTCATCTGCATGAGACTGCCTCTGTCGTTTTTCCTGAAAGAACACGCCTGGTCCCGCATTTATCCTTGGGAGCGATCGGGGGCACTGTGGCAGCGGTTGTTCAAGGTGAAGTACTGGAAAGGCCGGATCATCGACGGGACCATTTTCCTGAAGCGGGGTTACAGTAAAAAGCGGCTTCCCGGCAAACAACTGGAGGAGCTGAAGAGATTCGCGGCGGAAACGAAACGGGCGGAACTGACGCACTGGCTTTCCATACTCCCCGCACCGCTGTTTTTTCTGTGGAACCCGTTCTGGGCAGGCTGGGCGATGGTGGCGTATGCGGTGCTGTTCAATTTCCCGATCATTATCGCCCAGCGCTACAACCGCGGCCGGCTCACAGCCATCATCGCCAGTGAAAGGAGGAGATAGCGTGAAGAAGAAAGTGATTGTCATCGGCGCGGGAGTCGCAGGACTTGCAAGCGCCATCCGGCTCCAGCATGCCGGATACCAGGTGGCGCTGTATGAAAAGGAAGCGACACCCGGCGGGAAAATGAACCGTGTGGAAGTCGGCGGCTACAAGTTCGACCTCGGCCCGAGCATCGTCATGATGCCGGACGTGTATCAGGAATTGTTCCGGCTGTGTGGCCGCGACCCCGACGACTACATTCCGATGGAGAAACTGGACCCGATGTACCGGGCTTATTTCAGTGACCGGCCGGATGAGCCGATCGACATGTCTTCCGATCTCCCGCGGCTGACGAAAACCATCGAAGAAATCCATGAACCGGACGTCGGCGGCTTTTTCCAATACCTCCACGAAGTGCACAAGCTGTTCAAGTTCGCCAAAGAAGACGTGCTGCAGCGGCCGTTCCGCAGACGCCGCGATTTCTACAACGTGTCCATGCTGAAAAAAGGCAGGAAAATGAAAGTGCTGGATACGGCCGACCGGTTCATCGGCCGGTACATCGAAAACGAACGCCTGAAGCAGATCATCAGCTTCCAGACACTGTACATAGGCATTTCCCCGTATAAGAGCCCGTCGTTCTACACGATGATTCCGATGCTTCAGTTTTTATATGGCGTCTGGTTCATCAAAGGCGGGATGTACACGATGGCCACCTCGATGGAAAAACTCTTCCGCGAACTGGGCGGCGAAATTTTTTACGGCCAGGATGTGCAGGAAATCCGTATCGATGACAAGAAAGCGGTTGGGATCCGGGTGGAGGACCGGGAAGTGCCAGCGGATTATGTCGTGTGCAACGCCGATTTTCCTTATGCCATGAAAAACCTGGTCAAATCGCCCGAAGCGAAAGGGAAGTTCACGGACAAAAAAATCGACAAAATGGATTACACCTGCTCCTGTTTCCTCTTGTATTTGGGGATGGACCGGAAGTTCACCGAGATCGAACATGTCCATAACTTCATTTTTAATGAAAAATTGGATAAAAATCTGGAAGACATTTTCTCGGGGAAGAAACTGACGGATGCTTCATTTTATGTGTACATCGCGTCGAAAATCGATCCTTCATTAGCTCCTGAAGGAAAAGACGGGCTGTACATCCTCATGCCGGTGTCCAACGTCGCGGCAGCAGAGTATGAATGGGATGAGGAGACCGTTGCGTATTACCGCGGCTATATTCTGGACGCGCTGAAGAAGATTCCGGGATTCGAGTTTGCCGAAGATGAAATCGTCGCCGAAACGCACATGACGCCCCTGGACTTCGAGACGAAATTCAACGCGTATAACGGCGCGACGTTCGGGTTGCAGCCGACACTGTCCCAAAGCAACCATCTCCGCCCGCAGAGCAAGGCGACCCACTGCTCGAACTTGTATTTTACAGGAAGCAGCACGCATCCGGGCGCCGGTGTGCCGATCGTCCTTCTGTCCGCCAAGATCGCCGCGCAGGAACTCATGCTCGATGACCGAGGCGGAGCGGAATTGCGGAAGACTGCCGACTAAGACAAGGAGGGTTCCGATGACTGCTGCAGACATCATTAATGTATCGATCGGATTTTTTGCCGTCCTGACCGGTGTCTTCATGTTCTGGTCATTGCCGAAACCCGAAGCCCGCGGCCGTGCCGACCTTCCATTCCTGTCCGTCATCATTCCCGCGCGGAACGAAAGCATCCGCATCCCGCCTTTATTGCAATCGCTGGCGGAACAGCGGTACAGATCTTTCGAAGTCCTTGTGGTCGACGACGATTCGTCCGACGGCACACCTGAAGTCGCCGAATCGTTCGGTGCAACCGTGCTCCGGAATAAATCACAGGGAAAGGGAGCCGGCAAGTCTTCGGCATGCTGGTTCGGTGCGAACGAAGCGAAAGGCGAATGGCTGCTGTTTTTGGATGCCGATACGTACTTCGCGAACGCAGATGCCATTGAAAAATTATTGCTTTTCTACAGCGGCCAAGGCGCGAGGGGCATCCTTTCCCTGCAGCCCTATCACACGGTCCGCAACCTGTACGAGAATTTGTCCGCCGTATTCAACATCATCGTCATCGTCGGCATGAATGTGTTCACCGTCCGCGGAGACCGTCTCCGGCCGGCCGGTTCGTTCGGCCCGTGCATTTTGTGCAATAAAGACGACTACTTCCAGACGGGCGGCCATCAGAAAATCGAAGGGGCCCTCATGGATGATATTGCGCTCGGGGAAGCGTTTCTCGGGGAGAATCTTCCGGTCCGCTGTCTGGGCGGGAAGGGGATCCTATCTTTCCGGATGTACCCGGAAGGGATGAGAAGTTTGGTGGACGGCTGGTGCAAAAGCTTCGCCCTCGGTTCGAAGTCCACGAATCCGCTCGTCATGGCGATGACCATCGTCTGGATTTCCGGCAGTTTCATCAGTGCGATTTCCTTTATTTCCTCGCTTGCATCCGGGAATGCCGGCGCCATAGCCGTCAGCGGGCTGCTGTATTTGCTGTACGCCATCCAGACCGGCTGGTACGCCCGCAGATGCGGCAACTTTCCCTGGTTCATCTTTTTGTTTTACCCGATCCTGTTCTTGTTTTTCACCATCATCTTCATGTATTCCTTGTTCCGCGTGAATGTCCTGCACTCGGTGAACTGGAGGGGCCGGAAGATCGACGTTTGACCAGAAAAAAACCGTCATCAGCATACTGAAAAGCCCTCCAGCAGCGGAGGGCTTTCGTTATGGGCGTATTTCGGCCGCCCTGGCGGCAGCATCAGCGGCCGCGCTTTTCAAGATTCCGCGCTGTGGCGCTTTTTTCCACTTGTTTCTGGTCGCGGTACGTCCCCAGCGTCTTATCGATGGAGGTGTGCGTTACGCCATACCAGTAGTTTTCATTTTTGAAGTGGTGCCACAGGTGCGCTTTTTTTATTCGCCGGCCGACTTCAGTGCGCGGCAAAATCGGTTTATGTGCGACGTAATGCGTCCATTCGTAATAAAGGAAGTACGTCATGATCCCCGACAGGAAAGCGGCAGTCCAAACCAGACTGTCTGTAATCACCAGGAAAATAGCGGACGAGACCAGGAAATTCGGCAGGCTGAACCACAGCGGGAGGAATAAAAGATGCAAATCATCGGGATCTGAGTGGTGGTCGAAGTGCAGGCGCTTGATCATTTTCAGCAGGAAAGGATCTTTCGGCGTTTTCATGTGGAACAGGAAACGGTGGACCACATACTCACTCAGCGCATAAGCGGCCATCCCGACTGCAAACGACAGCCAAATCTGCCAGGCAAGGGCATGGTACAGTGTGAAAAGGAGCAGCGGCACAAGCAGCACACACATGACGGTGACATCCCGGAACAGAAAGAACTCCTTGTAGTAAGCGCGCATGGTCAGGACTCCTTTTTGAGATCGAGTGGTCTTCTCATTATAAAGGTTTCTGAAAATTAATACGATAGAAAAAAGCGGGAGTCTGGGGATTTTTTGCGGGAGAACGAGATAAGGATTGGGGAGACCGAGATAAGCCGCCTCAAGACCGAGATAAGCCGCCTCAAGACCGAGATAAGCGGCATCAAGCCCGAGATAAGCGGGTTCGAGACCGAGATAAAGGGCATCAAGCCCGAGATAAAGGGGTTCGAGACCGAGATAAAGGGGTTCGAGACCGAGATAAGCACCCTCGAGCCCGAGACAACCCCAAAAAACCGCAAAGAGAGGAGCAAACTCCTTCCTTTGCGGCTCTGCCAGAACAGCTTTTTTATTCTTCCGGGAGATCGTCGACGCCTTCCGC
>NZ_NHTN01000067.1 GCF_002167005.1 Indiicoccus explosivorum
CCCCTTATCCCGGTCTCGCCGCCCCTTATCCCGGTCTCGCCGCCCCTTATCTCTCTCTCGCCACCCTCTGCATCGCCGCCCGCCCACCACTCCTGAATCACCCGTTTTTATTCCGCAAAAAAACCGGCTGCAGTCTCCGCTCTGCAGCCGGTTAAAGCAAACCCTGTTTATTCTTCTGTCTGTGCCGCTGCGGGCAGCCGGATGATGAAACGGGTACCCTTTCCCAGCGCGCTTTCCACTTCAATGGTGCCGCCATGGAGCGTCACGAGCTGCTTGACGATGGAAAGCCCGAGGCCGAACTGCCGGCTTCCGCGGGAAGCGTCCACTTTATAATAGCGCCGCCAGATGGAATCGATTTCTTCCGCATCGATGCCGGCACCTGTATCTTCCACTTCCAAAACGGAACCGTCCGGGGTTTCGTGCGCCCGGAGCGTAATCGCGCCATTTTCGGTGAACTGGATGGCATTCTTCACGATGTTCGTCAGCACTTGGATGAGCCGGTCCATGTCGCCATAAATCACAGCGCCGGGCTCGGGCTCGGAGATGATCCGGTTCCCTTTCTCGGCCGCCTGCCCTTCCAGCTGTTCCTGGATGATTTCCAACAATTCGTCGGCGTCGATCCGCTCTTTCATCAGCTTCACTTGGTTCGAGCGGATTTTTTCGTAGTCGAGCGTTTCATTGACGAGGCGGATCAGCCGTTTCGTCTCGCCGCTCACGAGCTGGATGCTTTTTTCCTGCTGATCCTCATCAATCACACCGCTCCGGAGCCCTTCCACGACACCGGCGATCGTCGTCAGCGGCGTCCGCATCTCGTGGGAGACATCCGCCATGAACTGGCGCCTCCGGTTCTCAAGCTGCTCGATTTCATCGTTCGACCGTTTGAGCCGTTCCGCCATCGCACCGAAATCCTGCGCCAAGTCACCGATTTCATCGAAATTCGAAGCCGGGACGCTGACGTCATATTCGCCTTCCGCAATCAGACCCGTCGCTTTCCGCAACCGTTTGATGCGGCTGACGTGGAGACGGGACAGCAGGAAACTGATGACGAGCGCCGATAAAAGCGCGAATGTCATCGTAGTGACGAGTGAAGAACTCAATTCACTTATGATTTCACTCGTGCCGCCGACCGGCGCTGCGAGCAGCACAAAGCCGACGAGCTCCCCTTCTGATGTATACGGCATGGCCACGAACGTCACTGGGCTGTCGAAGCGTTCGGAATCCCGGTTGACGACAAGCGTCCGGCCGCTTTCGATCACGTTCCATTCTTCAGCGGTCAGTTCCACTTCCGGAAAATCCCCGGAAATCGGGTACAGCACACCTCTGCGCTGATCGAACACGATGAAGTTGATGTTCCGCGCTTCCAAAATGGATACATACGCCTGCAAATAAGGGCCCGGGCGCTCCCGTTCCAAGTCGCTCAGAATGCGGTCGCCGTATGCCATCAATTCGTCCGCTTTCTCGTCGAACGCAAATTCCTCCACGTAGCGGGTGAACAGGATGCTCAGGACAAGAAAAGCGGTCAGCAGCACGACGAGAAAACTCAGGATCAGCTGGATGCTGTATTTAATCCGCATCCTTGCGCTCCTCGAGTTTGTACCCGACGCCCCAAACCGTATGGATCAGCGACTCGCCGCCAGGAATCTTTTTCCGGAGCCTTTTGATATGCACATCGACGGTCCGTTCATCCCCGTAGAACTCATAGCCCCACACCCGCTCCAGCAGCTGCTCGCGGCTGAATACCTGCCTCGGATGCTGCAGGAAATAAACGAGGAGATCGAATTCCTTCGGCGTCAAGTTCTCGATCGAACGGCCAGCCGCCAGCACCTCCCGTGTTTCGGTATTCACACGGAAATGCGCCGTCCTGATTTCATTCGACGGATCCGGATTCCCCGAGCGGCGAGCGACTGCCCGGATGCGCGCCATAAGGGCCAGCGGGCTGAACGGTTTTGTCACATAGTCATCGGCGCCCATCTCAAAACCGATCACTTGATCCGATTCGCTGTCTTTCGCCGTCAGCATAATGATCGGGACCGTGCCCCCCTCTTCCCGGATTTTCCGGCACAGCGCCATGCCGTCCATGCCCGGCAGCATCCAGTCAAGGACGAGAAGATCGAAGTCGCCCTCTTTGTACTTGTCGTAGCCGTCGAGTCCGTCCTCTGCGAACTCGCCGGCGATCCCTTCTTTCGAGAAGAACAGCTCGAGCATCGTACGGACGCCCGGATCGTCCTCCACTGCGAGTATCCGCAGCATCGCGCACCTCCCTCCACCAGACGGTCAGCTTTCCCGCTTCGCCTGATCCTTATATTTTTGGTACAGATCCCCGATCATGTCATAGTCGAGCGCGATGTTGTTCTCGAACGCATACTTCACGCCATACCCGAGCGCCAGCGTCATGGAAGAAGCGATGACCGCACCCGCGACGGATCCCGCGCCGGGGATGAATTTCACCGCCTGCCGATAAAGCGAGTGGCCGATCGTCCGCGTCGCCGTGATGACGATCATGTCCTTTGCCGCCCGGCGGGTGATCGGTTTGTCATACAGCTTCGCGAGCCGGATGAGCAGGCCGACCTGCAGCGTCGTCAGCGGCACGACGTCGGAACCGGGGATCGGGGATGCGCCGATCGCGCCGGCTGAAATGCCGGAAGCGACGATCCAGCGGTTAGCGGCGGCCGCTTTCTCTTTCATGCTCCGTGCGAACAGCAGGTCTTTGCCCTTTTTTTCCAATAAATGAAGGATCGCTTTCTTCAGCGATTCCAGGTTCTCGCCCGTCTTGGAAGAGATCGGGATGACTTCGTATTTGTAGCCGGTCTGGTCCTGGACGAAGTGAAGAAGACCGGGGATGTTTTCCGCCGCATCGATTTTATTCAGCACGATCAGAATGTCCTTATTGAGCTTTTCGATTTCCCTGAACTTTTCACGTTCGCTCTCTGAGAACACGGTGCCGGCAGCATTCAGGAAAAACAGCACCACATCGGAATTGCGCACGAATTCCATCGTCTTGCGGGGGTTTTCATCATTCGGATCGTTCAGGCCCGGCGTATCCATGAAGCTGATCTTTTCCAGGCCGCGGATGTTGTACGGATCGACACTGACCGTCTCGCCGGGTTTCGGATCGGTACCCGCGATGTTTTCCCCGATGATCCGGTTGACGGTCGACGATTTCCCGGCATTGACTTCCCCGATCAGCGAAATGAGCAGTTCCTGATCGAGCGCATCGTGCACATGTTTCATTTCTTCTTCGAACACTCGGTCCAGCGCGTCGTTCACATCGCGCTCATACTGGTTTTCCATCGGTCTTCCTCCCTCTTGGCTATCGGTGTCATATGAGTCCAGTTTATCAAAAGCGCAAAAAAACCGCACATTCGGATGTGCGGTTCAGCCGTTCCAGATGCGCCGGACCGATTTCAGGGCGCCTTCGATCTTCATTTCGTAAACATCGGGATTCGACAGCGTCTTCCACTCTTCGAACCCGAATGCCGGATCGGCGGACTGCAGCATGAGCGCCATCAGGTTGCCGTGCGTGACGATCACTGTGCCGTCCGCCGCATCCGCGATCACTTCCGCCGCCCGGTCCTGCGCTTCCAGTCCGGATTCGCCGCCTGACAGCTTTACACTGCTGTCCATGAACGACTCTTCGAGTTTTTCGAGCCAGTCGGGCATGTCGCCCGAAGCCAGCACCCGCTCTTTCAGCCGTTCATCCGTCCGGATGTCCAGCCCGAGCCGTCCGGCTGCAGGTGTGCCCGATTGCACCGCCCGGGTGAACGGGCTTGAAACGATTTCCTTCACATCCTGTTTCTCCAGAAAATCCGCAAGCGCCTCCGCCTGGACTTTTCCTTCTGCGGTCAGTTCCGCATCCGGATCCTGCCCGGTAGCCTTGCAGTGCCTCACAATATAAATCGTCCTGTCCATCATACCCCTCCTTTTTCAGCCAGCATGTTCCCGCTTCTTCACTCTTTCTTCATTTTCATCGAAAATCCTTCCTGTCTGTCCCGATTTGCCGTATCCTTGGTCTATCGGCAGCTGACAGGAGGGATGACCGTGACGATTGTAAAAGGGATCGACGTCGATCCGGAAACGCGCTGTGCCCATTATCATTCGGAAATCGACCGCATCGCCATCAAGTTCTATTGCTGCGGGGTTTATTACCCTTGCTACGAATGCCATGAAGCGGTAGGCTGCGGACGGCCAGCCGTCTGGCCGAAGGGCGAATTCGGGCAGCAGGCCGTGCTGTGCGGTACCTGCCGGCATGAACTGACCGTCCGGGAATATCTGGACTGCGCGTCCGTCTGCCCGAACTGCAGCGCTCCATTCAATCCGGGCTGCAGCCTCCATAAGCACCTATACTTCGAAGTCTGATCATTTCACGCGCAGGCTCATGACGAGCTGCTCCCCTTTTTTCCCCATGAACCGCCGGCCGGTATCCTTGAACCCCGCCCGCTGGTAGACATGCTTTGCGGCAGTGTTCCGCGCGTTGACGCCGAGCACGACTTCATTTATTTTCGGAAAATGCCGGCGCACGAATTCCGGCAGCGCGCGGATCGAACCGGTGGCTACGCCCCGCCCCTGCAGACCGGGGTCGACCGAATAGCCCCGTAACAGCAGCGTGTCCGGATTGTCGGTATACTTACGCCGGTCTTCTGAACCATCCAGCTCGAAAAAGCCGGCTTCCCGGCCTCTCACCCAAATAATGACCAGGTGTTTTTTCGGGTCTCCGGCATCTTCCCGGATCAAATCCTGCGGCAGACCGGTGAATTCCAGTTGATCTGCCGGCAGTTCGTAGCTGATTTCCGTCTCCGGCGTGTGCAGCCGGAGTTCCACTTCATGCGGTTTAATCATCCTGATACTCCTTTTACGATTCATACTCCAGTGTGACCACCACAATTTCGGGCCGGTTGTTGATCCGGAGCGGGAAACTGCTGTTGCCGATTCCCCGGCTGATGACGAGGCGCGTGTCACCGAATTCGTGGACGCCTTCCGTCAGCTCCGGAAAGAACCCCTGTCCCGGCGCGAATAAACCCCCGATTCCCGGGATGCGGATCTGCCCGCCATGGGCGTGTCCGGAGAATACGACATCCGACCCGGCCTCTGCGTACAGGTCCGCCATTTCGGGGCGATGCGCGAGCAGCAGTGTGAATGTATCGGTGAAGTCGATTTCTTCCAGGGACTGCCGGACGTATCCCGCCGCCCTCTCTGCATATTCGACTTCCGGATCCGTGACGGTGACCTCCGGCAGCGGGTCGTAATAGCTCGCATCGAGCAGGGGATCATGGATTCCGGCGATATGGATGGTTTCGCCACCCCGAGTCCACTCCACCAGCTCGTTTTCCAGTACGGTAAGGTCCAGTTCCTGCAGAGCCGCCATGTGCTGCCGTATGCGGTCTTTCGAGATCTCCTGGTTGCCGGTCACGAAAAAGACCGGCGCGATTTCCGTCAGCCCCTCCATCAGCGTCAGCGCCGTTTCCAAATTGTACCGCGCACTGTCGACGATATCGCCCGTCACGAAAATGACATCGGGTCCGGCAGCCGCTGTCCTTTCCAGGATCGCCGACTGCCCTTCGCCGAACGTGGCGCTGTGCAGATCGGAAATCTGGACGATGCGCGCGCCGTCGAACGCTTCAGGAACGCCGGGGGAACTGATCGTATAATGCGTAACCATGAGCCACCGATTACCCGCCCAGGCAAGCAGGACAAGACCTGCCGCCAATATTCCGGCTATGATCAGCCATTTTTTCAATATCATCCCTCCCAGGCCGCACAGCGCCGTTTGGCCCAGTATACAGGATGGAGGTTAAAATTGCGTAAATCACGCGAACACCAGGCCGGAACTGCGGATTCCCCTCAGACTTTCGTCTGTGCGGCATTCCGCTTCGACAGCCAGATGCCCAATCCGATGAACAGCAGGGTGAGCAGGACCGCCAGGACGGATGACCACCAAAAATCCCCCGCATCCGGTGCACCGGCCAGCCAGCTCTGCGCGTAAGCCGGCAGCTTCAGCGGCGACGCTGTCCAGTAAACCCCGAGCAGGCTGTCCAGGATCTGTGCGGCGAAGACCAGCGCCATCGCCACGGCCGCCGCCAGCCCCTGATGCGGGAGTGCCGCGCTTGCCGTCAGGACGATCGTCAGGAAGAGGATGATCCATAAACTGTAGGATGCGGCGAACTGCAGGAAATCACCGGCTGCGATGTCACCGAAAAACAGCCAGATGTAATAGGCCGCTCCCAGGAATCCGAGCCAGACGCTGGCGAGTCCGGCTGACACGGCCATCACCCATTTGCTCAGGAAGTAAGCCGGATACGACAGCGGCCGGACATAGAGGAGCGTCGCCGTGCCGCTCCGCCGTTCCCCGGCCACGGCTCCCATGTAGGCGAGGATCAGGATGATCAGCCCGATGAACTGATACTGCCCCATGACACTGACAAGGACCTGTTCGGGTTCGGGTGTCGGGAACTCGAATACGGCCCCTTCCGGCAAGTTGCCGGCCGACTCGATGATCTGCGGCAAAAAGTACTGGGTGACCGGTTCGATGATGCCGAACAGGACGAATACCGCCGGCAGCCAGAGGATTTTATAGTTGCGGACATGCTCCCGCCATTCTTTTTTTAAAAGCACACCGAATTGGTTCATTGCCTGCCCGCCACCTTCAAAAATATTTCTTCCAGCGAGGCTGTCTGCCGTTCGACTCCGTCCGCACCGGAAGGATTCGCCGCGAAATACCCCATCACTTCCTCGATTGCCGGATGACCGCCCTTGACCGGTATGTATACGATGTGACCGTCCCGGACAGCATCCCACGGCGCTTTCCCCGTGAACAGTCCAGCAGACTCCGGATCTTTGAAGGTGACCCGGATACGCGGTTCCGCATAGCGGGTCTTCACATCTTTCAGCGACCCCTGCTCCACGAGCTTTCCGTGCTGCAGGAACAGCAGCTGATCGGTCATCTCCTCCGCATCGTTCAGAATATGAGTGGAATAAAGGATGGTCGTATCCTCCCGGAGCGACTTCAAAAGGTTCATGATTTCCCGCCGGCCCGATGGATCGAGGGCGGATACCGGCTCATCGAGCAGCAGCAGTTTCGGCTGATGCACGATCGCCTGCGCAAGCCCCAGCCGCTGCTTCATGCCGCCGGAAAATGCGCCCGCCTTTTTGTCCTTCGCGTTCCCGAGACCGACGAATTCGAGCGTGCGGACCGACTGCGCCCGTGCTTTCTTCGCTTCGACACCGCTGATCTTCGCCGCCATTTCCGTGAATTCCAGCGCGGTCAGCCATGGGAAGAACTGCGGATATTGCGGCAGGAAACCGATGCCTGTCCCGTTATGCCAGCTGATGGACCCTTCCGTCTGCTTCAGCAGCCCGGCCAGCATGGACAGCGTGGTCGTCTTTCCCGCACCGTTGGGTCCGATCAGAGCCGTCGACGTCCGCTCGGTCAGTTCAAACGAAACATCCTCGACCGCCAATTCCTCCCCGTAACGTTTGGTCAGCTTCTTCACTTCCAACAGACTCAATAGTTCCGCCTCCCGAAGATAAAATACAACACCGGTCCGATAATATTCCCGATGACGATGATGATGCCCCAGAGCCATTTCGGCCCCACCGTCCGCGGATTCCTGATCAGATCGACCAGCGCGAATATCATCAGGCCGAACTGGATGATCAGGACCGGCAGCAACGCCAGTACAATCGTCAAATCACTCATACTCTTTCACCTCATGTATTCATACGACGGACGGCGCTGAATAGTTTCATTTTTGATAATAAAAAACAGAATTTTTTTGGACGGCACCCGGAAGGGATGTTCGGGAGCCGCTGCCCGGGCGTTTATTACCGAATTCCGGGCGTTTATTACCGAATTCTAGACGCTTACTACCGAAATCCTGTACTTTACTACCGAACAGGAGTAATCACTCCAGATCCGCCGATTTTATTGCCCTTTACAGTTTCCCCAGCGCACGGCCCGCTTCCCGGCCCGTGAACAGGCAGCCGCCGAGGAAGGTCCCTTCGAGCGCGCGGTAACCGTGGACGCCGCCGCCTCCGAACCCGCACACTTCCCCGGCTGCAAACAATCCCGGCACCGGTTCGCCCGCTTCATTCAGCACGCGGCATGACAGATCGGTCTGCAGCCCGCCGAGCGTCTTGCGGCTGACGATGTTGAGCCTGACGGCGATGAGCGGACCCGCTTTCGGGTCGAGCAGTTTATGCGGTTTCGCCACCCGGATCAATTTATCGCCTAAGTAATTCCGCGCGCCACGGAGCGCCGTGATCTGCAGATCTTTCGTGAACGCGTTATCCATCTCGCGGTCGCGCGCTTCGATCTGCCGGCGGATATGACCAGCGTCCAGCAGGCTGTCCCCCGTCAGCGCATTCATTTTGTCCACGAGTTCCTCCGCGTCCCGCGCCTGGGCGAAATCCTCTCCGTTGTCGAGGAACGCCTGCACAGGCGCCGTCGCCCCTTTTTTCACGCGGGCGAGCACTTGCCGGATGCTTTTGCCGGTCAAATCCGGATTCTGTTCGGAACCTGACAGCGCGAATTCCTTTTCGATAATCTGCTGTGTCAGAATGAACCAGGAATAATCATAGCCCGTATCCCGGATCGCCTTCAGCGTACCGAGCGTGTCGAATCCGGGGAAATTCGGGACCGGGAACCGGTTTCCTTCCGCATCGAGCCACAGCGAAGAAGGGCCCGGCAAAATCCGGATACCGTGGACCGGCCATACCGGGTTCCAGTTTTTGATGCCTTCCGTGTAATGCCACATCCGGTCGCGGTTGACGATGCGGCCGCCCGCCTGTTCGGTGATGCCGAGCATGCGTCCGTCGACGTGCGCCGGGACGCCGGAGATCATGTTGTCCGGCGGCGTTCCGAGCCTTGACGGCCAGTTTTTCCGGATCAGCTCGAAGTTCGCGCCGATGCCGCCGCTGGCAACAAGCACCGCCCCGCCGGTGAATTCGAAATCGCCGACCGTTTCCCGCGAACTTGAAACGCCCCGTTCCGCTTCGCTTTCCTCTAAAACCACACCGCGCACACCGGTCACCCGGCCGTCTTCTGCCACCAATTCATCGACCCGGTGGCGCGGACGGTAATCGATGCGCCTTGCCGCAATCCCTTCGCGCACCCGCTCCTCGAACGGTTTCACGATGCCCGGTCCCGTCCCCCAGACGATATGGAACCGCGGCACGGAATTGCCGTGCCCTTCGGCAAGATAGCCGCCGCGTTCCGCCCAGCCGACGACCGGAAAGAAGCGGATGCCGCGCTCACGCAGCCATTGCCGCTTCTCATCCGCCGCGAAATCCACGTACGCCTTCGCCCACTTCACCGCCCATGCGTCTTCATCTTCCATCCGGTCGAACCCCGCCGTCCCGAGCCAGTCCTGCCAGGCGAGCGCTTTCGAATCCTTTATTCCCAACCGCCGCTGTTCCGGTGAATCCACGAGGAATAAACCGCCGAACGACCACCATGCCTGACCGCCGAAAGATGCTTCCGGCTCCTGGTCGAGGAGCAGCACCCGCTTGTCCGTTTCCATCAATTCCGCCGCGGCCACGAGACCCGCAAGCCCCGCGCCGACAATCACCGCATCATACTTCATCTCCATCCCCCATTCATTCCCTTTCTTTTTAGTATCCGGAATTTTCTGAACGAATACAATGAAAAAATGAGCCGCTCCGTGAAGGAACCGCCCATCACCATTTCATGTCATTCAGCTTGCGGGTGAAGACATTTTTTGATTCTGCCGAAACCGGCCAGCCGCCGATCTCTTCAAGCAGCCCTTCCCGTGTGCCATACCCTTTCACAAATCCGTTCAGCCGGGCGGCAAACACTGAATCGGTCAGCTCTTCCGGGCCGGTGTACAGATCCGCCAGCTGGGCGAGCGTCCGGGGGTACCGCTTCAAATAGTACTTCTGATGCCGCTCTTCCGCGAGGGTGAAACCGTCGAACGGCGCGATCTCCGTTTCGATCGCTTCCCCGATCGACCGGGCCGCTTCTTCTTTCACCCGATGGATCGCTTCCAGCTGTTCCCCGCTCCGGTAACGGATGAGGGACAGGTATTGGCGCCCTTTGTAGGCGTCGCGGTTCGGGTAATGGTTGGCCCAGAAAAAACGGAGCAGTTCCTCGTACGGCAGCACGGCAGGGTCGAAGTCGATTTCCACCGTTTCCGTATGGTCGCCCATCTTCCGGTATGTCGGATCCGGCGTCGTCCCGCCGGCGTAGCCGGTCCGGGTCCGGATGACGCCTGGAAGCGAGCCGAACATCGCATCCGGTCCCCAGAAGCAGCCCATGCCGAACGTGGCGGTTTCGCTTCCGCCGGCAAGGAAACCTTCCTCGAGCTCCAATGCTGAATACGCTGTCATTGTCATCTCCTCCTTCATTTCCAAAAGGGCGCAGGCAGAAAGCCGGAAAGCTGGCGGCTTTCCCATCAGCCATTCCGCTGAATTCCTGCACAGCTGTCCTGAGAATGGCCGCGGCTGAGCACGGCACGGTTCCGTCCCATCTCCTTTGCGGCATAAAGCGCCTTGTCCGCTTGTTCCATCAGCGATTCCGGCGAGTGCTCCGCCCCGAATTCAGCAACGCCGAAGCTGGCGGTGATTCCATACCGGTCCGAACAGGAATCGGCCGCGATGAGCTGCCGGAGCCGCTCGGCTGCTTCCAGCGCTTCATCCGCCCGCGTATCCGGCAGGAGGACGGCGAACTCTTCGCCGCCGTACCTGGCAGCGATATCTCCCGGCCGGCTGTACCTGTTCATCAGATCCGCCACATGGCGCAGCACCCGGTCGCCTTCCGCATGCCCCCACGTGTCGTTGAATCTTTTGAAGTGGTCGACGTCCAGTAAAATGGCGCTGAACAGAAACGGGCGGGATGCGGCACCCGCCTGGCCGGCCATTTCCGCCAGCCGTTCATCGAAGTACCTCCGGTTCCAGAGCCCTGTGAGCTTATCCTGCATGGCGATCAGCTGGAGCTGGTCGTTCTGCGCAGCGTTGCGGATTGCCAGGGCGATGATCGGGCTCACCACTTTCAGCCGGTCCAGAGCCGTTTCGCTGAAATGGCCTTCCGTCCGGGACGTCAAGTTCAGAATTCCGGTCACTTCAGACCCGTTTTGAATGAGGAGATGAGCGGAAGACCGGATGCCGCGATGGAACAGGGCATCCGGAAGCCTGCCGGGCGGGCGTTCCGTTTCCCAGTCTTCGAATACGGCGGACCCGCGCCGCTGTATGAGCGCCTGTATGCCGTTTTCTTCCGTGAGGGTATCATCCGTGCCTTCCTGGTAGTCGCCTTCCGCGTACCGGATCTGGAGCCGGTACGTCCCGTCCGCGCTTTTCGTATACAGCGACGAGAAGGGGGCTTCCACCATGCGGGCCATACCGCCGATCGTGCTGCGGAAGACTTCGCCGGATGTTTTCCCTTCCTGGATGGAACTGATCAGCATGAAAATCTGGCCCAGGAAATCCCGGTCCTTTTCCAGCTCCTCCCGCATGACGCCGATGCCCCGGATGAGGTCGGCTGTTTCGTCATCCTCCGCTCCGACGGGGACCGATGCGCTGAAATCCCCTCTCGCATAGCTGGCGACCGCCTCCGAAAGCTGGCCGAACGGTTTCAGGAGCTCGTTCGTACTCCGGCGGAAATAAAAGAATTCGGCCAGTTTGACGAGGATGAACAGGATGCCGATGAAGCCGATTGTCCATCTTAAATCCTGGAGCATCTTTTCCCGGTACCACGTGCGCAGCGCCGAAATGGCGGCGGCCGCCTCGTCCTGTTCCGTCCTGAAGCGGTCGAACTGGACTTTCGCCGCCTGCAGCCGGGCCTCGCTCGTTTCCTCACCGCGCAAAGCCGCCTTCACTTGCGGCACTGCGAATTCCTCGTGCCAGGCAGCTCCTGTCGAGATCAGCTTTTCGAGTGAAGCTGTATGGCCGGTGAAATCCGCAGCGCGCTCTTCGATGGATGCCGCGGCCAGGCGATAATCGGCGGAACCTTCATTGAAAGGCTCCAAAAATTCCGGATTCCCTGTCAGGCTGAACCCGCGGATCCCGGTTTCCTGATTGATGAGCGCCCGTTCCAGCGCTTCCAGCCCGATCAGCAGTTCCGCCGTCTGCTTTACATGTGAATAATTGTGACTGACGGTGATATACAAGTATCCCAGACTTGCAATCAGCACTGCGAAATAAATGCCGCTGGCAATCAGACTTCTTCTGATGAGCCGCTGACCGAACCGTCTCCCTTTTCCTTTTTCCATTCAAAAAAGCTCCTTAACTCTGTTTCCGATTTCCATTCTGTTTCTTTATCGGCCGCTGCGTCCCCGATTTAAGAGATATCCGCTTCAAGCTTCACTTCCACGTTGCCTTTGATGGCCCGTGTGATCATGCATGAAGATTCGGCTTTTTCAGCCAGACGCCGGGCGAGCGAATGCTCCCGCTCGGATGCCCCCGGTTCCAATACGATTTTCGGCCGGTGGATGATCGTCTTGTATGTAATGACCCCATCCGTTACATCGACGAGCCCTTCCGATTCCATCGTCAAGGACCGTTTCGCCAGTCCGCTCCGTTCCATCATCGCCGCCAGCGTGATGATGTAACAAGTCGCCGATGCTCCGAGGAGCATCTCATCAGGGTTCGTGCCGACGCCGGGTCCGTCCATTTCGGGCGGGATGGATACTTGCGTCTTCAGTCCCTTCGTCTCAATCGTGCCGACATCATTGCGGTCGCCCGGCCAGTCGGCCTTCAAGTGAAAACTGTGGATTGCCATTATAACATCTCCTTCTACAGAAATCCGTTAATTTCTTCCAAATGGGGCATCGCCGTCAGCGCGCCTTTTTTCGTCGTGCAGAGTGCGCCGAGTTTATTGCCAAGAGCCGCGCAGCGCAAAACTTCCTCTTCTGTCTCCGGCAGGCCGAACAGGTGGACGTGGCGAAGGACGCCGGCGACGAACGCATCGCCGGCACCTGTCGTATCGACCGGCTGCACAGGGACGACCGGCACATGGACGATTTTGCCGCCGCTGACCGCGCATGTCCCGTTCGGTCCGTCCGTGATGAGCAGAAGCGGGATGCCGAGCCCCGCCAAACGGTCGATCCCTTCATCGAATGAATCGGTTTCCGTGAGGAACGCCAGCTCGTCGGTGGTCATCTTGACGATATCCGATTCCGCCAGGAACTCTTTGACGATTTCCCGGCAGCGCGCTTCACTGTCCCAGCGGAGCGGCCGGATGTTGACATCGAACGAGCGGAGCGCGCCGTTCGTTTTCGCTAGTTCCACCGCTGCGCGAGTCGTTTCGAGTGCCGTTTTCTGGAACATCGTCCCCGAACAGAAGTGGAACACGCTCGCCTTTTCAAAAGCATCTGCCTTCAAATGCTCCGGACGCACCTGGATGTCCGGTGTCCCGTTTTCATAGGAAGCGAAGACGCGGTCGTACTCAGGCGTCAGGTGCACATACACGCCGCTCACCTGTTTTTCCGGAACGAGCACTGCATAGTCCAGATCCACGCCCTCCTGTTCGAGCGCACGGCGGAAAAAGCGGGAATCCGCATCATCACCCGTCACGGTAATGAATGAAGAAGGAAGCCCGAGCCGGCTGACGCCCGCCGCCACATTGACGGTGGCACCGCCGAGATGCCGGCTGAATGTGCTGTTTCGTGTATCCTCTGCAATGTAATCAATAAAAGCATCCCCATACGTCAGGATGTGTTTCAAGTCCTTTACAAACTTCGCTTCCCCGCTCCGCTCGAAGACTTCCTGGTAACCAAGCCGCCTGTGCGCGTCGCGGCTGATCTGGTTCTCCTGTTCTGTGTCCGACGCCATCCGGTTCAGCCCCCGTTCTTTCGCCCAGCTCTCAGCAGCAGCGACAAGAGCGGCACCGACTCCAAGCCGTCTCGTTCCTGGCTGCACAAACCAGCCCTCGATATAGCCGCAGCGCCCGAATCCACCATGAGCGTTTTCATGAATGGCCGCTTCAATAAAACCCGCCGGCTCTTCCTGTTCCGCCACAAAAGCGGCATGATCCATACTATCCAACTGTTCGCTGATTTCCTTCAAATGTTTTTCATCCGGGCAATGCGGCCAGAGCGCGCGCCGCATAATAAGCCAATCACCTGTGTCCTGTTCTGTCAGTCGTCTGATCTTCATCGTCACCCTCATTTGCCGTATTTTCCATCAGTTTACCACAGGAAAAGCACGAACGCTCCGGGCAGAGGATGTGGCCCTGAAGGCGATGGGATCAGAAAAACCGCTCCTGAGTCAGGAGCGGTTCCATCAGCGGGCAACACTGATATGCTTTTCATAAACGAGCATCGCCTGTAAGACTTCCTGGGCCGGCACACCGTCTTCCCGCAGGTTGTGTATCGTTTCACTGGGAGCCGCTGCTTTTATTGCCACCGGAAGCAGCGTTTTTTCTGTCACTGCCTCTATGCCGAGATCCCCGAGAGACGTCGGCAGATCCACCTGCCGGAAATACTCCGCCAGCTTATCTGCCTCCTCCCACCGGTCTTCCAGGACCAGCTGGATCAAAATCCCATATGCCACTTTCGCCCCGTGCTGGAGATGATGGGTCTCATCGAGCACAGTCAAGCCGTTGTGAACAGCATGTGCAGCTGCAACGATGCGGTTCGGATCACTGAAGCCGCCGACCAGGCCGGCCGTCATGATGATCGTTTCCGCTGTTTTGATGAAGCTGTCATTCAGTTCTCCCTGCCGGGCGGCTGTCATTGCAGCTTCCCCGTGTTCAAGTAATTCATCATAACAAAGACGGGCGGCGTAGTGTGCGATGCTTACCGGTGCTGTAAACCCATCCAGCTGCCTGAACTGTACATCCGATTCATACCACTTGGCGATCGTATCGCCGATGCCGGCAGCCAGCATATCGATCGGTGCATGCAGCAGCACTTCAGGCTCCACAAGCACAAGTGACGCGTTTTTCGGATGGATGTCGAAACGGATATATTTTCCGTTATCGTAAATTACACTGAGGGGCGTCCAGGCGGCACAATTGGAGGCGACAGTCGGAACGAGGACAACCTCTGTTCCGCTCTGGCGGGCTGCCGCTTTCGCCAGATCCAGAATCTTACCGCCTCCGACCCCGATAATCGCATCCGAACCGCCTGCCGCCTGAGCGATGCGATCGATTTCCGCCAATGAACACTCGCTTCGGTACTCAATGAATTCCGACGCTACCTTCTCAAACTCCGGAAAATATGGCTGCACCGCCGTCCATGATTCTTTCCCATGCACGACAAGCACCGAATGATAATCCAGCGCAGTAAGGTGTTCTTCCAAACTGCCGAGCACGCCGGCTTCACATCTGTAGATATGCGGGGCTCCCTGAACAATCAGCTTCTCCATAGCTGCACCTCCTGTCTTTGCTGCGCCGGCGGACAGAACGCCTGTCCGGCACGTGCTGTTTTACTCAGTCATCCACGCCGGTTTGCCGAATCCCTCGAACTCTGCATCGATGACTTCTTCAAATTCATCCGACTCCACGATTTCCACAAGATCGGCAGCCAATTCGCCATCTTCATTTTCTGCGGTCACAGCAACGACATTGCGGTACTCATCCGGCATGTTCTCGAGTGCCAGTGCATCGAGCAGGTCCATATCGGACGCCAGTGCATAATTCCCCGGCACGGCAGAAAGATCCGTTCCTTCTACAGCACGCGGCAGCTGTGCGGCTTCAATCGGCTTGAACTCCAGATTCTTCGGATTCTCGATGATATCTTTTTCGGAGACAGTCAGCGTGTCAGCTTCGGGATCCAGTTTTATCAGCCCTTCATCCTGCAGTACCAGGAACGCGCGTGCTGCATTGGTCGGATCATTAGGGATGGCGATCGTCGCACCGTCTTCGATCGCCTCGATGGAATCGTAGACATTCGAGTAAATACCCATCGGTGCTGTCGGCACTGTAATGAGTGCGGTCAAGTCCATGTCGTGCTGTTCCTCAAAACCTTCCAGGTAAACAGTATGCTGGAATAAGTTAGCGTCCAGATCACCGTTATCGAGCGCGATATTCGGCTGGATATAGTCACTGAACTCAACGACCTCCACTTCATACCCCTGCTCTTCCAGCTGTGGCACGATCGCTTTGTTCAGCATATCGCTGTATGGACCGGCTGTCGCGCCAAGCGTGATTTCCTGTACTTCTTCTGCCCCGGCCTCTGCCGCTACTTCAGCTTCCTCTTCTCCGCATGCGGATAACGCAAGTGCTCCTGCAGCCAATACAAATGTAAGTTTTTTCATCCTTTTTTCTCTCCTATCGTTTATCAATTATTTTCGATGTCCAATCGCCCGCCTGCTGAATCACCTGGACGAGCACAATAAGAATGAGGACAGTCACAATCATGATCGTATTGTCATAACGGTAATAGCCGAACCGGATCGCCAAGTCTCCGATTCCGCCGCCCCCGACCACACCGGCCATCGCCGAGTAGGCGATAAGGCTGATCAGCGTGAGTGTGATCCCTTGGATCAGACTCGGTTTCGCCTCCGGAAGGAGAACGTCTTTGATAATCATCATCGGTGTTGCCCCAACCGCTGTGGCCGCTTCAATGATGCCTTTATCAATTTCCCGGAATGACGTTTCAACGAGCCGGGCAAAGAACGGGATGGCCGCCACTGATAATGAAACGCTGGCCGCATAAGGACCGATCGTTGTCCCTACAATCAGGTTGGTCAGCGGAATCAGCGCCACAAGCAAGATGATGAACGGTATCGACCGAATCATATTTGCAATGAACCCGAGCACTGACTTGGCAAAACGGTTCTCCCAGAACAAGCCCCGTTCTGTCGCAAAAAGCAGAATGCCGAGCGGCAGACCGACCAGGAAAGCGACACCGAAAGAAATTGAAATCATGATCAATGTCTCAAAGAAAGCCTGCTGGATGTCCGGCCATAGTTCGACGATCCGTCCCCACTCAACGCCCATACTTCATCACCTCCACAGTTGCCTGGCGGTTCTCCAGGTAACGGAGCGCATCCGTCACTTCTGCCGGCTGGCCAGCCAGCTCCATTACGAAGATGCCGAGCGGTTTTTCCTGGATGTATTCGATTGCACCGTGCAGGAAATTCCCTTTCACCCCATAGTGCTGGAGCATATCGGAAATGATCCCTTCTCCTGCCGCATTTCCTCTGAACAGCACCCGAATCAGCGTACCGCTGACGGATGCCAGCACTGGTTCCGGAACATCGAATGAAACTACACTGGAAATGAATTCCCGTGTCAGCTCAGTTTCCGGACTGGCAAACACATCGTACACCGCCCCTTCTTCAATCACCCGGCCGTCCTGCATGACAGCCATCCGGTCGCAGATTTCCTTCACCACGTTCATTTCATGGGTGATGAGGATAATCGTGATGTTCAGTTTTCGGTTGATGTCTTTCAGCAGCTGCAGGATGGACAGCGTCGTATTGGGATCCAGTGCTGAAGTCGCTTCATCACACAGCAGCACTGTCGGGTCATTCGCGAGTGCCCGCGCAATGCCGACCCGCTGCTTCTGTCCGCCGCTCAGCTGGCCTGGAAACACGTTCCGTTTATCTGCCAGGCCAACCATTTCAAGAAGTGCATCTACGCGCTCCCTGATTTTCTTCGGCGGTGTACCTGCAGCCCGAAGTGCAAACGCAATGTTGTCATAAACCGTTTTTTGGCTGATAAGGTGGAAGTGCTGGAAAATCATCCCGATCTTCAGGCGGGCTTTCCGCAATTGCTCGCCGCTCAGATTGGTGAGGTCGGATCCGCCGACCCGGACGGCTCCCGAGGTCGGCCGCTCCAAGAGGTTGATGCAGCGGATCAGCGAGCTCTTCCCGGCACCCGAATAACCGACGATGCCGAAAATCTCACCTTCCTCTACTGTCAGGGATACTTGATCCACACCTGTCACGGTACCGTACTTTGTCGTATAAGTTTTAGTCAGATTTTCTATCTCAATCATGGTTCCACCTCACAAATAAAGCGTCAATGTCCGGTAAGGCCAAGAGACGCGGAATGTCCTTGGAGTTTTTTCTATCGTTACCAAAGTCTTGCTTTTCCAGCCCAAAATAAAAATGCCCCTTTCTTGAACAACAGAAAGAGACATCGAAACGGTTAAGTTCTCGACTTATCTGTCAGCGCATAAAGAACGCTGCAGGATTTGGCACCTTCCCATTGCTGGGGGTTGCCGGACGTCATAGGGCCAGTCCCTCGGTCTCTCACGATAAGGTCGTATGCAATTGATGATTATCTTACTCACTTTCCCTGGGAGTGTCAATCATTTTTTCAATTTTCTTGTGTAAATGCTTTCCCGCCGGTCATCGAACACTGGAATCCGCCCCCGGACCTCATCCACTTCATCGAGCGTGATCTCCGCATAGCCGATCTCCTCACCCGTCCCGAGTTCCATCCGGACGTCCCCCCACGGAGCGATGACCATCGAATGACCGCCGAATTCATTCGCCGGATCACTGCCGATCCGGTTCACGGCGACAATAAAACACTGATTCTCGATGGCGCGCGCCTGCAGCAGCACCCGCCAGTGGTCGATGCGCGGCGCCGGCCACTCCGCCGGCACGAAGATCACTTTCGCCCCTTCGAGTGCATGGCGGCGAAGCCATTCAGGGAACCGGATGTCATAGCAGATCACACCGCCCGCCGGGATGCCGTCCAGTTCGAATAAGTTCGCCGAATCCCCCGACTCGAGGTGCAGGTGCTCATCCATCAGCCCGAACAGATGAGCCTTATCGTATTCCGCGACCGTGTCGCCGGTTTTATTGACCACATACATCGTATTGGTGAACCCGTGCGCTTTTTTGGATGAAACGGACCCGCCGACGATGTGGACATCGTGTTTTTTGGCGAAATCGGATAGAAATTTCTCCGCTTGGCCTCCCCGGTCCGCAAGTTTTTCCAAGTCGGTCAGCGCATAACCGGTGTTCCACATTTCAGGCAACACGAGGACATCCGCCCCGCCCTGCACCGCTTCTTCCATGAACCGCTCCGCGCGCCGGAAATTGGTGTCCGGATCCGCGAACGCGATATCCATTTGTATGCATGCAATTCTCATGTTTTATTCCTCCGGTAGACAAGGTTACTAAAAATGTATAAGATTCGGAGTACACATGCAACTATTCTGAAAATGGAGGCTTGCCATCATGGAATTTTCAAACCGCCTTCAGCGGCTGCCGGAACAGTTTTTCGCACGTCTTGTGCGGAACGTGCAGCAGGCTGTTTCCGAAGGCAGGGATGTCATCAACCTCGGCCAGGGGAATCCCGATCAGCCGACACCTGCACATATCGTGAAGGCGCTGCAGGAATCAGCGGAAAATCCGGTCACTCATAAATACTCGCCGTTCCGCGGCACGCGGGAACTGAAGGAAGCAGCGGCGGCGTTTTATAAAAGGGAGTATGCTGTCGATATCGATCCGAAGACGGAGGTCGCGGTCCTGTTCGGCGCCAAGGCAGGGCTTGTCGAATTGCCGCTTTGTGTCATGGATGAAGGCCAGCTGATGCTGCTGCCGGATCCGGGCTACCCGGATTACTTGTCCGGGACCGCGCTGGCGGGCGTGCGCTATGAAACGATGCCGCTGACAGAAGACAACGGCTTCCTGCCGGATTACGGAGCAATCCCGGCTGAGTCGCGGGAAGAAGCGAAGCTCCTGTACATCAATTACCCGAACAACCCGACAGGCGCGACGGCAGATGCCGCCTTCTTTGACGATACGGTAGCGTTTGCGAAACAGCACGATATCGGCATCGTCCACGATTTCGCCTATGGCGCCATCGGGTTTGACGGCGCGAAACCGCCGAGTTTCCTTCAGGCGGAAGGCGCGAAGGAAGTCGGGGTCGAGCTGTATACGCTGTCGAAAACATACAACATGGCCGGCTGGCGCATCGGCTTCGCGGTCGGCAATCCGCAGATCATCGAAGCGCTCAATCTTATTCAGGACCATTTGTATGTCAGTCTGTTTCCGGCCGTCCAGCATGCGGCGGCGGAAGCCTTGACCGGCAGTCAGCAGGCAGTCGATGAACTCGTTGCGCTGTATGAGCGCCGGCGGGATACGCTCATGCGTGAAGCCGCGCGGATCGGCTGGCATTTCGAAGCGCCGCACGGTTCGTTTTTTGCCTGGCTGCCGGTTCCGGAAAGGTTCACGAGTGTCGAGTTCGCTGATTACCTGCTGAAAGAAGCGGATGTCGCGGTGGCGGCTGGCAGCGGATTCGGCAGTGGCGGCGAAGGGTATGTGCGCGTCGGGCTGCTCGTCGATGAGGACCGGATTTCGGAGGCGATGCGGCGGATTGAGAAGCTGGGGCTTTTCAAGAAGGGTTGAATTCCGCTGATTTGAGAATAAAAGCGTTGTTTTTGAGAATAAACGGGGTTTATTCGAGAATAACGGACTCTTTTTCGAGAATAAAACCAGTATTTCCGAGAATAAAATCAGGCAGACATGCAATAGAAACCACAAAACGGGCACCCGCCAAGGTGCCCGTTTTGCATGCCGTCACTTCACTGCGAATTCACGCCCGCCTGCATGCGCTTCGTCCAGCAGAAATGCCGCGACCCGCTCGATATCCGGTCCGAAGACGCGGTCTTCATCAATCCGGCCCGCCACGTTCCGGATCGCCCGATGCCGTTCCCGGATTTTCGGCGACGCCTGATCCGCGCCCCGGTATTCGAGCGCCTGCGCCGCGCAGAATGCCTCGATGGCGAGCACCCGCCGCGTGTTGTCGGTGATGTCACGAGCATGCCGTGCACCGATCGTCCCCATCGATACATGATCCTCCTGGTTCGCCGACGATGGAATCGAATCGACGGAAGCCGGGTGCGCCAATGTTTTATTTTCCGACACGAGACTCGCTGCCGAGTACTGCAGGATCATCGCCCCGGACTGCAAACCCGGTTCCGGACTTAAAAACGGCGGCAGTCCTTCATTCAGCGCAGGATTGACGAGCCGCTCGATCCGGCGCTCGGAAACATTCGCCAGCTCCGCCATGCCGAGCTTCAGGAAATCCATGGCGAACGCGACCGGCTGGCCATGGAAGTTGCCGCCTGAAATGACCGTCTCGCCGCCATCGAAAATGAGCGGGTTGTCCGTCGCCGCGTTCATTTCGATTTCGAGCTTGTCCTTCACGTAATTCAGCACTTGCCATGTGGCACCGTGGATCTGCGGGATGCAGCGCAGCGAATATGCATCCTGCACCCGCACTTCCCCTTGGGCCGTCGTCAGCCGGCTGCCTTCCAGCCATCCGAGCATCCGCTCCGCCACGTCACATTGCTCGCGGAAGCCCCGCGCTTCATGCACAGCGGGGTGGAATACATCCGTAATGCCGCGCAGTGCTTCGAATGACATCGCCGCAATCCATTCGCTCTGCAAAGCCAGCTTCTCCGATTCCAAATAGGTGACGACTCCCTGCGCCGTCATCGCCTGCGTGCCGTTGATGAGCGCCAGCCCTTCCTTGGCGGCAAGCGTCAGCGGTTTCAGGCCGTACGATTCCCACAGACCTGAAGCGCTTACAGGTCTGCCGTCGCGCCACACTTCCCCTTCCCCGATCAGTACGAGCGCCAGATGCGCGAGCGGTGCGAGATCGCCCGAAGCGCCGAGCGAGCCCTGCTGCGGGATGACCGGATGGATGCCTTCATTCACCATAAATACGAGCCGTTCGGCAAGGACCGGCCTTACACCGGAAAATCCTTTCAGCATGGCGTTGAGCCGCAGGACGATCATCGCGCGCGATACGGTCTCCGAAAATGGCCGCCCCGTCCCGCACGCGTGCGAGCGGATCAGATGGAGCTGCAGATCCGCTGTATCCTTCCCGTCGATTTTCACGTCGCTGAATTTGCCGAAACCGGTATTGATCCCGTACACCGTCCGGTTCTCCTCCACAATCCGGTCGACCGCCATGCGGCTTTTTTCCACGCGGTCCATGGCCGCCGGGCAGACACCGATCCCTTCTTTGCCGAATAAAATCCGGTGCATCTCCGGCAGTGTCAAATCATTCCCCGTCAGTTGGATCATCCGTCATCCGTCCTTTCCAAAAAAAGCGGCAGCTCACAGGCTGCCGCATCGGTTGTACTTCAATTATAAATTTTCGGAACAGCCGATTCAAATAAAAAATTCCATTTTTTAACAAGATGCAGTGTTAGCACGTTAGCATGCTAAAGGATCAAGTACGCGATCGGAATGACAAACAGCAACGTCAGGATGACACGCTGTACCCAGATCACGACGAGCTTCGGCACCGAAATCGGGATTTCCGTCGAGACGATGCACGGCACCACCGCCGAGAAGAAAATGATCGATGAAATCGACACGACCGCGATGACGAACTTCACGATCAGCACTTCCTCCACGACGAGCAGCGCAGGCAGGAACATTTCCGCGATGCCGAGCGCGCTCGCTTTCGCTACGAGCATCGGTTCCGGCATCTGAAGCGCCCATGTGAACGGCAGGAACAAGTACCCGAGCCAGTCAAACACCGGTGTATACTCCGCCAGGACCAGCCCGAGCAGCCCGATCGACAAGATTGTCGGCAAAATCGCCATCGCCATCAGCAGTCCGTCTTTCACGTTCATGACGACATTGTCTGCGAGCGATGGGGAATGGGAAACCGTCTCCTTCGCTTCCCGCCAGGCCGCCTTCACCCGGCTGCCTTCCACTTTTTTCTCCGGCTGCGGCTCGGCATCCGGAAAATAATCATCTTTCATTCCGGCGAGCGGCCAAATGCGCACCGATACGGCCGTCACCAGGAAGGTGACGACGAGCGTCACCCAAAAATAGGTGTTCCACATCTCCATCAGTCCGAGCGTCGAAGCGACGACGACCATGAACGTCGCGGAGACGGTCGAGAAGCCGGTCGCAATGATCGCCGCTTCTTTCCCCGAGTACTTCCCTTCCTTGTACACCCGATTCGTGATGAGCAGCCCGAGCGAGTAGCTGCCGACAAATGAAGCGACCGCATCGATCGCCGACCTGCCCGGTGTCTTGAACAGCGGCCGCATGATCGGCTGGACGAGCACGCCGATGAACTCGAGCAATCCGTACCCGACGAGCAGCGCCAGGAATACGGCGCCGATCGGCACGAGGAGCCCGACCGGAATGACGAGCGCATTCAGCAGGAACGGCCCCATATCCGGCACGAACAGCCACGCCGGTCCGATTCCGAAGACGAGCATGATACCCACGGCGAGACCGATCACTTTGAATGCCGCAAAAATTTTATCGACAGCTGTTTTCTTCCACGTTCCTGAAACGAACGGATAGACTGCGCCTGCCGCAATGACGGCCAGTGCATAGTACGGAAGCACCGGCGCGGCGTTATTGCGCAGGAATGTGACGATGTGATCCAGCATGATGGAACTCTTATCCCCGATGGTCACCGGCACAAAGAACATGAACGCCCCGATGAAGCTGTAGACAAAAAACTTCCACATCTTCGCTTTGTCCGCTGTTTCCATGACCGGTTCCCGGTTTACCCCTTTTGTGACCATTTCCCGTTCCTCCCTTTATTTTATTGTCCCCTCAGTGCAACCCCTGTCATGAACTGCAGCCACGCGTACACCCCTGTCTTCACCGTGGCTTCCACATGATTGTCCTTCTGCGGATCGAGGCAGACGAAATCGATGTGCCGCACGTCCGGACACTTGCCGATTCCGAGCAGCGCCTCGAACAGCTCTTCCGCCTTCATCCCGCCCGGCGTCGATGCCGGAACCCCCGGTGCGGCGCTGATATCGAGCACATCCATGTCGATCGTCGCGTAAATCCGCGTAACCCCTTTTTCTTTCAAATAAACGATGGCATCCTGCACCGTCTCGGTGATCCCCCTCTTGCGCGCTTCCCGCATCGTCGTCATCCGGATACCGTGCGCATCGGCGTACTCGACGAGGGGTTTTGCATTGAAATAGCCGTGAAGGCCGATGTTGGCCACATGTTCACCTTTGACCGCGCCGCCGTCGATCAGCTGGCGGATCGGCGTGCCGTTCGCCGGTCCGAGTTCGCCCGGGTCGCGCACATCGAGATGGGTATCGAGCTGCAGGATGCCGATCGTTTCATCCGCAAAAGCCGCTTTCACGCCGCGCACCGCGCACGCCGTCGTCGAGTGGTCACCGCCGATCATGCACGTGATTTCGCCGCCCGCCGCCACTTCTTCCGCCGCCGACTCAATCCGCCGGTGCGACTCCGGGATATCGGTCATGTGCATTTCCACGTCACCCGCATCCCGGACCGCAAGCCGGGTCAGGTCGATCCGTTCATCCAGGTTGTAGACGCTGTACTTTTTCCACATGCGCCGGAACGCTTCGGGATATTCGGAAGCCGCCGACGCAGAGATCGACGACCGCGACAGCGGGGCGCCGAACAGCACGACATCCGCGTCCCCCTGCGTTTTCACCCACTGGTGCACGTGCGTCACGTCACCTTCCGCCTGCCATGTCCACTGCCGTTTCTTCAGCCAGCTCATCCGGCAACACGCTTCCCGTTTTTCCACACCGTCTTCACGTGATTCACGCCGAATAAATACTGGAGTTCCTGATAAGACGAAACGTCCCACATCACGACGTCCGCCTGCTTCCCTTCCTCGAGCGATCCCGCCCGGTCCTGACGGCTGATGGCACAGGCCGCGTTATAAGTAGCCGCTGTCAGCGCCTCGGCCGGTGTCATGCGCATCAGGATGCAGGCGAGATTCATGACGAGCGGCATGGAGACGGTCGGCGATGACCCCGGATTGCAGTCGGTCGAAATCGCGACCGCCACACCCGCGTCGATCATATCCCGTCCCTTCGCCGCTTCCTCACGTAAAAACAGCGCTGTCGCCGGCAGCAGGCAGGCGATCGTCCCGGCTTCCGCCATCGCTTCAATCCCTTCATCCGACGCTTTCAGAAGATGCTCCGCCGAAATGGCGCCGACTTTCGCGGCAAGTTCCGCTCCGCCGTACGGCACGATTTCGTCCGCATGGATCTTCGGCGTCAGGCCGTACTGTTTGCCCGCTTCCAGAATGCGCTCCGACTGCTCCGGCGTGAAGACGTTCTTTTCACAAAACACGTCGTTGAATTCCGCCAGTTCCGCAGCGGCCGGCAGCATCTCATCGATCAGATAATCGACATACTCGTCTTCCCGGCCCTTGTATTCAGCAGGTACCGCATGCGCCCCCATGAACGTCGGCACGAGGTCGATCGGATGTTCTTCCTGCAGCCGCTTCATCACCCGCAGCTGTTTCAGTTCGGTCTCCAGTTCCATGCCATAGCCGCTTTTGCCTTCGACGGTCGTCACGCCGTGCTTCAGAAACGCATCCAGCCGGCGCCGCGTCTGGCGGATCAGCTCGTCTTCCGTTGCTTCACGCGTCATCCGCATCGTTGCGTGGATGCCGCCGCCGGCATTCATGATGTCCATGTAAGAGACGCCCTGCAGCCTTTTTTCGAACTCGCCTTCCCGGCTGCCGCCATAGGCGACATGCGTATGCGGATCGACGAGGCCAGGCGTTACGAGCCGCCCGTCCGCTTCCACCACTTCCGCTTCAGCCGTGCGTGTACCGAATTTATTTTCCAGATCAGCTGTCGTGCCGATCGCCTGAACGATTCCGTCCTGCAGCCAGATGCTGCCGTCTTCGATCAGTCCGAGGTCGTTCATCGCTTCTTTCGTCCGTGGCCCGTCCGCACCTTTCAGTGTGGCAAGCGTCGCGTGTTTGATCCAAACGGGTTTATTCATCAACTTCAGTCCCTTTGTCCAGCATCGGTATGTTGACGCCTTTTTCTCTTGCTGTCTGTTTCGCCAAATCGTATCCCGCGTCCGCATGGCGGGCGATCCCCATGCCCGGATCGGTCGTCAGCACACGCTCCAGACGCGCTTCCGCTTCTTTCGTGCCGTCCGCCACAATGACCATGCCGGAGTGGATGGAGTATCCCATGCCGACACCGCCGCCGTGATGCAGGGACACCCATGTCGCCCCGCCGACCGCATTGACGAGCGCATTGAGGATCGGCCAGTCTGCGATTGCGTCCGAACCGTCCTTCATCGCTTCGGTCTCCCGGTTCGGGGACGCGACGGATCCGGAATCGAGATGATCACGGCCGATGACGATCGGCGCGCTCAGCTCACCGCTCGCCACCATGTCGTTGATGATCTTGCCGAATCTCGCCCGTTCGCCATATCCAAGCCAGCAGATGCGCGACGGCAGCCCCTGGAACTGGATTTTTTCCTGCGCCATCCGGATCCAATTGCATAAGTGTGTGTTGTAGCTGAATTCCCGCAAAATGACTTCATCCGTCTTCCGGATATCTTCCGGATCGCCGGACAGGGCCACCCAGCGGAACGGCCCTTTCCCTTCACAGAATTGCGGGCGGATATAGGCGGGGACGAATCCCGGGAAATCGAATGCCCGGGCGAAGCCTCCGTCTTTCGCGACCTGCCGGATATTGTTGCCGTAATCGAATGTGACGGCGCCCTGGTCCATCATCTCGACCATCGCTTCGACGTGCTTCGTCATCGATGCTTTCGACCGCCGGATGTATTCCGACGGATCCGCGCTACGGAGTTCGGCTGCCTCTTCAAGCGACATGCCTTCAGGGATATAGCCATTCAGCGGATCGTGCGCCGACGTCTGGTCTGTCAGTACATCAGGGATGAATCCGCGGCTGATCATGTCATGGAGCACTTCCGACGCATTGCCGAGCAGCCCGATCGACAGCGCCTCCCCTTTCGCCTTCGCTTCTTCCGCCAGCCGGATCGCTTCCTCGAGCGAGTCCGTCTTTACGTCTGTATAGCGTGTTTCGATGCGCCTGTCGATCCGCGATTCATCGACTTCCACCGCGATGCACACCCCTCCTGCCATCGTGACGGCAAGCGGCTGCGCGCCGCCCATGCCGCCAAGGCCGGCTGTGACCGTAATCGTCCCTTTCAGTGATTCACCGAAATGCTGTTTCGCCAGTTCGGCGAACGTTTCGTAGGTGCCTTGCACGATTCCTTGCGAGCCGATGTAGATCCAGCTGCCGGCCGTCATCTGCCCGTACATGATCAGCCCTTTTTTATCGAGTTCGTGGAACGTGTCCCAATCGGCGAATGCCGGCACGAGATTGGAATTGGCGATCAGCACGCGCGGCGCGTCCCGGTGTGTTTTGAATACCGCCACCGGCTTGCCGGACTGGATCAGGAGCGATTCATCATTTTCGAGCTTCTTCAGCGCCTCTACGATCGCATCGAAACTTTCCCAGTTTCGGGCGGCTTTCCCGATCCCCCCGTAGACAACTAAATCTTCCGGCCGCTCTGCCACGTCCCTGTCCAAGTTATTCATCAGCATGCGCAACGCCGCTTCCTGCTGCCAGCCTTTCGTGTGGAGTTCCGTTCCCCTGTAGCGGATCACTTTGTTTTCTGCAAGCGTTTTCATTTCTGTCTGCCTCCTTTGTCGTTATTTTCAGTTTACTGGCTTTTCGGCTGTATTTTATTTCGATTTATTTTATAATTTTCGTTTTGTTTTGTTTGACGGCGGAATATTTTCATTTAATTGATTCTGCTTTTCAATTTACTGCTATCGTTTTCGGTTTCCCGTTCATTGGAGGACAGGCGGCGGATCTGACTTGCAGTTATCCGCGTTATTTTCGTTTTATCCGCGTTATTTTCGTTTTATCCGCGTTATTTTCGTTTTATCCGCTATATTTTCGTTTTATCCGCTATATTTTCATTTTATCCGCGTTATTTTTCGTTTATCCGCGTTATTCTCCGTTTATCCGCTATAACTGGTTCCCCCTCGTCTTCCCAGCAGGCTCCTCACTGCAAAACGGCCATTCTCACCCCCGATCCTAAAATGAGCACAAATAAAAGAGCCTCAAAGCTCTTTTCGGAAATCGGACGGCGATCGCCCTTCTGTCTTCTTGAATACCGAACTGAAATAAGAAGCGCGCGAGAACCCGCTGAGTCTCGCTACTTCCTCGAGCGGCAGCCTGCTCTCCCGCAGCAGCCGCTTCGCTTCCCGGATGCGCGTCTCGAGGAGGACATCCTGGAACTTCCGCCCGGCACGCTCCCGGAACCGCCGGCTGAGCGTGCTTTTATTCAGCTGCAGCTCCTCCGCACAAGCGGCGAGGTTCCATCCTGTATCCCAGTAGTTCGCTTCGATCCGCTGAAGGACCTTTTCCGCGAACCTCTTTCCGCTCTCCGGATGCGCTTCCGGTGCTTCCAAAAGATCCGCGATGAAGAGCGACAGCGCCTGGACGATCCGGTAGACGACCGGCTCCCTGAGAACTTTGCTGAACACATGGCGGTACGGTGCGTCCCATTCCGCCGGATCCAAATCCGCTGTCTTCATATAGCGCCGGACTTGGGCAAGCACGCTCGTCAGCCTGACGCGGATCATCCCGGGATCCGGGTACGGCCGGGAAAACGTGAGGAACTCCTCTTCGAGCCACTGTTTCATTGCCGCTGTTTCCCTGCGCTGCAGCATTTCGATCCAGACGCGCTGCTCGATGGGACTTAAAAACGGGTCGAGCGTCTGCCATTCGGGCGGCCGGCCCTCCAGAGAGACGAGGTCGAAACTTTCATAGAAAATCAGTCCGATCAATTCGCGGGTCCCCTGATAATACGCCTTCACCGTCTCCCGTCTGCAGCCGTTCACGAACACCGACAGCGGCGCATCGGCCCGTTCTTTCCAGGCGGACGCGAATGCCCGGCATTCCGTCAGGCACAGCTCCGCGTCTTCCGAAAAATAAAGGAGGAGAACAAAGTCCGAGAGCGCGAACACTTCCGTTCCCCGGCCGAACGGATAGCGCAGCAGGGCATCCAGCAGCGCCGGCACGGCCTCCGTTTCACCGAGGGCGAACGCGGCCATCGTCACCCCATCCGCCGGTTTCGAACCTGAAAACAAGTCTGGGTAAGTGATGGGCGCGGGGACATTCTTGAGGCCGCGGGACGCTTCATTCCGAAGCCGGAAACGGATCTGCTGGAGCTGCCGGACGAATGCCATCGGATCGAACGGACGGAACAGGAGATTCTCGGCGTGCCCCTGCAGCGCCCGGTACGCCGTCTGGAACGTCCGGTCGGAGGCGATCCCGATCCACGGAGCGGGGCTGCCGGACAGCATCCGTTCCAGTTCCTCGCTCCATATGTCCATGTCCACGACATAGCAGTCCGCCGGTCCTTCGCAGCCCGGGACGAGTTCGACGCCGTTCATATGGGAAGCGGCAATCCATTTCAGCCCTTCCATTTCCATCGTGTTATGCGACAGGACCGCCACTTTCATCTCCATCCCCCGCTTTCATTCGGATTTGCGGATCAGTCCGCCGGTTCCCGGGTCTCCAGACGGGCGTGGAAGCGCCGTTCCTGCCGCCTCCGTAAGTACTCCGCGTTCAGAAGTCCGGAAAACAGCACGATCGTCGCCGTCAGATAAAACCAGCCGACAAGGACGATAATCCCCGCGAGCTGGCCGTACAGGCGGGAATAGCTGACGCTTTCCGTATAATAGCCGAACAGGAGCGATGCCCCCTGCCAGGCGACCGTCGAGAGGATGGCGCCGGGCAGCACGGACCGGATCCGTGTCGGCTGATTCGGGACGATCCGGTAAAAGACGAGGAAAAACAGGAAAATGAAGATCGAACCCAATCCCCATTTCACTGTCCGCCAGATGTAGATCGTCCCCGTGAATTCCTCGAAGATACCTGTATAATCCGCCGCCCATTTGAGACTCTGTTCGATGAACGGCAGGAACAGGGAGACGGGAATGATGAACATGAACAGAAGAGTGATGCCCAGATCCCTCGCCAGCCCCTTCAGGAACGGCAGTTTGCTCGGCGCTCCGTATGCCGCGTTCAATGTCCGCGCAAGCGACTGGACCGCCATCGAACCGACCCAGAACGCTCCGATCAGCGAGATGGACAGGATGCCGCCTTTTCCGGCCGACAGGATGTCCGTCACGTTTTCTTCGATCAGCGACAGCGTCTCCCCGGGTGCGAACGGCTCGATGAAATTCAGTACCGCGTCCGGATTGACGGGCAGGTAGCTGACCAGCGAGAGCATGAAGATCAGGAACGGGATGACCGACACCAAAAAGTAGTAAGCCGTCTGCGCCGCCCTGTCATAATAGTGATCGCGAAAAAACCGTTTTACCGTCTTTTTGAACAGATCCAACCGCATCCCTCCGTTCTTTCTTCCTATACTATCGGACACAGGCTTTCCTTGCCACTTTTGCCTTTGCAGCCACCGATTGGTACAATAAACAAAATAATCCGACAGGAGGCGCCATCAATGCAGACACTGAACAGACAGAAAACCATTTACGCATTTTCCGCAGCGAACGAACCCGCACTCCGTGTATCACCCGGCGAAACAGTGACCCTGGAGACGTATGACTGCTTCACCGACCAGATCCAATCCGCCGATCAGGAAGTGGCACAGATCGACTGGAACCAAATCAATCCGGCGACAGGCCCCGTATTTATTGAAGGCGCGAAACCGGGCCATGCGCTGAAAGTGACGATCGATAAGCTGGAGATCGGCTCACAGGGGGTCATGGTGACCGGTCCCGACCTCGGCGTCATGGGTCACCGGATGGAAAAGATGGAATCGAAAATCGTACCGATCCAGGACGGAAAGGCGGTGTTCAGCGAAAACATCCGGCTGCCGCTCAATCCGATGATCGGCGTGATTGGTGTCGCCCCCGAAGGCGAACCGGTATCGTGCGGCACACCCGGTGCCCATGGCGGCAACATGGATACGAAAGAGATCAACGAAGGCGCAACGCTTTACTTCCCGGTATTCACGGAAGGGGCGCTGTTTGCAGCCGGCGATTTCCACGCCGCGATGGGAGATGGGGAAGTCAGTGTTTCCGGCATCGAAGTTCCGGGCCGTGTGACCGTCACCTTCGATCTTGAGGAGAACCTCCACTTGAATTATCCGCTTCTCGTCAATGACGGCGGAATAGCGCTCCTTGTTTCCGCGATGACGCTGGACGAAGCGGTCAAGACCGCGACGGAGGAAATGATCGACTTCCTGCTTCCGCATACCGACCTGTCCGTCAGTGAAATGACCATGCTTATGAGTGCCGCCTGCCACGTGCAGATCAGCCAGGTCGTGGACCCGCTCGTGACAGTCCGTTTTTTCGTGCCGCGTCACATCCTTGATTCCCTGGACGTCCGGCTGTCCGGCTGACAGCCGTCGGAATCCTCCGACTTTTGAGCGCTCCGCCATTGTATGGTACACTGGTAGGAAAAATGACAGATTGGGTGATTTTGTGGTAGGACGCAACGATCCGTGCCCTTGCGGCAGCGGAAAAAAATACAAGAAATGCCATGGAGGCGTCCAGCAGACGACCTCCGTTGAAAATCTCGTGAATGAAGAACTTTTCAAAGTCCGGCAGCAGTTTTTCTCGGAGTATCCTGGGCGGGACCAAATCCAGGAATTCCGGGCGCTTCAGCAGGAATGGCAGCCGCGGCTGATGAAAGAAATGGGCGAAACGGATGCCCAGGCATTCGTCATCGAGAATTTCCTGTTCTCCGAACGGCCGGACCTATGGCAGGGATTCATTACAAAACAGGCGGAAGCCGCCCAGCGGCCGACGACGAAAGAAGTGCTCAGCACGTGGACAGACGTCGAACTGTTCCTCGGCCAGTACGCAGGCGGAAATGCGGAAGCCGGCGAACTGACAAGCGCGCTGAACGGCCGGACGTACACCATGACCGACGAGCCGCCGACAGACATGGAGAACGGCCAGGGGCTCATCGCCATCCTGCTCCCGGACCCGCGCGCAGGCGAGAACGGCCGGCTGTTCCTGAACGGCTACTTGACGATTGTCGGGGATTTCGAACCGTTCCTCGAACAATTCCGCATGGCGGCTTCAGCGGCAGATATGGATGGCACCGATTATCTTGCGGGCCATTACTTGAGCGCGGTCGAATCAGCCGTCAAGTATTCGAATGCCGCCCAAAAAGCAGAGAGCGAAGTTCCCGAAGACCAGCAGGCGGTCATGGCGGAGCTCGAAAAGCATCTGGAGGGAACGGATTACAGTGATGAGACGAAAGAACACATCACAAGCATCCTTTCCAATTACCTGACGAGCGAAAAGCCCGCTGTCCAAAAGCCGGAAACACTCGTCGCCGGCTTCTGGCGCTTCCTGCAGGATCAGAAAATGATCGAAGGCACAATGATGACGCAGAAAGAACTGAGCGAAAAGTTCGGCGTCTCAGCTGGCACCATTCTGAAACGTTCGAAAGAATTCACGGCGTTTTTCGAAAACGCCTGGCGGCCGAACAAAAATAGCAGCATAGAAAAGACGGGGCTGTCCGGACAGCCCCGTCTTTTCCTGTTATCTCAGTCCGCCCGCCCCGCTTCATGGAGCTGCGCCTTCAGTTTCAGCAGCAGCCGCTCCCGCCGTTTCTTGATGCCAGCCGGCGAGATGCCCGCCGCCTCCGCCGCTTCTTTGATCGTCAGCCGTTCCAGGAACAGTTGGCGGAGCAGCAGTTCTTCGTCTTTCGCCAGCGCCAGTGTTTCCAGCCATTCCGGCATGTCTTCGTGCGCTTCTTCAGCCGCCGGAAGCTGTGAGAGCCATTCCTCCTCCCCTGAGACGAGCCGTTCCAGCCGTTTTGCCTCCCGCTTAAGTTCATCGAGCATCGCTCCCTGGATCGACCGGTAAGCGAATGGAGTGAAATCCCCCTTCGTTCCATCGAACCGTTCCCATGCCTGCCATAACGCAATCCTTCCTGCCTGCCGGAACTCTTCAAAATCCCTATAAATATTCAACCGGCGGATCACCGCCGAAATCATCGGCTCATACTGTGCCGCCACTTCCTCGAACGCTTCCATTGCGCTGTCCCTTCAGCCGTGCACTGGCTGGTTTATTCCCGGGTGAATTCAGAATAAAGAAAGGGACCCGCGCTGTCGAAACAGCATCCGCTATGTTTCAGCCTGCAAACGTAGCGTTTTATGCGAGGTACATGACGGTCGCCGGATCGGATATCAAAAAACAGTCTATTTTCTGTAAAATTGTCATTGTTGGTCTATCGGCGCAGTGGTAAAATCTTCTTGCACAGCTGT
>NZ_NHTN01000068.1 GCF_002167005.1 Indiicoccus explosivorum
GTTTCGGCACATAGACCCAAAACCTTTCCTTTTCTCTTATCGGTTTGTCGCAGCGGTTTGTACGGGTTCCGTCCGTTCTTCCGGTGCGGACAAATAAAACACCATGAGCAGGATCAGCCCCGCACCGGCAAGCTGGTACATGCCGAACGGGACGTGGAGCCACACGACAGATGCAGCGATCGCCGACAGCGGCTCCACGCTCCCGAGCACACTGGTGTCCTGAGGATTCAAATACTTAAGGCTTTCGAGATAAAACCAGAAAGCGAACATCGTGCCGAACAGGATCACGAATGCCAGGAACAGCAGCGTCCCGGCTGTCCAGCCGACGGTATCCGCCTGCCAGGGCGGATGGATCAGCCCCATCCCCGCGCCGCCGATGACCATTGCCCAGCCGATGACGTTGAGCGATCCCCATTTCATCAGGAGCTGCCCGGCATACAGCGTGTAGAACGCCAGCGCGACACCTGATAATACGCCCCAGGCGATGGCGGGGAACGGGACAGACAAGTTCCCGGCTGACCCGTTTGTCAGGAGCAGCAGCGTGCCGGTGAGCGCCAGCGTAACCGTCAGGACTTCCTTCAGCCGGAGCCGGTTTTTTCTCACGAAGGCATAATAGAGGAGGATGAAAACCGGCGCCAAATATTGGAGGAGCGTCGCGACAGCCGCATTGCCGAAAGAGATGGATGCCATATAGGTGTACTGGACAGCGAGCATGCCGCCCAGCCCGAACAGGACGAGCTGCACTGCCGCCTTCCGGTCCTTCCAGATTCCGATCATTTTCCGCTGATTGCCGGCGAACAAAGAAATCCCCAGCAGCAGAATTCCGGCGATCAGCAGCCGAACAGACACAAGCCAGCCGACCTCGATGCCGCTTTCCTGGAACAGCCGCTGCGCGACCGTCCCGCCGATCCCCCAGAAAGACGCGCCTAAAAGCACCAGCACAATCCCTTTCCATCTCTTCTTCCCCATCGTCACACCTCCGCGTTTCTTTTCCGTTCTTCCCATCGTAAGGCGCGGAACAGGTAAAAGCAACCAGATTCTGCAGCCTGATTTTACGTCTCCTTATTTCTGTGTCCCTGTGCCGGAAACGATTCAGACTTCTCCCGTCCCTCCTTTGCCGATCCGCGGCTGTACTGGGTCGGAAAGATCGGATGAGGTCTCTTCGCAGCCAAAGAAATAGAAGCGGCTCTTTCTTTTCTAAAACCCTTTCTTTATGGTTAAATTAATTTGGAAAACTAACTATCGACCCATATAGAGGAGGAACTTCGTATGACGAACACGGCCCGCGATGCCGCCCAATTGAAAGTGCTGTTCCTTGAAAACCGCGAAGCTTTTGAAAAGCGGCTTCTGTCGGAAGCAGTCAATGTGAGAGACAAAATCAATGAAATCCTGACAATCGGCAATATCGATCTCGTCAACAATGCCCATCGCCTGGTCGGTTACATCATCGACGGGAAAGATCAAGAGCTGGAAGCCTTCGCCCGTCAGGAAGGAATCGCCTGGGCCACCCACTCCATCGATTTGACATTCAAGCTCGAGTGGATCCAAGCGATCCGCCGGACATTGTGGATCTTCATCGAACAGTTCAGCGAAACCATCGAGCCTCAGTCCTCGGCCAATTTCTTCAGACTGGAACAGCAGATCAACAACCACGTCGACTCGTTCCTGAACGCATTTTTCCTGAGTTATTCGACGTATAAGGACCAGCTGATCACGTCCCACCGGAAGCTGGTCGAGAATCTGTCGGTTCCGCTTATTCCGATCAACGCCTCCATCTGCGTACTGCCGCTGATCGGGACTGTCGATTCCTTCAGAAGTTCCATCATCGAGGAAAAAGTGCTGACAGAGATCGGGGCTGCCCGTATCCAGACGCTCATCATGGACTTTTCGGGCATCGCCGATATCGAAAGCGACGTAGCGGCACAGCTGACGAAAATCATAGACGGCACTCACATGATGGGCTGCCGGACAGTCATCACAGGCTTGCGGGCGGACGTCGTCCAGAAAATGCTCCGCCTCGGCCTGACATTCGATAACAAGACAAAAACACTCGGCACCCTGCAGCAGGCACTGAAAGAGTACTTCACTGAGCAGTAAATTGTCAGAATAGTGGTGCCAGGCACGCCAGCTGCTGCCTGATTTGCCGAAATCCATAAAAGGCGTTCCGACCATCTGTCTCGATGGCCGGAACGCCTTTTTGCATGCGAGTTTTTCTGAATAGTGTCTGTCACAGGGACCCGAGCGATGATCCTGAGGAAATCGAAACCGCCTGCGTAATCCTGTCGGAAGTTTCCCTGAGCAGCGGCAGGAATTCCTCCCGCAGCGTCTTTCGGCTAACGCGGCCGGCATGCGCCGAACAGTTGATGGCCGCAATGACGCTGCCATCCCCCCGTCTGATCGGAACCGCGATGGACCGGAGTCCCTGCTCCAGCTGCTGATCGACGCCAGCCCAGCCCCGCTCCCGGACTTTGTCCAGTTCCTCCATCATGCTTTCTTTATCCGCGATCGTGTTCTCCGTGTATTTCTTAAACGGTGTTTCATCAAGAACTTTATGGAGCTCCTCTTCAGGCAGGCAAGCCAGCAGCATCTGCCCCATGGAAGAGGCGTAAGCGGGAAGGCGGGAGCCGACATCGAGGCTGATGCTCATGATGCGGTTCGCCGGAACCCGCGCGACATAAATGACTTCCGCTCCGTCAAGCACGGAAATGGAACACGATTCCCCTGTTTTTTCAACAAACTCCCGCATGATCGGAACCGCGATGTTCCAGATGTTCTGGGAAGAAATGTAGGCATAGCCGAGCGTCAGCGTGCGGGCGGTCAGTGAGTAGATCCCGTTCGCCGATTCCGTAAACCCGAGCGCTTCCAATGTCAGCAGAATCCGCCGCACCGCCGGCCGTGAAAGACCGGTGATTTTCGCCGCCTGGCTGACTGTCAGCTTCGGCGTTTCTTCAGAAAATGCCTGGATCACCTGGAGTCCCCGCTCCAATGATTGAATAAAATCGCTGGATTGCCGCAAATTTTTAGAATTTTCCATTGACATAACAGTCCTCTCTGCGTTTAAATAAGGTTGTACGCTTTACGATTTATTGTACGTATATCGTACAACAACCGAAAAAGTTTTGCAAGCGCTTTATTCATTGACTAAAAATTTTTTAAGGAGTGGATTGGAATGGCAGAAACAGCAGTGCAGAACAAGCGGGTCCTGGAAGTCTACGAAAGTTTCATCAAACATATGAAAGCGTTTTTAGACGAACAGCAGCTGAATCACGAAGAGTACACCAACTTCGTCAAATGGGCTGACCGTCTCGGCAAAAGCGGCGAAATTCCTCTTTTCCTGGATGTCTTCATCGAAACGTACGTGCTGGAAGCGAAATACAAGGACCTCCCGGGCACGGAGCCTTCCCTACTCGGGCCATACTTTGCAGAAGGATCACCGGAAATATCAGGCAAGCCTGCCGTGTTGCCGCAGCGTCCGGATGAAGAAGGCGATCCGCTCGTATTCCGCGGAAATGTGAAAGACGTCGACGGGAAGGCGTTGGCGAACACGAAAGTGGAATGGTGGCAGGATGACAACGACGGGCTGTACTCGAACTTCGATTCACCTGCCCCGCCGTTCAACTTGCGCGGTCACTTCTATACCGATGAAAACGGAGATTTCGAAGTCCGGAGCATCGTGCCGATTCCGTATCAGATCCCGACAGACGGTCCGACCGGGGAATTCGTCCGGGCAGCGGGCTATCATGCATACCGCCCGGCGCACATCCACATGAAATTCGAACAGCCCGGTTACGAGACGCTGATCACGCAAGTGTTCTTCGAAGGCGACGAATGGCTGGAGACCGATGTCGCGAACGGCGTGCGTTCTTCCCTGCTGACCAAGCTGGAGGACGCAGGTGATCATAAAGAAGCATCGCTCGATTTCGTCATGCGTTCTGAAGAATAAACAGCGGAATCGCGGGCATTCACCGAGTGCCCGCTTTTCTTTTCATCCAAGATTACGAGGTGGTGTTGATAAATGGATTTTTACAAAGTGAACGTGAACGGCCACGACATTCAAGTCGCAGACTATCCGGGAGACGGAGAGACGATCATTGCCATCCACGGCCTGACAGGGACACACCGCAACATGCATCATTACGCACAGCGCTATAAAGGCCGGTTCCGGGTGATCGCCGTGGACCTCCGGGGACGCGGAAACAGCTCCGGACTCGATGCGGAACCATCAATTTTCAAGCATGCCGAAGACATTATCGGACTGATCGGAAAATTCGGCATCCGGCAGCCGATCCTGATCGGCCATTCGATGGGCGCATTCATTTCAGCGATCGTCGCAAGCCGGCTGCAGAGCGTCCAGGCTGTCATCCTGCTTGACGGCGCCGCACAGATGTCGGAACACCAGCAAGCGATTGTGAAACCGTCACTCGCCCGGCTCAGCAAACAGTACCGGTCGAAGGCCGATTACGTCGATGAGATCAAAACCATCTACAGCGGACTGGGCATTTCCTGGAATGAAACGTTGCAGGAGACCGTGGAATACGAAGTCGGACAGACCGGCGGACATTGGGAAAACAAATCCGAAGAAGCCGGCATCCTGGCCGATTTCGACAGTTTTTATCAGTTCGTCCCAAAGGAAATCTGCCCGGACATCCGCTGTCCTGTCCTTCTCGTCTACGCGAAAGGGAATATCGGCCCGATGCCGCCGCTTTTCTATTTGGACGATTATGCGGATACGCAAAAGTTCACGGAGGATTTAACCGTGACCGTGTCCGATTCCAATCACTACACGATGGTCTTTGAAGAACGGCAGGAGATCTTCGGCGCCATCGATGCATTCCTTGCGAAAACCGAACAGGCTTGACCAAGAAAAAAGGGATCAGGGAGGAAAATTCATGAAATTCTCATTCAATAAAGTCAGCGAGTCCTTCTGGACGTCGCACAGGCAGACGAAAGATTTGGTGACCATGGCAAGTCTCCGGGAACAGGGCGGCGCTGGGGTGGCGTCACCTGATTACCGGGAGGAAGCGGCCGGCGCCGCACGGCCGGAAAACACGGAGCGCAACCGTTCCTACAACAAGCTGCAGACGGTCGGCCTGTATTTAGGGCCGCTGCTCTTCGCGTTCATTCTGTTCTTTTTGCCCCTGCCCGGACTGAGCGATGAAGGGCGCGCTGTGCTCGCCGTCACAGCATGGATGGCGGTGTGGTGGGTGACGGAAGCGATTCCGCTCGGCATCACTTCACTGATGCCACTGGTGCTGCTGCCGCTGCTCGGAGCGGTCGACAGCAGCACCACGGCCTCGAGCTACGGTTCGTCGATGATTTTCCTGTTCGTCGGCGGGTTTGCGCTCGCGCTCGCCCTGGAACGCTGGAACTTGCATGAGCGGATCGCCATCACCATCATCAGTGCGGTCGGCGCCAGCACATCAGGCCTCGTGCTCGGCTTCATGCTGGCGACCGGGTTCCTGTCAATGTGGGTATCCAACATGGCGACCGTCATGCTGATGATTCCGATCGGCCTTGCCATCATCGCGAAAGTCGTCACCTTGATGAAGGACGACGGCGTGTACACGGAAGAGGAAGAAACGAAATTCACGAAATCCATTATCTTCGCCATCGGTTTCGGCGGCACTATCGGCGGAAGCGCAACACTGATCGGCACTCCGACCAACATCATTCTCGCCGGACTGGCAAGTGAACTGCTCGGTTTTGAAATCTCGTTCGCCCAGTTTTTCTTCTTCGCCTTTCCGCTCATTTCCGTCCTGATGCTGTTCGCGATTTTTTATATCACAAAAATCGCCTACCCGATGAAAGTGAAGAAAATCACGAATGGCCGCCAGTTCGTCACTGACCGGAAGAAAGAGCTCGGCCGCATGTCGTATGAGGAGAAAGTGGTCCTCACGGTTTTCACCATCACCGCTTTCATGTGGATGACACGGACGTTCATCTGGACGGATCTGATTCCGGGGATCAGCGATACGATGGTCGCGATGATCGCCGCCATCGTCCTTCACCTGCTCCCGGCCTCAGGCGGAAAAGGTGAACGGATTCTCGGGAGTGACACACTGAAGAATATGCCGTGGGGCGTCCTGCTGCTCGTCGGCGGCGGTCTCGCACTCGCGGCAGGATTCAATGGCACGGACCTCGCCAGCTGGATCGGCAATCAGCTGCTGCTGCTTGAAGGCGCTTCCTACCTGATGATTCTTGCAGTCACCTTGCTGCTCGGCATCGGCATGACCCAGCTGACTTCCAACACTGCGACCGTCACCATTCTCGTGCCGATCGCCGCCGCGCTTGCACTGGCGATAAATATCCACCCGCTGCCGCTTATGACGGCTGTCGCGATGGGCGCCGGATTCGCTTTCATGCTGCCGATCGGGACACCGTCGAACGCCATCATTTTCGCGACCGGCAAGATCACGATGGTCGACATGCTACGAAAGGGCACATGGCTCACAGTCCTTGCCTTCGTGCTGATCCTTCTCTTTGTTTATTTCATCCTTCCGGTCATCTTCGGATTCAATCAATTCGAGTACCCGGACGCATTGAAGCAGTAATCAAGTCAGGAGTGAAAACATGAGCGACGCATTAACGTATTTTAAGGAAGTGTACGGGGAAGTGCCCGGCTGGGTGCAGAAAATGCACGATTACAGCCCGGCCGTCCTCCATACGTATACCGGCATCCGCGGGGAGATCATGCAGGACGGCGCGCTGTCCCGGAAAGAGAAAGACAGTCTGATCGCCAGCATGAACGCGGCCCGCCTGTATGAGCGGAGCATGATTTACCACACGAAAGGCGCGGTCGACTTCGGCGCTTCGCTGCCCGAAATCGCGGAGTACTTCCTTACCGCTTATCTCTATAAAGGCGACAGCGCCCTCCGCACAGCCCTTTCCGCCATTTCCTATGCGCTGGAGCTGAACGGGAAACCCGCACCGGCCACGGAAAACGAAGCGGCGGCCGACGAAACGCTTTCGCGGATCATCGGCTGGCTCGAGGGAGAAGATACGGCGTTCCTGAAAGAAACGCTCCGCGTGCTGAAAACCGGGGACCGCGACGCGCTCGAAGCGAAAATCCTCAGCGACGGCATCGTCTCTTCCCGGCTGAAACACCTGAATATGGCCGGCAATTTCATCGTTGAACTGGACGGACGGGGCGCCGTTCCGTGGATGGAACGGGCCCGCGAAGCCGGCGCTTCTGAAGCGGACCTTGCGGATGTCGGCTACATCTGCATCCTGACAGCCGGCATTCCCGCCTGGTTCGAGCTGAGCGATTCGCTGAAAACGAAAAATGAAACAGAAATCGGAGGCTGACTTATGGCAAAGCAAAAACACAGCGCAGCGGAAGCCTTAGCTGCCGTCAAATCCGGCGATGTGATCCTGGTCGGCGGTTTCGGCCTTGTCGGCGCGCCGCTGACACTGATCGACGAACTGACGAGAAAAGACGTCAACGGCCTGACCATCGTCAGCAACAACCTCGGTGAATCCGGCAAAGGTCTCGGGATTTTATTGAACCAGAACAAGATCAAAAAAGGGATCGGCTCGTATTTCACGAGCAACCGGGACGTCGGCGACAAGTACCAGCGGGGAGAGATCGAATTGGAACTGCTGCCTCAGGGCACGCTGTCCGAATCGATCCGTGCGGGCGGCGCCGGACTCGGCGGCTACTACACGACGACCGGCGTCGGCACCGATTTGGCGAAAGGAAAAGAAGAACGGGAAATCGACGGTGTCCGCTATATTCTGGAAAAAGCGATCCGTGCGGACGTCGCACTGATCCGCGCGCACAAAGCCGACACGCTCGGGAACCTCGTCTACTATAAAACGGCCCGCAACTTCAATCCGCTCATGGCGACCGCCGCGAAAACGGTCATCGCCGAAGTGGATGAAATCGTGGAACCCGGCGAGCTCGACCCCGAAGCGGTCATCACCCCCCACTTGTATGTCGATGCCATCATCAAAGCGCAGCAAGTCCTCACGAAGGAAGGAGTGGTCAGCCGATGACGACGCAGATCAGCAAGCACGACATCCAGCACATGATCGCCAAACGGGTGGCGAAAGAGCTGAAAGGCCCGCTCACCGTCAATCTCGGAATCGGCATCCCGACGCTCGTCGCTGCATACATGGAAGATGATTCGATTTATCTCCACACGGAAAACGGCCTGCTCGGTGTGACGGATGTCGAAGAACCGGACGTCGACCCCAACCTCGTCAACGCCGGCAAGCTGCCGGTCGGCGAAGCGGTCGGCGCTTCGTTTTTCAACAGTTCGGATTCCTTCGCCATGATCCGCGGCGGGCATGTCGATGTGGCGATCCTCGGCGCCCTCCAAGTGGATGAAACCGGCGTTATCGCGAATTGGGCGGTCCCCGGCAAGAACATCATGGGGGTCGGCGGTGCGATGGATCTCCTCGTCGGCGCGAAGAAAGTGATCGTCACGATGAGTCACACCGCAAAAGACGGCAAGAGCAAGCTTTTGAAAGAGTGCACGTATCCGATCACTTCGACCCGGTCGGTCGACCTCATCGTCACCGAACTCGCGGTATTCGAAGTGACGGACGGGAAGCTCCGGCTGGCTGAACTGATGCCGGGCGCTTCGATTGAAGACGTCAGGGAAAAGACGGAAGCGGAGTTTATTGAACAATAAAGGAGTTTTGAACGGATGAAGATCCAAGCTGCAGAAGTATTCGTGCTCGATATGCCGATCATCCGGCCGCACCAGCTGGCGATGCACACGATCACGGAACAGGCCATCGTCGTCGCCTGCGTGCGGGATACGGACGGTGCCGAAGGGTGGGCGGAAGTGGCCACCATCGGCGGAGCTTCCTACGGCGAATCCACGCCGGAAGCGATCAAAGTGAACATCGACCGCTACATCTCCCCGCTCATCATCGGCAAAGAGCCGATCGCCTTCGGCAAAATCATGGATGATGTCGCCAGGCAGGTGCGCGGCAATCATTTCGCCAAAGCGGTCATCGAATCGGCGATCGTGGATTTGGCGGCCAGACAGCGCGGCATTCCGGCTTATGAATTGTTCGGCGGGAAGATCCATGATTCCCTGCCGGTCGCCTGGACGCTCGCAAGCGGCGATACCGGCAAAGACATCGAAGAAGCGCACGAAATGCTCGAGAAGAGACGCCACAACATTTTCAAACTGAAGATCGGCAAAGGCGATGCGCAAAAAAATGTCGAGCATGTCCTGGCCATTAAACAGGCGGTCGGCGACAGCGCCCGGCTTACGGTCGATGTGAACCAGGCATGGGATGAAGATACGGCGAACCGCTGCATTCCGGCGCTTGAAGAAGGCGGCGTTTCGATGATCGAACAGCCCCTCCCCGCTTGGGACCACGAAGGCATGGCCCGCCTCACGAGCCGTTACCGTGTGCCGATTCTGGCGGACGAAGCGGCGACATCGGTCCAGGAAGTGTTCAAGATTGCCAAGCACCGCGCGGGCAACTCCATCGCCTTGAAAGTGTGCAAAGCGGGCGGCCTGACCGATACAAAGAAAGCGGCGGCGATTGCAGAAGCGGCGGGACTCGGCCTGTACGGCGGCACGATGATCGAATCGAGCCTCGGCACCGCGGTCTGCGCGCAGATCTATGCGACCATTCCCGCTCTCCAATTCGGGACGGAGCTTTTCGGCCCGCTGCTGTTCAAAGATACATTGACGACTAACGACATCAAGTACGAGAACTTCGAAATCGTCATCCCGGACGGACCGGGTTTCGGCATGGAAGTCGACCGTGACAAAGTGAAAAAATACGCAAGATCAGGAAACTGAGGAGATGAATGGTTTGAAAAATACAGTGATCGTGGATTCCGTCCGGACCGCCATCGGCAAACTCGGCGGCGGGTTCAGGGATGTCGAAGCCGACTTTCTCGGCGCGCATGTCATCGAAGCGCTGATCAGCCGGACGGGAATCGACAAAGGAGCGGTCGAGGAAGTGATCCTCGGCCAGGCGAAACAAAGCGCGGATATCTCGAACCTCGCACGCGTCGCCCAGCTGCGGGCCGGAATCCCGGAATCGGTACCGGCGTATACACTTCACCGGCAATGCGGCTCGGGTGTGCAGGCGATCAACTCCGCCTCCCAGCAGATCCAGACGAATTTGAGCGACATCATCATCGCGGGCGGAGCCGAGTCGATGAGCACAGCGCCTTACTATGTCCGGGGTGTCCGGTTCGGCACCGGTTCGGGCGACGTGCTGCTGAAAGACCCGAATACGGCGAGCCAGCCCGGTTCCCAGCCGGTTGAGACTTATGGCGATCTCACCATGGGGTTCACCGCCGAAAACGTCGCGGTGAAATACGGCATTTCCCGCGAGGAGCAGGACGAATTCGCGCTCGAGAGCCAGGAGAAAGCGCACCGCGCCATTCAGCGCGGCCTGTTTGAAGAGCAGATCGCGCCTTATACGATTAAAGGACGCAAAGGTGATACAGTCGTCCAGACCGATGAACATCCGCGTGAAACGAGCCTGGAAAAACTGGCGAAGCTGAAGCCCGTCTTCAAGGAAGGCGGCACCGTAACAGCAGGCAACGCCAGCGGCCGGAACGACGGTGCGGCGGCCGTACTCGTCATGTCCGAACAGGCGGCACAGGAACACGGATTCCAGCCGAAAGCCCGTCTCGTCGCCCAGGCGGCGGCCGGCTGTTCACCGGAACTGATGGGCATGGGACCCGTCTATGCGACGCGGAAAGCATTGAAGCAGACAGACTTGACGATCGATGACCTCGACATCATCGAACTGAACGAAGCGTTCGCTTCCCAGTCCATCGCCTGCATCCGTGAGCTCGGCCTTGACCGGAACCGGGTCAATCCGAACGGCGGCGCCATCGCACTCGGCCATCCGATCGGCGCAACCGGTGCCATCCTTATGACGAAACTGCTCCATGAACTTGAACGCACCGGCAAACGGTACGGCCTCGTGACTCTCTGTATCGCAGGCGGCATGGGCATCTCCACTATCGTGGAAAACCTGCAGGCCTGAACTGGCTTTAATAGTCAGAATAGTGGTGCCAGGCACCACTATTCTGACACCATTATTCCAACAAAAGCCCGCCCCCTCCACAAACTGCGCGGAGGGGGCGGGCTTTTCCGGTTTTCGCCGTTCCCGGTTCGGTCCTTTTCAATTTTCTCCGTTTTTTACCGCAGCCGGTTCAAACGCGGTCATCGCGATTCCGGTCAACCCGCTTTTCATCGGTCCGGCGGTCCTGCTGGATCTTCTCTTCTTCCGGCACGTCGTCCGCACCGGTTTCCGGCATGTTCTGGAACGGCCGGTAATAATCGTCCGCTGCGTCCTTGTCTTCCGGACGGTCCTGTTCTTCGTCCGGATCGACGGCGCCGCGCAAGCTGTGCGGGATATGGGCGACGAGGTCATCGAGCGCTGTTTCATCGTAAGGTGAAGTCTCGTCCGGTCCGTCTTCCTTCCGCCGTTTCGGATCTTTCGGTGCCATGCTGAATTCCTCCTGTCGGTGAATGACTTGTGGTATCCCTATACCCGCAGCCCCCCTGTTTTATGCAGCAGTCCTATGAACACAACCGAAAAGCGCCGGTGTTGCAATAAACGACGGGATGGTGTACGATGGTCAGCGTGATTGAAAAA
>NZ_NHTN01000069.1 GCF_002167005.1 Indiicoccus explosivorum
ACAATTAGTTAGCATGCGCATACAATATATGAATTTGATTTATCTGCCAGTCTTTTGGCGAATATCCAGCAACTGCGCAGCGGCTCACCGGGCAATTGAAAATCACTGTGTTTTATTGTAAAATAGGAAAGGTTTTTTACGGAAACAGTCGTAAACAAACACATAACGCCAAGGAGGTATGATTCATGCAAAATCATACTTACAATGTACTGTTATTCTACAAATACGTGCCGATCGACGATCCGGAGACGTTCGCGGCCGAGCACCTCGAAGCGTGCAAGGAGCTCGGACTGAAAGGGCGCATCCTCGTCGGCCAAGAAGGCATCAACGGCACCTGCTCGGGCACGATCGAGCAGACGGAGAAATACATGGACATGCTGAGAGCGGATTCCCGTTTTTCTGACATCGTCTTCAAAATCGACGAAACGGATGGCCACGCGTTCAAGAAAATGCACGTGCGCCACCGCAAGGAAATCGTCAACCTGAGCCTGGCTGACGACATCAATCCGAACGAACTGACAGGCACTTACCTGGAGCCTGCTGAATTTTATAAGAAGATGCAGGATGAAAACACCGTCTTGCTGGATGCGAGAAACGATTACGAGTATGACCTCGGCCATTTCCGCGGCGCGATCCGCCCGGATATCGAAAACTTCCGCGACTTGCCGAAGTGGGTCGAAGAAAACCGGGAACTCCTGGAAGGCAAAGAAGTCCTCACGTACTGCACGGGCGGCATCCGCTGCGAGAAGTTCTCCGGCTGGCTGAAACGGGAAGGGTTCGAGAACGTCGGCCAGCTCCACGGGGGCATCACGACTTACGGCAAAGATCCGGAAGTGCAGGGCAAATTGTGGGACGGGCAGCTGTACGTCTTCGATGAGCGCATCGCTGTGCCGGTCAATCAAGTCGAGCATGTCGTCGTCGGCCGCGACCATTTCACGGGCGAGCCATGCGAGCGCTACGTCAATTGCGCGAATCCTGAGTGCAACAAGAAGATTCTGGCTTCCGAAGAAAACGAGCACAAGTATTTGCGTTCCTGCTCAGACGAGTGCCGGGAACATCCGCGCAACCGTTATGCGGCGGAAAACGGCCTGACTCCGGAAGAATTCCAGGCGCGCCTCGATGCGCTGAAAGAACAAGCCTCTGTATAATCAAACACGAAAGCAGCCGGAAGTTTCCCGGCTGCTTTTATCATTCCTCGTCTTCCGTTTCATCCGCGCACGCAAAACATAAAAGTTCCTTCCCGATATACACTCCGTTCAAGAACCCATCCATGCAGTAGACTTCCTTGCCGCAGCGGACGCACGTGCCGATGAGCTCACGCATGGTCAAGCTTCTCCGCGTAGATCAGCATCGCTTCCCGCAAGTAGACCGCGAGGCCGTCGCCGTGCTGGTCGATGCTCGCCGTGTAGCGGCTGTCGCTGACATACAGATCCCCTAGGCGGCGGAACGCGGCAGGGGAACAGTCGAACGACCGGTTCAGCAGCCGGTAGTAAGCCGCGATTTCCCGCTGGATCGCTTCATCGGAAGGGGACAGGTCCATCCGGTCCGCGATCGCACGGTAGATCCGGTCGGCTTCCGCCCCTACGTCATCCGTTTCCCCGGCGGCTGTTTCGGGTCTGGATTCGGGTGCGGCTGCAGATGCGGGCTCAGGGCTGCTTATGTAGCGGTCCGCGCTGAAATCCGGTCCTTCCAGAAACGGGCCGAACCGTTCTTCATTGGCCAAAGAAGTTTCACCGGCCAGTTCTTCACGCGTCCGGTCGATACCGGCCAGCAGTTTCTCGATGCGCGCTTTTTTCGCTTCCAGCAGTTCAGCGTGCTGGGACAGGGCGTGGGAATGGTCGAAACCGTTCGAAACGATTTCCTGGATCTTTTTCAGCGGAAAACCGACTTCTTTGAAATAAAGGATGTGCTGAAGGGACTTCAAGTCGTCATCACTGTAATAGCGGTAGCGGTTCTCCCCGACATCCGACGGCTTCAGCAGGCCGATATGGTCATAGTGGTGAAGTGTCCGGACACTGACGCCGGCAATTTTCGCTGCTTCCTGTACTTTATACAATCAATCATCACCTCTGGAAATCTTGTCTTTCCCTCCATTAAACAGTCACGGACCGTCAGCGTCAACCGGTTTCGGCAAGAAGGGCGGCGAAAAAATGAGATTGCCAACCGTTCGGCCTTTCCGTACAATGAATGCATCTGTAAAAAAGGAGTGGACGACTATGACAGTCTTTTCTGTACAGCCCCAACCCCATTCGGAGGTTCTGTACTGAAATAGGACAAAACCTCCGTCATCTTAATTAAACGGAGGATTACACAATTGACAGTTCAGCAAATGTATTACACAGTGACGGGGACGCGTTCCCTGCTCATCCAGATGGTCTTCACCCTGAATGCCATCTACTATGTATCGGTGGCGGATCTCAATCCGCTGCAGCTCGTCCTGATCGGGACGATCATGGAATTATCGGTCCTGCTGTTCGAGCTGCCGACAGGCCTCACCGCCGACCGCTTTGGACGGAAGCTCTCCCTTTGTATCGGAACCGGTGTTCTCGGCTTCGCGCACATTTTGGAGGGGAGCATACCGGAATTTTGGGCGATCGCGGCCGCTTCCGCTTTATGGGGGATCGGCTGGACGTTCATCAGCGGAGCCGAACAGGCATGGATTGCGGATGAAATGGACGGCCGGCACCTGGATGAAGTGTTTCTCCGCGGTGCCCAGATCAGTTCGTTCGGCCGTTTCCTCGGCATTGCAGTGAGCGTCGGCATCGCTTCTCTCTTCTCAGTGCAATTCACCATCGTGGCAGCCGGAATTCTACTCGGCATCCTGGCACTGTTCGCGTTCGGTCTCATGCCGGAAACGAAATTCGTAACGACGAAGCGGGAAGGCTCGACCGGGCTAGCCGATATGAAAGAAGCGCTCAGCGGGGGCTTCGGTCAGATCCGCGGCAATCGCACACTTGTTGCGCTCGCCGTCGTGACCCTAATGTGGGGCCTCGCTTCCGAAGGTTATGACCGGCTTTGGGGCGCGCTGTTCATCGAGGATTTCAACCTGCCGAATGAACAGGCGATCTACTGGTTCGGGGCGTTTTACGCCATCGCATTCCTCCTTAACATCGCGGTGCTGCGGTTCGTCGAAAAGTACGTGCAGGGCCGTTATGCATCGGTTCTGCTCGTTGCGAACTCGCTGCTCGTCCTGTCGATGGCCGGCTTCGCCTGGGCAGGGGAATTCATGGTTGCAGTGCTGCTGTTTTTCGTAACCGGCGCACTCCGCAACATCAATTATCCGCTCATGAACGTCATGACGAACGAGCGGCTCCAGTCGAAAGGACGCGCGACCGCACTGTCGATGTTCGGCCAGCTCGACGCATTCGGCCAGATTGCCGGCGGTCCGCTTGTCGGACTCATCGCGCTCTACACATCCATTTCAGGCGGTATCACCGCATCCGCGCTGCTGCTCGTGCCGGGTGTGTGGTTCATCTGGAAACTGAAAAAATTGGCCTGACGAAAAAGCTGACCGGAGAGCCGGTCGGCTTTTTGATATGATGGAAATGACAGTGAGAAGGGGGGGAAGATCAAGTGACCGGAATATTAGTCAGAGTGGGGACGGTCTACATTCCTGTAACGAACGTGGCGCTTTCCGCGAAATGGTATGCGGACAGCCTGGGAGCAGTTTGCAAATATCAGGACGGAGAGAAAGCGATCCTCGATTTTGCGAATCAAAGTTTTTTTCTAGTGAGATCGGAAAAGGGGCAGCTTGCCAATTTCGCTGATGCATCTGGAGTAGAACGTTTTTCACTGACATTTGAAGTCGACGGGCTGGCTGCGCTGAGAGATGTACATAACCATTTAAGAAGACAGGGAGTCCGCATCGGGGACATCGAAAACAGAGGGCATGCCGGCAGGAATTTTGTCTTCACCGACCCGGACGGCAATAAGTTCGATGTCTGGAGCGAATTGAGTCCTGACTTCAAGGCGGTACAACCGACGATGTAACAAAAAGAGGGCCGGATCGGCTCTCTTTTTGTGTCTATTCTATTCAACCAAACCGCCGCGCCGCCGGCCATGTGCCCTGCAGTTTGCTGAGCAGCACGATTTGACCGATATGGTAGGCATCATGCATCGCCAGGCTTTTCATTTCAAGGGCAAGCGTGCGTTCACCCGGCACCGGCGCAGAAAGGGAAGTTTCATCAGAACCGGCAAGTATTTCACCGAGTGCGCGGTGGACCGAGAACAGTTCGTCCCGGTCTTGGACCCAACTGTCGGGTGATGTGTCCGGAATCGAGAAAGTGGCGTCATTGTCTGCTGCGGCCGGTTCCTTAGCTCCTTCTCCTTTAACGCGGACGAGCAGGCGTTTTTTGTAAAACAGCAAGTGCCGGACCGTTTCCCAGATCGAGTTTGCCGGTCCTTCTTCCGGTTTCCACAGTGCCTGTTCCGCAGTCAGTTTCTCCAGCACCGGCTTCATCGGCAAAAACCAATCCTCCTCATCCAGGCAGCTCGCCCACTGCTGCATCAACAGTTCCTTTGCCTCCATGTTCGTCTCTCCTTTTCCATTTGGTTTCTTCTTTCATTATAACTGTTTAGGCGGAGTGCCTGGCACCAATTTTCAGAAAATTGGTGCCAGGCACCGGAACGGCACCGGAAAGGAACTTCTTTTTCTTACCGGCAGGATTTGGCAGACGGATGGAGAATAAGAGGATATGTAAGCGTTTTCAAAAAAGGGGAGGGGAAGCAGGATGGAGCTGATGAATTTTATCAACGGGGAATGGCAGAAAGCAGAAGGGGCGGAGTTTACCGCTGTCCTGAATCCGGCGAACGGCGAAGAGCTGGCCCGGGTGCAGCTGTCCAAGGCGGCGGACGTCGACCGGGCAGCAGCGGCGGCGAAAGCGGCGCAAAAGCATTGGGCGAAAGTGCCGGCGCCGAAACGGGCGTCGTATTTATATGAAATCGGCCGGCTGATGAAAGAGCGGAAAGAGCAGCTCGCGCAAGTGCTGACGAAGGAAATGGGCAAAGTGATCGAGGAAGGCCGCGGCGAAGTGCAGGAAGGCATCGACATGGCGTTCTACATGGCAGGTGAAGGGCGCAGGCTGTTCGGCGAGACGGTGCCATCAGAGCTGGAAAACAAATTCGCGATGAGTATCCGGGCCCCGATCGGCGTCGTCGGCCTTATCACGCCATGGAATTTTCCGGTTGCCATCGCGACATGGAAATCGTTCCCGGCGATTGTGGCGGGCAATACGTTCCTTTGGAAACCGGCGACCGAGACGCCGATGATGGCGTATGAAATGGCGAAAATCTTTAAGGAGGCGGGATTGCCGGACGGGGTGGCGAACATTGTGTTCGGATCAGGTTCGGAAGTCGGTACCGCCATGATCGACCATCCGGACATCCGCGTCATTTCCTTCACAGGCTCGACGGATACCGGCCGAAAAGTGGCGGAAGCGTGCGGGCGCAACCTGAAGAAAGTATCGCTTGAAATGGGCGGGAAGAACGCAGTCATCGTCATGGACGACGCCGATCTCGATTTGGCGGTCGAAGGCATCCTATGGAGCGCTTTCGGGACAGCCGGGCAGCGCTGCACCGCATGCAGCCGCGTCATTGTCCATAAAGCGGTGAAAGAAGAACTGCAGTCGAAGCTCCTGGAGCGGATGGAAACACTGACGATGGGGGATGGTCTGGACGAATCCGTCAAAATCGGCCCGGTCATCAACAAACAGGCGCTGGAAAAAATCCATTCCTACATCGGAATCGGTCAGGAAGAAGGCGCCCGTCTGGCCGCCGGCGGGAAAATCATGGCCGAAGCGCCGTACGATAAAGGAAATTACTATGCGCCGACACTGTTCACGGACGTCACGCCCGACATGCGCATCGCCCAGGAAGAGATATTCGGTCCGGTCATTTCGATGATCGAAGTCGGCAGCTTCGAAGAAGCGGTCGATGTGAACAATCAGGTTATCTACGGATTGTCGAGCTCGATCTTTACGCAGGACGTGAACCGTGTATTCGCAGCGCAGCGGGACCTCGACACCGGAATCGTTTACGTCAACGCGGGAACGACCGGCGCTGAAATCCATCTGCCGTTCGGCGGGACGAAAGGGACGGGGAACGGGCACCGGGATTCCGGCGTCGCCGCGCTGGACGTTTTCACGGAATGGAAGAGCGTCTATGTCGATTACAGCGGAAAACTGCAGCGGGCGCAGATCGATAACGAAATCTGACACATAAGGGGGATGGACGTATGAAAGTGGCAGTACTCGGTGCAGGACTGATGGGGAAACAGGCGGCACGGGATTTATTGCGGAATAAAAAAGTGGAGGCTGTATTTCTGGCGGACCGGGACACTGGACAGGCCGAAGCATTCAAAGCGGAATTGGCGGATGACCGGCTGGAAGTCGTACGGATGGATGCATCGGATGACGGTGAACTCGAAGGGGTCATGGCGCGTGCCGATGTGGTCATCAATGCATTGTTCTACACGTTCAACGAACGGGTCGCCAGGATGGCGGTGAAGACGGGGGTCCATTCAGTCGACCTCGGCGGCCATATCGGCGGCGCGACTGATGCGGTGCTGGAACTCCACGAAGAGGCGGCACGGAAAGGGATCACGATCATTCCTGATCTCGGGGTCGCGCCGGGCATGATTAACATCCTGGCCGGCTGCGGAGCGGAAAAACTCGATGAGGTCCGGGTGATCCGGCTGTATGTCGGCGGTATTCCGGTCGACCCGGAGCCGCCGCTTGAGTATAATCATGTCTTTTCGCTCGATGGAGTGTTCGACCACTACACAGACATATCCCATGTCATCCGGAAAGGGAAGCTTGAGGAAGTGGCTTCCCTGTCGGAGATTGAACACGTGTATTTCGAAGATTTCGGGGAACTGGAAGCGTTCCATACATCCGGCGGCACTTCCACGCTGACAGAAACGTTCCGTGACATCGACACGCTGGAATATAAAACACTCCGTTACAAAGGCCATGCGGACAAGTTCCGGCTGCTCGTCGACCTCGGGCTGACGGACCGGGACAAGACGGTCACAGTGGACGGCCATACGGTGAAGGTGCGCGAAGTGCTCCGCGAAGTGCTCACGCCGATCACGGCGCTCGGCGACAAGCGGGATGCGGTCGTGCTTCGGGTCGCGGTCTCAGGCAATAAAGACGGAGAGGCGCTTACGCACCAGTTCGACATGGTGACGGAAAAAGATGAAAAGACCGGTGTGACCGCGATGGCGCAGGCGACCGCCTATACGATTTCCGCAGTGGCGCAGATGATCGGGGAAGGGACCATCCAAAAACGCGGTGTCTGGCCGCCGGAGCTCGCAGTGCCGGGCGAAACGTATATCGAAGAAATGAAAAAGCGGGGCGTCGTGATTACGAAAACGGTCCGGCGGTCCCATTTCCAGAACACATGAGAGGGGGCTGATGGCATGGATTTCGAATTTACAGAAGAGCAGGAGATGCTGCGGCGCACCGTCAGGAAATTCACGGATGAGGAAATCATTCCGCATATCCGTGAATGGGAAGAAGCGGGCGCTTTCGACCCGGCCATTTGGCAGCGGCTCGCCGACCTCGGACTGATGGGTGTGTGCGTGCCGGAGGAGTATGGCGGCAGCGGCATGGACTACAATTCGCTCGCCATCGTCTGCGAGGAGCTCGAACGGGGGGACACGGCGTTCCGGACGGCGGTGTCGGTCCATACCGGCTTGAATTGCATGACGCTCATGCAATGGGGGACCGAAGAACAGAAGCAGAAGTTCCTCACCCCGCAGGCAAAAGGAGAGAAGATCGGGGCGTTCGGTCTGACAGAACCCGGAGCGGGGTCCGACGTCGCGGCGCTCGCCACTACCGCTGTCCGGGACGGCGATGACTACGTCCTGAACGGGCAGAAGACGTGGATCTCCCTCTGCGATTCAGCGGATCACTTTCTCGTGTTCGCCTATACAGATAAAACAAAAAAACATAAAGGCATCACGGCCTTCATTGTCGAACGGACACGTCCCGGATTTTCGTCGAAAGCGATCAAAGGGAAGTACGGCATCCGTTCAGGGAACACCGGCGAACTGTTTTTTGAAGATGTCCGGATTCCGGCGGGAAACCGGCTCGGTGAAGAAGGCGAAGGATTCAAGATCGCCATGTCGGCGCTCGACAACGGCCGGTTCACCGTGGCTGCCGGTGCGTGCGGGCTCATCCAGGCATGCCTTGAAGCCAGCGTGAAATACTGCAGGGAACGGGAGACGTTCGGCAAGCCGATCGGGGACCATCAGCTCGTCAAACGGATGCTGGCGAATATGGAGGCGGGCTATCAGATGAGCCGGCTCCTCGTGTACCGGGCGGGCGAGCTGAAGAACAAAGGGATCCGGAATACGCGGGAGACGTCGCTCGCCAAGTGGCAGGCGTGTGATTTTGCGAATCAGGCGGCGGATGATGCCTTCCAGATCCACGGGGCTTACGGCTACTCGGATGACTATCCGGTCGCCCGTTTCCTGCGCAATTCAAAGGCGCCGGTCATCTATGAAGGGACCCGGGAGATCCATACGCTGATGCAGGCGGATTACGTGCTCGGGAACCGGGAAGACCGGCCGCTGAACCGGATGCTGCCGGCCTGGCCGTTCAGCTGAGCAGGACCGAACCCGGCTTCCGGGTCCGGGACCTCCTTCAGCCGTCCACATTCCGTGAAACTTATTTTGCCGCTGGCAGTCTAATGGTAAAATAGCGGAAAGAGAGGGTGACAGGGAATGAGCAAACGGACAGGCTGGCTGCTGGTGGCCATCGTGATCGCGGCGCTGGGCGTCGGATTTGCGTTTATGATCGATAAGGTTTCGGTCAGCGCTTCCTCGGTCGTTCTGGAAGATTCAGGGCTTCGGGTGAATTTTTCCGCGCCGCTCCAGCCGGAAGCGATAGACCGCGGTGAGATTTATGTGACGGATGGATCCGGCGAGAAGCTGCAGCCGGAGATGACGATCCGCCGGGGCGGGCAGACGCTGGAAATCGCCTCACTGCCGGAAGGGGACTACACGCTGCATATCAGCGACCGGGCGCTTAAAGGCGGTTTCTTCCGGACGCTCGCCATGGACCGCATTCCGTTCACGGTCCAGCAGGAGATCCGGACCCTTTCCAAAAAAGAAGAGCTGGAAGATTATTTCGCCCGGCTGGCGAAACTGATGGAGAACGACAGCAGGTTCGGCGCATTCCTTGAAGGGGAAGCAACGGAAGAAGCCGCTTCTGCCGAATCGTCCGGTGAAGAGAGCGGCCATTCGGTGACGAACACCCAGGAGGCCGGCGTGGACGAAGCGGACATAGTGAAGACAGACGGCTCGTTCATTTATTCGGTCGAAGGCAAGGCGGTATCAATCGCGGATATCCGCAATCCCTCCGATCTGAAGGTCGCCGCTGAACTGACGTTCGGTCCGGATGTGTTCCCCGCACAGCTGATGCTATCGGGAGAGACACTGATCGTCTTCGGAAACCGTTTCACGCCTCCGCCGGCCGGTGAAGTCCACGGCATCATGCCGCAGGCGGGGATGACGTCGATTTTTCTGTACGATATCACTGACCCGGCGGCACCTGAGCTGCTGCGGGAATTCGGGACGGAAGGCCATTTGAACAGTGCGAGACTCACCGGCGGGATCCTCTATTTCGTGACGAACGTCCGGCCGATGATCTGGCACATGGAAGAGATCGGGGAGGCGGAACTCCGCCCGTCGGTGTACGACTCCAGGAATGGCGGCGAACCGGAACTGCTGGACTACGATCAGATCTCCATTTTGCCCGGCACACTGGAAGGCACCTACAGCATCATCTCTGCCATCGACATCAGCGGACCCGGACAGAACGAACTGTCGACAAAGGGCTTCCTTGGCTCCAGTGAACAGCTGTACATGACCGAGGATACGCTTTACCTGACCGCGACAGCCTACCTGCCGCCGGAACAGCAGGAGGAAAATGAAGCGGACATTGCCATCTGGGCGCCGGATGCCGCCAATACGGAGATTTTCAAGTTCGCACTGGACGGGACGGATGTCGGTTTTGCCGCCTCGGCTGAAGTGCCTGGCCGGCTGCTGAACCAGTTTTCGATGGATGAACACGAAGGCCATCTCCGTGTCGCGACGACAGAGGGCGGCTGGTGGGGAGGTACGGAACCTTCCGCGAATCATCTGTTCATTTTGGACGGGCAGCTGGAGACGGTGGGGGCACTGCGCGGACTGGCTGAAGGCGAGCGCATTTATTCGGCGAGGTTCATGGAGGATACCGCTTACCTGGTCACCTTCCGGGAGACCGATCCGCTGTTCGTCATCGATGTATCCGAGCCGGCAGCTCCTCAAGTGCTCGGGAAACTGAAAATCCCAGGGTTCTCGAATTATCTCCACCCGCTCGGGGAAGACCACTTGATCGGATTCGGTTCGGAGACAGAGCTGAAGCCGGTTGAAGGCGCGGAACCGCTCGTTATGACCGGCGGGTTGAAAGTTTCCCTGTTCGACATCAGCGACTTTTCCAACCCAATCGAGAAAGATGTGGAAATCATCGGCGGACGGGGGACATATTCTCCGATCCAGTATGATCATAAGGCGCTGTTCATCGAACCTGAACGCAGCCTGTACGGATTTCCCGTCACGATTTACGGGGAGCGGCAGGACCGCGGCATCACCCTCCAGGCGGAAGGGGCCGCTGTTCTCCGGATTACCGAGCAGGGGATCGAGCGGGCTGCGATGCTGACGGAAGAGGCGGAATCATCCGCACTCGACCCGCTCGATACGGTCCAGCGCCTGTTGTACAGCGGCGATACGCTGTATACAGTCGGAACGGACAGCATCTCCAGTTACGACTTGTCCACGTTCGAATTGATCGATGTGCTTATCCAGTGAGCGGATTGCCCGGCAGCGGAAAGAGCTGCCGGGTTTTCATGTTTTTTCCTTGGACGATCAGGGAATGGGAAACCATACTTACTGTGATGGAGGGGAAAGTAATGAAAGCGGTAACGTTCCAGGGAACAAAGGACATACAGGTAAAGGAAGTCGAAGACCCGAGACTCCAGGACCGTGATGACCTCATCGTCCGGATCACCTCCACTGCCATTTGCGGATCGGATTTGCACATCTACAACGGATCCATTCCGACATACCACGACTACGTCATCGGACATGAACCGATGGGGATCGTCGAAGAAGTTGGCCCGGATGTGACGAAAGTGAAAAAAGGTGACCGTGTCGTCCTGCCATTCAACGTCAGCTGCGGACATTGCTACTACTGTACACATGACATGGAAAGCCAGTGCGACAACTCGAACGGTAATCCGCATATCGACGCCGGAGGCTACCTCGGCTACACCCAGCGGTATGGAAATTATGCCGGCGGCCAGGCGGAATACATGCGCGTACCGTATGGAAACTTCATGCCATTCAAAATCCCGGAATCCGCGGAAGTGGACGATGAATCCGTGCTGTTTTTGTCGGATATCGTGCCGACCGCCTGGTGGAGCGTCGAAAACGCCGGTGTGAAGCCGGGCGATGTCGTGGTCGTCCTTGGCTGCGGGCCGGTCGGACTGCTGACGCAGAAATTCGCCTGGATGAAAGGCGCGAGCCGGGTCATTGCGGTGGACCATGTTCTGTACCGGATGCAGAAAGCGAAAGAAATGAATAATGTGGAAGTGTATGACTTCACGAAGCACGGCGATACAGGGGAATACATCAATGACCTGACAAACGGCGGCGCAGATGTCGTCATCGACTGTGTCGGAATGGACGGCAAGAAAAATGCGTTCGAAAAAGCAGGGATGAAACTGAAGATCCAGGGCGGCACGCTGAGCGCCATCAACATTGCAAAAGATGCGGTGCGGAAATTCGGCACCATCCAGCTGACCGGCGTGTACGGCTTGTATTACAACGCTTTTCCGCTCGGTAATATCTTCGAGCGGAACATCACGGTGAAGACAGGACAGGCGCCGGTCATCCACTACATGCCGAAGTTGTTCGACATGATCGCCAAAGGCGAGTTCGATCCGCGTGAAATCATTTCCCACATTGTCCCGATGGAACAGGCGGCAGCCGCTTACAAAATCTTCAATGACCGGACGGACGAGTGTACGAAAGTCATTTTGAAACCTTAGCGAACCACGGCCGGACACGTCTCCTGACGGGGACGTGTCTTTTTTTGCGGTTTGCGTTAAGATGATTAACGGGAAGGAGGGATGCGCAATGCATCAGGCAGGTGAAACGAGGCGTGAACTCGCACTTGAGTGCTGCCTGCTCGCTGGCAGACTGATGATTGAAGGCGGCGCGGAAACGTATCGCGTCGAAGATACGATGGAACGGATGGCCACCTCTCAGCTCATGCCGAACTCGCACTGCTCGGTCACACCGACCGGGATCATGTTTTCGCCGAGCGACGAGCAGCCGACCCGCTTTGTGCGCATCCGCTCCAGGAGGACGGACCTGAAACAAGTGGCGCTGGTCAATGCAGTTTCGCGCCGGCTCGTGGCCGGCGATTTTTCATTGCAGGAAGCTTATGAGGAACTGATGTCGATCGAGAGCAGCCATACTTCATTCGATCTGCGGCTGCAGATTTTCGCGGCTGCCGTTGCAAGCGGCTGTTTCCTGCTTCTGTTCGGCGGTGCGCGGGCCGATGTGCCGTATGCCGCGGTGATCGGCGGCACGGGGTTTATTATCACCGATCGGATCGAACGGCTGACCCGTATCCGGTTTTTCGCGGAATTCGTGGCGGCGGTCCTGATCGGGGTGCTGGCATACGCAGTCGTCGGCGTGGGGCTCGGCGAAGAATTGGATGGCATTATCATCGGTTCGGTCATGCCGCTCGTGCCGGGGCTTTTGATCACCAATGCCGTGCGGGATCTGATGGCGGGCCACTTCGTCTCCGGCTTGTCGAAAGGGGCGGAAGCTTTCCTGACGGCGTTCGCTATCGGTGCCGGGATCGCGCTCGTGCTGTCGTTTTAAAGACGTGCAGTGACGGTCCCTGAGAATAAAGGAGGGATTCGATGGCCTGGGTACTGGAAGCGGTGCTCGCTTTCCTGGCGGCTGTTTCGTTCAGCATCATATTCAATACACCCGCAAAGACGCTCGTCAGCTGCGGCATCGTCGGGATGAGCGGCTGGCTGGCGCACAGTCTGTATGTCGGCCTCGGAGGCGATCCGGTGCAGGCGACGTTCTTCGGCGCATTCATTGTGGCGATTGCCGCACACCTGCTGTCGCGGGTGTTCCGGATGCCGATGATCATTTTCAGCGTCTCCGGCATCATCATGCTGGTTCCGGGCGGCCGGGCGTTCAATGCGATGCTCAATGTCGTCGAAAACGACTATCTGACCGCGATGGGTTATGCGGGGGAAGCGCTGATGATTTCAGGAGCGATCGCGATGGGCCTCGTATTTGCGGAAGTATTCATGCAGCTCATTTTCAAACCGAAACACCGAAAACGTGAAAAAGGAGCATCCCTCTGACGGGACGCTCCTTTTGTCTGTTATTCACCGGATTTCAGCCACCGTTCGAGCTCGGACGCTTCGACGGGGTGGCCTGAAAGGTAGCCTTGTGTCACATCGCAGCCGAGCGACCGCAGCACCTCGAACTGCTCGTTCGTCTCGACGCCTTCCGCAATGACTTTGAAGTCCATCGATTTACCGAACTGGATCATGCCGCTGACCAGTTTCGGCATTTTCTCCTGCTGACTGAGTGCCTGGATAAACTGCTTGTCGATTTTGAGCTCGGAAATCGGAAGGAGCTGCATGTATCGGAAAGAGGCGTAGCCTGTTCCGAAATCATCGAGCGCGAACGTCACACCGCTTTGCTGCAGCAGCATCATCTGCCGGGTGATGGACCGTTCCGCTTCCGCTTCGAGCGCGAACTTTTCCGTGATCTCCATCGTCAGCATATTGGGACTGCAGCCGTTCTGTTCCAGGTGTTCCTGTACGAGCCGCGCCATATCCTTATCCCGGAATTCCCGGACGGAAGAGTTGATGCTCACGTGGAGCTGGATTCCGCGGGAAGCCCAGTCCTTCATCTGGCGGCAGACGCTTTCGAGCACGAACAAGCCGATGTCGTGGATCAGACCGGTCTCTTCCGCGATGGGGATGAGTTCATCCGGTGAAACGATCCCGGCTTCCTCATCCCGCCAGCGGACGAGCGCTTCCGCGCCGGTGATCCGGCCGGTCAGGATATCGACCTGCGGCTGATACAGCACTTGAAGGTCATTGCGGTCCAGCGCATGGAGAAGGCGCTTTTCGATCAGCGCTTTCCGGTTCAGCCGGTCGTGATCATGCGGAGACAGCGCGGAAATGGTGCCGCCGCCCTGGCTTTTCACCTTGTCGATCGTGGCATGCGAAGCCTTCATCAAATGGATGAACGACTGCTGGTCCTCCGGATAGCGGGTGATCGATCCGCTGATTTTCAGCGGGATCGCAGAGCCGCGTATGTAGATGGGATGCTGCTGGAGGTAATGGACGAACCCTTCGATGAACCAGTCGCTGAGCGGTGTGACAAGCGCGAATTCATGGATGCCTGTCCGGGTGATCGCCGTATCCGAGAAATACATGCGGAGCCGGTTCGTGAATTCCGTGAGAAGCTCATTTTCCACGTCCGCATCCGACACATCGGTCAGCGTATAGAACTGGTCGATGTTCAAGTAAACGAACGAAAAATGGCGTTCTTCCTGGATGGCTTCGTTCACGATCTGTTCGAGCCGGTGCCTGTTTTCAAGTCCCGTCACCGGATCGATGAACGCGACTTCCTCCAAGTGATCCTGGAACTGCTTGATTTTCGTAATGTCCCTTGCCAGGAAGATATAGTACTTTTCGTCTTCAGGCAGGAGCATCGGGATCGCCGTCAAGTTCACCCAATAGCGTTCCCCGTCTTTTTTCATTTTCTTCGCTTCGCCGGTCCACGTCTTGCCGCTTTCCAGCGTATTCAGGATGTTTTCCACGAACTGGCGGTCTTCCGGCGTATCGGCGAACATTTGCCAGACCGGCCGCCCGATGATCCGTTTCGGCGTCCACTTGCTGTTTTTCAGGAACAAGGGGTTAGCATATGTGATCAAATGATCTTTATCGAAGTAGAGCATCATGAACGACTCGCTGAGCCCGTCCCGGAGGCTGGTCAGTTCCTGAAGCGTCGTATCGCTTTCTTCGAATTCGTCGAGTTCGAACAGCGTCATCACGAACCGGCTGCTGCCGGAAGTGAACGCTTTGGCGACCATCGTCGTCGCCGTGTGGCTTCCGTCATGCAGACGGACTTCCACATTCTCGAACCGGACCGGATGGCGGCTCCGGAGGATCTTCTCCCAAGACGTCTTGAACTGCGCCGCTTTCTCCTGGCGCATGAAGGGGAAATATTCCCCTTTTACATCTTCCAACTGTATATGAAATGCCCGTTCCGCGTGCTGGCTGCACCAGACGACACAACCGTCTTTATCTGTTATGACGATCGGGAATGGGATATGATTAAAAACGAGATTGCTGGAAAGCAATTCCTGCCACTCACTCATCACAAGACGCCCCTTTATATAGTTCTGGGTTTTATTATAGATAAAAATAGTGATACCGTCATTAGTTTCCGGAACATCGGTGCTAAAAGTCCCTGAATATTTATTTAACTTAAGGTCTTTTTCACGAATAAATATAGATTTTTGCTTTCATTTTCCGGGAAAAAGTGCCTGACAGTTCTGGTGCTTCTGAAAGTTGCAGCAGCGGAGGCGATTCGGCAGCAGTTGAAACTACAGTTCTGTCCTGGAATATGGCATACTGGTGGAAGAATTATTCGAGTATCGAAAGGAAAAGGAGGCGGGCGGCAGTGAAGACAGTCTATTCCTACGCATGGCCATACAAAAAATACATTGCGGTTGCGCTGCTGCTCATGCTGACCGAACTGGCGGTCGAGCTGCTCCAGCCGCTCATCATCGCCCGGATCATCGATGAGGGGATCGTCGCCGGTGACCGCCAGGCGATTCTGATGTGGGGCGGCGTGCTGATGGCGCTCGCCTTCACGGCGTTTGCGGCGGGAATCATCAACTCGTTTTTCGCCGCCCACGCATCCCAGAGCTTCGGCTTCGACCTGCGGCAGGGACTGTTCCGGCGGATCCAGTCATTTTCATTGGCTGCTTTCAATAAATTCCCTTCCTCCGGGCTGATCACCCGGCTGACGAGCGATGTCACGATGGTGCAGAACGTCCTCTACATGAGCCTGCGGATCATGCTCCGTGCGCCGCTTCTTGTCCTCGGCAGCGTCATCATGGCGTTCGTCGTCAATCCGTCGCTCGCGTTCTATCTTGTCATCCTGGGGCCTTTCCTGCTGTTGTTCCTCGTCCTGATGGTCCGGCGGGGGGTCCGGCTGTTCGGACAGGTGCAAAAGCGGCTGGATAAAGTGAACCGGGTGAGCCAGGAGAACCTGCAGGCGGTCCGGCTGATCAAGGCGTACTTGCGCGGGAAATTCGAATCGGACCGCTTCAGCACCGTCGCTTCTCTGCTGAAGATGGACACGGTCCGGGCTTTCCGGGTCATGGAGACCGTCATGCCCGTGCTGCTGTTCGGCATGAACGTGTCGCTGCTCGCGGTCATCTGGTTCGGCGCCCGGCAGATCGGCCAGGGGGACGCGCAGATCGGGGAACTTGTCGCCATCATCAACTATGCGACCCGGATGACGATCGCCTTTTCCATGTTCGCCTTCATTATTATGGCGTACGCGCGCGCGAAGGCATCAGCCGGCCGGATCGAAGAAGTGCTCACCGAACGGGACGGCGGCGAACAGGAAGAACCGGGACAGGCGGATGCCGTCAAGGAAGGGGAAGTGGTGTTCGACCGGGTATCCTTCACGTATCCCGGAACCGATGTGAAGGTACTGGATGATATCTCGTTCCGGCTGGCGCCGCGCGAAAAACTCGCGATTATGGGAGCGACGGGTGCGGGGAAATCGACACTTCTCCAGCTCATTCCGCGCTTTTACGCGCCGACGGAAGGACGCGTGCTGATCCATGGCCGGGACGTGCGGGATTGGGCGCTGCGGCCGCTCCGCCAGACGATCGGCGTTGTGCCGCAGCAGTCGCTGCTGTTCACGGGGACGATCACCGACAATTTGTCTTGGGGGAAAGAGGAAGCCGCCGGACCGGAACTGTCGCAGGCGGCAAAGAAAGCGCAGATCCATGAAACGGTCGAGCGTTTTCCGAAAGGCTACGGAACGAGAGTCGGGCAAAAAGGAGTCAACTTGTCAGGCGGTCAGAAGCAGCGCCTGTCGATCGCCCGCGCGCTTGTGCGGAAGCCGTCTGTTCTCATTTTGGACGATTCGACAAGCGCACTCGATGTGAAAACGGAAGCTGCGCTGTGGAAGGAGCTGGAGCAGGAACAGGCGACGATGCTGGTCGTTACGCAAAAAATCCGGACAGCGCTGAAAGCGGACCGGATTTTGCTCCTGGACGGCGGGAGGATCGAAGCGTACGGCACGCATAAGGAACTTCTCGAATCTTCCGTACTCTACAGACAGATTGCGCTTTCGCAGCAGGAGGAAGAGGTGAACGAATATGTTTGATGCCATCCGGCGGCCGTTCGGTTATGAACCGCTGCTGAAAAAAGCGGACCTGGACAAAAAAGCGGCCAAAAAAACAGAGCGGGCGAACGACTGGAAATCGACACTCTTGAACATCTGGCGGCTTGTCGATGAGCAGCGGGTGCTGCTGATCACCGTGCTTGCGCTTGTCGTCGTCAGTTCCGGCCTGACGCTCCTCGGTCCGTACCTGGTCGGCTATATGGTCGATGCGTTCATCGTCCCCGGCGAATTCACGGGGATGGGGTCGGTCGTCCTTTGGCTGGTCGCCGTGTATGCGGGGCTGTCTGTGGCGCTCTATCTCCAGAATTATTGGATGGTCGGCATTGCCCAGCAGGTCGTTTACCGGATGCGGACCCGGCTGTTCAGTCATATGCAGCAGCTGCCGGTCACTTTTTTCGATAAACGGCAGCACGGCGAACTGATGAGCCGCATGACGAATGATATCGAAAATGTCAGTGTCACATTGAACAGTTCATTCATCCAAGTGTTCTCGAGCATCCTGACAGTCATCGGGACAGCGGTGGTCATGATTACGCTCAGTCCCATCCTGACGGTCCTCACGCTGGTCGTCATACCGGTCATGTTCATGGCCATCCGGTGGATCACGAAGCGGACGAGCCGGCTTTACAAGGAACAGCAGAAAGCGATCGGGGAACTGAATGGCTATATCGAGGAAACGGTATCCGGACAGCGGATCATCAAAGCGTTTTCGCAGGAGCCGCGTGTGTTCGACGAGTTCACGGATAAAAGCGCACATCTGCGGCGCACCGCGTTCTGGGCCTGGACATATGCCGGGTTTATTCCCAAAGTGATGAACTTCCTGAACAATGCAAGCTTTGCGCTCGTGGCCGGTGTCGGCGGGATATTGGCGCTGACGACTGAGCATGTGACGATTGGTGTCATTGTGATCTTCACTGAGTATGCCCGCCAGTTCACGCGGCCGCTCAATGACCTGGCAAACCAGTTTAATACTGTGCTGTCCGCGATCGCCGGTGCCGAACGGGTTTTTGCGATTACGGAAGAGCCGGTCGAACGGGATGACGCCGAGGGGCATCGGGATGCGGTGCTGAAGGGCGGGGTCGAATTCGACCGCGTTTCGTTCAAGTATGAAGGGACCGACGAGGAGTGGACGGTCCGGGATATCTCGTTCGCTGTCCGGCCGGGGCAGACGGCGGCGCTCGTCGGCGCGACAGGAGCCGGGAAGACGACGATCATGCAGCTCCTGGCCCGGTTTTATGATGCGAATGAAGGCGAGATCCGCCTGGACGGCATTCCGGTTACGGATATGCCGCGGGAGACATTGCGGCGCCAGATCGCCTTCATCCTGCAGGATCCGTTCCTGTTCGAAACGAGCGTCCGCGAAAACATCCGCTATGGCCGGCTGGACGCGACCGACGAAGAAGTCGAAGAAGCGGCGAAGAAAGCGAATGCCCATGACTTCATCGAAAAACTGCCTGACGGATACGATACGGTCATCGAAGGGGACGGTTCGATGATCAGCCAGGGGCAGAAACAGCTCCTGTCGATCGCAAGGGCCCTCGTTGCAGATCCGGCCATCCTGCTGCTCGACGAAGCGACGAGCAGCATCGACACGGTGACCGAACTGCGGATCCAGGAAGCGCTGGAACGGCTGATGGAAGGGCGGACAAGTTTTGTGATCGCGCACCGGCTCAACACTGTCCGCCAGGCGGATCTCGTGTTCGTCATGGAGCTCGGCGAACTTGTCGAGTCCGGCACGCAGGAAGAGCTTGTAAGCCGCAATGGACGCTATACGAAAATGCTCGAAGACGCCAAACTGTGACCGTTCCGGATTCCTGGCCTGTCTGGCCGACAATAAACAGATGGCTCTATTTGAATCGGCGGGTTTATGGTAGTATAGACTGAAAACAGGCAGGAAGGATGAAGCGGATGGAGCTTTCATTATCCATCGAGTCGTTTCCGCTCAGCGCTGAAACCGCCGGGGATATGCTGCGGCTGCTGGACGGACTCGAAACAGACTACCGGACAGTCACCGGCGCGGCGGTCTGGCGCTCTGATGACGCCAGAGGATTTGCGGTGCTGGCCTATACGGATAAAGGGGAATTGAAGGGGTTCGCGACGGCGATCGATATCGTCAACATGCACCATTACGAATGGTCGGCTGTCGTGGCTCCGGATCTCCGCCGGCTGGGCATCGGCAAAGCACTGGCGGAAGGGATCCATCATGGACTCGAGCAGCGGGGAGCTGAAGGGGCGCTCGCCGCCTGTATTGAGGAAGACGGGACCGATGAGTTTTTGGACAGCCTCGGATACGTCTCCGAATTCAAGGAAATGCAGCTGCGAGCGAAACCGCGCCCTGATTTCAGCCTGCCGGCAGGGGTGATCGTCGCGCCCGCTGAAGGGGAAGATGGCGCAGACGAGGCGGCACATGTTCTTGCAGCTGCATTCGATGATGATATCCTGCCGGTGCTGGCGCATAACATAGCCGATTCGGCGCGCCTCGTCTGGCTGATGAAGGCGGAAGAACGGACAGTCGCTTCAGCGACGACATTCACGGAAGATGACTGTCTGTGGATTACGGCGCTGGGAACTCATCCGGAAGCCCGTGGGAACGGGTATGGGGAGGCGTTTCTTCACTGGAGCCGGAAACTTGCGGCCGATTTGGGACTGTCCGGCGTCATGCTGGACGTGGAGACGGACAACGACGCAATCCGGCTATACGAACGGGCCGGTTTTCTTCCTGTGGAAACAGTAGCTTACTGGCGCAGACAATAGCGGCGCATAATAAAAAACGGACTGTCCGGAGTCGGTGGAAACCGATTTCCGGTCAGTCCGTTTTTCAGCTTATAATTCCGCTTCATATTCTTCTTCCGTTCCGTCTTCATAAGTGACCGAAACAGATAGCGATTCATATGCGCCGTCGATTCCGAAAGCCTCGGCGACAGCTGCGAGCACTTCTTCGTCAGTCATCTCCGGATCGATTTCCAGTTCTTGAATCGCCGGCTCGATCGCATCCCAGGCGTCATTCCCTTCGACGTCCACTTCTTCTGCGGCATTCTGATATTCCGCTGTTACATCATCGCGTTCTTCTTCGTAGCTTGCATAGAAATCGCCGCCTTCCGCCAGTACGGCTTCCACTTCAAGATCCGTGAACCCGAAAGCGACACCGCCTGCTTCGTCCACACCGCCGCCCGGATCAGCTTCTTCAGGCGTTTCAGCGGGAGTAGGGAGTTCATCACCGACATGCTCCGTGACTTCGTCGCCGGAATCACAGGCTCCAAGCGCCAGAATGGACGCGAATCCGATTCCGGCGGCGATTCTGTATTTATTGCGCCCCATAGACGTTCACCCTTTCCAATACTAAGTACGTAGTGTTCTTATTCCCCATTTTTAAAAAATCAATCATAAAGGCGGATGGCAAGTGATGGACAGACAGCTACAATGAAGGAAGACAGCCGAGCGGAAGAAGAGTCAGGGAGGTTAGCGGTGTATGGATCAAAGCGAACACGGAATCCGGACGGATTTCAAAGAAGACATGACATACGGGGATTACCTGCATCTGGAGAAGCTGCTGGATGCCCAGCAAGAACTGAGCGGACATCACGATGAGACCCTTTTTATCATCATCCATCAAGTATCCGAGCTGTGGATGAAACTGATTCTGCACGAGCTCCGGGCGGCGATCCGCCACATTGATTCGGATGATTTGCAGCCGGCGTTCAAGCAGCTCGCCCGCGTGTCGAAAATCCAGGAACAGATCATTAAAGCGTGGGATGTGCTTGCGACCATGACACCGGCGGAGTACATGGAATTCCGGGGTGCGCTCGGAAATGCGAGCGGTTTTCAGTCGTTCCAGTACCGGCTGATCGAATTTACGCTCGGGTACAAAACGCCTCATGTCCTGGCGATTTACGAAAAGGATGAAAAATTGCACGAAGAACTGCTGGACGCGTACCGTTCACCGGGATTATACGATGCGGCGATCCGAAAGCTGGCGAGGAGCGGGTTCACGATCGATCTGGACGTGCTGGACCGGGACCCTGAGGAATCACACGAATCGGATGCCAGCGTGGAGGAAGCGTGGAAGGAAGTATACCGGAACACCCCCAGGCATTGGGAACTGTACCAGCTGGCGGAGAAATTGGTCGATATCGAGGATTGGATGCAGCAGTGGCGCTTCCGCCATATGAAAACAGTGGAGCGCATCATCGGATTCAAGAAAGGGACTGGCGGCTCGTCGGGTGTCAGTTATTTAAAGCGGGTGCTCGATCATTCCTTCTTCCCGGAACTGTGGGCGATCCGTTCGGAACTCTAGCGGCCCGCGGGAGCAGAAAAGACGGACGCAAAAAAGCGGCCAGAGGGAATCGGTTCCTCTTGCCGCTTTTTCGCATTCATTCACCATTTCGCATAGTAGTCTTCCGCTGAGCCGAGAAGCTGCCGGATGTTCAGTTTCCGGCCATCGGGATAGCGGACGTACCCCTTGAAATAGCCGTACACTTGATGGATCTCCGATTTAAGAAGACGCAGGTTGCTTTTCGCGGCTCTTTCAAAAAACGGGAAGAAATCCAGGCGGACATCATCTGAGAACTTTGTCCGTATTTCCCAGGGAACGGTGTAATCCGTGCGGCTGTAATTGAAGAAAACATCCTCGTGGATCTTCACCATTTCCCCGTCGACAAAAAAGGCGTTTTCGGTCATGCCCGTTCCGTCGGTCCATTTCCCGCCGAAATTGAGACCGATGATCCTGCCATCGACCCGCTGGGAAGCGATCGCCCAGTTCCTCGCTGTTTCACGGGGCCAGATGCCCCGGCTGCAGTCGAGGAACGCAAAACTGTCATAAGGGTCGAATTCATACTTCCGGTCGCCGATCCGGACCGATCCTTTCACGGGAAGGGACGGGTACTTGCCGGTAAGCTGAAACAAGTTACGGCTGCGCGGGATGACGACGTTCAGGGAGTCACAGGAATCGGGATGCCGGATTTCCAGTTCAGCATGAAGGGTTTCATTATCAAAGTCATCCGCTTCAATGGACATTTCTGTTTTTCCATCGCTGTCTTTAAGTTCGATGGCCAGGCCTTCATGTGAAAAATGACACGATTCGAACGCTTTCGATCCGATCCTCATCGACTTTGGAAACGGGAGGACAATGGACTTTTCATGGAATCGCTGGTTGTCGTAATTCAAAAAATACACCGAGCAGGCGACAGCATAGTCAAAGTGGCTGACGGTCATGGAGAAGGAGATTTCCGGTCCGAAAACGCACCAGTGATTCCAGCGCTTTTTCCGGAGGAAATGGCCGCGGAGATTGCTTTCGATCAGCGGCTGTCTTGCAAAGCCGATTGCTTCCGGATTCAGCTGCCCCTTTTCGTTACAGAGGCGGACGGGATCCGTGATTTCCCTTTCCAAATGCTGCATATGAACCACCTCGCGCATCGCGTTCTGCTTTCATTGTAACAAATCCTTACAGAAACTGCCGTCAGGAGGCGGTGGGCTGATCGGATTATTTATAGACAGCAGGTTCGCTGCGCCACAATAGGGCGATTGTCCCTTCTCCAGCATGAACTGCCAGCACGGTGCTCAATTCACCGATCAGGATATGGGCGTGGGGGATCTCCTTCAGAATTTCTTCACGGAGGGAAACCGCTTCTGTAATGACATTGGCCTGCATGATCTGGAACTTCGAGGTCCCGTGTTCCCGGTAGCTTTCAACAGCGCGGTCCACCAGATATTGCATCGCTTTTTTCTGTGAACGGACTTTGTCGATCGGCTCCAGTTGCCCGTCTTCTGTTATCTGCACAATCGGTTTCACTTTTAGCAGGCTGCCGAGGTAGTACTGGACGCCGTTCATCCTGCCGCCCTTGTAAAGCTGTGTCAGGTTGCCGATCGTAATGTAATTTTTGAAGTCCACCGTTTCGTTTTGGAGCTGCTCCGCGATCTGTTCCGGCATCAGCCCTTGCTGCTGCAGGTTAAGCCCGCGCTCAAGAAGTCCGGTGATGCCGTAGGAAAGAGCGAGTGAATCCACAGCATGCAGCTTGAAACCGGCCATTTCCGCTCCCGAGACGGAAGAGGCGAGTGTGCCGCTGAGCCGGGAAGAGCCGTGGACGGCTATGCCGCACTCATATTCTTCCCGTAATTGCTTGTACAGCTCCTCGAATTTTCCGGCGGAAGGCTGGGAAGTTTTAGGGAATTCCTCTGCTCCCTGGATCCGTTCGTACAACTCTTCAGAAGTCAGATCCACCGCGTCCTCGAATGTTTCCTGCCCAAAATGGATATTGAGCGGAACCACATATACATCCGGGTTCTCCCGCATCTCTTCCGTTACAAAACTCATGGAATCGGTAATCCAGGCAATCGGTTTCTTCACTTGAAATCATCCCCGTCTCTTAGAAAATTCTGATAAATAAACTATACCATATACTTAAGCGGTAAAGACAGAAGAAAGACGGCTGGGCAGCGCGCCGGCCGTCTCTCTCATCAAAGAAGCGGACCCAGCAATCTGGCAAACCGGTGCCGGATACGGGTCGTAATGCTGCGCTGATCGAAAAACTCCTGTGTCAGCTGGCTGGAGAGCGCTGTATCACGCTGGAAGATTTCAGTCATTTTTTCAGCTGCTTCCCTGTCGTATATGAAGGCATTCCCTTCAAAATTCAGCTTCGAACTCCTGACATCCATGTTTGCAGAGCCAAGGGTGAAGGCCTGTCCGTCAATCAGGATCAGTTTCGCATGAAGAAAGCCATTGTGGTAGGCATAGATTTTCACTCCGGCATCCAGCAGGTCTTCAGCGAATGACAAAGTGGCGGAATGGACGAACGGGTGGTCCGACTTATCGGGAATCATGATCCGGACATCGATCCCGCTCAGCGAAGCGACACGGAGCGCATCAATGAGTGTGTTTTCCGGAACGAAATACGGCGTCTGTATGAAAATGTTCTTCTCGGCAGCCGTTATCAGTTTCAGGAATCCGTTTTTGATTTGTGTATACGGATCATCCGGTCCGCTCGGGACGAACTGGATCGATGCGCCGTCCCTGTCTGGAGCGACAGGAAAATACGTGTCGGCATATTTGACCGGATGGGTAGCGGAAGCTTCATTCCAATCAAGGAGGAAGCGGTGCTGCAGTGTGTGGACCGCTCCGCCGGTGATCCGGAGGTGGGTATCCCGCCAGAATCCGAAAGCCGGTTTTTTTCCGAGGTACTCGTCCCCGACGTTGAATCCGCCGGTATAGGCGACAGTGCCGTCGATGACCGCGATTTTCCGGTGATTCCGGTAATTCATGTTCGAATTGAGGACCGGCAGCTTCGATGGCATGAAAGCCTGGGCTTTTCCGCCGGCTTCGATGAACGCTTCCAGGAAATCCCCCTTCAGGGAATCGGATCCGACATCGTCGTACAGGAGCAGGACCTTGACTCCGGCGCTCGCCTTTTCCGTCAGCAAGTCGATCAGTTCCTGCCCGAATGAGTCCTTCCGATAAATGTAATACTCCAGGTGGATGTGGTCCTTCGCCTGCCGGATATCGTCGAACAGGGCTTTGAACTTTTCCTTTCCATCCGTGAAAATACTTAATTTATTGTTATCGGTAAGCGGCGACAGCGACGTGGCGACGTTCATCCGCACGAGACCCTTGAGTTTTTCGGGCACAGAATCGGGGTAGGAGTACGTTCCATCCAATATGGCCTGCCGCTGCCTGTCGGAAAAAGCGGTCAGTTCCCCGTTCTGGTATGCAGACTGTTTTTTGAGGTTTTTCTTCCGGAACGAGCGGCCGAAAAAGAAGTACAAGAAAAAGCCGATGATCGGCAGGAAAAACAGCACCATGATCCACGCCCAGGTGGATGAGGGGTTTTTGCGCTCATAGAAGACAACGATGAGAGCCAGAACGATATTGAACAGAAAAAAGAAATTGCTCACTTCGCTCCAGCCCGGGAAAGAGATGAATGGAATCGTCTTTCACTCCCTTCAGGCTTTTTCCCCATTGTACACGATTTGGCACAAGGGCGCCGGTTTAATCCGGGAAGGACCGGGAAAACTTCTGACAGGACGAAATAAACGAAGAAAGGTGAGTGCAGCATGAATAAGAACAAACCGCAGGATATGCCGCCACAGCACCAGCAGCATCAGCCCGGGACAGAATCGGGCATGACACCGCGTCCGGAATTCCGGGAAAATCTGGCCGGAAAAGCGCAGCGCTTGAAAGGGAAGACGGCACTGATCACAGGGGGCGACAGCGGGATCGGCCGGGCAGTCGCCGTCGCGTTCGCCAAAGAAGGAGCCGATGTGGCGATCGTTTTCCTCGACGAGCATGACGATGCGAAGGAAACGAAGCGGCTGGTCGAGGAAGCCGGCCAGCAATGTCTGCTGATTTCGGGAGATCTCGGCGAAGAGAAATTCAGCGGGGAAGTGCTGAAGCAGACTATCGACCAATACGGAAAACTGGACGTGCTTGTGAACAATGCCGCTGAACAGCATCCGCAGCCATCGCTTGAGGAAGTATCGGCTGAACAGCTTGAGCGGACGTTCCGGACCAATGTATTCGGCATGTTCCATCTGACAAAAGCCGCGCTTCCTCATCTGAAGGAAGGGGCATCGATCATCAATACGACATCGATCACGGCGTTCCGGGGCGAGCCGAATCTCATCGACTATTCCGCGACGAAAGGGGCTATCCTGGCGTTCACCCGTGCGCTGTCACAATCATTGGTCGAAAAGGGCATCCGCGTCAACGGCGTGGCTCCGGGACCGATCTGGACCCCGCTCATCCCAGCTTCATTCGATAAAGAGAAAGTGGACAAATTCGGCCAGAACGTACCGATGAAGCGGCCGGGCCAGCCGGACGAACTGGCGCCGGGCTACGTCTACCTCGCGTCGGACGATTCGTCTTACGTCACAGGACAAGTCCTGCATATCAACGGCGGCGTGCCGCTATAGAAAAACAGAACGGTTCCTTCCGATGGACTCGGAAGGAACCGTCAGGCTGTTGAAAAAGAGATCGGACAGTCATCGGCCTGCTGCGATGCAAGTGAGCGGCATTCCTTGTGAAAGGGAATGGGAAAAGAGAATACAAAAAGGCGGGAAGAGGGCGTGAATTCCTCTTCCCGCCTTTGCGATCGGCAGGCTTGCTGCTGAAAGAAGGAGACGGCAGGAGCAAGCGGCGTTTTCGCAGCGAATGCGTGTCCCTTCGAGCAGGATCCTTAAACGATGACGGATCAAAGGGTTTTTGGGAAAGTCTCTTTATTGTTTGGTTGGATTTATGCGCGTTCAGCCGGATTTATGCGCGTTCAGCCGGATTTATGCGCGTTCAGCGGGATTTATGCGCGTTCAGCGGATTTATGCGCGTCGCG
>NZ_NHTN01000007.1 GCF_002167005.1 Indiicoccus explosivorum
ATCTCTTCACTCCGCCCGCGTCACGGAGCCATTCCAGGACAAGCTTCGTTACGTAGATCGCGAACGTCGGCGGCGTGTTATAGAGCGACTCCGACTGCGCGTATGTCCAATAGGGGCTGCCGAGACTTTCTCGACAGCCTGAGAAAGCCTGCAGGATGACCTGCAGGCTTTCGGATAGCTGTTACAGAGATTTTACAACCGACGTGCAGCGAGGGCACAGTTCCGGGTGCTCTTCGCTCGTGCCGAGTTCTTCCGATACGACCCAGCAGCGTGCGCATTTGTCGCCCGGCGCCTTTTCGACTGTCACCGATACCCGGTCCAGCTTCAAGGCATTTTCCGGAGCGTTTTCCGGAGAACCGCCGAACGCGAACTTCGATGTGATGAACAGCTGCGCGACATTCTCATCGAGCGACGCCAACAGTTCTTCCGTCCCTTTATCGCCGTAAACCGTCACTTTCGCTTCGAGCGATTTGCCGATCACTTTCGCCGCCCGCGCTTCTTCGAGCGCTTTCAGCACGTCATCGCGCACTTCCATGAACGCTCCCCATTTGTCCATCAGTTCCGGGGACGCCGGGTAGTCGTCGGCCGCCGGGAAGTCCGTCAGCTGGACACTGTCTTCCGGCTGGTTCATATACGACCACATTTCATCTGCCGTGTGCGGGATGATCGGAGATGCGAGCTTCACGAGCGCCATGAGCGAATCGTACATGACCGTCTGCATCGCCCGGCGGTTCGGATGGTCGGCTGTTTCAATGTAGACGACATCCTTCGCCACGTCGAGGTAGAAAGCGCTCAAGTCGTTCGCACAAAAAGAGTTCAGCGCCTGGTAGACCGCCGGGAACTCATACGCTTCATAGCCGGCGACCGCCGCCGTGATCATTTCCCGCAGCTTCCCGGTCATGTACTGGTCCATTTCCCGCATGTCTCCGTATGCGACCCGGTGTTTTTCCGGTTCGAAATCAAACAAGTTGCCGTGGAGGAATTTCAGCGTGTTGCGGATTTTCCGGTACACTTCCGCCACTTGTTTGATGATGTCATCGGAAACACGCACATCCGCCGTGAAATCTACTGAAGCGACCCACATGCGGAGGATATCCGCTCCGAGCTGGTTGATGACCTTCGCAGGTTCTGTCACATTCCCGAGGGATTTGCTCATCTTGCGTCCTTCTGCATCCAGGACGAACCCGTGGCTGACAATCCCTTTGTAAGGCGCAATGCCGTTGATGGCGACGCTCGTCGTCAGCGAGGAGTTGAACCAGCCGCGGTACTGGTCGGATCCTTCGAGGTAAATGTCGGCCGGATACTGCAGGTCCTCCCGCTCTTCCAGCACGCCCTGGTGGGACGTTCCGGAATCGAACCACACATCCATGATATCGAGCTCTTTCGTAAAGGTGCCGTTCGGGCTCGACGGATGCGAGAAACCTTCGGGCAGCAGATCTTTCGCGTCACGCTCGAACCAGACGTTCGAGCCGTGCTCGCGGAACAGACCGGCGATATGCGCGATCGTTTCTTCCGTGATCACTTCATCCCCGTTCTCAGCGTAGAATACCGGAATCGGCACGCCCCAGACACGCTGGCGGGAAATGTTCCAGTCCCCGCGGTCGCGGATCATGTTGAACAGCCGGGTCTCTCCCCAAGCCGGAGTAAAGGCGGTATCGCGGATCGCCTGCAGCGCATCTTCCCGGAACGCATCGATCGATACGAACCACTGGGCGGTCGCCCGGTAGATGACCGGTTTTTTCGTCCGCCAGTCGTGCGGATACGAATGCGTGATGAACCCGAGCTTTTCGAGTGCGCCCGCTTCATCGAGCGCTTCAGTGATGGTTTTATTCGCTTTATCATAAAATTCGCCTTCGAATCCAGGCGCTTCCGCTGTGAAAACCCCTTTTTCGTCGATCGGACAAAGCACACCGAGCCCATAGCGCTTGCCGATGAGGAAGTCATCTTCTCCGTGGCCCGGCGCCGTGTGCACGCAGCCGGTGCCGGAATCCGTCGTGACGTGGTCTCCGAGCATGACGAGCGACGTCCGGTCATAAAGCGGATGCTTCGCAAGAATGTGTTCCAGTGCCGTCCCTTTGACCGTCTTGACCGTCTTGACGTCTTCCCAGCCCATTTCCTCGGCTGAAGCTTTCAGCAGATCTTCGGCTACGACGTACGTTTTCCCGCCGGTCTCGACGACCGCATAATCCAGTTCCGGATGGACAGCAATGCCGAGGTTCGCCGGGATTGTCCAAGGCGTCGTCGTCCAGATGACGATGTTCGTCCCTTCGTCCAGGACGCCTTTGCCGTCAGAGACAGCAAAGCTGACAAAGATCGACGGTGACTTTTTATCCTTATACTCGATCTCCGCTTCCGCGAGCGATGATTCACTCGACGGCGACCAATAGACCGGCTTCAGTCCTTTGTAGATATAGCCTTTATTCGCCATTTTGCCGAACACTTCGATCTGGCGCGCTTCGTATTCCGGCTTGAGCGTCACATACGGATTGTCCCAATCCCCTCTGACCCCCATGCGTTTGAACTGCGTGCGCTGGTTGTCGAGCTGCTCGAATGCGTACTCTTCGCAAAGCTTCCGGAATTCCGCCAGGGACAGTTCTTTCCGGTTGACCCCTTTGTTCGTCAGCGCCTGCTCGATCGGCAGGCCGTGCGTATCCCACCCCGGGATATAAGGCGAATGGAATCCCATCATCGAGCGGGACCGTGTGATGAAATCCTTCAGCATTTTATTGAGGGCGTGGCCGATATGCAAATCCCCGTTCGCATACGGCGGTCCATCGTGGAGAATAAAGAACGGACGGTCTGCTGTCCGCTCCTTCACTTTATTGTAGATATCCATCTCTTCCCATTTTTTCTGCAGTTCCGGTTCGCGGTTCGCCAAGTTGCCGCGCATCGGAAAGTCTGTCTTCGGCATCAGCAATGTATCTTTGTAATCCATTCCATTTCCTCCTCCATGAAAATAAAAAAAGCCTTTCCTCCCTGGAAAGGGACGAAAAGCTCTGTTCGCGGTACCACCCTTGTTGCAGCCTGAAATCCCGCTGCCACTCGATCGCCTTATCGCGGCGCATTCGGGAGCGGTTACTGTCCAGCCTGTTCACCGTTCCTGCTCGGGAGGGATGTTCACCGGAATTCCGTCATCAGGCTCCCACTGTCCCTGACTCGCTTGGTCCGTCATTTTCCGGCTACTGTCTCCGTCGTTGCATTCTGTTCTGCTATGCAGTTTATTATAAAATCGCCGTGCGCGGCCGTCAAGCTTCCGGTTTTTCTCCGGCAGTTCCCGGATCCGATTCCGCATTGGGGGCTTCCGATTCCTCTTCAGCAGCTGCGACTTCCTCGGCCGCCGGATGTTCCGGTGTTTCCGACAGCTCTTCCCAGTCTTCCGCTTCGACCATTTCGAGCTGGGTTTCCAGCAGCATTCTGAGCCTGCTCCGCACAACTTTGGACTGTTTTTTCAATTCCTCGATTTCAATGGCAAGCTGCCGGCTTTTTGAAAGGGATTCACCGAGAATGCGGTCGGCATTCTTTTCAGCTTCCCTTACGATGAGTTCCGCTTCCTTCTGTGAATTCCGGCGGACCTCTTCAGCGGCTTCCTGCGCAACAATCAGTGATTTCTGGAGAGTCCCTTCGATGGTGGTGAAGTGGCCGACGCGTTCATCCGTCTGTTTCAGCCGTTCTTCCAGCTCCCGCTTCTCCTGGATCAGCGTTTCATAATCTTTCATGACCTGCTGCAAAAATTCGTTGACCTCTTCTTCCTGGTATCCCCGGAAAACACGGGTGAACTGCTTGTTATGTATATCAAGCGGCGTCATAGGCATATCTGTCTCTCTCCTCCTCTTCTTCGATAGTTCTTATTATACAGATAAATCCGGTCGGTGAAGAGTCATTTACAGAAAATTTACCGCTCATTTTTTCGGTTCAAGGCGGCCGATGACCAAGCGGACTTTGTCTTTTTTCGTCCTTCCTTCAATCATGACGATGCGGATGCGGCCGAATCCTCGGACAGACAGCAGATCGCTCTCGTGGAGTTCGAACGCCGGCTGTTCCGTCACAGTCCAGTTCACTTTCACCCGGCCGCCGGAAACGAGGGCGGACGCTTTCTGTCTGGACAGATTGAAAACGGAAGCGAGGACCGCGTCAAGGCGCATCGAGCTGACAGTCATCGTCTCTTCCGCCCATTCCTCCGTCTGGACGATCAGCTGCTCCTCTTCCTCCACAAGCTCCAAGCCGATTTTCGTTTTGCCTGCCGTGACGAAATTGGTCTTCACGTACTGGCTGATCTCCTCTGCCGCAGCGAACTGGATCGTCCCGTCCGCCACCCGGATATCGCCGAACTTCCCCCGGCCAAGTCCCAGCCCCATCAGGGAGCCGAGCACATCCCGATGTTCCAGTGTCACGAACTTCGTGTGGTAATTGATTTGGAATACGAGGATCTTGAAATCCTCTTCGGCAGGTTCGAGGTAATCCGGATACAGCAGGACCCGCTGCCGTTCCGCTGCCGGAAATTTCCCGTCGCCGGCCATCAGGATCCCGCTCGAGCCGATCACCGATTTCACAATGAAACGCTCCCGCGGATCGAGGAAATCGGTCAGTTTGGGCGTATAGCGGTCTTCCACTTCCCGCAGCCAGCCTGCCGCCTGCTCAATGAACGGCTGCTCATCTTTTCTGAAATGCTGCAGCAGTGAATCCACAGCTGTGACCTCCTTTCTAAATTGGAAAAAATCCAGAAAACCACTACTGTGTTCTAAAGGAGTATTTCCCCTGCATTCAAATGCAAATTAGATATTTCTCCTTACTGTTCGCTTCACTGAGAAGTTTCTGCTGTTCCAGGTCCACGTGAAGCAAGAGGGGAAGCCGCCCGACTCCTGCGGAAAAACGGACGGAGTGAGACCCCGCAAGCGCGCAGCGCGAGGAGGCTCAGCCGTTCGTCCGCGGAAAGCGGGGGATGTTCTCCTCTCGCATTTAGAGCTTTCGCCATTCAGCAGTTAACAGGAATAAAAACAACCCCACGTCCGTGGGGTCAAAGTGTATAAATGAACAGTGTCCATAATCCCCGCGAAGCCAGCCGGAGGGCGAAAATCGCAACGATCGGAGAAAAGTCGATCATGCCGAACGGCGGAATGATCTTCCGGAAAATCTCCAGGTATGGTTCGGAAATCCGGCCGATCATCTGGCCGATTCCGGTTTCTCGGGTACTCGGGATCCAGGACATAAAAATGTAGATGATCAGGATAAAGGAATAAATATCAATCGCTAACGTAAGTAAACGGACAACTTCATACATCGGTTTTATCTACACCTCAATTTTTATGCTGATCTTCATAATAAAGATCGGAAATGACGCCATCCACTTCGACAGTATCCGGAACACAGATGAAAATATCCCGGCCGATCCGCTGAATATCACCGCCGAGCGCATAGACCGTCCCGCTCAGGAAGTCGATGATCCGGATTCCCTGATCCCGTTCGACCCGCTGAAGATTGACGACGACGGACCGCTTGCTTTTCAAATGCTCTGCAATGTCCTGTGCTTCCGCATACGCACGGGGTTCGACGAGTGTCACTTTCGCAGATTTTGTCACAGTCTGGAGGCTGATCAAGTTCGGGCTGTCCGCCGCTTTCGCACGCCGTTCCGCCGCGTTTTTCCTCATCTGTTCCCTCACAGGCGGCTCTTCCCGCTGCGGACGGTGAACGGGAGGCTTCTCTACCGCTTCCTGTTCTTCTTCCTCAAGGTAAAAAAAGCTTTTGAATTTTTCTTTAATATTCATTTTCTACGCCTCACTTTCCGATCCGACAAGTGCCGTCCCGATCCGGACGAATGTCGCGCCTTCTTCCGCCGCGATCCGGTAATCATTGGACATGCCCATGGAGCATTCGGTACAAGGTGCATACGGCAGACCGAGCGATGCCACTTCCAGCTGCAGCTTTTTCAGCCCCGCGAATGTCTGCCGGATCTTCTGTTCGTCGTCTGTGTTCGGAGCCATCGTCATCAGACCGATCACGCGGATCTTATCATATGCCTCAAGCTCTTTTATGAACGGGATCACTGCCTCCGGCGCTAGTCCATGCTTGGACTGCTCTCCGGATACATTGACCTGGACAAAACAATTTACAGGGCGCTCAGCCCGTTTTTGGATTTCTTTCGCCAGACTTTTGCGGTCGAGGGAATGAAGAAAATCGATCAGATGGATCACATCTTTGACTTTGCGGGACTGAAGGCTTCCGATGAAATGCCAGCTGACATCGGCATCGATCTTTCCGCGCTTCTCGATGAGCCCTTCAGCACGGTTCTCGCCGATATGCCGGATTCCGGCTCTGATCGCTTCCTCTGTCCGATCGGCCCCTACATTCTTTGTGACCGCGATGATCCGGATTCCGCTCTGGATTTCATCCAATTCATCTGTCAGTCGGTCCATTATCGGTTTTACCGGTTCCATGCATTCACAACTCTCTTCAGATGTTCCCCTCATTTTATCAGGGAACGGATTATTAATCAATCAGGCACAGTGCGAATGGAACGCCGTTTCCGGAAGCTGCTGCCGCAGCTGCAGAAATCCTTACAGAAAAAGGGGCTGCCCCTAAACGTCATAGTTCATGACCTTTCGGGACAGCACCCCAATTAACGGCGTCTTCTGTTTCGCAGGAACGTCGGGATATCGAGTGTGTCTTCCTGCTGTCTGTCCTGGCGCGCAGGTTCCTGGTAAGGCTCTTCTTCCCGCCGGGTGTCCCGCTGAGGCGCCTGCTGGTATGAGGGCTGCTGGTACGAAGGCTGCGGACGTGCCGCACTCACGCCTCCCCGGACCGGCCGTGATCCCCGGAGCTGTTCCTCATTGAAGCCGGTCGCGATGACCGTAACCACGATTTCATCTTTCAGGTTATCGTTGATGACCGAACCGAAAATCATATTGACTTCTTCGTCCGATGCGGAAGCGACAATATCGGCAGCTTCCTGGACTTCGTAGAGGCTCAGGTTCGAACCGCCGGTGATGTTCATGATGACTCCTTTCGCTCCGTCGATCGATGTCTCGAGAAGCGGGCTGGAAATCGCTTTCTTCGCCGCTTCCGCTGCCCGGTTTTCACCGGATGAGACACCGATTCCCATGAGCGCGGATCCTTTATTGAACATGATGGTTTTAACGTCCGCGAAGTCCAAGTTGATGAGACCCGGTGTCGCGATAAGGTCTGAAATACCCTGCACCCCTTGGCGGAGGACGTTATCCGCTTCGCGGAAAGCTTCAAGCATCGGTGTGTTCTTGTCGACGATTTCAAGGAGGCGGTCATTCGGGATGACGATGAGTGTGTCCACCGCTTCTTTCATCGTGCCGATTCCGCCGATTGCCTGCGTCGAACGCTTGCGTCCTTCGAACGTGAACGGGCGTGTGACGACACCGATGGTCAGAGCACCGAGCTCCTTCGCAATCGCTGCGATGACCGGAGCAGCACCGGTTCCGGTCCCGCCGCCCATGCCGGCAGTCACGAACACCATGTCAGCGCCGCGGAGCGCTTCTTCGATCTGTTCTTTGCTTTCTTCGGCCGCTTTTTTTCCGACCTCCGGATTTGCACCGGCGCCCAGACCGCGTGTCAGTTTGCCGCCGATCTGCAGTTTCGTATCAGCCTTTGACAGTTTAAGTGCCTGTGCATCCGTGTTCACCGCAATGAAGTCGACACCCTGGATCCCGTGCTCGATCATTCTGTTCACAGCGTTATTCCCGCCGCCTCCGACTCCAATAACTTTGATAGCGGCCAACTGGTCAATTGATGTATCGAATTCCAACATTCCCGTATCCTCCTAAATATTGCATTGCCCTTTTCGCAGGTGCTGTGCAAAATGATTTACTCGAAAAACTTATCAATGAAGCGTTTCGCTTTCGCCGTGACTCCTTCGCCGTTCTTTTCCTTTTCCTTCACCTTCGGCACTTTCTGCTTTTTCGGCTGGGCGGCCGGCTCTTTCCCGATCGGATTGCCGAGAGCGGCGCCTCCGCCGAGACGGCCATAGAACATATCATCCATATAGGCGTACTGGATCAGGCCGACAGCTGTCGTATACTGGGGCTCCCGCACTCCGATGAAGGCCGGGGAAAACAGCCTCACACGCGTCTGAAGGATGTGGCGGGCCAGTTCCTGGATCCCGTCGAGCTTCGATACCCCGCCTGTCAGGACGATTCCGCCCGGCAGGTCCCGGATCCCGATGCTGTGCAGTTCCTCGAGCACCATATCGAACAGCTCTTCGAGGCGTACGCCGATAATTTCCGATATGTATTTTTGACTGTACCGTTCACCCGTTCCGCCGCCTACCGAAGGGACATCGAAATAATCGCTGTCCGATGCTTCATCATAAAAAGCATGGCCGTACTGCAGCTTTATCTGCTCTGCCTGCTCGGTCGGCGTTTTGAGCACGATGGATAAATCCTTCGTGATATGGTCTCCGCCGATCGGCAGGACAGAGGATGCCACCAGATGCCCTTCCTGGAACACTGCCAGGGACGTCGATCCGCCGCCGATATCGATACAGGCGGCTCCCTGATACTTTTCGTCCTCGGTCAGCGCGATATGGCCGGCCACAAGCGGCTGGACGTAAATATCACGAATCGTCAGCCCCGCGCGCTCGACACAGCGGAGGACATTGTGGAGAATCGTTTTCGAAGTGGTGATCATGATGCCATCCATTTCAAGCCGGATGCCCATCATCCCGCGGGGATCTTCGATGTCATCGACGTGGTCGACGATATATTGGACAGGCACGACGTTGACGAACTCCCTGTCCGGCGGTATGGAAACGACCTGTGCCGCTTCATGGACCCTTTCCAGATCGATGTCCGTTATTTCCCTGTTTTCCGAATTCACTGCAACTACGCCTTTGACCGGCTGAAGCTGCACTTGATTGGCGGGTATGCCAAGCACGACTTCATTAATCGATTTGCCGATCATCCGTTCAGCCTGTTCGACTGCCTGGCGGATCGACTGTACAGTTGCGTCAATGTCGACGATGGCACCTCTGCGGATGCCGCCCGACTTTATATTACCGACACCGATCACATGCAATGACTGATTCGCCATTTCACCGATTAATACTTTAACCGTTGATGATCCGATGTCAAGACTCACGTATAATTCTGACTGGCCCAAAAACCGGCACCTCCCTCAATAAACTCCGTTATCCTCTATTCTATTGCAAATAGGGGGGCTTGTCTAAATAAAAAAGAAATCTTTTCAAATTTCTATGTGTCTTTTGAAAATCATCGGGTGCTGATAGGAAAGCGGACAAAAATACACTGTCCAAAACACCTTTGATTCTTAATGCCTATGACTTCGGTACACAGAAAACTATCGAAAGTCCCGACGGCTCGGAATCGGCTCAGCCGCCGGTTCCGGTCCCTTCCATTTGCTGCGCTTCTGTCTGCTCTTCTCCCGGAATCGCATAAGGCTGGAAGAAAATTCCCACTTCCGCATCGATGATCCCTTTTTCCCCTTCAGGAAGCTGTGCGGCGATCTCCGGATAGTAATTGACTTTTTCCGCGAGCGATCCCATAAGGACATGCACTTCATTACCGTCATTCATGTACAGTGTGACGGCCGCCGGTTTTTCCTCAGGAGACGTCTGGATGACTTGGGAAATGAGCGGAAACACTTCTTGGTCCAGCTTTGCCAATTGGCCGGCGATCCGTTCTTTTGCTTTCTTTTCTTTGAATCCTGTCAGAAGCGGTCCTGTCTTTCCCTCAGTCGGCAGGTCAGCCGCATAGCCGTTGGCGAGCAGGAGCTGGTAGCCGGATTCCTGTTCAAGCAGACCCACATGGCTGAACTCTTCAACGGATAATTCCACGGCTGTCAGCCAGTTCCTTTCCACTTCCGCCTGTTTAACCCAGTCCAGCTCTGTAAGCTTTTCCTGCACATCTTCAGGGTCGAATGACCACATCGACTCTCCTTCAGTCAGCCCGCTGGCTTCGAGATAGACCTCTTCACCGAAGAGGTTCTCCCCTTCTATCGAAATGCTCCTGATTTTACTGTAAGGGGACTGGTTATAGACCAGGAGAATCAGCAGGATTAAAAGAATAACCAGCAAACCTGCGAATTTCCGGTTTGTCCTTTTCTTGCGGCGGTCACGTAACTTCGGTATGCGTTCTTCAATATCGATCACTTTATCAGGTGTCATACCGGCCGCTCCTTATCCTAAAAAATAGTATCATCAAGTTTGTAGACAGCCTCGATGAATGCATTGCCCCGCAGTTCGAAATTTTCGTACTGGTCCCAGCTTGCACAAGCCGGTGACAGGAGGACAGTGTCTCCTTCAGAAGATAGGGAGACAGCCTTTTGCACTGCTTCATCCATATCGTCTGCAGCCGCTGTGTGTCCGACTCCGCAATCTTCTGCGAAGGCGATGAACCGTCCTGCAGTTTCCCCGATCGCCACCACCGCCTTCACCCGGTCCATGAACGGCCGGAGCTCTTCAAACGAATGCCCCCTTTCCAGTCCGCCGGCGATCAAAATGATCCCAGACCGGAAAGCTTCGAGTGCATTCTTTGTCGCCAGTGCATTGGTTGCCTTAGAATCATTATAAAATTTCCGCCGGTTCCGTTCCACTACAAATTGCGTACGGTGTTCCACACCGCCGAAGGTCCTCAGTACACCGGTCACTGCGTCCGGGCCGCATCCCCATAGGAGCGCAGCGGCGGTAGCGGCGGCGGCATTCTCCAGGTTGTGGCGGCCGGCGAGCCGGATATCCGCCAGCCTGATCACCTCTTCCCCGTTCCAGTAGAGGGCTTTATCATCGGCGCTCATGCCGGCCTCTGTCCGTCCATTCAGCGTGAACGGTACTTTTGCCGCCTGAGTGGTCTTAGCGAATGATGACAGCTCCGGCTGGTCGGCGTTATAAATGAGCCAGTCTTCAGGGGACTGATTCCGGGCAATCTTATACTTGGAATCGCGATAATCCTCGATGGTTCCGTGGTAATCAAGATGAGCCTCATAGATGTTCGTAATGATGGATATTTTCGGACGGAAATCTTCCGTGCCCTTCAGCTGGAACGAAGAAAGTTCGGTGACGATGACGCTGTCAGGCGGCGCCATTTCAGCGACCCCTGACGCAACTGTGCCGATATTGCCGGCGACCAACGGCTTTTTCTGTCCCGCCTCGAGCATTTTGAAAAGCAGGGTCGTCGTGGTCGTTTTCCCGTTTGAGCCGGTTATTCCGATCATGGGCGCTTTGCTGATCCGGTAAGCCAATTCGACTTCTGTCCATACCGGAATCCCTTTCGTTTCCGCCTGGCTGATGATCGGGTTGCTGTAGGGGATTCCGGGATTTTTGATGATCAGTCCGAATCCTTCATCCAGCAGATCCTCAGGGTGGCGCCCGCAGATCACCGTAACGCCCATCCCGAGAAGCGCTTCCGCTTCCGGATTCTCCTTGAACGGTCTGGAATCATTCACTGTCACGAAAGCGCCGAGCCTGTGGAGGACGGACGCGGCGGTGAAACCGCTTTTTGCAAGCCCGAGCACCAAAATCTTTTTCTGAAAAAATACCGATTGCCCTTCCATATCAAATGACCTCCAGCCATAACGCCAGAACCGCTGCGATCAGTCCGGCACTCCAAAAGATGGACACGACTTTCCATTCGGACCACCCGACCAGTTCAAAATGATGATGGATCGGGCTCATTTTGAAAATCCGTTTGTTTCTGAGTTTAAAACTCGCCACTTGCAGGATAACAGAAAGTGTCTCGATTACAAAAACAATACCGATCAGCAAGAGCAGCAGTTCAAGCTCCAGAAGCGCCGATAATACCGCCAATGCCCCGCCGAGGGCGAGAGAGCCTGTATCCCCCATAAACAGCTTTGCCGGAAACTTGTTGTGGACCAGAAAACCGAGCATGGCGCCGACGACAGCAAAAGCGAAAATGGAAATCCCGGCTTCTCCGCGGAACAGCGCCAAAAATCCGAAAGCGCCGAAAGCGGCGACGGATGTGCCGGCCACCAAGCCATCCAGGCCATCCGTCAGATTGACGGCGTTGGAAAATCCGACCATCCAGAAAATCAGGAACAGAACATAAACCCATGACAATTCAATCTCCCAATCGGTGAACGGAACACCGATGCCAGTATCGAATACATTGCGGAGAAGCAGGAAGGTGATGATGGCGATCCCGATCTGGGCAAGTAGTTTCTGCAGGGATGTCAGCCCCAGATTCCGCTTCATGACCACTTTTATGAAATCATCCAGGAACCCGATGAGACCGAATCCTGTCAATGCGATCAGCAGGGCCGTCACTTCTGAAGTGAATACCCCCGCCAGCAGCGACACCGCCGCTGCGCTGATGATAATGACCGGCAGAAATACCGCTCCGCCCATCGTCGGTGTCCCGCTTTTCTTCTGATGGGATTCCGGTCCTTCTTCCCGGATGCTCTGACCGAATTTCATTCTACGCAGAACCGGTATGAGGGCAGGCACTAACAGTGCCGTTCCGACAAATCCGATTGCCGCTGCTAATAAACTCATGCTTTCCATAAATCTGCACAATCTCCTTTAACACAATCACGGAGCCGGGACTGTTGCAATCCAGTGCCCGGCCCCTGTAATTCATCTTTTATTATTCTTGCGTCACGGCCGGTTCTTCCGCTCCGGTTTCAGCGGGAAGCCCTTCTTCCGGAGAGGGTTCCGTCAGCGTTTTATAGGCTTTTTCAGGAGCCGCGAGATCGACTTTCGCTTCCAGCCGCTCAGTGACCGGCGTTCCAGGTATCGGCGTCTGTTTCACTGCGAAGCCGTCCCCGCTGATTTCAAGCCTCAGTCCGCTCAATTGTCTATACTGGAGGAGATGGCGTTTCGACCAGCCGCTGAAATCCGGAACCGTTTCTTTTCCGGAGGTCTTTAAGAAGACGCGCTCCCCTTCAGTAAGGGAAGTGCCGGGCTCCGGAAGCTGCGCCGCCACCTTACCTGGCGCACCGATGACAATCGCTTCCATGCCCTGTTCGGCGAGTCTGCCCTTCACTTCTTCCGAAGAAAGGCCGCTGTAATCTTCCAGCTTCAGAAGCTCGGCTTCCTCGATTTTTTCAGGTTCTACATTCAGGTACTTGAGGCTGTTGTCTGTGACTGACTTGAAAATCTCCGATACCGGATAGGATCCCTGTTCAGTATCTTCCAGTTCCGGCTGCTGGACTGCCACGTAAACAAGCAGCTGCGGGTCTTCCGCAGGGGCGAATCCGAGAAATGAGAACAAGTAATTTTCCCGGCCGCCCATATATCCGCCGCCAGGCGCCGGTATTTGTGCGGTACCCGTTTTCCCTGCCACCCGGTAGTCCTCGAGGGCGAAGCGCTGGGCCGTCCCTTTTTCTGAAGTGACCGTCGATTCGAGGATTTCCAGCACTTTTTCAGCCGTCAGCGCTGTGACCGGCTGGTTCCCTCTCTCTGGATCATGCTGGAGGATGACTTCATCTGTATCAGGGTTCGTAATCTGATCGATGACGAACGGTTTCATCATGACGCCGCCGTTAGCGAAAGCGGATGCCGCCTGAACCATCTGGATCGGTGTCACTGTGGACCCTTGCCCGAAAGTCAGCGCCAGGCGATCCATTGCATAGGTGTTCAGGATGATTCCTTCAGCCTCTTTTGGCAGATCGATCCCCGTTTTTTCGCCGAAACCGAAAGATTTTACATATTCAACGAATGTTTCCGGTCCAATCTTTTCCAGCAAATAAGCCATCGAGACGTTCGAGGACCGCTGGAATCCTTCCAAGAAGGAAATTTGCCCCCATCCGACCCAGTTATGGTCCCGGATCGTGTTGCTCGGCAAAGAATAGGAGCCGGACTGGTAAGTCGCTTCCGGATTCCAGACACCTTCCTCGATCGCCGCAGCCAACGTGAACATTTTCATTGGGGACCCCGGCTCGATGGTCAGCTGGATGATTTCATTCATCCAGTTCTCCGACAGCCCTTCCAGCGTATTTGGATTAAAGCTGGGCCGCTGGGACATAGCAAGGATTTCTCCGGTCTTCGGATCTGCTACGACCGCCATCATCCGTTTCGGCGAGTACTCCTCTTCCGCACGGGTCATAGCATCTTCCAGGAAGTTCTGGATCGTTTTATCGAGTGTCAGCCGGATATCCGCCCCATCGACAGCCGGCGTGACTTTTGCATCGTTGCCGGGAAGCAGATATCCCCATGTGTCGGTTTTGAATTCCATTTTACCATCCGTGCCGGTCAGAACTTCGTTGTACGTCGCTTCCAGGCCCATTTTGCCGACGAATTTCACTTCTCCGTTCTCCAATTCTTCCTTCTGTGCGAATCCGATCAGGTGGGAAGCGAAAACACCGTTCGGATAAAGCCTGGTCGAATCACGGATGAAGCCGACCCCGGGCAGGTCCTCTTCTTTGATCGCCAGCATTTCCGTATGGCTCAGTTCCCGGCCGGCAGCGCCGAATTCCACTTGATAGCGGCCTTTTTCAATACCTTCCCGGATCTGCTTCAAAAGCTGATTTTCATCGACCCCTAAGTGGCCGGCCAGCACTTGCGCCGTTTTTTCCGGATCTGTTACGTGACGCGGATATTCGGCGTTCTGGGTTGCCGCTTCACTTGTCACTGCAATCAGCCGATAAGCAAGCGTATCTTCCGCCAGAACTTCTCCATTCCGGTCAAGGATCCGCCCGCGCTCTGCGGCCAGTTCTTCAGTATGGCTATATTTCTGGGCAGCTTTGACTGCCAGTTCTTGTCCTTCTACTTCACCGGTCGCCTGAATCGTGATCAGGCGTGTCAGCAAAATGAAAAAGAGCCCTGCAAAAAACACAAATAGCAGAAAGGCTCCCCATTGAAATCGAAAAACTTTATTCATTGACCCGGCACTACCTTCACGTTTTGCTCGTTGAGCGTCAGTCCGAGGGCTTTCGCTTCCGACCAGATGCGCTCATATGTAGAAAGTTCACCAATCTGAACCGTCAAGTCCGAATTTTGTCGCTGCACTTCTTCAGTTGCCTGCTCGATCGATTGGATCTCCTGCGCTCCCGCGCGGATGGATGCTTCATTCTGGATGATCAGGATCGAACTGAAGATAAACATTGCCAGAAAGGCCGCATAGAGGATTTTCTCTCCCTTTGTAACCAGTTTCTTCTTTCTGACAGGCTGCCGTACCGGCGTCTCCTGTGGGAGCGGCTGGCGGATGAACGGCTGCTGTTTTGCATGTAAAGCCATTTGAACACGTCCCTCTCTCTTTAATTCCCATGAATACTGTCATTTGTCTCTGTCTATTTTATGTCTTTCATGATGTCGTTTATGACTGGATTTTTTCTGCAATACGCAATTTCGCCGAACGGGAGCGGTTGTTCACCGCCAGTTCTTGGTCATCCGGCACAATCGGTTTTCGGGTGATAAGTTTCAGTTTCGGTTCCAGCCCATGCGGAATCATTGGCATGTTCGGCGGAAGTTCGGGCAAAGAAGCCGCTTCTTTGAATAAGGTCTTTGTCAGCCTGTCTTCGAGTGAATGGAACGTGATAACGGAGATCCGCCCTTTCACATTCAAAAGATCGATCGCATCCAGGATGGATGTCTCAGCTGCTCCTAATTCATCATTCACAGCAATGCGGATTGCCTGAAAGATCCGTTTGGCGGGGTGTCCCCCTTTTCTCCTTGCCGGTGCCGGTATCCCCTCTTTGATCAGGTCAACCAGCTCGCCTGTCGTTTGGATCGGTGATTTTTCACGTGCCGATTCGATCTTTCTGGCGATTTGTTTGGAGAACTTCTCTTCACCGTAGCGATAGAAAATCCGGACAAGTTCTTCATATGGCCAATCGTTGACAACTTCGTAAGCACTTAATTCCTGTGACTGATCCATGCGCATATCTAGCGGTGCATCATGGTGGTAGCTGAACCCTCGTTCCGGCGTATCCAATTGAGGCGAGGATACACCTAGATCGTACATGACTCCGTCTACTCCGGTGACACCGCGCAGGGCCAGTTCTTCTTTAAGGAACTTGAAATTGGAATGGATGAATGTGATGCGGTCGGCATAAGGGGCGAGAAACTCCTGTGCATGGCGCAGTGCGTCCGCGTCCTGGTCAAAGCAATACAAATGGCCGTCGGACGAGAGCTGCTGCACAAGGTGCATGCTGTGCCCCGCACCGCCAAGCGTGCAATCCACATATATTCCATCCGGGCGGATGTTCAGACCCTCTACGGTCTCTTCAAGTAAAACCGTCGTATGGCTGAACATTCGATTCCCTCCGTTCCGGCTTAGATGTCAAAATCAATCAGTTCTTCTGCAATGTCGTTGAATGAGTCTTCGGATTCTGTGAAGTATGTTTCCCAGGCATCCTGTGACCAAATTTCAAAGCGGTTCGATACCCCGAGGATCACGCAGTCTTTTTCAAGATTCGCAAAGGCGCGGAGTGTCGGCGGTATATTCACACGTCCTTGTTTGTCCAACTCCACTTCCGTGGCGCCGGAAAAAAAGAACCTGGTGAATGCACGCGCATCGCGCTTCGTGACGGGAAGGGCTTTCAATTTATCTTCCATCTTCCGCCACTCATCCATCGGATAACCGAATAAGCAATTGTCAAGGCCCCGGGTGATGACAAATGCATCACCGAGCAGTTCACGGAACTTGGCAGGCACGATCAAACGGCCTTTCGAATCAACCGTATGCTGATACTCGCCCATGAACATGACCTTCACCCCGCTTATTGTGTTTAATGTACCACAATCCACCACTCTCTACCACTTGTTTTTACAAGTTTTCTTGAATGTTTCAAAAATATTTTGCTTTTTTACCGAATAAACAGAAAAAAAGCCCGCAGCAGGCGGACTTATTAGCTCAAAGACAAATGATTTTGTGTTTTTCGTCATAATTGAACGGTAATTTCAGCAAATCCGTTACAAGATCCGGACCATACAGATTCAAATATGGAACCGGCGGGTAAATCCGCTCCTGAAGACTCCCTTTCGGCAGCAGTTCATGCTCGATCGCCCGGTAATGGCCGATACGGGTCTCGTGCTGCCTCTCCACTTCCAAGGCGAGTTTCCGACGGAGAAATTCCGTCTGTTTCAAATGGATGGCCAAGTTTTTTTCGGCTGTGGGCCGCAACCCGCTGCTGACCTGCGCCACTTCCTCGATTATGTTTTCGTATCTGCTCTCAATTTCCGTTTCAAGGGACCGGATCAGTCGCTCGGTGCCCGTTTCCCGGATTTCTTGAAGGAACTGCTCTCTTTTTTGCGCCGCTTCCCCTCCAGCAATGACGCCGGCTGCCGACATTCCGTACCTGGCCAGCAGTTTACCGGTGCGCGGCGAGATAAAGGTCATACTCAAGCGCGGCATGACTACAGGCATTTCCAGCCCCGTGCAGCGGAAGGCGTTTTTCAGGGCCGCCCAGTAGGCGATTTCTCCCGGCCCGCCGATAAATCCAAGAACCGGAAACACCATTTCCTGCATCAGCGGACGTGTCACGACGTTATTGCTCAGCCTTTCGGGTTCCGTTTCCGCGACCTCTAGAAGCGCTTCCGCAGTCATCCGCTGTTTCCCAGCCACGAACTCATTTCCGTCGCGCTCAAGAAGCATACGCTGCCCCCGCTGTTCGATAAATAAATTCGCGGCATTCGGCGCGGCTTCCAGCATCCCCGGATAGCCCGCCCCGATGAGCCGCTGTTCATCCCACCAGACAGCTTCCGCGATATCCGGCGCCCGGCGTATCAGCTCTTTGAAAAAAGGGCGCTCATACTGCCGAAGGGCCGGATCAGCGGCGTCCATGAACAGGAGCCCCGATTCCGAAAAAAGCCAGTTCATGGCGGAAGCGAAAAAATCGGTGAACGTCTCCGATTCCCGAAAAAGCTCGCGGAACTTACCGAAAACCTCTCTCGAATGAGCCGTCTCCGGCAGATTCCTGAAATAGGCAGCCATCGTTTCGCCGATCCGTTCTTTGTTCATGCCTGCCGCTGAAGCACTTTTCCTGCCATATTCAAGATGCGGGAAATTGAGCTTATCCACGCGCTGGTCTAAATCCTGATAAACATGGGCGATTTCAGCAAAATCGTGGTCCTCTCCGGCAATCCAGAATAGCGGAACTACTTTTCTTCCCAGCTCTTCCGTCGCTTTTTGCGCCAGCACAATGGCCGAAACGGCTTTATGGACCGTATAGAGAGGGCCGGTGAACAGTCCTGCCTGCTGACCGGCGATGATGAGCGGAGCGCCATCCCGGAACTGGCCCAGGGTTTCCTCGGCCGCCGCTGATTTTCCAAACCGTCCCATGTACTCTCCAATGATGCAGCTGAGGGTTTCCCTGTCCGCCGGATGCCGGCTGACGGTGCGGTGATACCGTTCTTTCAGCGAAGCCATTACCGGCTCATATTCAAAAAAGTCCAGAAGGTTCCTGTCTCCTGTTATGTAATCATTCATCAGCTTGGATGCCGGCGCGATGAATTGTTCTTCGAGCTCCATGCGCAAAATTCCCTTCATCAAAACATTCAATTCCAATATAGCACTCCCACCGGCACATGAGAAAAAATCAGCTTATCGGAACATGCCCGCTATGAACAGAATTGTCCCGGCGGTCCAGATCAGGACATAAGCGGAGAACAGCACTAAAAAATAAACCCGCCACGTCTTGCGGAAATAGATAAATACATCGAGCTCTTTCGTCCGCTTCCATTCGGCATAAAGCAGGATAATGGCTGTCAAAACAGCGCCGATGGCAGTCAGGGAGAAAAATGGCAGTTGCCAGAGTGCTTCCACCGAGAGCGGGACGGCAGCAAACAGGATAAACGTGGCGGCGTCGGCCGCTGCGCCTGCCGGCCGTTTTTTCCTCGTAAACTTTGAACGCAGCAAAAAATATACCGGCAGAGGGACCACCATGACTACAGCCCCGATCATTTTCCATAAATCCATTCAATCCACCTCGGTCGCCTTCAGTAAGTAATATAAAGTCTCCAGGACAGGCATATCCTGCCCTGACCGTTCCAGGATATAGCCCACGATGGCGTCGAGCTCCAGCGGTTTTCCGGATAACCGGTCTGCAAGCATCGATGACGTATTGGCGCCTGTTGTCCTGCAGAGTGATTCAACGTCACGGAACGGAAGCGCACGCTCGGCCTCCGGATAAGCAGCCGTCAATTCCCGGTACAATTCTTTCAGCAGCCGGTTCGCATACTTATTCGACAGGAGTTCGCCGTTCGTCAGCCCAAGAAGTGCTGTAAGCGGATTTATAAGGCAATTCAGCCAGGTTTTCCGCAGCAGCATCTTTTCTGCATGTTCCTGCCATTCCGCCGGGAAGGCATCCAATTCCAGCAGCGGCCTGAATACTTCAGCATTCCCTTTCAAAAGAGAGAGCTTAACCACTCCTATTCCGCGGTGGCTGATCGATGCCGGTCCTGTCCGCTTCACGCCGTGTTCCACGCTTCCGGCTGCCATCTGGGTCTGCGGCAGCGAGGAGGCGAATTCCAACTGGGACATACCGTTCTGAAGGAACACCACCGGCACGTCGGGAGGCAGCCGGGCGAATTCAGACCGGAGGTTTTCCAGATCGCCGGATTTAACTGCGACCATAATGAAATCGCTTTGGCCGGTCTCCTGCCACCCTGTCACCGATCTGACGGTGATCCGCTCTCCATCTTTAATGATCCCTTCCGCCGACAGTTCGTTCGCTTGCCCGTTTGTTCTGGCCAGAAGTGTCACACCGCACCCGCTTTCTTTCAGCAGAGCTGCGATCAGCATGCCGACCGCTCCCGCACCGACCACCGTCACATGCATTGGGCTTTCTTCCTCCTTAAAAAGAAGCCTGCCTTCAGAAGGCAGACTTCACAATGGTTCCTCTATTATACCGGATTCACTGGGTGTTTACGAGATGGCAGCGGCAAATCTTTCGTTGCATAATAAGCGAATCTCGCCTCCAGCACTTCCCTGAGACTTCCCGGTGCCACGATTTCATCCACAATCAGGTCGGAAGCCAGTTTATAGATGTCGATCTGTTCTTTGTATTCCTGATGTTTCTGCTGGACATACTGAAGTTTCTCTTTCGGGTCTTCTATGGCTTCGATTTTATTCGAATACACCGCATTGACCGCCGCTTCCGGACCCATGACAGCGATTTGAGCTGTCGGGAGCGCGATGCAGACATCCGGTTCGAATGCCGGACCGGCCATTGCGTAAAGACCGGCGCCGTATGCCTTGCGCACGATGACCGAGATTTTCGGCACTGTGGCCGAGCTCATGGCGGCGATCAGCTTCGCGCCATGACGGATGATTCCTGCGCGTTCGACTTTCGTGCCGATCATGAAGCCCGGCACATCCGCAAGGAACAACAGCGGGATCGAAAAAGCATCACAAAGCGAAATGAACTTTGCGCCCTTATCCGCCGAATCGTGGAACAGCACGCCGCCTTTCGCTTTCGGCTGATTGGCGACGATGCCGACCGGCCGGCCGTCAATCCGCGCGAGCCCCGTGATCAGTTCCGGGGCGAACAATTGCTTCACATCGAAAAAGCTGTCTTCATCCACGAGTTGGTCGATCAGTTCGTACATATCGAACGGCGCGTTCTGGTTTTCCGGAATGATCTCTTCCAGCGCGCGGCCGGTTTTCTGGGCCTTACCGGCGGTCTGAGCCGGCTTTTCGGCAAAATTTGCGGGAAAGAAACTCAGATAGCGCTGCGCCTGCGCGATGGCTTCCTCTTCGGTCTTCGCCAGAACGTCTCCGCATCCACTGACCGTGCAGTGCATACGCGCGCCGCCCATTTCTTCCAGAGTCACTTTTTCACCGATGACTTTTTCCGCCATCCGGGGTGAACCGAGATACATGGAAGCATTGCCTTCCACCATGATGACGAGGTCGCAGAAAGCAGGGATATAAGCCCCTCCCGCCGCCGACGGTCCGAAAAGAAGACAGATCTGCGGGACCATCCCGGACATTCGCACCTGGTTATGGAAAATCCGGCCGGCTCCGCGCCGGTTCGGGAACATGTCCAGCTGATCGGTGATCCTGGCGCCTGCCGAATCCACGAGATAAAGCATCGGCACTTGATTCTTTTCAGCCGTCTCCTGAATCCGGATGATTTTTTCGACTGTGCGGGCGCCCCAAGATCCCGCTTTCACTGTCGAATCATTCGCCATGACACAGACCGTCTGGCCGCCCACTTTCCCCATCGCTGTGACGACGCCATCCGCCGGCAGGTCTCCGGCCTCCACGTTGGCGAAGCGGCCGTCTTCCACGTATTCCCCCTCATCGAACAACAGCTTCAGCCGATCCCGTACGAACAGCTTCCCCTGTTCCTTCAATTTCTCATGATACCTTTCCTGACCCCCGGAAAAAATCCCGGCCAGTTTTTCTTGCAGTCGCTCGTTATACCCCTTCTGTTCGGTCGTGTTAGTCATTCCCGATCCCCCTTTACGGTTCCTTATTCGCTGACTGTCAAAAGTGTGTCGCCCTCGTTTACGAATGCGCCGGTCTCCACGTTCACGCTTTCGACTTTCCCGGCGAATTCCGCTTCGACAGGAATTTCCATCTTCATCGATTCAAGTGTGCAAACCGCCTGTCCCGCTTCAATTGCCTGTCCTTCCGCCACCAACACATTCAGTACAGTTCCTGCCATTGTCGCTTTCAATTCTTTCATGATTTCTGTTCCTCCTTATTTTTTGCCAGCCACGCTGGAAGCGTAGCTGTCGTGTAGTCGCCTTTCTTGAATGCTTCAGCTTCCAGCAGCTGCTGGAAAAGCGGAAGGTTCGTCTTCACTCCTTCTATCGCAGCGGAAGCAAAGAATGAACGGGATTTTTCCAGCGCCTCTTCGCGGTTCGCTCCTGTGATGATCACTTTCGCAATCATCGGATCGTAATGGGGCGTAATCGTATTGCCGCTGTCATAGCCGCTGTCGATCCGCGCCTCTCCGTCTCCCCACTCAATCCTTTCAAGTTTACCGGGTGACGGGAAAAACGTGACCGGGTCCTCTGCATAAATCCGGTACTCGATGGCGTGTCCGGCCGAATCGATTTCTTCCTGAGACGGCAAGCTTTGACCCCCGGCGACATTCAGCTGCCATTCGACCAAATCCGTCCCCGTCACTTCTTCCGTAACCGGATGCTCGACCTGGAGTCTCGTATTCATCTCGAGGAAATAAAACCGGTTATCCCTGTCCACGATAAACTCGACAGTCCCGGCATTCCGGTACCCGACCGCCTGCCCGCCCGGACAGCAGCCTCGCAAAGCGCCCGCCGCGTCTCTTCCGGAAGCGCGGGCGACGGCGATTCTTCGATCACTTTCTGATTGCGGCGCTGGACGGAACAGTTCCGTTCAAACAAATGAAGGACGTTCCCGTTCCCATCCCCGAAAATCTGTACTTCAATATGCCGGGCTTCCGGCAGGAACTTCTCCAGGAAAACGAGGTCATCCCCGAAATAAGCTTTCGCCCGGTTCTTGACTGAATCAAACTGCTGAGTGAGCGCTTGCTCATTCTCACAGCGGATCATCCCGATGCCGCCGCCTCCCGCACTCGCTTTCAGCATGATCGGGTAACCGATCCGAGCCGCCTCCCGCAAAGCCTCTTCTGCTGTGGCGACGCCTTCTTCCGTGCCAGGCACCACTGGCACACCAGCCGCCTGCATCGTTCTTCGGGCTTCGATCTTGTCTCCCATTTTCTCAATCGTTCCGGCAGCAGGTCCGATGAATAAAAGACCGGCATCTTCCGTTTTTTTAGCAAAAGCCGCATTTTCCGACAGCAGGCCATAACCCGGATGGATAGCGTCTGCCTTAAGCCGCTTCGCTTCTTCAATGATTCTGTCCGCCTGCAGATACGATTGGGCCACTTGCGCAGGTCCGATCAGGACTGCTTCATCCGCCTCTTTCACGTAAGGAAGCTCCGCATCCGCTTCCGAATGGACGGCGACTGTAGAAATTCCGAGCCGTTTGCATGTCCGGATGATTCGGCGGGCGATTTCTCCCCGGTTTGCGATCAGAACTTTTTTCATAATATGTACCCCCTGTGTTTGATCCCCCACCTTTATAGAATATACGAAATTTGAAAGCGATTTCAACTTTTCTTATTAACCTGTCCGTCCTGAGGGTCAGCTCTTCCCGGATTTACGGAAAAATTCCCCCACAGCCTCATGGTGCGCTTCAGCCTCCCACAGTTTCGCACACCGCCTCACTTCCTTGGCGACCCGCTCCCGGAGTCCGGCCGTTTCCCACCTTTCCTTGGCTAGCTGCTTATAAGCGGCATGCACATCGGGATGCACGCGGAGAAACTGTCTGAAGAACGCGGATATGTCCTCTTCGGACCGATAAATTTCAGTCGCCCATCCTTTTTCCATCAATTCGCCAGCTGTGAATACACCGGCGGATGACAGCATACGGAGAGCCGTACTGTGCGGCAGCGTCTCCAGAAGGAAGCTTCCTCCGCCCCACCCTGTCGTAATGGCAAGCGTACCTTGGATGAAACCGCACTTCGCTTCCTCGTGCACCAGACGGAAATCACAGGCAGTCGCGATTTCGCATCCGCCGCCTACTGCTGTTCCGTTCACAATCGCTACAACAGGCACAGGCAGCGTTTTCAGTTTAAATAGAAGGCCTGCCATTCTGTCGAGCATCGGAAAAGCCTCCCGTTCCGTTTTCAGTTCGTGGAAAACCGACAAGTCCCCGCCGGAGCAGAATGCCTGTGTGCCGGCGCCGGTGACGGCAGCACAGCGGATATTACGCTCCCGCGCCTCGCTGATGAATTTCTCAAGACCGTCCATGACTTCGCTGTTCACTGCATTCCGGATTCCGGGCCGGTCAATCGTGAACGTAAGGATTCCTTCAGATTCTTCTATCCGGTATGCCACTTCTCCTCATCTCCTCTTCCGCAGCCGTATTTCCGGCTTCTGCCTATGTATCTAAACCTTTTATCTTCCATTGCAAAAAGACCGTCAAGAGCCATGGTCTCTTGACGGTCTTAGATCAGCAAATACACACTTATTTGCTGACGACTTCTTTTCCTTTGTAGTGACCGCATTCTTTGCAGACACGGTGAGCCAGCTTCGGTTCGCCACAGTTCGGGCAAGAGATCATACCAGGCACTTCAAGTTTGAAGTGTGTACGGCGCTTTCTCTTCTTGGTTTTGGAAGTTCTTCTGAATGGTACAGCCATTGGTGACACCTCCTTAAAAGGATCTATTCCTCGGACTGATCAAAGAATTTGGCCAGACCGGCCAGTCTCGGATCAGTTTTCGGTTTTTCATTCTCAGCCTCTTCGCGCAGCTGGTCTTCCGTCTTGTACGACCAATCAGCTCCACCTTCGATGACAACATCGTCGGCACCTTCTCTGAACACCTGGAGCGGTATTTCAAGCAGAATCAGTTCCTCCAGAACAGGCTGGAGATCGATGACATCCCCTTCCACCGCATGCACGTTTTCGTCTTCCGACTCATCCGCATATTCGCCCCACTCGAAAATTTCATCCGATCTTATGTTGAACGGAAGTTCGACATCTTCCCATGTTTTTGCACAAGGAAGAATCAGGACGCCTTCAAGCCGCAGGTGGCATGTCATCTTTTTCGAACCGATGTCGCAATGTCCCGTGACATGCACGGGTGAAATAGCCCGGATTTCGGAGTTCCGGTCCATGACTTCGTCAAGCCGGACCGTTTCGTCCAGTTCCATTCCGTTTCGCTGGTGTTTTTGAAGTTGCATTACCGACCATTTCATTTGTAACCACCTCAAGACAACAAAATTGATTATATAACGCACGGGAAGTGATGTCAAGATAATTTCTTGTCACCGTCCGCTCATCCTCGTTATAATTGAACTATCATTTTAACAGAGGGGCGACTTGAATGAAAGCAACTGGAATCGTGGTGGAGTATAACCCTTTCCACAATGGGCACTTACATCACGCCGCGCAGGCACGGGAGATTTCCGGCGCAGACGCCGTAATTGCCGTGATGAGCGGACAATTCCTGCAGCGGGGTGAACCCGCTTTCACCGACAAATGGACAAGAACGCGGATGGCGCTGGCCGGCGGCGTTGATCTGGTGGTGGAGCTGCCGTATGTTTTTTCAACAGCACAGGCCGCTGAATTCGCAAAAGGGGCTCTCGCCATCTTGGATGCCGTCCGCTGTGAATCCTTCGTCTTCGGCAGTGAGCAAGGCGATATCGGGCCTTTTCTCCGTACATTCGACTTCCTGGCCAGCCGCCGGGGGGAATATGAAGCTGAAATCAGCCGGGCGATCCGGACCGGCATCAGCTATCCTAAGGCGATGAACGACGCTTACGCTTCTGTGACAAAAGGGGATGCCGCCTTCGCGGATCTGACGAAACCGAACAACATCCTCGGCTATCATTATGTGGAAGCGGCCAAACGGCTAGGCTCTCCCATCCGGCCGCTTACCATCAAGCGTCTCGGGGCTGGTTATCATGATCCGTTATCCCCTTCCGAGCAAATCGCGAGCGCTACAGGCATCCGGAAGGCAGTCAGCGACGGAGCGGAACCGGATGAACTGACAGGTTTTCTCCCGACCGCTTCGCTGGATGAACTGGTCCGGTTCCATTCCGAGTACGGCTGCTTCGGCGGCTGGCCTGCCTTCTATCCCATGCTACGTACTTCCCTATTAAGAGACCGGCCGCAGCGGCTTGCGGATTATGCGGAAGTAGCGGAAGGGATCGAGCACCTTTTGGCAGATGCTGCAGTTTCTGCCGAAACTTTCGCTTCATTCATGAATACAGTGAAATCAAAACGGTATACATGGACACGCATCCAGCGCATGCTCACCCATATCCTGACAGGGTTTACGTGGGAAGAGCTCAGGCGCTTCGAACTGCCGGAATATGTCCGTATACTCGGAATGACTGCCAAAGGCAGAAGCTATTTAAATACATACAAAAAAGAGATCGGACTTCCCATCATTAGCCGCGCTGCAGATTTACGCAGCGGGATGGGAGCCGTCGATCTCCATGCATCGCGTATTTACTTGGCCGGCATAGGGGAAACTGATTTGAAAAAAGAATTCCGGATGCCCCCGATCTACGCCGGCTGAAGGGTCTCGAGATATTCGAGTGCGTCGTCGAACGTCCGGACCGGAACAATCTCCATATCCGTCCCGAGCTCTTCAGCAATTCGGGCGGCTACTGAATAGTTGCTCAGCAGGTCCCCCGTCTCATCATCCGGAGCGAAAAAGATGTCGATGTCTTCCTGATCGGCCGCCATGACCTTTTGGTCTATTCCGCCGATCCGGCCGACTTCGCCGTCCGCGGTCAATGTGCCAGTGCCCGCAATGTCATATCCCTTCGTTATGTCTTCTTCGACGAGCTGGTTATAGATTTCCAGGGAAAACATCAGTCCGGCTGATGGGCCGCCGATCCGGTCGGACTGGATTGTGATATCCGGTTCGGTTTCGATCTCAAGGTCTTCAGCGAAAGCGATGCCGAGACCGATCCGGCCATCACTTCCGGGAATTTCCGCCAGTGTGATTTCTTCTTCCACTGTTCTTCCGTTCCGGTCAGCTGTGACCGTCACAATTTCACCAGCCTCTTTTCCCGATAAATAATCCAGGAACTTTTCCAGTGATTCATACTCGCGTCCATCGATGGCCGCGATCCGGTCTCCGGGTTCCAGTATCCCTTCTGCAGCCGCATCCGGCAGGATGTTAGTAACGAACACCCCTTCCCGGCTGACGTTAAATTCCTCACCTGCTTCACCGTAGGCCACCTGGATTGCATTCAGCTGAGAAGCGGACATCAGCTGAAGCTGTCTCACATTATATTCATTCTCGCTCTCGTGCGGGTTCCGGAACTCTTCTGGCCTCACGATCTTGTAGCCGTCTGCAATATTCGCCCAAGCGTAAAGTGCAGGGGTCGCCTGCATCATAGTGACTGTCATCAGGCTCAGCGTCCCTTCGTCATCTTCATCCCCATTCTCCACCTCGACCAGCGGGGCGAGTTCGAAAGCGTTCCCTGGACGGGTGATATATGAATCGAGGGGATACAGCGAGAGAAGCAGCGCTGCAGCAACGACTGTCAGAAAAAAAAGGGCTTGTCCTTTTCTCATCCGCCGCCCTCCTTTATTGTTGATCAAATTTCAAAGTCAGCGCTTTCCGGACCGTTTCCGGTACGAGTTCACTGATATCTCCTCCGTATTTCGCCACTTCTTTAACGATACTCGAACTCAAAAAAGAATATTGATTGTTGGTCATCATGAACACCGTTTCAAGCTGTTCGCTCAGTACCCGGTTCATGGAAGTGATCTGCATCTCGTATTCGAAATCCGAAACGGCACGCAGGCCGCGGACGACTGCATGCGCGTTCACTTCCCGGGCATAATCGACCAGCAGCCCTTGGAACGTCTCCACTTTCACATTTGGTATATCCGCGGTTACGGCTTCGATCAGCCTCACCCGCTCTTCTGAACTAAAGAGGGGGTTCTTCGATGAATTATTCAGCACCACGATATAGAGATCGTCAAATATGACCGCCGCCCGCTTGATGATATCAAGGTGGCCGAGCGTCACCGGATCAAAGCTTCCCGGTACGACTGCCGTTTTCCCCATTCTCATTCCTCTCCTCTCTGTCTGAGGCGGTAAAAGGATACCGCCGTGCCGCCGTACTCGGCGAGCCGGTACCGGCTGAAATGTTCTGTCTCTGCCGCCAGTCCGCTGCCGGAGTCGTGTTCACAGACCACTGTGGCACCGTCTGCCAGTATGCCTGCTGCGGCTGCAGTCTCCATCAGGCGATAGGCTCCGCTTTTTTTATAGGGTGGATCAAGGAAAAGCAAATCGGCGATGATACCTTTTTTGGCCATTGCCCGGATCGCCTGGCCGGCATCTGCCCGGTATACCTCCGCCTGCTCGCTAAACCGGCTTTTCGCCAGATTGAATTGAATGACTTCGACCGCTTTCTGATTCTTATCTGTAAAAATCGCCCGGTCAAAGCCCCTGCTGAGCGCTTCGATCGCCAGTCCGCCGCTTCCTGCGAACAGGTCGATTGCCGTCCCTCCTTCAAAGAATGGGCCTATGATGTTGAAAATGGACTCCTTTACTTTGTCGGCAGTCGGACGTGTCTGAACGCCCGGAACAGCTTTCAGCGGAATCCCTCTGGCGGTCCCTGCAATTACACGCATATGCGGCCCCTCCTTTTTTGATATTTTCATTCATCAATTCAGCCAGTCCGGCCAGTTCCCGTCCGCAGAAGCCGAAAACAGGCGGCAGCGGCCGTCCGGCGCTTCCGGAGTCTTCTCTGCGGAGCGGTCCAGCCACCCGGTACTCATCTCCCGGTTTGCGTGGTAAAATATGAACGGAAAGGATGTGTCATGATGAATCAGCGGTTTATTGAACTTGGGGAAGGGTTCGGGGATGTTTTCGAGTTATGTGAATTGATCCGCACGAATGCGGCGCGTTTTACGAACGGTTTTATTTTTGCCTCGGAAAATCCGGACGGCAAACCGATATTGTCGGTCGCAGCGGCATTCTCCCCTGGTGGCGACAGCAATTTCACACCGATCTATATTTGCAGGGAAGGCATTCAGCCGGAATCAAAACGCCTCCGGATGGCCATCGAAAGCATGCAGGCCGCGGGCAAGGAACCGATCAGCCTCGACGTGAAGCCGTCCCGGCTTTTTGCGGATAAAGAGCTGTACTACAGTTACTTGATCGGGATTCTGCGCCTTAATCACTTCCTGCCGCCGCTTAGATAGACGGCAGGACAGTCAGAGCCCCATTTTATAGTCGTATTCTTTCGCTTTATCAGGTTTCGCATTTTCAAATTCCGTTTTCAGGAATGGACGATATGATTCCTGCACTTTTTTTACGTACGGCAGCTTTTCCAGCTTTTCTTTCATCGCAGCAGCGGACTCCTGGTCCACGTACACGACAGCGTACTTCAATTTCCTTGATATGAATTGGACATGGCCATACTTCCGCAGGGATTTCGCCTGTTTCAGATGATTGACGTATACGATAAGTCCTTGGCGATCACGCATAAATATCCCTCTTTTCTCAGTTTTTAGAATACCATAGAGGATAATTTAACCGCAACCTGCCGCAATTCACAGAAACAGGTTAAATCGGTATAATGGTTGTATTCGGTAATTTTGAGGAGGTCTACATAGTCTATGGGAAAGAAAACGAAAGTCGGTTTCGCCGTAGCGGCAGCTGGAGCCGCCGCCTGGGCCGGTTCAAAAGCGCTCGTCCAGCCCGAGCCGAGATCCGCAAAGCAAGCGATCAGTTATGAAAAACCGATAGTTCTAGCTCACCGCGGCGGAATGGCTCTTGCCCCGGAGCATACAATGGCAGCATTCAAAAAGGCGGCAGATCTTGGAGTGGATGGTTTCGAGACGGACATCCGGCTAACCAGGGATGAAGAGATCATCATGTTCCATGACGAGTACGTCGACCGGACATCCGATGGCGCTGGCCGTGTAGCCGAGATGACACTCGAGGAACTTCGCAGCCTCGATTTCGGCTATCAGTTCACTGATCTCGACGGGGAATATTCCTTCCGTGGAAAAGGCGAAAAAGTGGTGACCCTGCAAGAACTGCTACGCCGTTTCCCTGAAATGCTGATCAATATCGATATAAAGGATGCACCGGACACTTATGAGGGCAGTTTGATGCCATCCAAGCTCTGGCGGCTCCTGGAATCGGAAGATGCCCTGGATCGGGTCGTCGTCACCAGTTTCTACGACGAACAAATCGACCGCTTCAATCTTTACGCACAAAACCGGACGGCGATCGGCGCCGGAGTGAATGAAATCAAAAAAGCTTATTCGGCGTTCTCCAGCCAGTTCGGACATCTTTACAGTCCGCGGGCCGATGTGTTCCAAATCCCAGTCCGGTATAATGTCATCCGGCTCGACTCTCCGCGTCTGATCGCGTTTCTCCGTGAGCTGAATGTGCCCGTCCATTACTGGGTCATCGACAGTAAGGATGAAATGAAAATCCTTCTTGCCAGCGGAGCGAAAGGGATTGTAACGGACCGCCCCGACTTGGCAGTGGATGTCGTCTCAACCCATATCGCCAAACAGGAATAATAAAAAATGTGCAACGCTCTGTTGCACATTTTCTTTATCTTGTTCTCCTGTATTGGCGGGAAAGCATTCGCCTTAAGCCGAGCATGAACAGGCGCTGCCGGAACCGCAGCCGCCGCTGCATGATGAAGCTGAAGCGAAAAACGGATTCCCCGATGGGATCTTCACTGCTTCCGAAACGGCACGGCCGATCATGAAGCTCACTTCATCGAGCAAGTCCTGAAGCTCGGTTTCCGCAAGCCGGAGAGCGGCCACTTTCTCGTCCATGTCCAATGCCCGCTTATCGATCCTGATCTGTTTCATGATCCGCGAATAATCCGGGTGGTATTTGCCGAAGCGCTGCACTTCCTCGTACTGGTCCTTCAGCCGCTGGAAAGCCGTTATTCTTGCCGCCAGTCCGCTGTCGCCATAAACCGCTTCATATGCATGTCTGTACTGGACGACTTGTTCGGATTGCAGGATCATGCCGCTAAGTTCATCACCGGCTTCTGTAATCCGTACCCAATCAGAGGTCATAAGCATCGAACTTCCTCCTTTGCAACTTTATCATAGCAGATTTTTATTATTTTGGCACAGAAAGAAAGGTTGTCCGGTATGCAGCATTTATTGACACAATTCCAGCAGCTCCTGAGCAGCAGCACTCCTGAAGAGATCGAACTGCTCAGCGAACTGCTGGAAAAATTACGCCAGAAACAACAAGGGCATTTTTCCACTTCCCTCAGCGCGGTCCTCGGGTTGAAGAAAGAGCTCCATGAAGACAGCTGCTCTGTTTCTGTGCCAAACAATGGATGGATCCATAATTCTTCTGGAATCCCCCATGGCGGCATCTTGGCGACACTGGCGGATACCGCCATGGGGATATTGGCGACAAGCAAATGCCCTGAAGGGTTCTCTGCCGTCACGGTGAATTTCAATATCCACTATCTTTCTGTCGCAGATGGCACTGAAATCATTGCGGATGCGACCATTGTTCGCCAGGGCCGTCACCTCATTACATCGGAATGCGGAATCAGGCAGCCGGATGGCCGAGAAATCGCCATAGCGACAGGCTCATTCATGGCTGTGCCGAAACAGAGCTGACCGGCTCTTCCTCCGGCTCTTCGACCGGTTCTTCACCGGAAGTCTCCTGCCGGATGAACTCCTGTGTATAGAAATGATTAAAAGCTCCTGCGCCGGTATGCGTGAAGTCGTTGGACAGCAAGGTCTTCCGATGATCTTCCGAGTTCAGCCAGCCATGGATCGCTTCCGCTGCATCATAGTACTCCATGGCCGTGTTCTCGGCAGCTTTTTCATAATCAATCTCAGCGGATTCCAGTCGGTCGGCCAGACTTAATGGCTCTTCCGAATTGGCTGCCAGCCGGGTGCCTGCTGCTTTCACACTGAATTCGCGGGCGATCTCACTCAGTTCCGGAAGTTCTTCCAATGGTTCCGCTCCATGACGGATCCGGTACACGTTAGAAAGGTCCAGGATCTGTCTGGCATTCGCCGCATCGACCGCCGGCTGGAGAACCGATGACGGCCTTTCCCTCGGCTGGAGTTCACCCATGTAAATCATATCATACGGCCGGTGCGCAATTAACGTGCGGGCATCCATGAACCTGACCGCTTCCAGGATTCCATCCTCCTGATCAAGGTAGAGCTGGGCGTAGACATCACCGAGTTTCACAAGAATCCGGCTTTTCAGATCTTCCGGTGCTACATGGAATGTATATACATTGCCGTCGTATTCCGCGGCGATTTCACTTTCAACAATCGTAAATCTGTAGAGTTCTTCAAGAGACTGGCCGATGGTAAAAGGGGACACATCGGCGCTTTCGCCTGCCGCGTATACCTGAACGACCTTCCCTTCTTCTATTCCTGCCATGAGGAATTCATCGAGAGGGCTGTTATAAACCCACCAAATATAGCCGAATGCGGACGGCTCGATCCGGTCCGGCTCCCCGAATTCGGCCAGCCATTCTTCAGAAGATTTTCCAATGAATGACGAGACGCCCTCTTCCGGCCTTGCAGTCCCGGAAGATATTCCGGCAGACGGCTGATCGGCAGGGAGCGGTTCAATCGTCTCAGGCGCCTGGAGGGTCTCGTTTTCCTGGATCGGGGAGTCCCATATAAAAAGCAAGAGCATCACAGCCGCTGCTGCAACCGTAAAGCGAATGACTTTCTTCAAAAATACAACCCCTTCACGTACGATTGACTTCCATTATACCTGCCGCCTGTTGATGACACAATGTTGTCATTGCATCCCTTAATTTTTTGATCTATTATAGAAGAAGCATGAGTAAATTGAGATAGCACTATTTCTGAGGAGGAACGCTGAATGTATTTCGAGAATACAGGACTGGAGAATACACGCGCAGATATCCAGGTAGTAACGGATATCATGCACAAATATGATTTGACGAGTGAAGGTGCATGGGATTATGAGCGGGTCACTTTCGACCGTAAATTCGTCATCCGTGAAGGCGTATACTACCTTCGGGTGTTCGGCTTTGCGGTGAACGGCGACATCGATGCAAATGATGCCATGGTCCAGCTGATGAAACCGGTCCTCGGTAAGCATTACTATCCGCATGGAATCGAGTATGGTGAAGATGAGGTCTTTCCGGAACACCTCGTCAAAACTTGCTTCGATGTCCTGAATTCAATAAAAGCCGATTTGCAGGAATTCGAAGTGCGTGTATGATGGAATGCTGCAGCCTGTTTGCGGGCTGCAGTTTTTTCTTCCCCCTTATTTTTTCAGACTTTTTCATCAACATTCCACAATGACGGAGGAACGCTATGAATACCGGTAAATGGTTCAATAAGAAAACAGTCGGGACTCTTGCAGCGATTGGCGTATTGCTGGTGTTTGCTGTCTACATCCTCCCCGTCTCCCTCCCGCTGCTCGTCGCACTTGTCACGGCGTTTCTGCTCGAGCCGCCTGTCGCGTGGGCCTGCAGGCGATTTAAATGGCCGCGGAAGCCTTCTGTAATCGCCGTATTCATTCTATTCCTGCTCTTTATCACCGCAGTTCTCTACTTTACGGTGACTCAACTGATCGGCCAGCTGATCCAGCTGTCCAAAACCGCTCCTGTTTATATGGATTCACTTTCGGAAACCTGGCTCAATATCGAATCCTTTTTCTTCCGGGCTGCCGAAGGGCTGCCGGAAGAAGTGGTTGCTGTATTCGAAGAGGAATTTGCAGGGTTCCTGGTCAGTGTGCGGGAAAGTGTCCTGACGTTCGTTAATTACGATACGGTCACGGGACTGCTGACCGGGATACCTGGGTTTCTCGTGAGTTTCCTCGTGTTCCTTATTGCGCTTTTCCTGTTTATGCTGGAACTCCCGAATCTTAAAATGCTGTTCTTCCGTCAGCTGAAAGATGAGACGGCCGATAAAGTCCGCTTCATGCTGGCCAGAATGCACCGGACGATTTTCGGATTCATGAAAGCTCAGTTCCTCGTCAGTCTGGTCATCTTTGCAGCTTCATTGATTGGCCTGTTCATCGTCATTCCCGAATACGCCATCGTCATGTCCCTTGTCATCTGGGTGATCGATCTGATTCCGATCCTTGGATCCATACTGATCCTCGCACCATGGTCGGCATACCAGTTCGTAGCCGGAAACACAGTGCTTGGCATCGAACTCAGCATTCTGGCGTTCGTCCTGCTGCTGATCCGGCGGACCATGGAACCGAAAGTGATGGGCACCTATATCGGGCTGTCCCCGCTTGCGACACTCATTTCCATGTTCCTCGGCCTTAAATTGTTCGGACTGCTCGGATTCATCATTGGTCCGCTCATCGTCATCCTGTATACTTCCGCCCGCGATGCCGAAATGATCAAATGGCGCTTTAAAATTTAATAGCTGAAAACAGGGGCTGCCCTGAGTCGTCGATGCGACTCGTGGCAGCCCCTGTTCTTATTCTGATCAAAAACCGAGAATGGCCTTGAAGACCGATGTCGTTTCGCCGCCTTTATAGAATACATAAAGCAGCAGGTATACGATGACACCCGTGATGGCCGTAAAAAACCAAATGATACTGGTGACTGGGCCAAGTTTCCGGTGGATATTCAGCCGGTTCCGATAACCCGTTGTAATCGATACAAGACCGAAGACCGCCCCGGTAGTCGCCAGGAAAATATGGAAGATCAAGAACACAGTATAGTATACTTTGTACGCTTCCGGCCCTCCGAAGGACGTGTTGCCGATAAAGATGGTCCGGGACATATAAATGATAAAGAAGGTCAGAGCGGCAGCCCCTGCTGTCCACATCACTTTCTTATGAGCTTCAACTTTCCCGTTCGCCACCAAATACCAACCGATTGCAACAAGGGTGGCACTGATGACGATGAAGGCGGTGCTTAATGTAGGTAGCAGCGGCAGACTCATGGACAGAATTCTCCTTTTTCAAATGCTTTCGTTTTAATGCTGACCGTGCTGATTGGCAAGCATCGCCTGACGGTCTTTCAGTGCTTTTGCCGTGATTTCGTCAGCATCATCCTGTTCGCGTCGGAACCACTGATAGAAGACCATGCCGAGGAAGTAAGTCATGATCAATTCCTGCAGTACTTTCATCGCAATCCCGCCGACCTGCTGGTCTTCAAGGGGACTCATGTTCGTAAACAATTCAGGGCCAGTAAGATTGAGGCCAGCCAGTGTGGAAGCCGGAACACAAAGTGCCATTGCTTCCAGCCATGCTTCCGGGTCTGAATATGTTGCGTAAAAAGGGACATCCCCGAAAATGATCAGCGCACAAGCAGGCGTCAGCATGGCGCCCCCTGCCACAATGTAGATGACCCGTGTCAGTCCATGGACCTGGTATGTGTCATGCAATGTGTTCATGATCGGCCACCACATAAAGAACGCCGACAGGAACAGGATGAGCGTATAGACTCCATGGAGAGTTGCATCCTGTTTGATGATATCGAATACCATCGGCAGGTGATAGAACGAAAAGATGACACCGAACAAGAACAGCGGGATGTAAGGCAATCCCATGACTTTGAAAACCGTCCGGATCACCGGAAGGCGGATAAAAGCAGCCCACACCCAAGCCGGAATCCCCGCAATCAGCAAAGGCGGGACTAAAAATAACAGGAAAGCCATCTGTGTCATATGCACAGAGAACAGGATATGACCGAGCAGATCGACCGGCGATCCTTTAATGATGTACAGGAGCACCATGCCCGATAGGAACGCCGCGGCTTCTTTCCGGGTCAAAGGTTCGCTCACCTCAAACTCGTGGCGCCATTTCACTGTAATCAAAAAATAAAGAACGGTTAAAAAAACAAGGACGCCGATGAACACCGGACTCCACAATGCCTGAAAACCGAAAATACTGAGGGGCATATCAATTACCTCCTTGCAGTCCAATTAGTTCAATTATATAAGCCGCCTCCTTGTATATCAATGAACGAATCATGACATTTGTTCTCAGAGAACCTCTATTCCCGAAGGCAGGCGGCATAAAAAAACCCTTCACCCGAAGGCGAAGGGGAACTGATCAGATCCAGATAATAGTTACGAACGTGATCAGGATGGTAAAAGCGATCAGAAGGCCGCCATAGAAAAAGAAGATCGGCGTTCCGTGGCCTTTCTCTTTAGCATGCATGAAATAGTACAGCTGCAGTCCGACCTGCACTGCTGCCAGGAGCAGAATGGTCGGAACAACATAGTAAGCTGAAAAATCAGCAGCCACAGCGGTGAACGCGACGAGCGTCAAAAATATCATCAGAGCGAACGTCGCGACCTGCCCGCGCATCTCTTCTTCACGTTTCCGTTTGGCGTACTCAAACTCAGCCTGGGTTTTTTTACGAGTCTCGACTTCGTGTGCCATATTAACCGACCACTCCCATCAGGTAGACTACTGTGAAAATGAATACCCACACCACATCGATGAAGTGCCAGTACAACGAAATCGTATAGAACTTGGATGCGTTGTACAAGTTCAAACCGCGTTTTGCGTTCCGGATCATCAGCAGGATGAACCAGCCGAGCCCGATTGCCACGTGGAGACCATGTGTGCCCACCAGTGTATAGAACGCACTGCTGAAGGCGCTGTGGCCGTAAGTAAAGCCGAACTCATGCACATAGTGGTTGAATTCGTAAATCTCAAAGCCTAGGAATGCAGCACCAAGCAGCACTGTCACTGCCATCCATGCCTGCATCGCTCTGAAGTTGTAACTGCGCATATGGAACATGGCGTATACACTTGTGAGAGAAGATGTCAGCAGGAGCATCGTCATGATGAAGACGAGCGGCAATTCGAACAGCTGGCTTGCTGTGATTTCCATTCCGCTCGGTCCTTTGTCTTTCAGTGCAAGGTACGTTGCAAACAGTGTGGCGAACAGGACGGTTTCCCCGCCCAAGAACAGCCAGAATCCGACGAATTTATTCTTACCTTCCAGCGTAGCCGTTTCAGGATGATCGGGCCACGTTTGAGCGGAATACTGTTTATTAATGTCCACCCGGCTGGCCCCCTTCCTTCAGCAGATCTTCTTTGTGGATATGGTAACCGAGATCGTCCTTCAGAGACCGCGCGGCCATCGAGCCGAGCGTGATGAGCAGACCAAGTGCCAGTACAGGCAGCGGCCATGCTTTATCGCCGTCGATGAAGTAGAGGGCCCCGAATGCGGCGACGAATAAACCTGCCGACATGATGAACGGGATGATCGAGTTATTCGGCATATGGATATCGCCGATCGGCTCCGCATACGTCATGCCTTCCGGATTGCCTTCCATTTTCTCGATCCAGTACGTATCCAATCCGCGTACAAGCGGTGTCTGCTTGAAGTTATAGAACGGAGGCGGTGATGGAATCGCCCATTCAAGCGTCCGTCCGTCTTCCCAAGGGTCGTTGCCGACACGCTCGTTCTTTACAGATGTCATGATGATGTTGATGACAAGCGTGATGACACCAAGTGCCATGAATGCAGCACCGACGGAACTGATCAAGTTGTATAGATCCCAGCCCTGGTCTCCAACGAAAGTATAGACACGTCTCGGCATTCCGAGAAGACCGAGGAAGTGCTGAATAAAGAACGTCGCGTGGAACCCGAAGAAGAACAGTGCGAATGTAATTTTTCCGAGTTTTTCGCTCAGCATCGTACCGAACATTTTCGGCCAGTACAGATGGAGTCCGCCCAGCAATGCCAGTACGACCCCGCCGACGATGACATAGTGGAAGTGCGCCACGATGAAGTAGGAGTCATGGAGCTGGTAATCGAGCGGCGCCACTGCCTGCATGACACCTGTTACGCCGCCTGCCACGAATGACGGAATGAAACCGAGCGCATACAGCATCGGAGTGCTGAATGAGATGTTTCCGCCCCAGATGGTCAGAAGCCAGTTGAAGATTTTAACCCCGGTCGGCACAGCGATCGCCATAGTGGCGACTGCGAAAATCGCGTTTGCTGTCGCTCCGAGACCGGTTGTGAACATATGGTGGGCCCAAACCATGAACCCGTAGAACCCGATAAGGATTGTCGCAAATACAAGGGCCGAATAGCCGAACAGCCGTTTTCTCGAAAAGATTGCAAAGATTTCTGAGAAAATACCGAACGCCGGCAATACGAGGATGTAAACTTCCGGGTGTCCGAAGATCCAGAACAAGTGCTCCCAAATGATGGTGTTCCCGCCCATTTCAACAGCGAAGAAATTAGCAAAGAACATTCTGTCGAGAATCAGGAAGAACAGACCGACAGTCAGCGGCGGGAATGCGAACAGAATTAGGGCCGACGCGATGAACGTAGTCCATGTAAACATCGGCATTCTCATATAGGTCATGCCAGGCGCCCGCATATTGATGATGGTCACCAGGAAATTGATGCCCGCGATCAGGGTTCCGGCACCAGAAATCTGAAGACCCAGCGCATAAAAGTCGACACCGTGTCCGCCTGAAGCAATGGCCAGTGACGCGTATGATGTCCAGCCGGCATCAGGAGCGCCGCCGAGGAACCAGGAAAGGTTCAGGAAGACGCCGCCGAAGAAGAAAAGCCAGAAGCCGAGCGAGTTCAAGAATGGAAACGCAACGTCACGCGCGCCAATCTGAAGCGGTACGACCGCATTCATGAAGGCGAACAGCAGCGGCATGGCCGCTAGGAAGATCATCGTCGTTCCATGCATCGTCATAATCTGGTTGTACACACCGGCGCTGACAAAATCGTTCGCCGGCACAGCCAGCTGAATCCGGATCAGCATGGCCTCAATCCCGCCGACAACGAAGAAGAAGCCGCCGGAAACGAGATACAGAATCGCAATTTTTTTATGGTCAACTGTCGTGAGGTAATCCCATAAAGTTGCGCCAAAGCCCTTTTTCTGTGCCTGAGCAGTAGAACTCACAACGTAAACCTCCCTTTTTGAATAGAAATAAATGAATTACATGTCATCTTCGACAGTCAGACCGAACAGATAAGCTGCCAGTGCGTCCAGTTCCTCTTCCGAGAAGGCTTCGCCTTCACGGCCGGGCAGGCTGCCGGGATCCGGCATCAAGTTCCCCGGTTTGTACTCCTGAGGTTCTGAAATCCACTTTTTCAAGTTCTCTTCCGAATGCGGCAGATAGCCTGCAATCCGGTTCCGGTCCCCGAACGTCGCAAGGTTCGGTGCGATGCCGCCCGTTGTGCCGGCTCCTGAAGTTGCGTGGCAGGCGATACAGCTCTGTTCGAACAGCTCCTGGCCTTCCTGCGCAAGTTCGCCTTCAGCTTCTCCAGTGGATTCCTGCATTGCAGCTACCCAAGCCTGGAATTCCGCTTCATCCAGCGCTTTCACTTTAAAGTCCATCAGCGCGTGGGAAGGACCGCACAATTCTGCGCATTTTCCATAGAACACGCCATCTTCGAGATCAGCGGATTCTTCATCGAAAGTCAGATAGAATGTGTTGACACCGTCAGTGTTGGCATCCGTTTTCCCGCCGATGGAAGGAACCCAGAACGAGTGCTTCACGTCTGCGGCAGTCAGATTGAAATAGACCGGCTCATCCGTCGGCACGACCAGTTCCTGTGCGGTCACGATGCCGAGATCCGGATAAGCGAATTCCCACCAATACAGTTTAGCCGTTACATCCACTGTCACACTTGCTGGAGTTCCTTCCGCGTCGACCACTCCCATATCATCCACATCCGCCAACTGATATGTAACTGCCACTGTCGGCACAGCAAGGAACAGGACGATGGCAATCGGGATTGCAGTCCAGATGAACTCAAGCCGCTTGCTTCCTTCCACCTGCTCAGGGATTACGTCTTCCCCCACTTTTTTCCGGCGGAATTTAATGATCGCTAAAACATAAATGATAGAAACGACGATGATGACAAATACCATGACGCCAGTGGATAACAGCAGCAAGTCAAATTGATCCTCAGCCACTTGGCCTGCAGGCTGGAGCGTCGAAATCTGCTCTTCTCCGCAGGCTGCCAAAAAGGCCATCAGTGCGGCTGCCAGTCCGAATAAACGCCACTTTTTAAGACCTCTCATCATAGCTTTTTCAAACCTCTCTTTCGAATTGGATAAATTCTTGCCGCAAAACTTTCATGTCAGACGAATAAAGCGAAAATGATCATCGATACAAACAGGATCGTCATGTAGTTCAGGGAATAGACGAACATCTGCATCGCCCATTTCAGGTCATTCTCCGCCCGGAAGCCTCGGATGGCAAGCAGGAACCAGCCGATGTTCAGCACCGTCGCCAACACAAGGAATCCCGTTCCGAGATCCGCAAGCAGGAAAGGCAGCGGGAACAGCAGTACCACCCACAGAAGCATGGATTTTTTAGTGCGTGCAAACCCTTTGATCACCGGCAGCATAGGAATTCCCGCTGCCCGGTATTCTTCCGTGCGTTTCATCGCCAATGCGTAGAAATGGGGCGGCTGCCAAATGAACATGATCAAAAACAGCGCCAGCGCCCCGAAACCGAGCGACGGTTCGACCGCAGCCCAGCCGATCAGCGGCGGAATGGCCCCCGATATGCTGCCTACGACCGTGTTGCTCACGTGGCGGCGTTTTGACCACATGCTATACAGCACGACATAAGCCAATATTCCGGCAATACCCCATAATCCTGCAGCCGTTGATGCAGAAAACAGCAACACTTCGCCTGCAACAATGAAAGACAGCGAAATCGCCAGGACGGTGCCGGGTTTGAATCTGCCAGTAACTGTCGGCCTGGCTTTCTTACTGGCCATGACCGGATCAATATCCTGATCGATATAATTGTTCATCGCCGCTGAACCGGCGATGATCAGGGCAGAACCCAGCATCGTGAATACGAGCAGGTCCAGTTCCTGGAGAAAGTGTCTCCCGGAAAACTGGAATGCCAGCCACAGTCCGGTGAAGACAGTGATCAAATTGGAGTTGACGATTCCGATTTTGATCAATGCCAAAAAGTCCCTGAGGAAAGTTGCTGATTCCGCTTTCGCTGATTGCGGAGCGGACAGCGACCGGCCGTTGGACATAAAACCTCCTCCTTTCATTGTTGCAAGCTGATTCCGCTAAACCTAACTATATCGAATTCCAGGCCAATTTTCTACATGCAACTAGTAAATCACGGGAAAAGCGGGGATTTTCGACTGATTTTGCGGGGATATACACCTCTCATGATACAGGAAGGACCCCCTTTTTTTAACATGGAAACCGCTGCGTTTATGAACAGTTTGTGAAGGGGCGAAGACATTTGTCCATTTCTTGAAACTTCCCCTGCCGTCCCGTTTTCCATTGTTTTTTGAAATCACTTCCGATATTATCGAGTATGCAGAACCGTTTAATGACAGACGTCCACTCGGTCTGTTTTGACAGAAAAGTAGGTGACGTGCGTGCACGGAAAACGGCATAATTATTTGAAATGGCTGGCAGTCGCCGCGACTGTCGGCATGCTCCTGATTTTGCTCGGCGGTGCTCTTGTGACGAAGACCGAAAGCGGGCTGGGCTGCGGCAGGCATTGGCCCGGATGCAACGGTGAGCTCATTCCTTCTGAGATAACCGCAGAAGTCCTGATCGAATTTTCGCATCGCCTTGTCACAGGAGCGGTCGGCATCCTGATTGTCGCGCTGGCTGTCTGGGCCTGGCGGGCTTACGGACATATCCGCGAAACTAAATTTCTCGCTGTGATGGCGGTCTTCTTCCTTGTGCTCCAGGCATTGATCGGAGCTGCCCAAGTGTTATGGGGGCAAGGGGATTTCATACTGGCGCTCCATTTCGGCATTTCCCTGCTGTCGTTCGCGTCGGTGTTTCTGCTGACACTGCTCATTTTCGAGGTCGACAAAAAGTTCAATGCAGAGAATTTGCGGATCGGCCGAAAACTGCGGATGCATACGATCGGGGTTTCCCTGTATTCATACCTTGTCATCTATACAGGGGCTCTCGTCCGCCATACCGAGTCAAGTCTCATTTGCGCAGATTGGCCGCTTTGCAGGAACGATGAATTCGCCCTTCCCCGGAATATGTTCGAATGGGTGCAGATGGGCCACCGCTTCGCTGCCGCCTTGATCGTCGTTTGGCTCGGCTATATCGCCTGGCATGCGATGCGGGATTATAAAGCCAGCAAAGTGATCCGGTCCGGGTGGCTGACCGCGTTCATCCTCGTCCTGATGCAGGCGACGACTGGCATGCTCGTGGTGCTGACACAACTCAATCTCGCTGTATCCCTTCTCCATTCGCTTTTCATATCACTGCTGTTCGGCCTTCTCTGCTATATGGTCCTTCTCGTTTCGAGGGGACGGCAGCTTTCCTGAACAGCATAAAACCGGCAGGCGCTACCCCAGTGCCTGCCGGTTTTTTCTATGCTGAGAATGGATTTGATCCGTATATCACCGCCGGATTCAGTGCCGCTCCATTTCGATGAGGAGGTCCCCTGTCGAGATGCCATCATTCGGTCCGACGTGGATTTCGGTCACGATACCGTCGAACGGTGCCTGTACAGTCGTCTCCATTTTCATTGCTTCCGTGACAAGGAGATGATCCCCTCTTCTTACTTTCGCCCCTTTTTCAGTCACGACTTTCAGCACAGTGCCCGGCATCGTCGCGCCGATGTGACTGTCGTCAGCCGGATTCGCCTTAAGATGCGCAGTGCTGTCCGTCTCGATGGTCATGTCTTGGATATTGACTTCCCTCGGCTGACCGTTCAGTTCAAAATAAATGGTGCGCAGTCCATTTTTCTGCGGCTCTCCGATGGAAACGAGCTTGATCATCAGCGTCTTCCCTTTTTCGATCTCCACTTCAATCTCTTCTCCCAGCCGCATGCCGTATAGGAATGTGAGCGTATCAAGCACGGAAATGTTGCCGAACTGCTCATACGTCGCGGAATATTGATCGAAGACTTTCGGATAAAGGGCATATGCCAGCACTTCATGACTCGTGACGGGACGATCCAGCTTCCGGTACAGTTCTTCTTTGATCGCTTCGAAATCAGCCGGCTCCAAGAGCTCGCCCGGACGGACGGTGATCGGCTCGCGCCCCTTCAGGATGACTTTCTGGAGCGCTTGCGGGAAGCCGCCGTACGGCTGACCGATATAGCCTTCAAAAAATTCGATGACCGAATCGGGGAAGTCGAGCGATTCACCTTTTTCAAGGACACTTTGTTCATCCAGGTTATTCTGTACCATGAAAAGCGCCATATCCCCCACGACTTTCGAAGACGGTGTCACTTTTACGACATCTCCGAATAAGAGATTGACCCGGGAATACATCTTTTTGACTTCTTCCCACTTCGCCCCGAGACCGACCGCCTTCGCCTGCTGCTGCAGGTTGGAATACTGACCGCCCGGCATTTCATGGACATAGATTTCTGAATGCGGACTGTTCATACCGCTCTCAAAGTCGTGGTAGTACTTCCGGACATCCTCCCAGTAACGGGACAGCTTTTCAAGCGATCCGACATCCGATCGCACTTCCCGCCCGCTGCCATCCATTGCATAGAACAAGGTGCTTGCGGAAGGCTGGGACGTCAAACCGGCCATCGAGCTGAGTGCGGTATCCACGATGTCCGCTCCCGCTTCGATCGCCCGTGCATACAAGTAAATGCCATTTCCGCTCGTATCGTGCGTATGCAGATGGATCGGAAGCGAGACAGTCTCTTTCAATTCTGAAATGAGCCGGTACGCCGCTTCCGGTTTCAGGAGCCCCGCCATATCTTTTATTGCCAGAATATGGGCGCCGGTGTCTTCCAGCGCTTTCGCCATTTCCTTGTAGTATGAAACGGTGTATTTATCCCTCGTCGGATCGAGAATGTCTCCTGTATAACAGATAGCCGCTTCCGCCACTTTTCCTGATGCCCGCACTTCATCGATCGCGGTTTCCATCCCCTTCAGCCAGTTCAGGGAATCAAAGATTCGGAACACGTCAATTCCGGCTTCCCCCGATCTGCGGATAAACTCCCGGATCACATTGTCGGGGTAATTTTTGTAACCGACCGCGTTCGCCCCTCTGAACAGCATCTGGAACAGGACGTTCGGGATATCCTTCCGGAGCTGGATGAGCCGCTGCCACGGATCTTCTTTCAGGAACCGGTAAGAGACATCGAATGTGGCACCTCCCCACATTTCGAGGGAAAAGAGATCCGGCTGGAGCCGGGCGGTCTCTTTTGCTATCTCGAACATATCATACGACCGGACACGTGTCGCCAGAAGTGACTGATGTGCATCCCGCAGTGTCGTGTCTGTCAGGAGGACATCTTTTTGGTCCTTCACCCACTTCATAAGACCTTCAGCGCCTTCACGCTCCAGAATCTGTTTTGTCCCTTCCGGCACCGGCTGTCTGAGATCCGTTTCCGGCTTGCGCGGCATCGCGTGGATCGGTTTGTTCGTTTTTTCGATTCCCGGAAAGCCGTTGATCGTCACATTCCCGATATAGCTCAGCAGCTTCGTTCCACGATCTTTCCGGACCGGGAACATGAACAGTTCCGGTGTGGAGTCGATGAATCCGGTATCGAACTCACCGCTGAGGAAGCTCTCGTGCTTGACCACGTTCTCGAGGAACGGAATATTCGTTTTGATGCCCCGGATCCGGAACTCCTGCAGATTCCGGTCCATTTTTGCGGCAGCTTCCCGGAAGGACAGCGCCCATGTCGATACTTTGACGAGGAGCGAGTCGTAATACGGCGTAATGACCGCCCCCTGGAACCCGTTCCCCGCATCCAGCCGGACACCGAAGCCGCCGCCTGGGCGATAGACCATCAGTTTGCCGGTATCGGGCATGAATCCATTCAGCGGATCTTCCGTTGTGACACGGGACTGGATCGCATGTCCGAACAGGGGGATCTTCCCCTGTTCGGGAATGCCGATTTCCTGTGAATGAAGACTGTGCCCTTCCGCCACTTTTATCTGCGCATGCACGATATCGATTCCTGTAACCATTTCCGTGATGGTATGTTCCACCTGGATCCTCGGATTCACTTCAATGAAATAGAAGTCTTCCCCCGCCACCAGGAACTCCACTGTTCCGGCATTTATGTAGCCGACATTGTCCATCAGTTTCACAGCAGCTTCACATATCCGGTCCCTGAGCGCCTCCGATAAAGAGTTTGACGGCGCTATTTCCACGACTTTCTGATGACGGCGCTGAATCGAGCAGTCCCGTTCGTAGAGGTGAATGATGTTTCCGTCTTTATCTCCCAAAATCTGCACTTCGATATGCTTCGGCCGGCTGATGAATTTTTCAGCGTACATTTCATCGGAGCCGAAAGCCGCTTTCGCTTCGGATTTGGCCCGGTCGAAAGCTTCGGGCAGTTCCTCTGCGCTCTTCACGATCCGCATGCCGCGTCCGCCGCCGCCGAGAGCCGCTTTGATCATGATTGGAAACCCGGCCTGACCGGCGAAACGCTGGACTTCCTCAAGCGAAGCGATGGGTCCGTCAGTTCCCGGAATGACCGGTATACCCGCCTGCACCGCCTGATCGCGCGCTTTGACCTTGTCCCCGAATATATCGAGATGATGGGAGGAAGGACCGATGAATATGATCCCTTCCTCTTCACAGCGCCGGGCGAAGCTTTCGTTCTCTGCCAGGAAGCCGTATCCCGGATGGATGGCATCCGCACCGGAATCTTTTGCGATTTCAATTATGCCTTCAATATCGAGATAGGCATCGATCGGTTTTTTTCCTTCCCCCACCAGGTAGGACTCATCCGCCTTATAGCGGTGGAAAGACCCGCTGTCCTCTCTTGAATAAATCGCAACTGTCCGAAGATTCAGTTCAGTACAGGCGCGGAAAATCCGTATTGCGATTTCTCCGCGGTTAGCAACCAGTATCTTTTTGATTTTCTCCAAAAAACATCCCCGCCTTTATTCTTTTGATTTCTCGTATTTGTGGAACATGGAAACATTCAGAAGGATCCCCATAGCTAACGATAGCAAAACGATCGATGTTCCGCCATAGCTGATGAACGGCAGCGGAACTCCGGTCAGCGGAATGATTCCTGTCAGACCGCCCAAGTTCACGAAACTTTGGATGCCGATCATGCTTCCGACCCCGGCCGCCAGCATCCGGGCGAGCGGATCTTTGGTGGTCATGGCGATGGACAAGGCTTTAAGGACGATGAACGACAGCCCGCCGATGACGAACAGGACACCGAACAAGCCGAGTTCTTCGGCGATGACCGCCATGATGAAATCTGTATGCGGTTCCGGCAGGTAGCCGAGTTTCTGAACGGATTGCCCAAGTCCGCGGCCGGTCAGGCCCCCCGAACCGATCGCCAAGTACCCGTTAACAATCTGAAGACCATAATCGAGTTCATGTTCGAACGGATTCAGGAACGCATCGATCCGTCCGAGCCGCTTCTCTGTAAAGATCCGGTCACCCGCGAACAGCATCATGGGGACGATGAACAGTGCGATGGCGGTCACGACGATCCCTGCAAGCCGCATGAACACTTTGAAGCGGATTCCGCTTGCCGCCATGACGCACAGTCCGATGAGGCCGATGAGCATCATCGTCCCGATATCCGGTTCCAGGAACACGAGGAACATGGCAGACGTCAGGACGATGACCGGCGGAATGATTCCCTGATTCAGCTGGTTGATCGTACCGTTGTCATACTTGTTCGCAAACACACCGGCCAGATAAAGGATGATCCCGATTTTCGCGACTTCCGACGGCTGCATATTCACGAGCCCGAGATTGATCCAGCTCTGTGCGCCCCCGTTCGCTTCCCCGATGAAGTGAACGAGGATCAGCCCCGTGAAAATGACACCGAGGATGATCATCATCATCCGCCGGTCCCGGAAGTGCTTGTAAGGGAAGATAGCGGCCGCAGCAAACACAGGCAGCGAAATGGTCAGATTCATCAGCTGCCGTATAAAGTAATGGTTGGGCGATTCCCCGAGAAAATTATAAGCCCACGCGATGCTGGCGCTGTAGATCATGACCAGGCCGAATACCGATAGGGCGGCATATGTAAGGATCAGCGGATAGTCGATATGCCGTCTGAAATTCATCAAATATGTTTTCATGTGATACCTCATTCTGTTCTGAAAAAGTAGTGATGCCCGCCCTGTTCCTTTCCGGCCGCGGCGGGCCGCTAAGCGATATTAGTAAAAAAACCCAAACTGGTCGGTTTGAGTTTTTTTATCATTTATTCGTATACGCTTCGTGAAGGATCGAAAGTTTCTTCTCGAGAGTATCAATCAGCTGTTTGCCTTCTTCCCGGTCGATCAGGCCCAGCTTGACGGCAAAATCGATTTCACGAGACAGGCCGAACATCTGCGTGTCCAGCACCTCTTCATAGAGCGGGCACTGAGGCATCGTCAAGTGGTCCATCTGGACCTTGATGAGCTGCTCGATCTTTTCGGCATCCGCTTTGAGGAGTTCTGCCGCCTTCAGCTGATACGACTGTTCCTTTGTATGTTCCATGAGGACGCCCCCATATCTGATATTTCTTCTCAGTGTTGCTTGACTAAAGTGTATCTTTAAACCCCTTAAATTGCAAGCCGGTTTCCGGCAGCGGCCTGAATCCCTTTGTCGTTTTGGCTGAAACAGGTATACTGGAAGAAGATTATTACTTTTTTCTTTTTGGAGGCAATAAATGATGGAAATGATTATCCCGATAACAGGAGCCGTAAAGTTTCAGATTACACTGGATCCCGGCACATGGATCTTCGATGACCGGAAAATCGATCTCGATGAGTTCTTTAGCGGCGGCACAGACGAAAAAGATGAAATGGAAGAGTACAAGCGGGCGACCGGCGCTCATTGGTCCCGTGAAATAATGGAAGGTGCGGTTTTCCCGCCTACCCTTAAAACAGAACGGAAATTCCAGAAGACTCAGATGCTGACCGGCACATTCGGAATCCGGCTGGAGCCGTTCCTGAAGAACGCCCAGCCGCTGGAAAACGCGGAAAGAGTGGTTCTTGAGACCGCTGAAGGCGAAGAATCATTCGATCTGGAGACCGCTAAGTCGCTGATTCTCAAGTTCAGCCAAAACGGCCAGCCGCTCCGCGAAGACGGACCTGCGTACGCGCTTCTGCCGGATGGTTCGAACGCTGAGGCGCCCATCCGGAACATCCGTGCCATCCGCGTCGAGCAGGGGCCTGCTGCATGAGAGTGAAATGTGTAATTTGTGATGGAGTGGAAGAATTGGACGGTTCTTCGCCAGAAGCGAAACGGCTGAGGAACAGGCCGATCCATACGTATATGTGTGCACCATGCCACGAACGGATTACGCGCCGTACGAATGAACGGATCGCGACCGGCAAATTCCGTTTCTTGCGGAGTTCCCGCAGAATCGAAGGTGATTTCTATTCATGAAACTGCTGAAGGGCATCTGGATCGGATTTTGGAGCGGCTTCATCCTTGCCGCTGTCTTGAAATGGATCGAATTGCTGACGGGCAAGAAAGTCTATGCCCTCCTGCTCAATATCGATTTCCTTCCATTCCTTCGTCCTGAAGAATGGAGCGGGACAGCTGAATTTCTGCTTCATATTTCGGTTTCCGTTATCATCGGCATTGTTTACGTCTATCTCGCTAAACGTCAGCCTTACACTTTCGGCCAGTTGTTCCTGCTCAGTTTCGCAATGGGCATCCCGCTTTTCCTGCTTTACTTCCCGCTGGCCGCCGCAGCACAGGATCCCATCGTATCTCCGGCAGACATAAGCGCTTTTTTGTATTGGGCATTCGGCCACCTAACATTTATTTTGGCCTTGCCTGTCCTCTACAAACTATTCGAACGAAAAAACGCTGCTTCCGATTAGGAGGCAGCGTTTTCGCGTTTTTCCCGCCAAAGGCGGATTTTATACAGGACGAGTATTAAAGCAGCAATGAGAAGGCCTTCGACAACAGGCAGGAAAATCGCCAGGAAGGTCAAGACGAATCCTCCCACCAGCAGGAAGATACCGATGATGAAATTCTGCCAGAAAGGCAGTTTTTTTGCGAACCCCAACTTGTATACGACGACTGACAGCAAGAAGATGACAGCCAGCAGCGCAGCACCAGCCGCCTCGTTACTCGGCAGCGTCATGTACAGAAACCGGGCGACAGGGTACATACTCTCATAGACCATTTGTTGTTCTTGTCCCACTTGTGCTACACCCTTTCACCAGAACTTACGCTTCGAGTTCAGCGTACTTTTTCTTCTTGGCGATGCGCTCCCGTTCGTTCTTGTCGAGAATTTTCTTCCGCAGACGGATCGACTGCGGTGTAATTTCGCAGTACTCATCATCATTCAGGTACTCGAGTGCTTCTTCCAGCGACATGATCCGCGGCTTTTTCATAGTCGTCGTCTGTTCTTTATTTGCTGAACGGATGTTGTTGGCCGCCTTCACTTTCACGATATTGACGGTCAGGTCATTGTCGCGGCTGTGCTCGCCGACGATCATCCCTTCATACACTTCGGTTCCCGGTTCCACAAATACGATCCCACGGTCTTCGACGCCGAGCAGGCCATAGGAGGAAGCTTTCCCCCGCTCCATCGAGACGAGTACGCCCTGGCGGCGTCCGCCGACACGGCCGCTCGCTATCGGCTGATAACTGTCGAATGTGTGGTTGATAATGCCGTATCCCCGTGTCTGGGTCATGAACTCAGTCGTGTAGCCGATCAGGCCGCGCGCCGGCACGCTGAACGTCATCCGGACTTGGCCATTTCCATTATTGACCATATCGAGCATTTCGCCTTTGCGCTCACCAAGTGATTCAATGATCGCTCCGGTATATTCTTCAGGCACATCCACTTGGACCCGCTCAACCGGTTCGCATTTGACTCCGTCGATGACCTTCACGATGACTTCAGGTTTCGAAACTTGAAGTTCAAATCCTTCCCGGCGCATGTTTTCAATCAGAATGGACAGGTGAAGTTCCCCGCGGCCGGATACAATCCATTCGTCGGGAGAATCCGTATTCTCCACCCGAAGGGAAACGTCCGTCTGCAGCTGCTGATCCAGACGTTCCTGTATCTTGCGGGAAGTGACGAACTTTCCTTCTTTTCCTGCAAACGGACTGTTATTCACAAGGAATGTCATCTGCAGCGTAGGTTCATCGATTCTGAGAAGCGGCAGTGCTTCCTGATGGTCCTGAGGGGTGACGGTTTCACCCACATTGATGTCTTCCATACCGGAGATGGCGATCAGGTCACCGGCTTCCGCACGGTCGATTTCGACGCGTTTCAACCCCAGGAATCCATGGATTTTTGTAACCCGGAAATTTTTGACCGAACCGTCCAGTTTCATGAGGGAAACTTGCTGTCCGACTTCGATGGCTCCGCGGAAAACACGGCCGATTCCGATCCGTCCGACATAGTCGTTGTAATCCAGCAGTGCCACCTGGAACTGAAGCGGTTCTTCCCGGTTGTCGATCGGTGCCGGGACGTTTTCAATGATCGCGTCATAGATGACCTGCATATTTTCTTCCTGATCTGCCGGGTCCGGCGAATCGGATGCTGTCCCATTCATGCCGGACGCGTAGATTACTGGGAATTCAAGCTGTTCGTCGTTCGCTTCGAGTTCGATGAACAGTTCGATCACTTCATCCACCACTTCTTCCGGCCGCGCAAAATCCCGGTCGACTTTATTGACGACCACAATCGGCTGCAGGTTCTGTTCCAAGGCTTTCTTCAGGACGAAACGGGTCTGCGGCATACAGCCCTCATACGCGTCGACGACGAGAAGGACGCCGTCCACCATTTTCATGATCCGTTCCACTTCGCCTCCGAAATCGGCATGTCCCGGTGTATCGAGGATGTTGATTTTGGTTTCTTTGTATTGGATTGCCGTATTTTTCGCGAGAATGGTGATTCCGCGTTCTCTCTCGATGTCATTCGAATCCATCGCCCGCTCATCGACATGCTCGTTGGAACGGAAAATTCCCGATTGCTTCAGCAGCTGGTCAACAAGGGTCGTTTTACCATGGTCAACGTGTGCGATGATGGCAATGTTTCTGATATCTTGACGATACTTAGTCATTCTTTCACTCCACTATTCGTTTTATCAAAAGCTCAACTGTGTTATTATAGCATAAAGAATCAAAAATCCATATCAATTGAATTTATTAGTTCGACAGGAGGAACAGGCTGTGAAAGAAATCAAATGGGTGTTCGTGTTTTATTCGCTGGCGGCACTCGTGGCCATGGCAGGCATCGGGGTCGCTGTCGGAGAGCGGAGCGTCATTGGGATCATCCTGACGGCCGTCGTGCTCATGGTCGTCATGGGTATGGGCTTCCGGACGAAAAAACGCATGCGTGAAGCAGGATTGTTATAGACATTAAAAAGGGGGCGCCGAGGCGCTCCCTTTCATTGTGCTTTCATTTTAATATAGCGGTCGAGCAGAGTCTGATGGATCGAAGGATTCGCAATCAGAAAGGAATCCTGTTCGAGCAGATTTGCGGGCTCCCCCCGGAAATTGGAGGCAATGGCGCCCGTTTCATGGGCAATGATGAAACCTCCCGCTATGTCCCAAGGGGACAGGCGAAGGGACATATACGCATCGAGCCGTCCGGAGGCGACATGCGCGATCTCCAAGGCCGCCGAACCATAGGAACGCGCTCCGCGGATATCCCGGACCAGCCGGATGATCGCTTCATGGTCCAAGTAAGGATTGGGCATCAGCCAGGTGGAATTCACACCGACGATCGATTCCGGGACAGCCGTTTCGGAAAGGTCTGCAAGCCTTTCGTCATTAAGGTAGGCGCCTTCTCCTTTCTTGGCGCTGTAAAGTTCATCGTTCACGACATCGTATATGTATCCGAGGATTCCGGTACCTTCTTCGAAAATGCCGAGTGATATGGCGAAGTTGCGCTGCTGGTGGACGAAATTCATCGTTCCATCGATCGGATCCAGTATCCAGACCGTCCCTTCCAGCCCCTCAATCAGATCACCGAACCCTTCTTCCCCCAGCAAGCGGTGTCCGGGAAAATCCCTGCGGATCCGCTCCACGAAGAAACGCTCGGTCTCTTTATCGATGTTCGTCACAAGGTCGTTGGCATCCGCTTTCGTCTCGATGGTCAAGTCGCTCCCCAACGAATGGCGGATGCGCCGGCCAGCCTCTTTTATCAGTGACTTGGCATAACGGTCAAGCTCGCTCGTTGTCATTTGCACTCCCCCTTCTCTGACAGTATAACGGGCCGAGCACCTGAACAGAAAGCTTCAGGTGCTATGTCCGTCACAAGGCGTGGAGAGCAGTCAGTTCAAAATGGATTTCCGTCAGCCGCTCGGTGCTTTTCTTCCGCTGCTTGTCGTCGTTTTCCTGCATGGCATCAAAGAGTGTGCTGAGCTCATAATCGAGTTCGAGCTTAAGCGTCTGGATATATTCCTTCTCAATATCGGACTTGCGGACGATATGGACAGCTTGATTCATCAGGGCACCTCCTTGCCGGCACAATCATCTGAATTGTTTTTACTTTCACCATACCCCAGGTCCGCTATAGAGAAACGTCTTTTGAATTTTTTCCTTTGCTTTTGGTACACTAGTGTCCGGAAGTAAACACCATCAGGAGGTTTTTATCAATGAGCAGTTTTTGGACGGAAGACGATTTTCAAGTATTTGGAGTCCCGGGTCTTGAGGAAAGAATGGAACAGCTGACCGTGCAGATCCGCCCGAAGTTCGAGGAACTCGGCAGCCGCTTCGCCCCTTTCCTTTCCGAAGCCGCCGGAGACGAGCATTTCGTGCACATCGCAAAACATGCACGGCGCACTGTCAACCCGCCTCAGGACAGCTGGGTCGCATTCGCTGCCAACAAACGCGGATATAAGGCATATCCCCATTTTCAGATCGGCTTGTGGAAAAGCCACGTTTTCATCATTCTCGCCGTCATCTATGAAGCCCGCAGTAAAGACCGGATGGCGCGTGACCTGCTGGAGAACGGTGAAGTCCATGATCTTCCTGGAGATTTTGTCCTCTCAGGCGATCACATGAAACCTGAAGCGGAGCGGATCGGCGACTTGTCCGCCGAAGAGATCACCCGGCTGATGGTCCGTTTCAGGGATGTGAAGAAAGGGGAACTGGTCATCGGCCGGCATATCCCTGCAGATGAAGCTGCCGCTATGAGTACGGAGCGTTTCTTTTCATTCACTGAAGATACGTTCAAGGAACTTCTTCCGATTTATGAAACGATGGTCCATGGCGTAAAAAGTACATCTTATTCCGGTTGAATTTTAAAAAATCTCCGCTTCTCTGCTTACAAAAGCTAAGAGCGGAGGTTTTTTCAATCAGACAGCGGGACCTTTACCGGCCGCCTTGCGGGGGAGCAGCAGCCCTATTGCTTAACCGGTCAGGAGAATTCTGCATCTCCAAGCGGACCGCTTTGTAACTCAACGCCTTTCATGTACTTGATCCGGCGCTGGGCGGCCGTGTCGGAGACCTGTTCGTCCGCATGATAGGAAGAACGGACCATCGGACCTGATTCGCAGTGCCTGAATCCTTTTTCCATCGCGATCCGCTTCAGCTCCGCGAACTCGTCGGGATGGTAATAGCGTTCCACGTTCAAGTGTTTTTTCGTCGGCTGCAAGTACTGGCCGATTGTCATGATATCCACTTTGTGAGCCAGCAGGTCATCCATCGCCTGCAGAATTTCCTCTTTCGTCTCCCCGAGACCGACCATCAGGCTTGATTTTGTCGGGATGTGCGGCGCGATCTCCTTGACGCGCGCGAGCAGTTCAAGGGACCGGTCGTAAGTCGCTTTTGCCCGCACGCGTTTCGTCAGGCGCCGGACCGTTTCGATATTGTGGTTGAAGATATCCGGCTGGCTGTCCATCAAGGTATGGAGGCTTTCATAATCCCCTTTCATGTCCGAAGGCAGCACTTCGATCGTCGTACCGGGCATTTTTCTGCGGATGGCGCGCACCGTCTCCGCGAAAACCGCTGCGCCGCCGTCATTCAGATCGTCCCGTGCGACTGCTGTCACGACGACATGCTTCAGCCCCATAATTTCGGTCGATTCTGCGACCCTCTCCGGCTCTCCCCAGTCGAGTTCGTTCGGCAATCCGGTCTTCACTGCACAGAACCGGCACGCGCGCGTGCAGGTATCGCCGAGTATCATGAACGTCGCCGTCCGGCGCTCGCTCCAGCACTCGTGGATATTCGGGCATTTCGCTTCCTCGCAGACAGTATTCAGCTTCTTTTCGCGCATCAGCTTCTTTAAATCATTATACGTCTGATTCGTATTTAATTTCACCTTCAGCCATTCAGGTTTCCGGACATAGTCATTTGCTTTGGTCATGGCAGCCGCTCCCCTTCCTTTTCCCGTATGTACGTCCATTCATCGCTTCCGTATTTCCGCTCAAGTTCTCCCGCTTCCGCCAGCAGCTCAGGCGGCGGATCGAACGGCTGCAGGCGGATGCCGAGCCCCCGTTCGAATCCTTCCCGGAACGCGGTTTTCGCTTCCTCGAATGTTACCGGACGGCCCGCCAGTTCGCTGATGGCCGCTGCCCGGCTGCGGAACGCGTTCCTGGCCTTCTCCCGTCTGACTTCATCCGGGAAACGGAACAAACTGAACAGTTTCTCATCATCAATCACCAGCGGCACTGAGCCATGCTGCAGGACGACTTCCTTTTTCCGTGTCTGCGCGCTGCCGGCCACTTTCCTGCCCGCAACGGTCAGCTCATACCAGGACGGCTCCTCAAAACAGACGGCTGACAAAGATGCGTTCCGGGTGGGCGGCACCGCGAACTCCGCATCTATCCCAAGAAACCGGTAACCTTCAAGCAGTCCTTTGGACAGAACCAGGTAGGCTTCTTTCACCGGTTTCGGTATGGCGGGATGCGCTTCTGATACAAGAATACTGTAAGTCAGTTCCTCGTCATGCAGTACGGCCTTTCCGCCTGTCTGTCTCCGGACAAGCGGAATGCCGCGCCTGCCCGCCTCATCCGTATCGATGCTGCCCTCAATCTTCTGGAAAAAACCGACCGAAATACCGGCCGGTTCCCAGCCGTACATGCGCAGCACCGGCGGGATCTTGCCTTCACTATGCCAGTTCAGCAGCGCCTCATCCATCGCCATATTGAAAGCGGGTGTGCCGCTGCCGGAATCGACGAAAAGCCATGTCTCGTTCATGCTGTTCTCCTCTCTGCTGTCTTCCTTTTCTCAGTTCTCAATCCAATAAAAAACACCGCGTTCCATGTGCGGAAGCGGTGTATGCGTACTCAGAAAAGGCACACGCGCCACTTCCCTACGCTGGCATGGTCCAGATCAGGTTCAAAGGGTCCAAGTCTCGCTCGTCTCAGCCGGTTATGTCCGGCTCCCCCAGTGGTCAGCTAACTATTGTGTTCTTTTTTTAGATTAACAGGTTAACATACCAATCTCAATGTTTTTTTAGCGGTTTTCGGATTCTTTCATAAAATTTCTTTTTAACAGCATACTCAAGGCTGCTCAAAATGCTTAAGGATTTCTGCCGCCCCGGACAGTTTATTTGAACGGCGCCTTCAGTTTCTCTCCGTCCCCTGCGTCTTTCATCCTCTTAATGACAGGGTATCCCGCATAACCGCTGGCTTCCTCGAATTCCCGGAGGAGCGTTTTTTCCTCCGCTTTTGACGGCACGATCTGTTTGAACCTTCTGTACCGCTCCATCAGTACTTCTCTGGTAATCCCTTTTTCGTACGCCTGCTCGATCGCTTCGAAAAACTCGATGGCCTGTACGATTTCTTCGGTCGACCAGTCCGTGACGAGCGGATATGAATATTCCACTGTCAATTCCTCCCGTTCCTATTACGTCCCCCATTGCCGGCGGATCGTCTCCGCCTGACCGATCATACGGTCCAGGAGCTCCCCGGCTGTCGGAATATCTCGGATCATACCGGTCACTTGTCCGGCCCAGCCGAATCCTTCTTCTTCGATCCCTTCGTATATGTAGCGTTTGTTCGCCTCTCCGCTGATATACGTCTTCAGCGCTTCATACGTCGGCGTCTCTTTTTCGATTTCGAGGATCCGGTCGGTCCAGCCATTTTTAAGGACACGGGCTGGCGCTCCTATGCTGCGTTTAATGATCTGGGTTCCGTTTTCGCTGCTCTGAATGAGGGCTTGTTTGTAGGCTTCAGATGCATGGACGCACTCTTTCGTCGCAATAAACCTCGTCCCCATTTCGATTCCTTCCGCACCGAGCGCAAGGGCCGCCATCAGTCCCCGGCCGTCCCCGATTCCGCCTGAAGCGATGACAGGTATCCCGACTGTATCGACGACTTGGGGCACAAGGACCATCGTGCCGATATCTTCCCTTCCGAGATGACCGCCGCCTTCATGTCCGACCACCATCACTGCATCCGCACCGAGCTGTTCCGCTTTTTCAGCTTGTCTTCTCGCGGCTACAAGCACCAGTTTCCGGATATCCGTCCCTTCAAGCTGTTCGAATATCGGCGTGGGATTTCCGCCTGTCATTGATACGACCGGAACGTTCTCCTCGATCGCCACATCCAGCATATGATCGAATCTCCGGCCATGTTCGCCGATTGCGAAATTCACGCCGAACGGTTTGTCGGTCAGCGACCTGACTTTCCGGATCTCTTCCCGCAATTCATCCGGATTCCCGAGACTCATCGCGGTGATTTGCCCGAGACCTCCTGCGTTGGAAACCGCGGCCGCCAAATCCGCATAAGCTAAATAAGCAAGGCCGCCCTGGACGATCGGATACCGGATTCCCAGCAATTCAGTGATACGTGTATTGAATTCCATTCAACCTCCCCCTTCCATTCTCTATGTTACAGTATTCTGTCTCATCAGGTAAATTCCTCCCATAGTTCTAGTAAGCGAAGTACTGGCGTGCTATAATGCTTTTGTTTTCCTTTTACTTGTAGCAGCCATCTGCACCGGCGAGGCGCTTCCTGCCTGGAAAGAACAAGCCCGCCGACTGTAGCCTGAGGCTGAATAGTTGTTTGTTTCATTATCCGAAAGAGGTGGTACACCCATTGTCACAGTTAGAGACACCCTTATTCGATGCACTTCTCAAACACCGTAACCGTAACCCGATCCAGTTCCATATCCCCGGCCACAAGAAAGGCCGCGGCATCGATCCGTCTTTCCGGGAATTTGTCGGAGATAACGTCCTGTCCATCGATTTGATCAATATCGCACCCCTGGACGATCTCCATTCCCCGAAAGGTGCCATAAAAAAAGCCCAGGAACTGGCGGCGAAAGCCTTCGGTGCAGATCATACCTTTTTTTCCGTCCAGGGAACGAGCGGCGCGATCATGACGATGATTTTGAGCGTCGTCGGACCGGGCGATAAAATCCTCGTACCGAGAAACGTGCATAAGTCCATCATGTCGGCGATTGTTTTCGCCGGCGCCGTGCCGATCTTCATCCATCCGGAAGTCGATTCCGAGCTTGGGATTTCCCATGGGATTTCGCCGGAGTCCGTGGAGAAAGCACTCGAAGCTTACCCCGATACCAAAGCCGTGCTGGTCATCAATCCGACTTATTTCGGTGTCGCTGCCGACCTGACGAGAATTGTCGAAGTGGCTCACAGCCAAAATATTCCCGTCATCGTCGACGAAGCCCACGGTGTCCATATTCATTTCCATGAGAAGCTTCCGGTCTCCGCTATGGCTGCGGGAGCCGATATGGCAGCGACAAGCGTCCACAAATTGGGAGGCTCGATGACCCAGAGTTCCGTCCTCAATGTGCAGGGAGGGCTGGTCTCTCCAAAACGGGTGCAATCGATTTTATCGATGCTTACGACCACGTCGACGTCCTATCCGATCCTGGCATCCCTTGATACAGCGCGCCGACAGCTCGCCGTCCACGGATATGACCTGATCGATGAAGCAATCCGGCTGTCGCGGGAAGCCCGGAGGCGGATCAATAAGATTCCTCACCTCCGCTGTATCGGAGCAGAAATACTGAAATCGTCGGCCACGTATGATTTCGATCCGACAAAACTGCTGATCAGCGTCAAGGATTTAGGGATCTCCGGCCATGAAGCGGAAGAATGGCTGCGGGAAAATGCGAACATCGAAGTGGAACTCTCGGACCTCTATAATATTTTATGTATCGTCACAGTCGGCGACACACGAAAGGAAATCAATCTGCTCGTTAAAGCGCTTGAGCGGATGAGCGCCAGTCTCCAGTCGGATTCGGTCATACCGGAAGCGGAAGTGCTTTTGCCGGAAATTCCTCGTCTGGCCATGACACCGCGCGATGCTTTCTATGCCACCACGGAAGTCGTGCCGTTCAGCGAGAGTGTCGGCCGTATTTCAGCCGAGTTCGTCATGGTTTACCCGCCGGGCATCCCGATTTTCATCCCCGGTGAAATCATCACACAGGAAAACATCGATTACATCAATGAAAATATTGAAGCTGGCCTCCCGGTCCAAGGGCCGGAAGATGACCGCCTCCGTTATTTGCGCGTCATTAAGGAACAGCAGGCGATTCTCTGATCCGATTGAGACCGGCCTTTCCGAGCAGGAAAGGCCGGTTTTTTCTGCTATTCGATGTCGGCGACTGCGCCGCCGCCTTCAATCAAGGCGGGATCTGCAAACGTATATCCCTTGTCGCGGATTCCCTGGATAATTTCCGGCAGTGCCGCAGCCGACCATTCCCGGTCATGCATCAGAAGTATCGATCCATCGACGAGAAGATCCGTATTGACCATGATATCCGCCAGCGCTTCAGGTTCCATGTATTCCTCATTCCAGTCATAGCCGTACGTCCAGTTCATCGGCACCATTTCCTGCCGGTCTGCGACGAGCATGCTCGTTTCCGTATTTTCTCCGAACGGCGCACGGAAAAACCGCGGTTTTTCACCGATCACAGTCTGCACCTGTTCATTTACGATTACAATTTCCTCTGTTTGGTCCTCGGGGGAAAGTTCAGTCAAATTTTCATGCGCCCATGTATGATTGCCGATCGCGAATCCCATATCCGCAATCCGGGTCAGTTTTTCTTTCCCTTCAGGCGAGTCTATCAGGTGGCCATTCACGAAGAAGATCGCTGGAACATCCATTTCCTCAAGCGTTTCCGCCATTTGAACGGCATATTCATCAGGTGCATCATCGATCGTCAGAAGCACGACGTCCTCAGGTGCCTCTTCCGTTAAGGGCAAAAGCGTCCAAGTGTCCGGATTAACCCGGTACTCCGGTTCTAAAACCGTCTCTTCAGCAACTTCCTCTTCATCCGTTTCCGCCGGTTCTTCATCCACTTCTTCGTCCGTAGCTGTTTCCGGCGGTTCTCCTTCCAGCGATTCCGTCTCTTCCGCCAATTCCTCTTCGCTCTGTTCAACTTCCTCTTCGATGGTTTCGTTCTCTTCGATGACTTCTTCGGTTTCTTCTCCGCCGCATGCTGCAAGCATGGAAACTGAAGTCAGCGTGATCATCCATTTAGTGTACCTCAATTTTACACAACCCCTTTTATCCATCTCTTTATCCTTCTGTTACCCTAACAAGGCTGGCACTACACGCAGGCCGGCAAAGTCACTGGAAGACAATTTACCGGAAATTCCGGCGGTCTTCAAAAATGCGGGCAAACAAAAAACCGGACTGAAAATTTCCAGTCCGGCATGCTGTTATTTATTTCACAATATGGATTGGTGTGCCAAGTGCTACTTCCGCAGCTTCCATGGCGATTTCCCCGAGAGTCGGGTGCGCATGGATGGTCATGGCAAGATCTTCCACTGTGACTCCCGTTTCAATAGCCAAGCCAAGCTCAGCGATCATATCGGAAGCTCCCTGTCCGACGATCTGCGCTCCGAGCAGCAGCCCGTCCGCTTTGCGGGAGACGAGTTTTACAAACCCGTCAGATGCGTTCAAGGCAAGCGCGCGGCCATTAGCACCGAATGGGAATTTGGCAGCGGTGACTTCGAACCCTTCTTCTTTCGCCTGTTCTTCAGACAGTCCGACTGTCGCCAGTTCCGGATCTGTGAAGCAGACGGCCGGAATTGCCAGGTAGTCGACTTCCGATTTTTCACCTGCAATCGCTTCAGCTGCCACTTTTCCTTCATAAGAAGCTTTATGGGCCAGCTGAGGACCAGCGACGATGTCTCCGATGGCATAAATATTCGACACACTTGTCCGGCATTGCTTGTCGACGTCGATCAGTCCCCGTTCACCCATTTTCAGGCCGAGTTCTTCAAGCCCGAGCTCGTCCGTGTTAGGACGGCGGCCGACTGTGACGAGCACATAATCCGCTTCAAGCGACTGTTCTTCGCCTTTCGCTTCATAGGTGACTTTGACGCCGTCTTTCGACTCTTCAACGCCTTTTGCCATTGCTTCCGTTACAACTTCGACACCTTTTTTCTTCAAGTGCTTTTTGACGACTTGCGTCATCTGTTTCTCGAATCCGGCAAGGATGTCTTTCGTCCCTTCCAGAATCGTCACTTCGGAACCAAGATTAGCGTACGCGGTTCCAAGTTCCGTACCGATATAGCCGCCGCCGATCACAACGAGTTTTTTCGGAACTTCTTTCAGATCCAGCGCCCCTGTCGAGCTCAGGACACGATCCGAAAACTTGAATGTCGGGATTTCAACCGGACGTGAGCCAGTTGCGATAATGGCATTCTTGAACTTGTACGTCTGCGATGATTTCTCATCCATCACTTTAACTGTATTTTCGTCCACGAAATAAGCTTCACCGTTCACGATTTCGATCTTATTGCCCTTCAGGAGCTGTTCGACGCCGCCAGTCAATTTCTTGACGACACCATTCTTGAACTCTTGCGCTTTGTCGAAGTTGATCGAAACTTCCTTCGCAACAATTCCCATGTCATCGGAATTCTGGGCATTCGCAAAACGGTGGCCGACGGAAATAAGCGCTTTCGAAGGGATACAGCCGACGTTCAGGCACACGCCGCCGATGTATTCTTTTTCGACAATTGTCACTTTCTGTCCGGTCTGGGCGGCGCGGATTGCCGCTACGTAGCCCCCTGGGCCGGAACCGATGACGAGCGTATCTGTTTCGATTGGGAAATCTCCTACTACCATAAGTTTACGCCTCCATTAGTAAAAGTTCTGGTTCGCTGAGCAAACGCTTGATGTGGTTCAATGCCAGCTGCGCAGTCGCTCCGTCGATCATGCGGTGATCGAAGCTCAATGATAATGCTAACACAGGAGCAGCAGTGACTTCACCATTTTTAATGACAGGTTTTTCCGCAATACGGCCGATTCCGAGAATCGCCACTTCCGGATGATTGATGACCGGCGTGAACCATTGTCCGCCTGCTGAACCGATGTTCGTGATGGACATGGATGCCCCTTTCATTTCACCCGGAGCCAGTTTGCCGGAACGGGCTTTTTCAGCCAGTTCATTGATTTCACTGGAGATCGAGAACACCGATTTGCGGTCTGCATTTTTCACGACCGGCACAAGGAGTCCTCTTTCCGTGTCCGCCGCGATGCCGATGTTGTAATAATGCTTGTGGATGATTTCTTCAGCCGCATCATCATACGATACATTCAGCGACGGGAATTCACGCAGTGTGCTGACAAGCGCCTTCACGACGTAAGGAAGATACGTCAGCTTGATGTCTTTCTCGGCAGCCACTTCTTTGAATTTCTTGCGGTGCGCCACCAGTTCGGTGACATCCACTTCGTCCATCAGTGTGACGTGCGGCGCTGTATGCTTCGAATTGACCATCGCTTTCGCAATCGCTTTTCTGATATTCGAGATCTTTTCGCGTGTCTCCGGGAATTCGCCTTCCGGAACCTGCGGAGCGGATGCTGCCGGTTTTTCCTGGGCAGCCGGTGCTTCTTGTTGAGGCTCGGCGGATGCTGCCGGCTGACCGCCTTTGCCGAACCCATCGATGTCTTCTTTCAGGACACGTCCGTTGCTGCCGGTCCCGTTCACCTGACGGATGTCCACACCTTGCTCGCGGGCATATTTCCGGACAGAAGGCATCGCGATGACGCGTTTATTCGGATCCGCTTCCGCCTGCGGCTGTGCGCCTGCACCGGTGGAACCGTCTGCTCCTTGCGGTCCGGCTTCATCAGCGGCGCGGTCTTTCTCGATGTCCTCACTGTCTTCCATCGAACCGGATTGAGCCAGCGCCTCCGTCTTCTGCTGGCCTTCCTGGCCGGCTTCACTTTCCTTCTCGCCTTCTTCGCCGGCATGTTCTCCCTTGAATTGGATATCGCCTGCGTCCGGAGCATCGATCCGCACCAGTACGTCGCCGACGACCGCAACCGTACCTTCTTCCACGAGAACTTCTTCGATCGTCCCTCCTACCGGAGATGGAATTTCTACTACCGCTTTATCATTCTGAACTTCACATAAAATATCATCTTCTTCGATCGTGTCTCCGGCTTTTACAAACCATTTGACGATTTCGCCTTCATGGATGCCCTCGCCGATATCCGGCAAACGAAATTCAAAAGCCATCCCTTTCACCCTTTCCGTTATTTATTTCAATCAAAAATTGAGCACTTTTTTCGCTGTCGCCAAGATGTCCTTGGCGTTCGGCAGCCAAACCGCTTCCGCTTGCGAGAACGGAAATACAGTATCCGGCGCAGTGACACGCAGGACCGGTGCTTCGAGACTCAAAATGGCCCGTTCGTTGATTTCCGCAACGACGTTCGCCGCAATTCCGGCCTGTTTCTGGGCTTCCTGCACGACAACTGCCCGGTTGGTTTTCTCGACGGATGCAATGATGGTGTCGATATCGAGCGGCTGGACGGTCCGCAAGTCGATCACTTCGACTGAATGCCCTTCTTTTTCCAGCTCTTCAGCCGCCTTGATGCTTTCCTGTACCATTGCCCCGTAGGCAATGATGGAGAGGTCTGTTCCTTCCCGCTTCACGTCTGCTTTGCCGAGCGGAATGGTGTACTCTTCTTCCGGCACTTCCTGACGGAATGACCGGTACAGTTTCATGTGCTCCAGGAAAATGACCGGATCCTCATCACGGATCGCAGAAATCAGAAGCCCTTTTGCATCATAGGGTGTGGAAGGGATGACAACCTTGAGGCCGGGCTGCTGAGCAACCAGTCCTTCCAATGAATCCGCATGGAGTTCAGGTGTATGGACTCCGCCGCCGAACGGGGACCGGATGGTGATCGGCATGCTGAAAGCGCCGCCGCTGCGGTAGCGGTAACGGGCCATCTGTCCGTTGATGGAATCCATCACCTCAAAGACGAAACCGAAAAACTGGATTTCCGGTACTGGCCGGTAATCCTGGAGCGCCAGACCGATCGCAAGGCCCCCGATTCCGGATTCCGCGAGTGGCGTGTCGAAAACGCGATCTTCGCCGAATTCCTTCTGCAATCCTTCCGTGGCGCGGAATACGCCTCCGTTATTGCCGACGTCTTCGCCGAACACGAGGACGTTTTCGTCATTCTTGAGCTCTGTGCGCAGAGCTTCCGTAATCGCCTGGATCATCGTTAATTGCGCCATCGGTCACTTCGACTCCTTTTCTTTATAGATTTCATACTGTTCCTGCAGGTTTTGCGGCATCTCGTTGTACATGATCTCCATAAGATCCGTCACTTTCTGCTTCGGTGTATTGTCCGCTTCTTTGATCGCCGCTTTGATTTCTTCTTTCGCCTGCTCGATCACTTCATTTTCTTTTTCTTCACTCCACAAATCTTTCGCTTCCAGGTATTTCCGGAACCGGACGAGCGGATCTTTTTTCTCCCATTCCGAATCCGTTTCGGAAGTCCGGTAACGCGTCGGATCGTCTCCCGCCATCGTATGCGGACCGTATCGGTAGCACAGCGTCTCGATTAATGTCGGACCTTCGCCCGCCACTGCGCGCTTCCGTGCGTCCCGTGTCGCAGCGAATACGGCAAGCGGATCCATTCCGTCCACAAGTATGCCCGGTATCCCGGCCGCTACAGCTTTCTGTGCGATTGTTTCCGCGGAAGTCTGCAATTCACGCGGAGTCGAAATGGCATACTGGTTGTTCTGCACGAAGAAGATGGCAGGAGAGCGGAATGAACCGGCAAAATTGATTCCTTCATAGAAGTCCCCTTGTGATGAACCGCCATCACCGGTATACGTGACGGCAACGGCTTCTTTCCCTCGTTTCTGCAGTCCGAGGGCGACTCCTGCGGTCTGGACATATTGAGCGCCGATAATGATCTGCGGCGGTAAAACGTTCAGACCTTCAGCCATCTGGTTGCCTTTGAAATGGCCGCGTGAGAACAGGAAAGCCTGATGAAGCGGCCAGCCATGCCAAATCAGCTGCGGCACATCCCGGTATCCCGGCAAAATGAAATCTTCTTTTTGAAGCGCGAAATGGGAAGCGATCTGGGAAGCTTCCTGTCCCGCTGTCGGCGCATAGAACCCGAGGCGGCCCTGACGGTTCAGCGAAATGGAGCGCTGGTCCAGAATCCGTGTGTAGACCATGCGGCGCATCAGTTCCTGAAGTTCTTCATCTGACAGCTTCGGATCCGCTTCCTCATTGACGATTTCCCCTTCTTCGTTCAGCACTTGGAACATCTCGAATTTCTTCTCGATCTCCTGAAGTGTGCCTACAGGATCGAATTGCTTGGACTTTTTCGATGCCATTCCTGTCACTCTCCTTCAATCTGTATTAAAAAGTTTTTATGAAATAGTAATACAAGTTGTTTCACGTTTTCAGTATACTTTAGAACCTATAACCGGTCAAACATTGAAAATCATAGTTATATTAGAAATGCGTCAGTTTTTTATCCTCCCTTAAAGGCAAACTGTATCATTCCATCCAAACAGTCTGTTATACATTAATTTACCAAAAAAATCCCTATAGAATTGTGGTATACCCTTTCCGCCCAAAGAAAAAACGGCGGGATTCCCCGCCGTCATTCTTCTGCTGTCAGCTGTTCTACGATGTTGCTCTTCAGTTCATTGAATTTTTCTGTTTTCTCATTGAAAATCTTGATACTTTCTTTCACTGCAGCATTTTGTTCATTCACTTCAACAGTCTGTTCCTGCAGCTCCTGCAGATCCGTTTCTTCATCAGCCAGCATCGTATAAAGCTCCTGCTGGAGGTCTCCCAGTTCCTCATACTCCGAAATGAACGCCCGGTGAGCCGCATAGCGCTCTTCCATCAAGGTTTTCAGTTCTTTCAGATCGCTGGCGACCGCCTCATCTTCCGCTTGTGCGATCACTTCGTCGATACCTTGGAATTCCTCCGCAGCGGCTGCCATCGCCTCTTTTTCTTTTTCAATCAGGGCGAGCCGCTCTTCGACCGAAGCCAACGCTTCCTCCGACAAAGCCTGGACCTCTTCAAGTTCCTCTTGCGTGAGACCCATCACCGACTCGAACAGTCCCTGTTCACTCTGCTCCAGTTCCTTCAGTTCATCCTGGACTTCCAAATACCCTTCTTCTGCAGCGAGCGTTTCATCCAATACTTCATTTAATCCTTCACTTACACCGGACTCGGAACATCCGGCAAGCAAGAGCATCCCCGACAAAAATACAATCAGACCCGAATTCTTCAACAAGCAACCTCCTTCACTGCGATAAATTAACTATATGGGACAAAATCCGTTTTCTCAACCATCAGGCCGGCATTTCCCTTTCCAACCCGAAATTCATTCGCTATACTATTAGGCAGGTTTATGACGAAAGGAAGTCTCATACAATGATTTTGATGAAGGATATCATCAGAGAGGACAACAGTCTCCTGCGTGAGCGGTCTGAAGAAGTCGCCCTGCCGCTATCCAGTGAAGACAGGCAGCTCGCAGAGGAGCTTCTGGAGTACGTGAAGAACAGCCAGGACGACGGACTGGCGGAAAAATACGACCTGCGCCCCGGGGTCGGCATTGCCGCTCCTCAAGTCGGCAAACTCAAGCGGCTGTTCGCATTGCACTTGGAGAAAGAAGATGGCCAGCTTTTGAGCCTTGTAGCGGTGAACCCGAAAATAGTCAGCCACTCAGTCGAACTCGCTTACCTCTCCACGGGAGAAGGCTGCCTGTCAGTGGACCGCTCCGTGCCGGGCTATGTGCCGAGATACGCGCGCATCACTGCAAGGTTCACCGATCTGAACGGCGATGAACAGCGGATGCGTCTGAAAGGATTTCCGGCTATCGCGTTCCAACATGAGCTTGACCACTTGAACGGTGTGCTGTTCTACGACAGAATCAATCACGATGACCCGTTCGGCGACATCCCGAACGGCAGTCCGATCGACCTGGGAAGCGGCGAGTGACGGTATGTCACTTGCCGCTTTTTCATATGATCCCAAGGTGAGTGAACGCTTTGGCAAGCCCGTCCTTGTCCACGTGGTCCGTGATATGGTCCGCAATCCTCTTCACTTCTTCATGGCCGTTGCCCATTACAACACTTGTACCCGCAATCTCCATCATCTGCACATCGTTCAGTCCATCCCCGAATGCGATTGTGTCCTCGATAGAGTGCCCCGTCTCCGCGATAAGTTTCCGGATGCCCTCGGCTTTCGATCCGCCGCCCGGCAGAACATCGCATGACACACGGTGCCACCGGACAAACCGGAGGTCGGGGAAAGTTTCATGGTATGGAGGCTCTTCCTCCCTCCCGCAAAACACCAGCGCCTGGTAGACCGGCCGTTTCAGATAAAAATCCCGTTCTTCCGGCGGGTGGGCCAGCTTCAAGCTTCCCACACTTTCGTCAATATCAGGATGGAAATCGATCGAAGAAACCATTCTCGTGTCATCCATGAAGACCATCGGGTGGCCGTTCCGCTCTGCATAAGTAAGCACTTCTTCGAGACGGCCAGAAGGAATCGCCCCCTTGTGGATCGGCTTCCCCTGATGGACGACATACTGCCCATTAAAGGAAATGAACGAGCTGATCTCCAGCTCCTGTGCCAGCTTTCTGAACATGAACGGGGCCCGTCCGGTGGCAATCGCCAGATCATATCCGTTATCGCGGGCGCGGCGGATTGCAGATTCCGCAGATTCCGGCAGTTTTTTGCCTGAATCCAATATGGTCCCGTCAATATCCAAGAGCAGCAATTTACCCATTATTTCAACCTCCATCAAAAAATTACCATATTGATAGCCCTTTCTTCTCTTGAACATGCCGGCAGCTGTTGTATAATACTGGGTAAGGGAGGGATCTTCCATGCTGAAGCGCATTAAAAGGAAAATCCTCAGACAGCTGAACGGCGTTATGAACAAGAAAAAAATAGCATAATGATTTTATGCCTTCTCCGTCTAAGGGGAGGGCCTTTCTTTATTTTACGGGATTCCCGTGATAAGATAAAGGAAGGTTCTGAAACTCGTACGTTAAAAAAAGGAGAGCAAGAGATGATTTTTAAAGTTTATTACCAGCCAAACCGGTCAGAGGTACCAGTCCGCGAAAACACGAGAAGCCTCTATGTCGAAGCGTCGAATGAGCGTGAAGTCCGTCACCATTTGAAAGGCCGGGACATGAATATCGAGTACGTCCAGCTGCTCGAAGGAAACCACTTGGAGTATGAACAGGCGAATGCCAACTACGAAGTGGAGACAGCAGACGGCCAATGAAATCAGTGAAAAATGATCAGACAGCTGTTTTCGCGCTCGGCGGACTGGGCGAAATCGGCAAAAACACTTATGGGGTGCAGTTCCAGGATGAAATCATCCTGATCGATGCCGGGATCAAATTCCCGGAAGACGACCTTCTCGGAATCGATTATGTCATCCCCGATTACACGTACCTAGTCAAAAACGCCGATAAGATCAAGGGGCTGTTCATCACGCACGGCCACGAAGATCATATCGGCGGAATCCCTTACCTGCTGAAGCAGGTGAATATTCCGGTTTACGGAGGCAAACTCGCACTGGGGCTGCTCCGCAAGAAACTGGAGGAGCACGGTCTTCTCCGTCAGACAAAACTGACGGAAATCGAAGAGGATGATGTAATCAAGTTCCGGAAAACTTCTGTCAGCTTTTTCAGAGTGACACACAGCATACCGGATGCATACGGCGTCGTCGTCAAGACACCGCCTGGCAATGTCGTTCATACTGGTGATTTCAAGTTCGACTTTACACCGGTCGGTGAACCGGCGAACCTTCGGAAAATGGCGGAAATCGGTGCTGAAGGCGTCCTGTGCCTGCTGTCCGACTCTACAAATGCCGAAGTGCCGAACTTCACCATGTCCGAGCGGAAAGTCGGGACCACGATCGATGAAATCATGCGCAGTGTCGAAGGCCGCTTGATTTTCGCGACGTTCGCATCCAATATTTATCGGCTGCAGCAAGTGATAGATGCAGCATTGAAGCATGGGCGGAAAATCGCCGTATTCGGCAGGAGCATGGATAATGCCATCACGATCGGACGTGAGCTCGGATATGTGAATGCGCCGGAAGACGCTTTTATCGACTCGCATATGATCAATAAACTGCCGGCGGATAAAGTGCTGATCCTCTGCACCGGATCCCAGGGCGAACCGATGGCTGCCCTGTCCCGCATCGCGAATGGCACGCACCGTCAGATCTCGATTCAGCCATCCGATACAGTCGTATTCTCTTCCTCCCCGATTCCGGGGAATACACGCAGCGTGAACCGGACAATCAATCTCCTGTTCCGGGCCGGAGCCGATGTCATTTATGGATCGCTGAGCAACATCCACACATCCGGGCACGGTTCCCAAGAAGAGCAGAAACTGATGCTGCGGCTGATCAATCCGAAATTCTTCATGCCCATCCACGGTGAATTCCGGATGCTGAAAATGCACAAAGAACTGGCGGAAGATTGCGGCATACCTTCCGAAAACATTTTCATTATGGAAAATGGAGATGTGCTCGCTCTCGGTTCCGACGAAGCTGCAGGAGGCGGCCGGGTTCCGTCGGGCGATGTCTACATCGACGGCAAGGGCATCGGGGACATCGGCAATATCGTCCTGAAGGACCGGCGCGTCCTGTCTGAAGAAGGGCTCGTCATTGTGGTCGTCAGCGTCGATAAAGGCAAACGGAAGGTCGTCTCAGGACCTGATATCATCTCACGCGGATTCATTTACATGCGTGAATCGGGTTCAATGATCTATGAAGCCCAGCAGATGCTGAATCGCCATCTGTCGAAGAAAATCAAACATCAGCAGGCGGACTGGCCAGAACTGAAGAGTGAAATTTCCGATGTCCTTGGCCCCTACCTGTTCGATAAGACGAAACGCCGGCCGATGATTTTGCCGGTCATCATGGAAGTATGAAAAAAGTTCCGGGGAATCCCCCGGAACTTTTTTGTTTGTCCGTTGCTGCCGAACAAGTTTAATGAAGCATTTTCTTTTCAAACCGGTTGATGTCGGCATCCGACCCGATCACAATCAAGATATCTCCGTCCGTTATCCGATAATCCGCCTGAGGAGACACATTTATGTCCTCCCCGCGCTTGATGCCGACGATGTTGATTCCATACTTTGCCCGGATATCGAGATCCTTCAGCGTGAAGCCTGTCAGTCTGGCGTTGGCCCGAAGTTCCATGATCGAATACTCTTCCGACAGCTCCAAGTAATCCAGCACGTTATTTGAAAGCATATTGTGGGCGATACGGCGTCCCATATCACGCTCAGGGTGGACGACTTTATCTGCGCCGATTTTGCGCAGCACTTTTTCATGATAGTTGTTCTGAGCCTTAGCCGTCACGTTCCGGACACCGATTTCCTTCAGCATGATGGTCGTCAGAATACTCGACTGGATATCATCACCGATTGCCACAATGACATGCTCGAAATTCCGGATGCCCAGTGATTTCAGCACCGCTTCATCTGTGGTATCCGCTGCGACAGCCTGTGTGGCGACAGTCGCGAATTCATCCACGCGTTCAGTATCTTTATCGATCGCCATCACATCGGCGCCCTGCTCGATCAGTTCCCGGACAATGCTGGACCCGAACCGGCCAAGGCCGATGACTACAAATTCTTTTTTCATCATTTCCCCTCCGTCTGTTCAATCGTTGCTGCCCCGCAGGTTTTCCCATAAGGAAAGCTTTCCGGCAGGTGCCGCATAAAAGCAAAAAACCCTTCCGGGATTACCGGCGAGGGCGGAAAACAGTCATTATTTCAAATCTGTGGGTTTCGCCGGTCTGTTCTTGCAGTACTCGCACTCAAGGTCTGCGCACGTCTCTTCCCGCCACTCGTTGCACTCCGCACAGTAACTGGCATCATACGAGTCATGGAAGGCAAGCGGCGACAGGCAGGTATGGCAGTACGAGTGGACGTCCGTCCATTCGATCAGCTGCCGCTTTGCCAGCAGGTACAGACCTCTTTCGCCTTCTCTGTAATTCATGATGGAGGGCTTCCGTGTCTTCCTTTTCTTAGGATCAAGGAAAAACTGCAAATTATCTTTCAATGGTTTCACTTCCTGTCCGGACATCTTCCTGTTCCCATCATATGGGATGACAGGCCCAAAAAGCAATACCATGTCCGTTATTTTTCTTTTTTCGTCACGATTCGCCGCACTGCCGTCACGGCAGACGGAATGCCGATCCGTTTGCATCCTCTTTTCGTGTGCGGAGGCCGATCCTGTGGTAAACTGACCTTTAGACAATCGAAATAATAGCTGAAAGAAGGAAATTTTTAATGGTGAAGTCGAATCGGTTCGCCTTGTATGTTTTGATGTTCAATATGTTTATTGCAATGAGCGGAATCGGTTTGATCATCCCGATCATGCCGGCGTATCTGGAAACTTTCGGCGTGGCTGGCCAAGTGCTGGGCACGCTGATCGCCACATTCGCGCTGTCTCAATTTCTGTTCTCTCCCCTCGCTGGTGATTTATCGGATAAATATGGCCGGAAAAATTTGATCATATTCGGGCTTATCGTTTTTGGCCTGTCCCAGCTTGTTTTCGGGCTTGCCACCGAATTATGGGTTTTATATGCGGCCCGTTTTTTCAGCGGTCTCGGTTCCGCTTTCCTGGTCCCTCCAATGATGGCGTTCGTCGCTGATATTACGACATACGAAGAGCGCGGCCGGGGAATGGGCCTGCTTGGAGCTTCCATGTCCCTCGGCTTTACAATCGGCCCCGGCATCGGCGGTTTCCTCGCGGAGTTCGGCCTTCGGGTGCCGTTCATCGTCGCCACGGCCGTCGCCCTCATAGCGGCTGTCATCTCGCTCATCGCCTTGCCCAATGTCCGTCCGACCATTAAAAATTCACTGACAAAACGGGAAAACATTTTCCAGCAGATGCGGCGCTCTGCATCCACGCCTTATTTCGTCCTGCTGATCGTCATGTTCGTATTTTCTTTCGGCTTGGCAAATTTCCAGTCGACGCTCTCGCTTTATGTCGATAAACGCTACAATTATTCGCCTACGGACATCGCCATACTGATCACCGTCGGCGGATTCGTCGGCGTCATCGCCCAGACGTTCGTCATCGACCGTCTTTTCCGGAAATTCGGGGAAATGAAAGTGATCAAAGTGAACCTTCTGGTGGCAGCCGGCGCCATGATCGGCATCCTGGCCGTCGGGGATTTCTGGACCATCCTCCTTGTCTCGATGGTTTTCTTTACAGCAACTGCGCTTCTGCGGCCGGCGATCAATACTCTCATCTCCAAACTGGCAGGCGAACAGCAAGGATTCGCCGCCGGGATGAACAACGCCTATATGAGTCTCGGAAACATGTTCGGACCGGCCATTGCCGGAATCCTGTTCGACTGGAACATGGCGTACCCGTATATCGCAGGAACCGCCATCCTCCTGGTCAGTTACGTGATCGCCGTCAGCTGGTCTTCACGGAACCGGAAGCTGCTGGCGTCGAAACAGGAGAAAATCCAGATCATCTGAAAACAAAAAAGCGCCCTCATCGGCGCTTTTTCGCTTTTATCAGCTGATCGATCGATGTCTCTTCCGCCGGGGGTTCGTTTTTACCGTTTCCTGTCCTGACAATCCGGAAGCCGGCGAACCGGCGAATGGTAATATCAGTGAAGAACAGGAACATCGCCAGCAGGATGAATAACCGGGTCGCCGGTTGCCGGGTTCCGCCGGTAAACGGGATATCCCGCATGGCATCCGACAGATCAGTCAGCACCTGACCGCCTGACCGGTCAGCCAGCTGTTCAAGCAATTCGCGGTCTATAGCGGCCGCCCGGTATTCTTCTGCATAAGGGATGGTGATGGCCGTCCGGAAAACGTCTTCCCGCTCGTTTTCGATACTGAGGAAGGCCAAACCGGCATCCGCGTCTTCCAGTGTGACCCTGACTTTTCCGGGACCGATCGGTTCTGTCCGGACGGCGATTTCTTTTCCTGCTTCATCCGAGGCATGGACCGTCAGTACTGCCGAATTCCCCGTGGGGTCTTCGATCACGTAACCGCTTTCGCTGTCCCGGGTAACGATGAAAGGGACCTCCCGGTAAGCCGGCAGGAGTCTGGCGGCTGTCCGGTTCCAGAATTCCGGCCATAAATCCCAGGCAGCGAAGCCGCCGCTCCACGGTCCGCTGCCTGAGGTATAGGCGATGGTCCTGCCGATTCCGTAGTTCCATTCCGCCAGGATCGGATCTTCCTCTGGACTTTCTGCTGCAACGGTGGCAGCGGGTTTGGCGGTTGTAGCGATATAGGCGTTCATTTGAGGGACTCCAGCTGAAAACAGACCACTCCAATAACTTTCGTATATGACGGGGTAGAACGGGTCATCGACAATATAAGTCCGCGAAAGCATGGCGGTTTCCCGCGAAAGAATGGCTGGGATGGTAGTAGCGTCGGCGACGTTATAAAAGCGGCCGTTTCCCGCCTCCGCCATCGTTTCAAGCATCACCCGGTCTGAGTCCTGGCCAATGGCGACTGTCGATAAAGAGATGCCGTCATTCATTCCTTCTCTGATCGTTTCTTCGTAAGCTGCTGGCAGCGAAGACTGTCCATCCGTCAGCAGGATAATGTGCTTCCGCTGTGCTTCCACTCCTTCAAGCTGACTGTACGCAGAGGCGAGCGGCGTGAAGATCTCTGTACCGCCCCCCGGTGTAATGGATAGGATGCGGTCCACCGCTTCTTCCGGATCCCCCACTTTTTGAAGTTCATAAATTTCCCACGGTCTGTCGTCAAATGCGATGACCCCGAGCGTATCGTCAGGCCGGAGCATTTCGACCGACCGGGCAGCCGCCTCTTTGGCAAGCTCGAGTTTCATCCCCCCCATGCTCCCGGACCGGTCCATGACGATGATCAGACCAAGGGAAGGCAACTGATGTTTACCGGTGACTTCCATGTCCACAGGCAGGAGCCGCTCGATCGGTGTCTTGAAATATCCGCCAAGACCAAAGCTCTGATCGCCTCCCGTCATCATGAACCCAAGTCCGAAATTCCTGACGCCCTGTTCGATGATGTCCATTTGCCGGCTGCTCAGGGACGTGGCTGGTACATTATCGAATATGACAGCATCATACTCAAGCAGAGATGACAGAGATGAAGGCAGCTGCCGGACCGGCAATCCACTGACCTGAAGCGTGTCGGTGTCCAGCAGACGGCTGATCGGACTTCCGCCTTCTTCGGATACGACGAGAAAATGCGGTCTTCCTTCCACTTCTGTCAGCCCCAGCATTCTGTTATTTTCCGTAAAGGTATCCGTTTCAGGTACGATGACCGCTTCGAATTTCAGCAGCCCTTCCCCTGAAGCGGGGACTTCCAGTGTGAATTCATTCCTTCCCTCATTGAGCCGGACATGTTGACGCTTCACTTCCTCGTCTTCCCGGAAGATGATCAAATCCGCCACAGTCGCTCCATTCGCTGAAATTGCCAGTTCCAGTTCCAGTGTTTCGCCGCTGACTGCCCGATCCGGCACTCCGAATTCTTCAATCGCTGTTTCGGGGCCTGCCTCTCCCCCGATCGGAAACACATCGATCGAGAGATTGCCGCTGTCCAGAAGTTCAATCGTCTTCAGAGCTGAGCCGGCCGTTTCATTGCCGTCACTCATAAGCACAATCCGTGCAGGGACGCCAGCCGGTACGGCAGCGGCTGCAAGGTGCAGTGCGCCTGCAATATCCGTCGTTCCTTTGTCCGTTACTCCGACCTCGCTTCCCAGCACTCCTTCCGATCCAACAGGCGAAACGGTTTGAAAATCTTCTGCGAATGCGAAGACACCGACTTGCTGATCCGCTCTTTTTTCTTCCGCTGCCTCGGCAATGGCTGTGTACAATTCCCGGTCAGCGGACTGTACGGACGCCGACCGGTCCGCGAGAAACAGAATCTGTTCCTGTTTTGCGGGAAGGTGCCAGTATGGTTCGGACAGGGCGAACGCCAGAAGCAGGACCGCCGCAGCCCTCATTCCGAATACCAGGCGCTTCAGCTTCCGCCACTGCCTGAATCCTCTGAGAGCGATCCAGAGAAAATACAGCGCGGCCGTTAAAGGCACAAGAAGTAAAAGCGGTTCATCTGCCCGCAGTTCCACGGCGGTACACCTCCCATTCCGCAAGCAAGAGGAGAAGGATGACACCTGCCAGCCACGGCACTGCCGAATGGCGGACCGTCCCTTCACTTCCCTCCGCCTCTCCAATTACAAACGACCGGCCGGAAGCAGTCACCTTTTCTTGTTCCGGCAGTGAAACGATAAAGCTGGTCTGCATCCCGCCTGCCGTCTCATAAATTCCCGGTTCCGAAGGCGCCGTGAATACAGCTTCATCCTCAGGGTGCGTTGCAATAAACTCATCTTCCTTAAAAATGTCAATCGCCCTTTCCGCTTCAGAGAGGACTCGCTGTTCATTCGGCAGGAAAGTTCCCATGAATCCTTCGGTGCGGGATAGCTGCTTCGAGGCGCTCCATAAAAAAAGCGGAAAGGAAGGATGAAGCGGCCAGTCCGTATCCGAAAGGTCTGCCAGCACAACCACGTCGCCATTTGGTGACAGCTGAATGAAAGGGGCTTCTCCTGCGCGCGCAATCGTCCGGAAAGACGGGAACGGCGGATAGAGCGCAGCTACGTGGACATCCTCCAATGGACTATAAGCGAACAAGGCATGGCTGTCGGAGCTGACTGGCCCCGACGACTCCGCCTTCTCCTCTCCGTTTCTTCCGAACAGCAGAACCGGGACATCCCGATCGAGCAGCGCTTCCTGATCAGTCACGATGAAACCGGCACCCTCGGCGGCAAGCTGATCTCCCTGCCGATAAACGGTCTGGACACCTGCTGACGTGAGCCCTTTACCGATAAGTTCATGGAGGGATTCATCTACTACCGCGCTCTGTATCGTGCTGCCGGCATATGCGGCCGCCCGGTTGTCGACTGCATAATGATCCTCCGCCTGCAATGTGGCCAGCCATAAGCTGGCGGCTGGCAGCGGCCCGAATAACAGCAGCTGCTCTTCTCCTTCTTCCAGTGTCACCGTCCGCCTTTCTTCATGGCCCCCTCCTGTTACAGTCACAGTCGTTTCTGTTGCCTCTTCACTGTCATTTATCAGCTGCACCGCAGCACGCTGGGAGCCGGCCCCTGCTTCAGCAATCCCGAATCGGCGGACCGATACGTTCGCCGGTTTTTCAGGTGAAGCATGGACAGCGAGGCTGCCTTCTTCCAGTCCGGTCAGCAGGCTCCTTTCAGCCTTATCGGTGAACAAATGAATGGAAGTATCCTCCGCCAAGCCCAGGGTTTCTGCGAGCGCCAGCGCTTGGCCCAAATCCTCCGCTCCGTAGGTCACTTCAAGACTGTTCACTGCTTGTTTCAATTTTCCTGGATCCCGTTCTTCTTTGACGACAACTTCCGGGGTATGGCCGGCAGTGATGATGGTCACCGGTTTTCCGGCAGTCCGTTCAATGAGGGCGAGCATTTCTTCCTGATGCCGGGAAAAAAGGGCTGGATCTCCTGCCAGCATGGTCGCCGAAGGATCAACGATGAAAATGAACTCGGCGCCCGCCGGTGTCTCTGTTTTAATATACGGTCCTGTCAGCGCCAGCATCAGAAGCGTCAGTGCTGCGAGCTGTAAATAAAACAAGGCATTCCGCTGCAAATTCCTGAGAAAGGGGGAGACCTCGGTTTCCTTTGTGAGTTCCTGCCAGAGGAGCACGGATGGCACACGCCGTTCTTCGAATTTCTTCCTGAAGAAATAGTAGAGAATGACTGCAAGCGGCATGACGGCCGTCCATAAATAAAGTTTGTCAGACAATCCCATACCGCTTCACCTCACTGTATCCAATATTTATCTGCAAATAGTCTGGCCGCATTGCGGATTCCATCCTCGGCGGGCACTTCCAGGAAATGAGCTCCGCAATTCCGGGTCAGCGCATCCAGCTCCGCCAGATGGGCGAGCCGTTTCTTCCGGTAAGTTTCGAATGCAGCTGCGCCGGCTGTCACTTTAATCCGCTCCTCGGTTTCACTGTCCGTCAAAAGAAGATCGCCCGCCTCTCTCGGATTCCGTTCTTCTTCTGTGCTGACAAGAATCAGGCGGATATCACTGCTCTTTTTCACCAGTTTCCTCAGGAGGGCATTCCAGTTCTCCGCTGTCTCCAACCCATCTGTGATGATAAACAAGACCGACTGACGCTGTGACTGTTTTCGGTCCGCCAGCCGGCAGAAGGTGTTTTCTTCAGGTTCCGGGAGGTCGGTAAGCAGCCGCTCCAACTGCACCTTTCCGGAGCGGCCCTTTCCTCGGAAAGATGCTCCGCTCTCTGAAGCGACAGTCACCGACAAGGTATCTTCATGCTGAAGCGCAATCAGCCCGAGCATGCAGACGAGCTGCCGCGCGAACAGCCATTTATCCGCCATGGACTTCGAACAGTCGAGGATGATGCCGATCCGCATTTCCTGTTCGTCCATGAAACGTTTTATATAATACTTTTCTGTTCGTCCATACAGATTCCAATCGATCAGCCGGACATCATCGCCCGGGTAATATTCCCGAAAATCCGAAAAATCCTGAGAGACGCCCGGCTGCCTCGAAATCCGCGTCCCTTTGTGCCTCCCGCCCACTTTGGAACCTGTCACGATCCGGTATCGCCTGATCGCACCTTCCCAACCCGCCGGCATCAGAAGATTGCCCGTCATACCGGACTCTTTTCCGCGACCCGCACGGCCCGGGCGATCAGTTCGTCCACCTCGACACCTTCTGCAGAACCTTCGTAATTCAGAATGAGCCGGTGACGCAGCGCCGGGAGGACTGCGTATTTCAAGTCGGCGATCGACACGTGGAACCTGCCTTCCGTCATCGCTCTCGCTTTTGCCAGCCGGATCAGACTCTGGAGTCCCCTCGGTCCGCTTCCGTAGGCGACGAATTTACGGATGGTTTCATCCGGTGACGAATCCGGGGAAGTGGACCTGACCATATCGACAGCGAGAAGCAGGAGATCGTCCGCTATCAGCACTTGTTTCAGCATCTGCTGCGCCTCCGTCACTTCGGCTGCTGTCATGATTTTAGTGAGGGGCTGACTTCCGGAACCGGTCGTCCGCCTGCTGATTTCCGCGAGTTCTTCCCGGCTCGGATATTCCATGACTACTTTACAGAGAAAGCGGTCGACTTGGGCTTCCGGAAGAGGATACGTCCCTTCCATCTCGATCGGATTCTGGGTGGCGAGAACGAAAAACGGCTCACTCACCTGTTTTGTTTCCCCGAGCACCGTCACTGTCTTCTCCCCCATTGCCTCCAGTAGAGCACTTTGGGTCTTAGGGGTCGCCCGGTTGATTTCATCTGCCAGCACCATCTGATGGAAGATCGGCCCCTTTCGGAATATGAAACGCTGGCCGCCATTTTCATCCCGCTCAATCATTGTCGTCCCCGTGATGTCCGCCGGCATCAGGTCGGGAGTGAATTGGATCCGGGCGAACGACAGATCGAGCACTTCCGCTAACGTCCGGACCAGCATCGTTTTCCCGAGTCCCGGAAGTCCTTCCAAGAGGACGTGGCCGTCTGCCAGGACGCCATAAAGCAGAAAATCCACCGCTTCCTTCTGGCCGACGATGAATTTGGCGATTTCCGCTCTTGATTCCTGCAGTTTCCTGCTGACTTGCATGAAATGTTCCGGTGTGTAGTTCACGCTTTTCATTATCCTCCTCTTTTCCGCTAATCCGCTTGGAGTGATGAAAAATAAGATTCGACTGTATTCCGGAGGGAAGGCGGAAGTTCCAGCCGCTCGGCACTTTGGAAGTAGCTGTCCCGATAATCGCTTGCCGCTTGACTGTACGGCCGGACAATCCCTCTCTCCGCAGCGACCGGACCTTTCTGCTGGCCGGCTGCAGACCCTTTTCCAATTTTGCCTGGATCGGCCTCAATTGCACCGGTGCCGCCGATACGGGATGGCGTCGTCAATTGACGGTTCCCTTGACCTTGTCCTTGGCCTTGACCCTGGCCTTGACCTTGACCCTGGCCTTGGCCCTGCCCTTGTCCTTGTCCTTGTCCCTGACCTTGACCTTGTCCCTGCCCTTGTCCTTGGCCTTGACCCTGACCTTGACCTTGTCCTTGACTTGGACTTTGTCCTTGGCTAGGCTGCGGAGCGCCGCCTTCCCCCTGACTATCCGCGCTGGTTTCGGGCAAATCTCCTGAATCTGCAGCAACGTCCAGGTTACCTGAGGCTATGGCATCCTGGAGTCCGATCGGCACTGGTTTCCCCATACCGCTCAATGCTGTCTGTGTCTTTCCTGCAGCTTCCGCCAGCGCCGCCGCAGCAGATTCAAGCTCCGACACAGTATCGGCTTCTGCGTCTTCCGGAAGACGCGCCTTTTTCAGCTCCAGTTCTTTTTTAGCTCCAATAATTTCCTTCAGCGCTTTTCCAGCCGCTGCAGTGTCGTTGAGCTTGGCTTCCAGTTCTTTAAGCGCTTCTTTCACCGGCGGAGATTCAGCACGCTGCTTCAGCTGTCGGACATCTTCCTGCAATTCCTGGACCAGTTCCCGTTCCTGTTCGACAGCATTCGCTTCCTGCTGGAGGGAACTTGGGAATAAAGCCAAAAGAAGCAGCAGAAGCAGCAGTGCCGATGTTCCCGACAGCCATCTCTTTTCGATCCACTGCCTCGGTTTCCGCCGGAACAGGAGAAAGGCGGGATCGATCAATTTCTCAGTCTGCCGTTCAAGCGCTTCTGTGAGCCCGTTTTTATTCGGCAGGTTCCAGACCGTGATGAGCAGGTTGTGGGGCAGTTCCCCGTCAAGTGCTGCAACCGCTTCCTTCACTCCCGGTCTTCTTGCCCAGCTGTATGCGAAGACGCCGAGAAATACAGCGGTTCCGCTGACAAGCGCCGCGGTTTCGAAGTATGGGAAGATGAACAGCCGAGAAATCAGGAAAATCAGGAGGGCGACGGCAGCTCCGCCGAACAGCGCCGGCTGAGTAATCCTGACAGCGTACGCGCCCGAAAGTCGGCGATGGGCTTTTTTGACGTACTTTACAAGCGTCCTGCTGTTCATACAACCCCTCCTCTTACTTGTATTTGTGCATGTTCACCCGGAGCCTTCGCACAGCAAGGCTGACGGAAGCCGCGGAAAGCAGAAGGTAAAATACGGTGTAGGAAATCCAGAGAGGGAAATCGATCCCTGTCATTTCATAGAAATCCTGTCCCATCCGCGGTTCAAGCAAAGATGTCAGCACGATGACCGGATTAATGCTTCCCCAAAAGTAGCTGATCGGCGAAAGAGGCCCGGTCCCCTGTGCGGAAAGGGTGTTGAACTGGACTGAAAGAAGCAGGAAAAATGCAGTGACCCCGGCAAAAAAGAACATCGTGCCGTATGTTGAGATCATCGAAACGATTGTTTTTCGGGTAAGGACGGAATACATGACACCAATTGAACCGAACGCGAACAGTGTCAGGAAATTGAACAGCATGATCCCCAATACCTGCCCGGGCGAAACGCCGCCGTACAGAAAAACGAGACTGTAAATCGGAAGGCCCGCTACGATCAGCAGCAGCAGGAACACGACGGATGCCGTCAGCTTCCCGAATATGATTTGGAAGGAAGTCTGCGAGGTCGTCAGCAGCATATTCAGTGTCTGCTTTTCCCGTTCCGTACTGATGGCTCCGGCCGTCAGCCCGGGTGTAATAAACAGGATGAACCCGAGCTGGATGAATGAGATCATCATGAAAAGCAGAAGACTGTCATCCGGCCGGAAGAAACCGTTTCCGCCGAGGGAAGTTTCCAGATAGATGAAACCCAGGACGAAAATGCCCATCGCCAGCAAATAAAACAGGATGCCGACGAAGCTTTTCGCGTTGCGGAAACGGAGCTTGATTTCTTTGACCAGCACCGGATTTGCGAGCATCTCTTTCATGCGGAATCACTCCTTTCCGTGATGGCCATGTAGACATCTTCGAGGTCCGTCTCTTCTTCTGCAAACGAAAGGACAGGCAGACCGGCTGTCAGCGCCTTTTTCAGGAGGGCGATCTGCTCTTCCTCCGCCCCCCTGTAAAGGAAGGTGACGGTCCCCTTCCCGCTGTCGGCGTCCATCCGGCTGATGGATGGATCTTGTTCAAAAAACGTGATCGCCTGCCGGATATCGCCTTTTACCCGGACAGTGATCAGCTTCTCGCTCTGCAGCTTTTCCTGGATAGCCCGGACAGAACCGAAAGCCTTCAGTTCCCCGGAATCGATGACACCGATCGTATCGCAAAGCTCCGCAAGTTCGGGCAGGATATGCGAAGAAATCAAAATGGTTTTTCCCATCGTCCGCAGGTGTCCGAGAATCTCCCGCATTTCAACACGCGCCCGCGGATCAAGACCGGAAGCCGGCTCGTCGAGAATAAGGATATCCGGATCATGGATGAGTGCCCGTGCCAGGCAGAGCCGCTGTTTCATTCCGCGTGACAAGTCATCGACATATTCATACCGCTTTTGTTCCAGGTTCACCAGTTCCAGCAGTTTCGGGATGGCGGCACGCCGCTCGATCCGATCCAGTCCATAACTCGCCCCGTAGAAGTCAAGATACTCGTCTGCCTTAAGCTGATCATAGACACCGAAAAAATCGGGCATATAGCCGATACGGCGGCGGACTTCATGCGGTTTTTCAGTGACACTGATTCCATCCACTTTCACTTCCCCGGCCGTCGGCTGAAGGAGTGTGGCGATGATGGAGAAGGTGGTGGATTTTCCGGCACCATTTGCGCCGACGTATCCGAACACGGTCCCTCCATCGATCGTCATCGTCAAATCCCTCAAAGCATAGAAAGAACCGAATTTTTTCGTCAATCCATCGACTTCGATCATTCGCGGGCAACTCCTTTCAATGTAAGACCGGGGAGTGTGATTTCCGGATTCATCCCGGAAGTCCTGATTTCCAATTGCAAGCGCACTTTCCCTTCGGGAGAAACGTACGCGTCGATGTTTTCGCCAACAGTTTCCGGATCCGCCGTATCATAATCCCCGGTCTCCTGATTCAGAATGCCCGCATCCAGACTTCGGCCTGCATTACCCAGCGTCAGACCGGTCCAGTCGATTCCTGAAACCAGTTCCGGATCCGCCAGCGAATATTCGACGAAGTAAGTCCCGTCTTCCATGTAATAAACAGGAGGAGTTTCTGAAATTTTATCAAAGAACCCGGTGGAGTCTCCTGCTGTCACAGTCAGGTTGAAATAGGACGGTTCCAGCGTAATCTCCCCTTCAAGGGAGACTTCGGGTGAGATGGGCTGGACAAGCAAGTTCACGGCTGAAATATCCGCCTGCTGTCCGGCAAGTTCCGCCGGCGCGATCGCATCCCGCGCATAGGCGATCAGGTATACTGATGTCTCGCCATCCGCAGCCAGCTGATTATACACAGACGACAAGACACTTTGTTTCCTGGCCGGGATGAGATCCGCTTCACTCATGACCGGCTGATGACCGCCATATTGGTTCACCAGTGCCGCGGGAGCGAGTACTGAAGATGGGACGGCGGTATCCACATCGATCTCTTCACCGGGATCGAGGGAGCCGATTTCGATGAACCGGGTACCCGTCCATACCGCGGCCCCTTCGACAGCGAAGGGATATTCGTTGCGGATGGTTCCGGTCAGCCTCCCGTCCGCGACCAGAAGATCGGTCTTGAACGTTCCGGCTTCTTCGATATACGTATGGCCGATAACCGAAGCGACGGACCAGTAACGCATATCCCTTACAGTGAGCGCCGTCCCGCCCGGCCCCTGTTCCAGGATCGCCGCTTCGTGAAGCGAGGACTCCATGAACGGTCCGCTCAGGTAATTCGCCAATTCAGTGCCTGGAGGCGCCTCGAACCGGTAATTTCCGCCAGCCGAAGACAGGAGCGAATTGACGAAGTGACCATCGAGCCCGCCGTCGGCATCCGCTTCAAAAAATCCGGTCTGCTGGATCTGCGGCTCGCCGATCCGGTCCTTTGCGCCGGCAGCGAACAACAGAATGGACGCCGCCACTGCCATCACCGGTATGGCGATCCATGCATACTCCCGTCGGTCCCTGCGCTTGAGCAGGAAATAAAGGACGGGCACAGTCAAGAGAATATACAGGAAAATGGCGCCGGCAGAAAGCGGCAAAGAAACGGCGAAATTCCCGAACAGTTCATTTACAGATGCGACTTCATAGACAAGCGCATTCTGCATATCGTACATGCCTGGCCCTGCATAAGCGGGACTTGAGGATACCAGGATATTCCGAATGAATTCGCTATAGCCCGCATTGCCGGTCACCGTCCCATCTCCCAGAGAAAACGCGGCCTGGACGACTTCACCTGCCCCAAGCTGCCTTTTCGCAGCAAGCGGCTGTTCCGGCGTTCCTGCAATGACCGCAGCATCCTCCTGCAGCGCTGAACTGTAACCGGGCACTTCCCCTTCGAACCCTCCGCCTTTCAGGGTTGCCGGTCCGGCTGGCAGCAGCGGCAAGTACCCGCCCAGCATCCCCAGCTCACGTGCCGTATCCGGCCCGGTTCCGGTCACGAGAGTGCCGCCTTCCGTCACCCATTGGAAGACGGCCTGCTGGACGTCTTCTCCGAGTCCCGTCAGAGCAAATTCATCGATCACTAAAAAATCGAGCGATTCGAGGCCGGTGACGTCGGCCGGGAGCAGCGGTCCGCCTTCCTGCCCGAAATGGAACACCTGCACCTCACCGGCGGCCGAAGCCGCTGCATCTTTCAGTTCCAGCAGCCTGTCAGGGTTTGACGTGAGTGTGCCGATAAACATGGCGGCCGGATCGAAGAACATAGGCGTCAGCGTATCCGGTCCGGAAAACGGCTGAATTTCCCCTTCCTCCCAGCCTCCTTCATACAGAAAGATGGATTGCGCCTGTGCGATGCCTGAATAATTCTCGCTCAGTCCCGGAACGGAAAAACGGATTGTCTCCATTTCACCTGCATCCAATGAAACCGGCACCGCCCGGCCACCCCCTAAGTTATGGTTATCTGAAAATTCAACCACCAAATCGCCCATGAAGGCGCTTCCGGTATTCGTCAGCGTGAATTCCAGCGGTGCTCCTGTCCCGTATTTTACTTTATTGCCAAAACCGGTTTCCGCCTGCAGCGAAATCTCCGGTTCCGCCGCGGTGGCAATCGGCGCTGCGAACACGGCCGCCAGCACGGCCAGTACTTGCAGAGCCCGCAATTTCTTCCCCATTCCATAGCCCCCTCCGGTTCTGTCTCTGTTTGTTATTGCTGAAAAAGTTTCTGCAGCGGTCCTTCTCCGCTGTATGCTTTTCTCTTTAGTTAGACGATACTACGCCCTTTTAGTTTCCAGCCGGGCCGCGTGTTCCTGTACGATTTCTGTGAACGCCGCCACTTGGCGGAGTTCGAACGCTTTACTGTAGCCGATCAGCCACGTATCCCTCGTCAGTTCTGTTTCTTCTCCGCTGTCGGATAAAGGAATGGTATAGACATCCTCGAGACCGGAAAGGGTGATGGCCGGGAGAATGGCATACCCGATCCCATTCGCCGTCATTTGCCTGCAAGTTTCAATCTGGTCAACTGTAATTTGGCGTTTAGGATTTGATGAGAAGTTTTTCTGCCACCATTGCCTGATTTCTTCGTAATAATCCGAATCACTTTTGAACTGGATAAATGGCCGGTCCGTTTCGAGGACTTCCTCCATGGTCCGCATTTCCTTGTCCACGAGGTAAAGCGGATCCTGGAACAAATGGATCTTCGTTCCTTTCCAGTCGGTGTGGCCGCGTACGATTCCGATGTGCGCTTCCCCTTCGTAGAGGGCTCTTACTATTTCGGAGCTCCATCCGGTCACTAAGGATATTTTAGCGTCGGGGTATTTCGTAACATATTCTTTCAGCACTTTCGGGAGCCAGTTCTGTCCGACGATGGAAGCGCAGGCGATCCGCAAAGTGCCGTGGACCTTTGATGACAGCATCTGCAAGGTCTCGATGACTTCCTCTCTCCGGTGGATCGTCTCTTCCGCATAGCGGATGACATGCTCACCGGCCGGAGTCGGTGTCAGCCCTTTTTGCGAGCGGACAAACAATCGTTCTCCCCAGTCTTTCTCTATGTTCTGCAGCCGCTGGGAAAGGGCCGGCTGCGAAAGGAAAAGCCGCTCTGCCGCCTTCCGCATGTTCCGTTCTTCCGCCAGCACTTTCAGTATCATCTCTTCGCCTGCCATTGGTTCGCCTCCTGTTCTGCCGGCAATAGAAAAAGGCCTCGCGCTGAGACCTTTTTCGCCGTCCAGCCTTTCATCCGTTCAGCTGGTATATTCGTTTCTTAAGCTGTTTCAGCATGACGCGTCTCGTCAGGATCCCGGTGAACATGCCTTCGTGGTCTACAACACAGAGGAAGTTCTGGTCGATCAGCAGATCCAGCGCTTTCTGGAACCGGTCGTCAGGCTTCAAAAGCGGAAGATCCGTTTCCATGATGTCCTCTACACGGAGATCGGGCAGCCGTTCGTACTCAATGTGGTCGAGGCCGAGTATCGCGTCCGTGATGCGCTGGGCATTGATCAGCCCGCAAAAGTGATATTTCATGTCGAGCACCGGGATGGCTGAATAGCCTGTTTTCGTCAGTACGAGCAACGCGTGTTCCGCACTGTTGCCGACTTGGACATGCGCGACTTTTTCAGATGAAATGACAAAATCCTCAATCTGCGCTTCGAGAAAATCCCTGTTCGGTAATGATATCATTACAAAATCTCCTTTATGCCATGACGGATAAGCTATCTTCCTCTGTATTATCATACCATAAAAAGGTTATCTATAACGAACGTTATCCGGAACTTTGGCTCAAAATGGAAATTTATTGAGCCACTGCCCGCCATCGAGCGTTACAATTTCCCCGTTCATGTATGCGGCTTTATCCGATAGTATAAAGGCGGCCAGTTCCGCAATTTCTTCCGGTTTTCCGAGACGGCCGAGCGGGACGGATTCAAGTGTCCGCTTAGCGGCTTCCTCCGATTCCCAAAGCTTCTCGGCCCCTCCTGTCCGTTCGATCGGCCCTGGTGCGATGCCATTGACCCGGATGCCGTACTGTGTCCCCCATTCGACAGCAAGCGTCCGGGTGAGCGACATGACGCCTGCTTTAGCGGCAGCAGAGTGGGCGACGCCGGCTCCTGCATTCCAGGCATACGTAGCCAGCATGTTGAGGATATTCCCTTTCACGCCGTTTTCTATCCAGTAATTCCCGACGGCATGGGAACAGAAGAACGTGCCGTTCAGGACGATGTCGACCACTGACCGCCAGCCGTTCGGAGACAATTTTTCAGCATGTGCGATGAAATTTCCGGCTGCGTTATTGACGAGGGCATCGATTCCGCCAAAAGTTTCGTGCGTGAAGGTCACCATCGCTTTCGCATGATCCGGTTCCCGGACATCCATCTGAAAAATTTCGGCTTTCCCGCTATTTTCAGAAAGCTTCCGGTGTGCCGCGTTGAGTTTTTCCATATCCCTGCCGGTTATGACAACATTCGCGCCTTCTTCCAGGAATTTTTCAGCCATGTAAAACCCCATTCCGCTTGAACCGCCTGTCACAATGACCGTTTTATCTTTCAGCATTTCCATTCCCCCTGTTTTCAGTTGATGTTCCTTAGCCGGGCCGTCTCCCGATTTTTTGGAGGAATCGGATGGTCCGGCTCTTCCTCTTTTTCTATTTCAACAAGGAGGCCCTTCCCTCCTTCCCATGAATGGATAAATCCGGATTTTCCCTCCTTACCGCTCGGCTGCTGTTCCCCTTTTGCCGTATACAGCAGTTCCGCTTTTTGATATGATGAAGCCAAACTACCGACAGGAAGGAATGATTCCATGCCAGCTGAGAGGACGGATTCGGAGATCGCCCAGGCGATTTTCACCGTGAACCGCCATGCAAAAACTGCGCCAGACAATCACTATTTGTATGCACTGAAAAAAGAAGCGCTCCAAAAAATGATCCTTCAGAAACGGGCCCGGAAAATCGGCCTGCACTTCAGCAAAAATCCCCGGAAAAGTCAGCAGCAGTCGTCCGTCCTCGTGCAGTGCGGCGAATATTATTTTCATTTATTACCTAAGAAAGAGGATTTCAAGGAACTCGAGCATCTCGGTGAATTGGACAGCACATACCGGAATCCGTCCAGCCGGATGAATTTGCGGAGCGCGAAAACCATCCTTGCCGATTATACCGGCCTTGAGCCGAAAAAAGCGGATCCCCCTCCCCAAAAGCGAATTGCCGGTTACACTCCCCAGCGGTCAGACCGGTTTTATTCCAATAAAAAATCGTACTTCGATTAACGGCCCGGAAACGATGCGTTCCGGGCCGTTTTAGGTTCTCTTTTTCATCTGTCGGGACGGCCGATTATGTATAGTGCTTGATCAGCGCCTGGGTTCCAGCTTCAGCATATCCCTGTTCAGCAAGTTCTTCGTACATTTCAAGGGCCAGCCGCAGCGCGGGAAGCTCAAGCCCCATCTTTTCCGATTCCTCTGCCGCTATTTTCATGTCTTTGATGAAATGCTTGATGTAAAAGCCCGGCCGGAAATCTTCCTCGATCATCCGCGGGACGAGATTCGACAAGGACCAGGAACCTGCCGCGCCGGCCGAAATCGAACGCAGGACCGTTTCCGGATCCAGCCCCGCTTTCCGTGCGTAGATGAGTGATTCACATACCCCTGTCATGGTCGATGCGATCGTGATCTGATTGCACATTTTCGTATGCTGGCCGGCCCCCGGGGGTCCCTGATGCACAATATTCGTACCGAACAGCGACAAAAGCGGGCGTATCCGTTCAAGAACTTCGCGGTCACCGCCCACCATGATGGACAGCGTGCCGTTCGCCGCACCGGTGTCTCCGCCGGAAACAGGAGCGTCAAGCGCCTGGCAGCCGAGCCCTTCCGCCTTTTCTGCTATCCGCTTTGCGAGTGCAGGCTGTGAAGTGGTCAAGTCGACCAGGATGGTCCCTTTACGGACACTGCCGAGGATCCCGTTCTCACCGAAGTAGACTTCTTCGACGTCCGCCGGATAACCGACCATCGTCAGCACCTTGTCTGCCCCGGATGCCGCGGCCGCCGGCGACTCTGCCCACATTGCCCCCTCCCCGATCAAATCCTCCGCTTTTTCCCGTGTCCGCGTATAAATGATGACTTCCTTCCCCGCCTTCAGCAAGTGACGGACCATGCTTTTCCCCATGACACCGGTCCCGATAAATGCGATTGCCATTACCGTTGCCTCCTTCTGCTTTTCTACAGTTTAGCAGATTGCCGGGCTTCATGAAGGCAAAAAAAAGAGCCGGCCACTTGGGCCAGCCACAAAAGGGGGAAATGAGAATGTTGCTGTGTTCAATAATAGTATCCCCCGGGTGCATGTTCGCTAAACCTATTTTTCAAAAAAACTTTTGAGTTTTTCGAGTTCATTTAAAAACCGTTCTTTATCTTTGTCTGAAATCGTTTCATCGCCATAACGGACTCGGTCGTATATCCGATGGAACTTCTCGTCCGCCGGCCAGCCTTCCCGGCCGAACCACTCCCGGACTGTCTCGGCTTCAGCCCTCCCGGCTTTATGATCGGCTGCCGCCTTCTCGAATTTCCGGAAGGCCTCCCGGATGAAGGGTAGGTTTGCATTCCGGTACAAAACCCTCTTCAACGGCTTTTCATCCGCAGGTATTACTTGGTCAAACCGGACTTCGGCGCCTTCTGGTGCCGGTTTTTCTTCCCATGCACTGCCCCGCCAGTTACGGAGCCAGAATAAGAAGATCACGGCCAGGATGATGATGACTGCGACAGCGATTAGACCCCACGGAATTTCAGGAGCGGCATAGGACATGTCACCCGGCTGTAAATCTTCGGTGGCGGGATTGGCCGTCGCTTCCTGATTACTCGGAGCCAGCTGGATTTTTTCCAAGATACGGATGATGAATTCGAATACGCCGTCGAACGGCTGAAGGACAAATGCCAGAACGGAACCGAGAACCGTACCGATCGCAACCCGAGCCCAGTCGGCGACGGCGAAGAATAATCCGGCGCCGGCAGCCGGAACGGCTGTCAGCAGAAAAGCAGCTTTCCAAAAATCGGAAGCCGGCACATCTGCTGACACGGCATACCGGTAAACGAGCCGGCTAAGCAGGAAAAACAGCAGCGCGAAAAATGCGGCAGCGTAGAGCAGCGCTGACTGGAAATCCGTCCCCCAAACCAGCACTGCCGCCAGACTCACCGGAAAAATCAGGATGAACAGCAGCATGTAATTGTTTCCGGTTTCCTCCTGCAATTCGGAAAATCTGGCATGCAGCCGCCAATAAACCAGCATTGCGAACAATACATATAAAAAAACCGAACCGCCGAATAGAAGGACGGGGATCATTACAACTGCAGAAGATACCATTGCTGTAATGGGGTGGTATGAAAAACGGATCGCAAGAAGCGCCGACAGCAGCCCTGATATTCCGCTCAGCGCAAGGAACAGTGCACCTGCCGGAAGTCCTTCGCGAAGACTGATCAGCATAACCGGCAGCGCGATCAGTGAAATATCCAACATGAATAAATTGAAAGATAAGAGCCTTCCTGTCACTGGACCAGCCTCCGATCCCGGTCAGCCGTCCGGATCCGGAGGTGCGTCTGTCGGCTCCATTTCGCGATGAAATGGCTGACCTGTTCGGTATCATCCGTCAGCAGGACGGTCGTTACGGGGAGTTCAACATGAAAATCGAGATGGGCCAGGACTGACCGGAGCGGAATGACAGAATCGTCTTTCGAAACGACCGCGAGAAGTTCAAGAGCCCGCTGTCGCTGTTTCTGGCCGGACCCTTCCGGCAAGTACAAATAAGGCGTCTTCCCGGCAGAACGCACGTTGACAGCGACAGAGAAAGCAAGTCCTTCAGCAGCACTGCGGTCTATAAGGGATGCCAGTTCTTCGATCCGTTCCTCCAAATGCGCGACGGTCGAATATTTAGCAGCAACATCCGCCACAAACAAAACGGACTCATCAGCCGTTTTCGAAAAGACTTTCGTCTGAAGCCGATCCAGTCTTGCGCTCGCTTTCCAGTGGATGTGGTGGAACTGGTCGGCTGGTGTGTAATCACGGGTGCCGACTGGCTGGAACAAATCGTCGAACAGCGAATCTTTCACGTCCATCATGCCCGGTTTTAGCTTGGAAGCTGCCCGTTCAGCCGGGAGGCGATAGATGGTCGGGTAGACGAGCAGTTCTTGCCTGACCGGTTTGCCGTACTTTAACAGACTTTGGCCATCCCCAAACGGATGAGGGATCAGCAGTTCCATCGCCTGAATTTTGGCAACACCCCGCCGCTTACCCATCACCGGGATTTTGACCGTTGTTTTTTTCCGGTAGCCCGCCGTAAAGGGGATCGCCACTTCAATGATGTCACCGTAGTGCCGGAGTCCGCCCGCTCCGGGCTCCACAATGTCCGGAAAATAAAGTTTCAGCCGGGCTCCCCATATCGGGAGCCCGGAATTGGTGAATTCCAATTCCCATTCCGATTTACCGCCCCGGAGCATGCGTTTTCTGATACGCCTGTCAGTCAGTGTGAGCCGGGAACCGGCGCGGTTCGTATAAGCCGCCTGCATCCCGATCAGAATGCCGGCGAACATAAGGATAGCCGCAGCCAAGTACAGCTTCAAAACGGAAACGAGGAAGAACATGACGAGCAGCAGTGAAAGGAGCCATTTTTCCGCATAGGATTCTTCCGCTTCCCTTACCCACTCCATCAGATGACCTCAACCGGTGCAGGAACCCCGTCCCGTATGTTCCTGATGATCGTCGCCGCTTCATGGATGAGTGAACTTTCAGGTGTGAGCAGGATCCGGTGGAGACTGACAGGTTCAAAAACGGCTTTGACGTCATCCGGTGTCACAAAGCTTCTGCCATCCAGATACGCTTTTCCCTGTGCCGCATTCGCCAGTGCCAGACCTGCCCTTGAACTTAGGCCGAGTTCGACGGCTTCATGTTCACGGGATGCCCGCACAAGGGCGACGATATATTTTTCGATGTCTTCATGGACTTGCACTTCCCCGACAGCGGCCATCCAACGGCGGACGTCTTCCTGTGTGGCGGTCAATCCGCTGAAGCGCCGGCGGCTTTGACCGCCGCGGAATCCTCTGATGATCCGGAGTTCTTCCGCTTCAGAAGGATAACCGATTTCCAGCCGGAACAGGAACCGGTCGAGTTGTGCGGCAGGGAGCGGAAATGTCCCCTGCTGTGATTCCACAGGGTTTTGTGTGGCGATCACCATGAACGGATCGGGCAGCCGGACCGTTTCACCATCGATGGTCGCCTGTTTTTCTTCCATGGCTTCCAGAAGGCTGGACTGTGTGCGGGGGGTTGCCCGGTTGATTTCATCCGCCAGGAGAAGGTTGGCCATTACAGGACCCGGCCGGAGTTCGAATCGCTGTTCTTTTGGATTGTAGAAACGGATCCCCGTCACATCGGATGGGAGGACATCCGGCGTAAACTGCAGCCGGTGGAATGCGCCATCGAACGCCGCCGCGAATGCTTTCGCCATCCACGTTTTCCCAGACCCCGGAACACTTTCCAGCAGGACATGGCCTCCCTGCAGCAGGGCGATCAGCATAAAATCAAGCTCTTTCTCCCTGCCGACGACTTGTTCATTAAGCATTGACTTCATCTCATTAATTTCCAACCGATTTCCCTCCGATTATCCAGGGCGGTCCGTCTCTCTGATGCCGCTCTTTCCATAAAGCGGACCGCTCCTGCTCTTTTCATAAATGTTCAGCATCGCATCGAGCCTCCTGCTCAGCCGGAGGGCTTCAGGACTTGCCACTCCATGGCGGACTGCGGATTCGATCATCGCTCTACGCGTCGCTTCCAGTTCTATAACAGATACAGACTGTCTCACATGGAGCACTCCCAACTGTGCATGGATTTCTGTCTATTATACATGCAGACCTTAAAGATTGGTACTTTTTTCAATTTCTTGGAACTTTATGATATGTATAGATAACCCGACCGTTATGTCCGGCTTCTCCCCGGAACTGCTTGAAGTCCTCCCGGCCGATCAGCTCATTGCGCACCGCCATGAATTCTTCTTTTTCCACTGCAAGGCTTTTCAACTCGCCTGAAGCGAGCTTGTCCAATTTTTCTTGTATATCTTCCATTCCTCTCCTCCTCAATTCCCTTAACCACTGTTTTTCCAGCACCATTTTTCAGCAGGCGCTGCCCGCTGGCCACTCTTTAAAACGCGCTACTGACTACTATACAGCAAGCGCCGCCGGAAATCAGCTGCTTCCGAGATAGCGGGACTGCGGAGCTGTTTTTCAGACCCGGGATTTTTTTATTAAGACTATTTCACTGTTTTACGCCCACCCTCTGCCAGAGAGGAGTGAAACCTGTCATAATGTTCATGCGTCAACTGTTTTAAAGGGAGGGTTACAAATGGATGTTAAATTGAAATTCGCCGCTGTCCTGCTTTCTGCGGGAGCACTCGCTGCTTGCGGAACGGAAGAAGCTGGGCCGGCGGAAGCGGATGTCGCTGAAGAGACCACTGAAGAGACAGAAAGTGTGTCCAGTGATACAGAAGCCGCTGAACCGGAGGAAGCGGCAGAAGAAGAACCGGCTGTTGAAGAAACCGATTCGGCTGAGGAACCGGCTCCTGAGGAAGAGCCTGCGGAAGAACTTGCAGAAGAACCTGCGCAAGCTGCGCCGGGAGAGACTGCCGCTCTCGCCTTCACAATGGGAAGCGGCGCTCAGGAAGCAGAAGCTGTCTATACGGAAAGCCCGGAGCAATCCTACATAATCGCACTGCTGCCGGAGTTTGAACTGACTTCTGAAGAACCGAATAAAGATGTTCTCTATTGGACTGAAAACGATTCCGTCTTCATGCGGATTGAAACGTTCGCTCCAGGTGAAATCGATTTCGCTTTTGCTGCTGATGCCATGGAACAAACGCTGCAGGCGGTGAATCCGGAAGGTGAAATCACTGAGTCTGCCGCCATCGATCCTTCTGCATACGTCAACGCGAAAGCGCTGGAAGTGCCGACCGACAATGGCATGGTCACTGGCGCTGTCTATGAGACTGCGGATTCGATCGTCCGCCTTACCATCTACGATACGGCAGAAGCGAACGCGACTGACGCATTCGTATCCATGGCTGAAACGATCCAAGTCCAGCCTGCTGAATAAACTGCAGACAAAAGGAGCCGCCGGGGAATGTCCCGGCGGCTCCTTTTTTTAATATGATAAGTCTTTGATCGACAAGCCGAGTTTTTTCAGCAGTTCGATCGCTTCATCCTTTTCCTCAGCGGAAAGTGAATCCGTCAGTTCATGGAGATGCTGTTCATGCTCCGGAAAAAGACTCGCCATCAGTGCCTTGCCTTCCTCAGTGATTTCTGCATAAGTGACCCTGCGGTCAGTCGGACAGTTCACCCGCTCCAAATAACCCCGTTTCTCAAGCTTATCGATGACATAAGTAATCGAACCGCTTGCCAGCAGGATTTTCCCTCCGATTTTCTGAAGAGGCTGTTTGCCTTTATGGTACAGCAGTTCAAGAACCGCGAACTCGGTCGGATTCAGCCCGTTCGACTGGAAGAATTGGTTTGTTTTCTCTGTAATGGCCTTATGGGCTCTGGACAGGACAATAAAGAGCTTCAGTGACTGCTTGATTTCTTCATTCATTCGATTCACTCGTTTCAGCTGAATTCATTCCTCAATTATAGCGGGACATTTCAGGACTTGTCAAAAATAGGAGGAGCTATCACCTTTTCATGGACGAGCAGCCCCTCTTTCAGCGAAACTTTGTTTCCTGCATAGCCGACCAGCTTTTTGTCTTTTCCGATCACCCGGTGACAGGGGATGATGATCCCGATCGGGTTCCGGCGGTTCGCCTGCCCGACAGCCCGCATCGCTTTCGGATTGCCGATCCGTTCAGCCAGTTCCTGGTAGCTGATGGCCTGCCCGAACGGAATCCGCTGCAGTTCCTGCCATACCCTCTCCTGAAAATCGGTCCCTTTCACGCTGAGCGGCAGTTCGAACTGCTCCCGGGTTCCCGAAAAGTATTCCTCCAGCTGCTGTTTCGCCTTGTCCATCACGGCTCTTTCTTCTGGTGTTCCCTCTCCTGAGAAGACCGGTTCGCCAAAATCAACTTGCGTGACCGCACCATCCTCCACACGGATTACAACCGGTTCGATCGGAGTCTCTACTGTTTCTGTCAGCATAAGGCACGCTCCATTCCTGGTTCTTTTCTTTATTGTACCCGTCACCGCGCGAAGAGGGAACAAAAGAATCCCCAAGATGTGCAGGCTGCTCACCCTGGGGATTCCATTTGAATCGGTCAAGCGGTACTCAGCCGATGATGACACGTTCTTTCGGATAATGGAAGTTCGTTGGATCCGATTTTCCGCCAAGCGAGAAGATGAATGAAATCAGCCCGACCCGGCCGATGAACATCAGCGCCATGATGACGAACTTGCCGGGTGTCGAAAGTTCATCCGTCAGGCCGATCGACATTCCGCACGTCCCGAATGCGGACGAAACTTCGAAGAGGATCGCAACGATTTCCGCTTCCGGTTCCGTGATGAGCAGGATGACGATCGAGCCGAGAAGCAGGAATCCCGACAGAATGATCACGGCGAACGCCCGGAAAACATCCACGAGATACACTTCCCGGTTAAACACTTTAATGTTGTTTTTGCCCCTCGCAAAGTTAATCAAGAATAGGATTGCAATGGCAAATGTGGTGGTCCGGATGCCGCCCCCCACCGAACTCGGGGACGCGCCGATGAACATGAGTGCACTCATGAATACATTAGTCGCTTCGCTGAACAGGCTGACATCTATGGTCGTGAGGCCGCCGGATCGGGATGAGACCGACTGGAACAGTGCAGCAAAGAACATTTCGTGCCAGGCCATGTTCCTGAACGAGTTCCCCGCTTCGAGCAGCAGAATTCCCGCGGTGCCGGCCACGAGCAGGATTCCGAATGTAGCAGTCGTGATTTTTGTGAACAGCGAAAACCGGAACAGCCGGTCCGAACTGGACAGGAATGCCTTTACTTCGATCAGGACGGGAAACCCGATCGCCCCGAGGATGATCAGCATAATGACGATGATCTGGACGAAATAATCATTAAAGTACGGCAGCAGGGAAGCTCCGGTGATATCGAAGCCGCCGTTCGTCGTCGCCGAAATGGAAGTGAACGTCCCGTGGAGGAGCGCCTCCCCGAATGAATCGTAAAACTGAGTGAAATAAAGTGTCAGGATAATCGCTCCCGCAGTTTCGATCAGCAGCATGATCTGGATGATTTCCCGGATAAGGTTGACGGCGCCGGAAATCTGGGTCTGGTTATGGTCGATCATGATAAGCTGACGCTCACGGAGACCGATACGCTTCCCGAGCAGAAGCCAGAAAAACGTCCCGATCGACATGATGCCGATGCCGCCTAGCTGCATGATGAACATTAAAATGATCAGTCCGGCTACATTGTACGTTTCAATTACCGTTAAAACGGAAAGGCCCGTCACACTCACTGCGCTTACCGCTGTAAAGAGGCTGTCGATCAACGGCACATCCACCCCTTCCTCGTGGATCCCTGGGATGAGCAAGAGAAGGAAAGAAAGAGCGATGGCCGCAAAATAATACGTAGCAATCAGTTGGGCAGGAGCTAAATTTTTTATTCTCCAGAGCAGTGTATTCATCAAAAAACCCTTTCGGCCTTAATATCTCCCCTCATTCTATGGAATCCGGGCAAAAAAAGAAAGGGGACTCTCCCCCTTTCCGGCAAAAACTTCGGGCGTTCATCAAGTGATCGGAATGTGTTTTGAATCATCCGCCTTGTTCGCTTCATAGAAACTGATCATGGCCGGCATCGTCCGGATGAAGTCGGGACAGCTGATGCCGCTCCCGGCCAGAAGCTTCCCGGCATTGGATGTATCGAATTCCGCTGGCCAGTCGAAGTAATCGAGCGTCTCTTTTTCCACTTTCAGCAGTTGCCTTACCGGCCGGAGATTCATGCCAGCCTGTGCGAATTTTTTCGGAATCCGCCCTTTCGGCGGTCTGCCGGTCATGCCCATTACCATCGCCCGGTAAACTTCCTCGATCGGATGCGGAGCCGGGTCCGTCAGATGGACCGTCTCCCCTTCCGCTTCCGGCAGTCTGCTCAAATAAACCGATGCATCCAGTATGTAATCCACCGGCACGACATTCAGGAATTCCGCTGACCGCCCGATGTACGGGATGGCCGGCAGCTGACGGAGCCGGTCGATCATATTGAGGAAAAAGTACGGTCCGTCGAATTTGATCGTTTCCCCGGTCACCGAGTGTCCGCGTACGATTCCCGGGCGGATGATGGTGACAGGAAGTTCGTCTTTCAGCGAATCGACAAGGAGCTCTGCTTCGAATTTCGTTTCTTCGTAATGATTCTTGAAACTCTCCGGCCGGATCAGCTCATGCTCGTACAGGCGGCCCTCCCGCCTTCCCGCGACGTAAGCGGTACTGAAATACATATAGCGCTCAAGCTTCGGCAATTGCTTTAAGAACTCATTCACTTTCCCGGTCCCTTCGACATTGACCTTCCAGGCGATATCCCGAGGTACAGCCAAATCGTAAACCGCAGCCAGATGCCAGAACACCACTTCGTTCCTTGCCATCCTTTTCTTTGCGTCTTCGCTGACGGCAAGCCCCGGTTCTGTAATATCCCCTTCAATCAGCCTCACTTGGACGCCCGTTTCCTGAAGGATCGCTTCCGCTTCGCGCTGCGCTTTCTCCCATTCTTTCTTCAGCACGATCGCCGACAAGTCTGTTTCCTGCTCCGCCACCCGGCGCATCAGCCGACTGGCAATAAACCCTGGAAATCCGGTGAAAACAATTTCCTTCAATTTACATCCCTCCTTTCTTTAATTGTATCGGAAATTCTGAAAACCGGCACAAAAAAGCCATGGACCTTCCGGGGCCCATGGCTTAATGGTTATTTTTTCTTACGGCGCCTCGTCTCTTTATCAAACAGGCTGTAGACGACAGGAACGACGTAAAGCGTCAGGAACGTGGAACTGATCATGCCGCCGATCACAGTGATGCCCATCGGCTGATTGATCTCTGTCCCTTCGCCGATACCGAGTGCCAGCGGCAGCAGGCCGAGAATGGTCGTCAGGGCCGTCATCAATATCGGACGGAGCCGGTCGCGGACGGAGAGGATGATGGCATCGTGGGATCCGACTCCCGCAGCTTTCCGCTGGTTGATGTAGTCGACAAGCACAATCCCATTATTCACCACAATCCCAACCAGGACGAGCAGACCGATGACCGCCGTGATGCTGATGGGTGTATCTGTTGCCACAAGCGCGATGGACATGCCGATCACCATGAGCGGTACGGTGAACATGATGACGAACGGGTACTTGAACGATTCGAACTGTGCCGCCATCACGATGTAGACAAGCACGACCGCCATGGCGACGGCCAGGATCATGTCATCCATCGAATCCATCAGCAGTTCCCGGTCGCCGCCGAAGGAGATGTCCGTCTGGTTGCTCAGCCCGAGGTCCGCGATTTCGGCATCCACCCGCTCCGACATCTCGCCGAGGGTGACATCCGATTCATAGCGGAGTGTGAATGAGACGCTCCGGGCCTGATTCGTCCTGCTGATACTCACAGGGCCTTCCGTCACTTCGATGTCGGCCAATTCCTCCAATGCCACGAATGTGCCGGACGGCGTCCTGAGCTGCAGGTCCCGCAGCTGTTCGACACTGTCCCGGAACTGTTCTGAGTAGCGCACATAGACGCTGTACACTTCGTCTTCTTCCGTCACGATCTGCGTCGCCAGCGCCCCTCGGGTGATATTGTTCACTGTCTGTGCAATCTGGACGGGTGCGAGGCCATATTCCGCAGCCATTTCCCGGTCAACTGTCACTTGGACTTCCTCCACCGTCTCTTCCAGGTCGGTCGTCAGTTCAGTCACATTCGGGAGGGTCACCAGCGTTTCGCTGATCGCATCCACTGCTTCTTCCAGTCGCTGGCCATCTGTATCGGTGACAGTGAAGGACAGGGTATTCGGCGCAGAGCCGGCTGCTGTCTGGAGGTTGAAATTCACTTCCGCCCGGTCGCCGACAGCTTCAGTCACTTCAGGCTGCACGTCGTCCACGAACTGGAATATCGAGCGGTCACGCTGTTCCAGCGGAACTAGTTTTACGTAGACTTCCGCCTGATTCGTGACTGGCGCTCCCCTGGAGAGGCTTTCCTGCGTTCCGCCGATGAGACTGACATAGACGTCCACATCCTCTTCATCTGCTAAGGTGTCCTCGATGTCCTGCACCACTTCTTCTGTCGCTTCGACGGAAGCTCCGGGATCGAGTTCCGCACTGATGCTGACAAATCCTTCATCCGTCGCCGGCAGGAATTCCGCACCGACACGTGTCAGTCCCCAAATCCCTGCTCCGAGCAGGACAAGGGCCGACAGCAGGACAAGGGCCCGGTGCCGGAGCGCCCAGACAACGGAGCCGGCGAATCCAGTCATATACCGCGAACGCTGCCGCTTTTCCTCAACGCTCGAATCATGCGGCTTCAGCATTTTCGACGCCAGCATCGGAATGACAGTCAGTGCAACAGCGAGTGATGCGAACAGACTGAAAGAGATCGTCAAGGCGAACTCCGTAAAAATCTGGCCGATCAGACCGGAAATGAAGATGACCGGCACGAATACGGCGACGGTCGTGAGGGTCGATGCCGTAATGGCCCCTGCCACTTCCTTCGCTCCGTCAGCCGCGGCCTTCCTCGGCGTTTTTTCCATGCCGAGGTGGCGTTCGATATTCTCGATCACCACGATCGCATTATCGACAAGCATCCCGATGCCGAGTGCCAGTGCACCGAGTGTCATAATATTCAGCGCGAAATCGGCGAAATACATCAGGACGAATGTAACGATCACCGAATAAGGAATGGCCACACCGATGATGATCGGACTTTTGATTCCCCGGAGAAATAAAAACAGGACGAGCATCGCGAAGATTCCGCCATACAGCAGCGTCTGCGCAATGTTATCGATCGCCCGCTGGACATAGTCGCCCTGATCGAACAGGATATCCGCCTCCACATCACTGAAGCGGTCCTGTTCCAGAAGCTCGTCCAGCCGTTCCTGGAAAGCGGTAGATACTTGCGCAGTATTCGCCCCCGATTCCTGCAGGACGCTCAGCAGGACAGCCGGTTCTTCGTTCGCCCGGGTCTCCGTGACAGTATCCTGTTCACCCAGTTCAACATCCGCCACATCTTGCAGCAGGACATTCTCGCCCGTCAGCGGATCCACCGTAACGATCAAGTTCCGGATTTCCTCCACAGAAGTCAGTGTACTGACAATCCGTGTCGCCAATTGCCGGCCGTCTTCCGTTTGGATCGGTTCGCCCGGCAGTGAAACGTTGTTCGCCTGCAGCACCTGGACGATATCCGACTGCTGCAGTCCGTATTCTTCCAAGACTTCCGGATCCAGTTCGACTTGCACTTCTTCGATAAGGGATCCGGTCACATTGACACTCGCCACCCCTTCAGTCTGCCGGAGTTCAGTCTCCAGTTCTTCCGCCAGCACGCGGACGTCCGTTTCTGCATCAGTTGCCCGAAGCGAGAGCTGGATGATCGGAAACTGGGCCGGATCGAACTTCAGAAACTGAGGTTCGGCGGCATCTTCCGGCAGCGGGGTCTGATCGATCCGCTGCAGCACATCCGATTGGACTTCGTCGATGTCCGTGGACCAGCCGAATTCCAAAAGGATGAAATTCGCCCCTTCCTGGGAAGTCGATTGGATAGTCTGAATGCCGGGCAGTGTCGCAAGACTCGCTTCAAGCGGTTCTGTCACCTGCTCGCCGACTTCGGTCGGGCTCGCACCAGGATAATTTGTCACCACCACACCGATCGGCGGATTCAATTCAGGAATAAGTGTCACAGGGATGCGTGTGAATGAAACAGCTCCTAAAATCAGAACCAAAAACATCACAACTGTCGTAAAGACAGGCCGTTTAATTGAAAATTCACTCAGTTTCATGGTAAATGTTCCTCTCCTGCCGAAAACCCGGCTGCATACTGTTAATCATATGGAATCATCCAGAAGAGTTCAAATAGGGGGCAAAAAACCTGACGCTTCCCATCGGTGCCGGTGTCACAATTTGTTCAAACAGCACCCCTGGTTGTATCAGCAGCGTACTTTCAGCGGTCCTTCATGAAATAATGCCGCAACAAAAAAATCCGCCCGAAGGCGGATTTTTAGCTACAGCAGGCTGTACAGCCTGATGTCCGGATTTTTGTCTTGGAACCAGCGGGCGGCAAAATCATTTTCGAACAGGAAAACGAGATTGTCATGCCGGTCTTTGACCAGCATGGAACGCGGTGTGGACATCGATTCTTTGACATCTCCTTCGTTTTCGATCCAGCGGGCAATTTTCGATCCGATCGGCTCCATGCGGACTTCCACATTGTATTCGTTCTTCATCCGATGTTCGAACACCTCGAACTGGAGCTGACCGACCGCCCCCAATATCACTTCTTCCAAGTGCAGGGTCTTGTAATACTGGATGGCCCCTTCCTGGACAAGCTGCAAAATCCCTTTATGGAAATGCTTCGATTTCATCACGTTCTTGGCTGTCACTTTCATGAACAGTTCCGGAGTGAACTGCGGCAGGGCTTCATAATTCAAGTGTTTTCCTGTCGTCACGGTATCACCGATCTGATAATTTCCGACGTCATACAGACCGATGATGTCCCCTGCCACCGCTTCCGCCACCGTTTCGCGATCATCCGCCAGAAACTGGGTCGACTGGGCGACTTTGAACGACTTGCCGGTCCGCGCGAGTGTCACATTCATGCCGCGCTCGAACTTTCCGGTGACAATACGGAGGAAAGCGATCCGATCCCGGTGTGCCGGATTCATATTCGCCTGAATCTTAAAGACGAAACCTGAAAACGGGTCACCGGCCGGGTCAGCCAGTTCCTCTTCCTGCGTCTTTCTCCCCTGCGGAGCCGGTGCGAACTGCAAATATGTCTCCAGGAACGTCTCGACGCCGAAATTGGCAAGCGCGCTTCCGAAAAAGACCGGTGTCAGTTCACCTTTCGCCACCCGATCCGCTGAAAAAGCATTCCCTGCTTCATTCAGCAATTCGATGTCTTCCAGCGCCTGTTCATAATAGGACGTCTCTTTCATCGGATGGTCGCCCGCGAGCCGGCCTTCCTCATCCAGCTCCAGGAACCGGCCGGTCTCTGAACGGAATGGCTCAATACGGTGATGGTAACGGTCGTAAATCCCGAGGAATTCCTTCCCCATGCCGATCGGCCAGTTCATCGCATAGGAGTCGATACCGAGGACTTCCTCCAGTTCCTCCATCAGTTCGAGCGGTTCTTTCCCTTGACGGTCCATTTTGTTGATAAATGTAAAAATCGGAATCCCGCGCATCCGGCAGACTTTGAACAACTTGATCGTCTGCGCCTCGATTCCTTTCGCCACGTCGATGATCATGACCGCCGAATCCACCGCCATGAGGGTTCTGTACGTATCCTCACTGAAGTCCTGGTGACCGGGTGTATCCAGGATGTTCACCCGTTTGCCGTCATAATCGAACTGCATGACCGATGAAGTGACGGATATCCCCCGCTGTTTCTCGATCTCCATCCAGTCGGATGTCGCGAATTTCCCTGTTTTCTTCGCCTTTACGGTCCCGGCGTCCCGGATGGCGCCGCCGAACAGGAGTAATTTTTCTGTAAGTGTCGTTTTACCGGCATCCGGATGCGAAATGATTGCAAATGTCCTTCTTCTGCCGATTTCTTGTTTTAATTGTTCTGCCATATCGTCTTGCTCTCCTTTTTTCTGCCTTCCCCATCTTAGTTCCGCCGGACCCCTCCGTCAAGCTGAAAAGCCGCTTCCCGGCAAGGGAGCAGCTCTCCATCAGCTGAACTTCTTTTTCGCTTCTTCCAGCGCGATTTCTTTGTCGCTGTGCGGCTGCTTTTCCGTACCGATGATCTGGTAGTCTTCGTGGCCTTTTCCGGCAAGGACGATAATGTCCCCTGCCTCCGCCTGCCGCACGGCATGGCGCACCGCTTCCTCGCGGTCACCGATACAGGCGTAATTGCTGTGCTTCATGCCGGTCTCAAGTCCTTGCAGAATACTGCTGTAAGCTTCATGGCGCGGATCATCCGTCGTCAGCACAACATAATCGGCGACCGACGCTTTTTCCGCCATTACCGGCCGCTTCGTCACATCCCGGTTGCCACCGGTGCCGATCAGGAAAATAACCCGGTTTTTTTTGAATTGGCTGACCGACTGCAGCGTTTTCTCAATCGCGTCCGGCGTATGTGCATAATCGATGAAAATCGATATCGGCGCGTCAAGTTCTACCCGCTCCAGCCGGCCGTTCACCGGCGGGATGGCTGCAAGCGCCTCGACCAGCCGCTCAATCGGGAATCCTTCCGCCCACAGCGCCGTCACAGCGGCGAGCGCATTGGAGACATTGAAACCGCCAAGAAGGCTCATCGAGGCCTCATACTCGCCATCGGGGCAGACGAGCCGGAAAGCCGTCCCTGAAGGGGTCATCCGGATATCCTTCGCCATGAACTGAGCCGGATTGTCGATTCCATACATAAACACCGGATGAGGAGTCATTGATGCATACCGGCCGGACCAAGGGTCGTCCGCGTTCAGGACCGCCCGTTTCCGCTCCTTTAGATTCTGCCCCATCTGGGCGAACAGCAGCCCTTTCGCCTGTCCGTATTCGTCCATCGTTCCATGGAAATCTAAATGATCATGCGTCAGGTTAGTGAAAATGGCCGTATCGAATTCGACTCCCGCCAGCCTGCCGAGCACCAGCCCGTGCGAAGACACTTCCATGGTCATATGACTGCACGCCGCATCGGCTGCCTGCCTGATCATCCGCTGTGTCGTCAGCGAATCATTAGTTGTGTTCGCAGATTCATGTAAGATGCCATTCAGGTTGAAACCGATCGTCCCGCTCAATGCGGACTGCTCCTGAAGTTCCATCAATATGCCATGAATCATGCCGGCGACACTCGTCTTCCCATTCGTCCCCGTGACACCGATCATGGTCAATTCCTGGGACGGGAAGCGGTAAAACCTCGCGCCCAGAATACCCATCGCCCGCACTGTGCTGTCAGTCTGAATGACTGCGGCATTTGTGGTCCTGACCGGCCGTTCCGCCACAATCACTGCGGCACCGTTCCGTTCAGCCGCCCCTGCAAAATCATGACCGTCGACGGTAAAGCCCTTTATGCAAATAAACAAGGACCCCGGTTTCACATCCCGGGAATCCATCGTGATGTGTTCCACGCGGGAAGGAAGGCTCCCAAAGATGAGCCGGTGGGGCAGACCTGCCAGTAATTCCATTAGTTCCATGTTACATCCTCCTAAGTAAATGACGCAGGACCGGTGAGCTGTCCCGGCAGGTATCTGTTCCCCGCCTATTATGCCGTTGCATCCATACCTCCCTTATCATATCAAAATACATGATGTTCCGACACTCTCAGTGTAGTAAGATGAGGTAAAATGACTTCGAGGTGTACCATGGATCCAACTATCACCCTCAAAAAATGGAATCGGCTCCTTTTGCCCGCCTGGTGGTTTCTGCTGTTCCTGTATATAGCGTTCGCACTTCTCACCCCTTTACCCCTTGAGCGGTCGGCGGCAGCTGCCGGAATCATTAGCGGACTGGCTGGCCTGGCAGCCGCCCGATTCGGGATGCCGGAGCGCGCAATCCAATTCGGGCTTCTTCTGTCGCTGAATCTATGGATCTTCCTGGCAGTGTCCGATTCTCTTTATCCGATTTCGTTCGCTTTTCTGATCATCCCGATTCTGGCGGCAGCTTTTTATGTCGATCCCGCACCGGTTCTGGCAGTCACCATCGTCACATTGCCGGAACTGATGTTTTCCGCCCGATTCAGCCCTGTCAGCGGAAGTCTCGCGGATTACCCCGCGCTTGGTCCTGCTGTCCTGCTCCTGATTGTGCTTGCGTCGATCATTTCACTGATCCATGCCTCTTCCTATCAAAAGATTTGGCGGGAAATCGAAGAAAAAAACCGATCGATGGAAAATGCACTTCTGTCAAGAGAAGGCTACCTTCAGCTGTTTTTTGGAAATGCGAAAGATGCGATCGCGGTATTTGACTTGGATGACCGGGTGATTGACATCAATCCGTCATTTGAAGAACTGTATGGCTGGTCGCGTGACGAAGCGATCGGCCGGATCCTGCCGATCGTTCCGCCTGAGAACCGGGGAGCCGCCAGCATCCGTCTCAAAAACTTGTACGAAGGGAAAAGCTATTCCCTTCTGGAGACCACCGACATGCGGAAGGATGGTTCCCGGTTCCCCGCAGAACTGACACTCTCCCCCATTTTCGATGCGGAAGGACGTGTCATCGCGACTTCGGCTATTTCGAGGGACATTTCCTACCGGAAAGAGACCGAAAACTTGATCGTACAGTCCGAAAAATTGAAACTCGCCGGTGAAATGGCGGCGGGCGTCGCACACGAAGTCCGGAACCCGCTGACCGTCATCTCGGGATTCGTGCAAATGATGCACCATGATGCCGACCATCCTTATCAGTCGTTCACCAAGCTGATCCTTTCTGAAATCGAACGGATCAATCTCATCATCAGTGAATTTCTCATCCTCGCCAAACCGCAAGCAGCGCAATTCAGGGAGGTCAGCCTCCGCGAAACCTTACAGGAAGTATTTCTCCTGTACGGTCCGGAGTTCAATATGCAGGGAATTATTTTCCACGAAACGTGGCGGCATTCAGATTATGTGGTGAACGGGGAAAAGAACCAGCTGAAGCAAGTGTTCATCAACTTGATCCGGAATGCGATCGAGGCGGTCGGCCACGAAGGGAAAATCTCGCTGCTTGTGGAAGAGCGCGAAGAAGGGCTGGTAGCTGTCCGGCTTCGTGATAACGGGGAAGGCATTCCCGACGATGTCCTGAAAAAAATCTTCGAGCCCTTTTACACAACAAAGGCTTCCGGCACCGGCCTCGGACTCATCATCTCCCAGCGAATCGTCCAAGACCATGGCGGCTCGCTTGCGATCCGCAGTAAAGAAAGAAAAGGCACGGAAGTCACAGTCCTTCTTCCGATCACCTCAAAACAGGCCGCTCAACTGTGAGCGGCCTGTTTTTCATGGAAAATATGAGATTACGGCACGGTTTGCATTCCGTCAGCGGAGCACTTTTTTTACAAGCTTCACTTTTTTCCCGTATGGCGGAAATAAAAAGTTCACCGGCAGTTTCGTCGACTTCTTCATGATCGACTTTGCGTGGGTAAACGCTTCGAAACTTGTCCGGCCGTGGTAAGCACTGAGCCCGGATGGACCGACGCCGCCGAACGGCAGGTAGGTGTTGCCGACATGCGAAACGGTATCATTGATGCAGCCGCCTCCGAACGGAAGCTGTTCCAAAAAGAATTGCTGCGCCCGTTCCGTCTCCGAGAAGAAGTAAGCCGCAAGCGGCTTGGGGAGCTGGCGGATCCGGGCGATGAGCGCCGGCAGGTCCTGATACGTCAACACCGGAAGGATGGGTCCGAAAATTTCATCTTCCATCGAAGGGCTGTCCCAATCCACACCGTCCAGGATGACAGGCTCCATATAACGCGTGGAGCGGTCCATCCTGCCGCCGTACACAATGTGATCCGCCTCGGACCGGATGATTTTTTCAAGCCGGTCAAAATGACGTTCGTTCACGATCCGGCCATAGTCAGGGCTGTCCGCCGCATTCTTCCCGTAAAAGGATTTGATGGTTTCGATCATCTTTCCCATAAATTCGGCTTTCACCGATTCATGCACGCAGACATAGTCCGGGGCGACGCACGTCTGGCCGGTATTCATCAGTTTCCCCCAAACGATTCGTTTAGCTGCCGCATCCAGATCGGCGGTGTGATCGACGATGGCCGGGCTTTTACCGCCCAGTTCCAGCGTCAGCGGCGTAAGCCGTTCGGCAGCCGCTTTCATGACGACCTTCCCGACCTGGACACTTCCGGTAAAGAAAATGTAATCGAATGGAGCATGGATAAGCGCCGTCACTTCATCTTTCGACCCCTCCACTACCCTGATGTAGTAAGGCGGGAACGCATCTTCGATCACTTTCCTTACCGCTGACGCCACGTGGGGCGTCGTTTCCGACGGCTTGACGACGGCGCAGTTCCCGCCGGCGATCGCTCCGAGCAGCGGTTCGATGACAAGCTGGAACGGATAATTGAATGGACCGATCACCAGCACCGACCCATAGGGTTCACGGATGACGAAGCTTTTTGCGGGCTGGAGATGAAGCGGTGTTTTGGCGCTTTCCGGCTCCATCCATTCTTCCACGTTCTTTTCCATGTAACCGATTGAATCCAGGATGAACCCGACTTCCGTTGCATAAGCCTCGAATTCACTTTTCCCCAGATCCTTGGCGAGCGCTTCCGTAATCAATTTTTCATTCTCCAGGATCGACCGCTTCAGGTTCGCGAACTGCTGTTTCCGGAAATCCGCTGAACGGGTAGCCCCGGTATAGAAATAATTCCGCTGTTCCTCAATGATCATCCGTACAGTTTCATCAGTCACTTGCATGCTGTCCCCTCCTTCAGTTCCTTCCATTGTAGCGGGAATCATCTGACAATACAAAACGCCGGGGTTTATTCGGCCATCGGGATGGGGTATAGAGCAGTAAGCACCCAATAAAGGAGGACATCATGATGAATCATTCAGAAAATTGGTGGGAAACTGTATTTGAAGGAACGCTGGAAGTGGGAATCAATAAAGAGAAACTGACGGATATCGAAGAAGAATCCTTTTTGTATTTCAATGCGGAGAGTCCGATGCAGGAGCAGCAGCTTTAAGTGAAGGAATCCACAGCAACTTGTCAACCGGCTACATAAAAACGCCTTTTCCGGCAGAAGAATTCGGAAAAGGCGTTTTGCGTTTTCCACCGCTTTCAAAGTCTTGCCTTACCGGCTCGCCGGGACTTCTGTTCCATGATAAACTGGACTTGGTGATGAATATGAAACGGATCTGTTTGGCTGTCCTCCTGCTAATCCTGTCCGGGTGCGCCTCCGAGCCGCCCGCTGCCGGCAGTGCGCGCGTCCCGGTCGAACTCCTTTCTGTCACAGACGGGGATACGATCGATGTGATTCTGGAAGGAGAGCGGGAGACCATCCGCTATTTGCTGATCGACACCCCGGAACTCCGTCACCCCGAATCCGGGCAGCAGCCGCTAAGCCAGGAGGCGGCGGAAGCGAACCGCCGCATGCTTGAAACGGCTGAACTGGAAATCGAGTTCGACGAAGGAGAACGCACGGATGACTACGGCCGCCTTCTCGCATACGTCTATGCCGACGGGAAAAATGTCCAGGAAGAGCTGCTCCGCCAAGGATTGGCGCGTGTGGCGTATGTTTTTCCGCCGAGCACACGTTATCTTGAAGCATTCGAACAGGCGGAAACGGCGGCGCGTGAAGCCGGAAGAGGGATTTGGCGATACAGCGATTATGCGACAGAGCGGGGATTCGATGTTTCGGCAGTTAAAGAAGAAAGTGCCGGGGAGACCCTTCACGAAAGCGGCTGCACGATAAAAGGGAACATTAACCGGGACGGGGAAAAGATTTACCACTGGCCCGGAAGCCTGCATTACGAAAAGACAGTTCCCGAAGTCTGGTTCTGCTCAGAAGCGGAAGCTGCGGAAAACGGATTCCGCAAATCGGGACAGTGACGGAGGAATGGAAATGCAAGTACTGGTATTGCGGCTTGATTATAAATCATCCGCTGTCATCGAACGGCTGCAGCAGCAGGCGGCGCTGACAGCTCACTCTGAACGCCTCAAAGCGCCGCCGCATCTGTCGCTCCAGGCGTTCAGGCAGGCGGACCCTGCAGCGCTGAAACCGGCGGTACAGAACAGCATCGGCCAATTGAAGGAGTTCGGTCTGGTGTTCGGTTCACTCGGCTTCTTCAAGCAGAGCGGCACGATTTTCGCGTCGCCCGGTGTGTCGAAACCATTGACCGACCTGCACCTTTCCCTCCATTTGGGGACCCGGGAATTCGGCGGACAGAATGAACTGTACCTCCCGGATAACTGGGTACCTCACGCTACGATCTCCACCAATATCGCTCCACCGATATGGGGCCCGCTGTTCGCCCGCCTGGCCATGGAGTTCGAGCCGTTCAGCGCGAAAGTCGCAGCGGTCGAATGCTGGACAGTTGCCGGTGGCCGGATCAGCACGGATTGGAGCCTTTTTCTAAATTAAAAAAGAGTGTTGACATTTCTGCAAGACAGGATATATAATAAATCTTGTCTTAAAGAAACGATTCCTTAGCTCAGCTGGGAGAGCGCTACCTTGACAGGGTAGAGGTCGCTGGTTCGAACCCAGTAGGAATCATCAATGAAATATCGTTCAAAACATTGATGTATCAGTGTTTTGAGACAAAGGAAACCGGGAGTGCTTGGGCACATTCCGGTCCTTTTTTTATGTCTGTATCATGCCATGTGCCGAAAGTGTGCCTATTTCTAAAATGAACGCAAAAACCCTCTACCTTAAATGGCAGAGGGTCTTACTCATTTTCGCTTTTTCAGTTCATCCATTTTCGCCTTCATGCGCTGCTCGACTTTCATCGTCTCATAATAAAGCGGCTCTAGGAAAGC
>NZ_NHTN01000070.1 GCF_002167005.1 Indiicoccus explosivorum
ATTTCGATCTCTGCAGCCGCCTATTTCGACTCTGCAACGCGCCATTTCGACTCTGCAGCCGTCTATTTCGACTCTGCAATGCGCTATTTCGACTCTGCAGCGCCGCTTTTCGACTCTGCAACCGCCTATTTCAACTCTGCAGCGCCCCATTTCGACTTTGCACTACCCCTCCCCCTCCCTCACTCTCTCTTATCCAAATCCTCCACGTCCCGCTTGATGATTTCCCCCAAGTCCTCATTCGGCAGGGAAAACAGGGTTTCCACCAGCGAGTAGTTGCCGGCCAGCCGTCCGATCGGGGCGAGTTTCGCCAAGTTGATGCGCCCGTTTTCATACAGGTCGTCTTTGATGTGGAAACGCACCATTTCGCCGATCACGAGGTGATCGGAGCCGAGCGGGATGATGTCGTGCAGTTTGCATTCCATGCTGACGGGCGCTTCCGCGATGCGCGGAGCCGCGACAGCTTCGCACGGAGCGGACGGCAGATCGGCGTAATCGAATTCGTCCGCTTCCGGCGGCAAGGTTTCGGCGCTTTTCGCCATTTCGTTCGCCATGGACGAGGTGACGATGTTCACGACAAATTCCCCGGTCTCCCGGATGTTGGTCAGCGTATCCTTGACCGTCCCTTTGCGCGTGCCGGTGCCCTCGCCGATCGATATGCCGAGCATCGGCGGGTTGCGCGACACGACGTTGAAAAAACTGTACGGCGCGAGGTTCCTCACCCCGCTCTTCGACAGCGTGGACACCCACGCGATCGGCCGCGGCACGACACTGCCGATCAGCAGCTTGTATGTATCGCGCGGGGATAATTCCTTCGGATCGATGATCATTCTGTAGCGCCTCCTTTTTTATTCGAATAAAGTCAGTCCTTCTTTTCCCTCGACAGCAGCGAAGCGAGGAAGATCGAGATCCCGATGCCCGCGAAAGCGAGCGCCAGAACCCGGTCCTCGCCGCCCCGGATCAATAAAACCAGCCCGGTCAGGCAGAAGAGGATGCCGAGACCCGCATTCATCTTGTCGAATGACTTCAGCTGTTTCATGGATTCTCCTCCTAAGGAAAACCGCCGCCTCCTGTCCGGAAGCGGCGGCATCGTTTATTCTCCGGACGGGAGCTGCTGGAGCGGCCAGTACATCAGCCAGTACGTCAGTTCTTCGCCGTCCGTGTCGATCGACAGGTAGCGGGGGAACATGCCTGGGTTGCGCAGTTCCTGGAGCCGTTTGTTGAGCCCGTCGTTTTCGGGTTCGAGTCCGATGAGGCCGGCGATCGCGTCCTCGCGCGATTTGCCGTCGCGGATCATGGTCGCCAGGCCGTTCATGTACAGCTCGTCCTCGGGCAGCAGGTCGAACGCGTCTTCCGTGCGGCCGAGTGCCAGGTACGCGCTCACGAGGAGCCAGACCGCCCCCTGGTGATCGTGCGTCGCCTCGTCGAGCAGGAATTCGAGCTCGAGCGCCGCGCCTTCCGCGTCGCCGTTCGCCAGTTTCCAGGCCCCGTATTTGAAGGTGGACCGGAGCATCGGCCGGTTCGGCACGTACATCCACGGGTCGTCGAATTCTTTATTGAATGAAAGAAGGCCGGCTTTCTGGGCTTTCGCAAAGCGCAGTTTCTGGTACGTCGGCTCTTCTTCGGCATCCGCCAGGATCAAATTGACGTCCGCAAGATCCGGGGCGAGCTGCTCCGCTTCCCGTGCGAGCCGGAAGCGTTCGTCGTCCGTATCCGCTTCGTACGCCTCGTAGCAAAGAAGCTGCGCGCGCTCTTCGTCGTTCGCCGGTTCGAACGGCTTATCCTTCTCACTTTGGAGGAGCTGTTCCACTTCATCGGACGACGCGTCCGGATGGCGGGACACCCGCATGATCATTTCCCAAAGGCCGCGTTCGGTCGGGAGCGGGTCCGTGCCGATTTCGGCTTCGCTCACGAACTGCTCGTCGATGGAATCCTGCACACGGTCATAGATGAACGCCCAAACCATTTCCCGGTACTTCGCGAGCGTGCCGGACGCGACACCGAAGTATTCGCCGACCTCTTTCTGCAGCACTTCGCGGTCCCCGAACACCCCGTGCTCCGTCGCGCCGGCGATGAGTCCCGCCGCGACCGCCCCGGGCTTCCGGGCGTTGACGTCTTCCTTCAATAAAAACAGCTGCGCGATGTTCATCATCGTCTCCGATTCAAGATTGTGGTCCGCCATGTAGCGCTTCACCGCTTCGAGGACTTCCTCCTGGAACGGGGAGAACTCGATCGCCTGTTCGAAATCGCCGAACAGCTTATACAGCGCGAGCAGTTCGCCGTCGAAGTCCTTCAGTTTCGCACGGATCTCCTCCATCAGCGGCCGCTGGTTTTCCGGGATGAAGACAAGCCCGCCTGTCCCCTGCAAATCATTATCGCCGCGGCGCGGGTCCTGGAAGACGATCCCGAACAGCCAGCCGCCGGTGCCGCGGTAGCCCTGCGCGTCGATCGAAAATTCCTTGCCGGTCATCTCGTCTTTCAGCAAGAGGCGGTCATCCGCGACATTCTGTACCTCACCCAGCACGATGAACGGCCGCTGCCACGCCAGCAGCACTTCCTTCACTTGCGGACGCTCGGTTTTATTCAGCTGGCGGATAAGGAAACGCCGCCATAGCTCCTGCTTCTCGATATACATGTACGTCTCGAATGCGAGCGTCTCGATCAGGTCTTCGTCGAACAGGCCCTCGAGCTCGTTCTGCCACTGGTCGATCCGCTGTGAAATCTCCTCGTGTTCGCGGTGGCCGATGCTTTCTGTGATTGCGCCCTGCATTACGCGCTCCAGCTCCTCATCGATCAGCTCCTCGATCTCCTTCGGCTTTCCGCAGCATTTCTTATACTTCTGCCCGCTGCCGCATGGGCACGGATCATTGCGTCCTGTCATATGCGTCACCTTCTCTAAAATAAATTTCCTATCCATAAGCGTACCACACTTGCCGCTCTGAGTAGAAACAGGGCGGTGCGGGGGCGGGGGTTCGGTGCCTGGCACCAATTTTCACATTTGCGTATGCAATTCAAAAAACGGGTGCCTGGCACCAATTTTCTCAATTGTACTCGAAATTGTGAAATTTTCTTCCCAAAACAGTGAAATGGGATTTATCGTCCGTAGTTTTTGCACAGCTTCTCTCCCTATAATGGGAAAGGCTGCGGACCTGCAGGCGCAGCCGCCAAGAACTTTGCACAGGAGCTGATCAAGATGATGGATTTAGAACTCGTCGCTCAGTCGCAAAAAGAGGAAGTTGAACGGAAAGCTTACGGAGCCTGGAAGCACCAGGACGACATGGACACTCGTTTTCTTGAAAAAGTGGCGAAACGGCTGCGCATCAAGCGCCGGAAGCGTTCGCAAAAACCGACTATCGCGACCCCGATCTTCTAAATAAATTGGCCTTCAGCCGGACCGTCCAAAAGACAGTCCGGCTGATTGTATGTAAAAGAAGGAATTCCCTGCCCGCAAGCCGAATAATCTTTTGAATCAGAAAGGAGAATCAAGCACGTTATGTCAGCCTCATTCACACGCATCGATACTGTTTTTCTGCCGGTCACCGATCTGGACCGGTCCATCCAGTGGTACACCGGCACCTTCGGGTTCCCCATCCGCTGGACACATACGGAGGGCGGGTACGCCTGCCTCGATATCGGGGAGACGCCGCTCACTCTCGTGCGGACAGATGCAGTCACGCCCGAAGCACATATGCGCTTCAACTTTTTTGTCACAGACCCTGACGCCGCCCACCGGCAGCTGACCGAGCGGGGCGCCGGACCTTCCGCCATCCATCACGACGGCAACCTCCAGTGGTTCGACTTCACCGACCCGGACGGCCACAAGCTCGGCGTCTGCCACTTCAGCGAATAAAACCGAAAGCGGGGAACAGCATGGACATTCTGAAAGATTTCGGGATGCGGATGAAAGAACTGCGCCTGAAAGCCGGTATCACCCAGGAAGCCCTCTCGATCCGCGCCGAACTGGACCGCTCGTATATCGGTGCGGTCGAGCGGGGGGAAAAGAACTTGTCGCTTCTGAACATCGAGAAAATCGCCTGCGCCCTCGACGTCGACTTATCGTACTTCTTCGGCGATGAACGCTTCGCTCCCCGCTCTTCATCCCTGAAGCGCGAACTGAAGCGCCCGCTGGACAGCCGATTCATCTGCCATGCAGACCCGGTCAGCCAAGTCATCGCCTGGAAAATCACCGGTCCGCTGAGCGAGCACGACGTCCGCGAAGTCGCCCGGGTCATCAAAAGCCGCACGCTTTTATTGAATAAAGGAGAAGTCCGCCTCCTCATCGACAACCAGCCGATGATGGTCGACGGCCTGCCGTTCGTATTCTCGCCGGAAGTGTATGACGTATGGGAAGAGCTGCAGATGTGGCTGCTGCCATACTTGAGCCGCGTCGCCGTGCTATGCAACTCCCGCTTCATGAAAAACCAGCTCGACCGGCTCACGAAGCGGAGCGGCATCGCCGGCATCTCCCTGCATATCTACAGCCCTGACCCTGCGCGGAACATCCGGGAAGCACTGGCGTTCCTCGGAATCGAAGCGGACCCGTTCGCAGCAGTGCCGGGCACCGAACCAGAAGAAGCCGGCTCCGTGTGAGCCGGCTTCTTCTTTGTCCAATTAGGCATCCATGCCGCCTCCCTGCCGGAAGAAGCGGCTAATTTTCCAACAAGCGCCTAATCCGCCCCGGCATCTTCACCGAGGACCTCAGTACGAGCCAGCAAATGAAAAGGGCCGTTGCGGCGCCTGCGCTGTCGATGAAGACATCCGTGACTGCCGGCCCTCTTCCGGGCACGAAAGACTGGTGGAATTCATCCGAAGCGGCATACAGCGCCGCAATGGCGAACGCTGTCAAATAAGCCTTTCCGCCCCGCGCACCGCTGCGGCGCACTGCATTGAATGCGAGCAGCGCCAATACGAAATAAGCGAAAAAATGCGCACTTTTGCGGACCAGCGTGTGGAACATCTCAGGCTGCACGTCCAGCGACGGAAGGGTCGCTTGGACTGCACCTAGGACCGTCTCCGTAATCCGTCCGCTCATCCCGCCGGAATCCGAACCGGTCTGTGAGGAGAGATAAAAAATGAGCGCCATCCAGAGGAAGACGAGTGACCAGGAAAATACAGTGATCGGTTTCATATATCCGGTTCCTTTTT
>NZ_NHTN01000071.1 GCF_002167005.1 Indiicoccus explosivorum
TGGGCGGTGCCAGGCACCGGAGATTTGGGCGGTGCCAGGCACCGGAGATTTGGGCGGTGCCAGGCACCGGAGATTTGGGCGGTGCCAGGCACCGGAGATTTATATGGCGTTCCGCAAAAAAACAGCAGGCGGCTGCCTGCTATTCGTCCGTGATCGTCTTCTCGATTTCCTGGTCACCCAGCTGGAGCACGACTGTCCAGGCGTCCTGTTCCGCGCTGTAAGTGACGGACTGGACAGCCGGCACTTCGATCGGGGCACTCTCTTTTTCTGTCATCGTAAGGGCTTCACGGACAGCGTCGAATTCCGTCAGATCCGCTCCTTCCGGCTGGTATGCCGGGAGCACTTCGACAAAGACAGCCGTCCCCTGTCCCGGATAAGATTCCATGATCGGGCCGGACGCTTCGACTTTCACGCGCTGGCCGACTTCAAGCTGTTCCGCCGCATTCGGGAAATCAAAGTAGATGGCGGAATAGAACTCCTCCTGACCGCCGTTTTCGCTGAAGTCCTGCGCGGTCGCATCGACTGCCAGAAACCGGCCATCCTGTACATCGACGAGATAATCGCCTTCATCCGATGGCTCCGCCGTGACAGCAGGATCCGGATAGACGACTGTCGGTTCGCCCGGTTCCGGCACCATCATACCGGATTGCTCGACTTCCACTTCAAAGTTCTCCAGGAGACTTTCCACTTCAGCCTGCTGTTCCTCTGTCAGGAAATTATGGCTGACGATGACCGTGCCGCTTTTTACATCACTGAAAATTGAGAGTCCGACTTTCGACGGACTGTGGTGCGCCTCTGCCATACCCCGTAATGTTTCTGCCACACGGTTCGTCGCTGCTTCCAGTTCGGCCTCTGTGAAATCACTGTCGAAAATATGAACATCATCCGCCATCAGCCGCCCCGCATCCACTTGTTCCTGAAGGACGGAAACGAGTTCATCCACACGCTCATCCGGCTCTTTTATCCCGATCCAGATTCCCGGTTCCCCGCTTCCTGTTTTATTATGTTCAATAAAAAACACGCCGGTTTCATGGAATTCTCCATACACATCCCTCACTGCCTTGAACGCCGTATCCGCTCCCGACTGCAGATCAACGGAACCGGGATCTGCGGCTGGTTCGAGAGACGCGATGATTTCACGGCGGTCAACCGTGTCAAATTCCGAACTGCTGACAGGTTCATCCACTGCCGCCGGCTGTTCCTCACCCGTACCGCAGGCGGCAAGAAAAAATACGGCACCGGCAATCACATAAACTTTTCGCATATTACCGCTCCCTTTACCGTGTTAGACGGGAATGTTCCGGAAAGGTTACAAATCGCTATAACTTCCTGCTGTTGAGGACAGATTTCTCTGGTGCCTGGCACCAATTTTCTGAATTCTGCCACTGATCTGCTATGAAAATTTCTTCCACCTTTTTTTCATCCCAAGTATAGGTGAATTCGATCCGCCATTGATCGCCCGCTGCATCGTACGCTGTCTGGATAGCCGGCAGTCCGGCAGCTGCCATTTTCCAGTCCTTCAAAGCCTGGCGCACTGCCTCAGCTTCCGTCATGTCCGCCCCTTCCGGTTGGTACGTCGGATACACTTCGACGAGCACCGCAGTCCCCTGACCCGGGTAAGATGTGGCAATGATTCCCGTAGACCCGACATCCACCCGCTGGCCGACTTTGAGTTTATCAGCAGCATTCTTGAAACCGTAGTAGACGCCTTCGCTCAGGAATTCGTTTTCCGACACTTCCAGCACATAGCTTCCTTTATTCGAAGGCTCGGTCACGATTGCCGGCTCCGGATAAATCACATCCGGTTCGCCCGGCCCGGGCACCATGACCTCCATCTGCTCGAACACGACTTCCCAAGTCGGGAATGCCGCTGCCACTTCCGCTTTTTGCTCATCCGTCAAGAAGTTATGGGTGATCTGCAGCGTTTCGGTTTCCGCATCGGCATCGATGTTATAAGTCGCGGACTGGGAGCGGATATGCGCTTCCTGCATCGGCCGCAGGATCTTCGAGGCAGCGTAGGCAATGTCTTCAAGATCCTGCTGGGAATAAACACTGTCATAAATATGGATGTATTTCGCCATGATTTCGCCGGCGTCCACCTTGGTTTGGAGAATGGCGGCAAGTTGTTCAGTCCGTTCATCCGGATTCTTGATTCCGATCCAGACCCCCGGCTGCTCTGCCCCTTCCCGGCTGTTTTCCAAATGAATGAGGCCGGCTTTCAGAAACCCGTCATAGCTTCCATACGCTTCTTCGAGCGCTTCGTTCACTGCCTGCAGTTCGATCGTCTGGACAGCGAGATCCTGGGCAAGCTCTTCCGTCTGTTCGCCGAATACCCCTGATTTGTAATCCTTGGATTCCCTGAATGCCTCGGCTGCTTCATTCCGGGCGACCGGTTCCGCTGTCTGTTCGAGCGAAGCAATAATCTCGCGGCCGCTGACCATCTCTGGTCCTTCATCTGTGCTCGGAACTGATTCATCACTTGAATCAGCCGGTTCGGCTGCCGGCTCATCATCGACTGCCATTGGCTCCTCGTCCGTACCGCAGGCGGCCAATAAAAGAAGTAAGCCGGGTACTATGAAAATCTTTTTCATCATCGGTCCCTCCTGTTTTATTTCCTCAGCCGCTTTACTTGTCGTCGACAGTAACAGTCTCTGTCTTTTCGCCGTCCCAGTTGTAAGTGAATTCAATGTTCCAACGGTCACTCTGGTTATCGTATTCGGGACGGATCATCGGAATTCCATCCATTCCGAACTCCCAGTCTTCCAGTGCCTTCCGGACAGCCATCTCTTCCGTCAGATCCGCCCCTTCAGGCTGGTAGGTCGGCATGACTTCCACAACAACGGCTGTCCCCTGACCGGGATAGGAGGCGGCAATGGATCCGGTGGTTCCGACTTCGACACGCTGGCCCGCTTTTAGTTTTTCATCCGCGTTTTCAAAACTGTAGTACGTGCTTCCGCTTAGGAATTTATCTTCAGATACATTAAAAATGTATTCCCCTTCTGTGTTCGGTTCTTCCGTCACCGCAGGTTCAGGGTACAGGACATCCGGTTCCCCTTCTCCCGGCACCATGGCCCCCAGCTGTTCAAACGTAACTTCGAGTTCAGGAAACGCCGCTACCACTTCAGTTTTCTGTTCTTCTGTCAGGAAGTTATGGGAAACTGTCAGCTTGCCGGTTTTGATATCGAGACTGGCACCGCCTACCGCGGACTGCGGCCGGTAATGCTCTTCCTGCATCGTCTTCAGTAGCTGGTAGGCTGTATTTTCAATTTCCCGCATGTCGTTCTCTGTGTATTCAGCTTTGTAGATATGGATATAATCAGCAGAAATTTCCCCTGCGTCTGCTTTCGCCTGCAGGATTTCCTCCAGCTGTCCGGTCCGTTCATCCGGATTTTTAATACCGACCCAGATACCGGGCTTTTCGTATTCCTCTTCCCACACCTCTAGGTAAACAATGCCGGCATTCATGAATTCCTCCCGGCTTCCGTATGCTTTCGCCAGTGCCGCTTCGACTGCCGGCATCTCGATCGCCTGGATAGACATTTTCCGGGCAGTCTCATCCGTGGGTTCACCCATCATGCCGTTCTTGAACTCTTCGGATTTCTTAATTTCCTGTACCGCTTTTTCACGGGCGACCGGTTCCGCTGTCTGTTCGAGCTTTACGATCATTTCCCTTTTGCCGGCAGCGGCTTTTTTCAAGTCAGTCGGCTCTGATTCGGGATTCTTTGCATTCTCGGCTTCCGGCTGCCCATCGTCCACTCCACACGCGGTCAGCATGAGCGCCAGCCCTGTTAACATCAGGAATTTCCTCACCGATCATCCCCCCCTTTTTCAGTTAGACGGTATCGAATGGTAAAAGTTACAAACTATTTCGACTCAATTGATGCCTTCAATTGGTGCCTGGCACCATTTATTTGACTATTCTATCGTTTGGTGCCTGGCACCACTTTTCTGACTATTTGATCAGTGGGTGCCTGGCACCATTTTTCTGACAATTTAGGACTGGTTTTCAGACTGTGACCAACCCGCCGAACAGGAGGATGAGCGCCGCGCTGACGGCACCTACGGTGAGGGCGGCGATGAAGCCGATGGCGAAGGGTTTCATGCCTAGACCCTTGAAGACGTCAAAGCTCGTTGACAGGCCGATTCCCGCCATGGCGAGGCCGAACAGGTAGGTGGATCCGAATGAGCTAACGGCGGTCACTATCTCCGTCCACAATCCGATCGGCACTACCCCGAAGGCGGTGCCTGCAGCAGCGGCCGTTGCGTCGCCGATGGTCCGCACGAGCGCCATGGCGAAGAAGCCGATGATGAACAGCGGGACGAGTTCATGCCACTTCGGCAGCGACGCCGCCCCGCTTTCGCGTCTCCAGAACAGCCAGGATACGAACGGGATGACGGCGATCAGAAATAAGTTCCGCACGAGTTTGGCGACGGTCGCGACGTCGACCGCCCGTTCGGCGTCCGCCAAGTCCGCAAAGATCAATGCGGCGCCGGTCACCTGCGCGGTGTCGTGGATCGCCGTCCCGAGGAACAGTCCCGCCTTCACCGGGTCGTCGGCGAATAAAATCTGTGCTATGTATGGGTAGACGAGCATACCGGTGAGCCCGAACAGCGTGATGTTCGCCACCGCGTATGCCACTTCGTTCTCCTTCGCCCGGATGACCGGCGCAGTCGCCATGATGGCGGTCACGCCGCAGATGCTTGTGCCGGACGCGATCAGCGTGCCGAGCCGCCGCGGCTGCTCCAGCCGCCGGGTGATGAGCAGCGTCACCGCAAGTGCCGTCGCGATGCACGCCACAATGAGCGGAATTCCCCAAAGCCCAAGCTTCAGCGCTTCCGTCAGGCTGAGCCGCAGGCCGAGCAGCACGATGCCCGCCTTCAGCAGTTTTTTGACCGAAAACGCCACACCGGCCGCGAAAATCGGATGCAATCCGAACACATTGCGGATCACGATGCCAAGCAGGATGATGATGAAAATTTCCGAGACCGGATTCGCGCTTCCTTGCGGAATAAAACCGGCCCTTTCCAGGAGGACACCAGCCGCCCAAGAGCCGGCCATGCCGGCGAGCATCAGGGCGAAGCAAAGTGCCACTCCCGGCCATGTTTTCTTTTCCATAAACCGATTCAACTCCAAACCAGCCGTTTTGTTTTTCAGTATAGCAAAAAAGCTCTGCCCCGCCGCGCGGAGCAAAGCTTTTTACAGATGGAATGATTCATCGTAGATCGGTTTCACGTGCAGGTCGTACTGCTGTTTCACTTCGTCGATGTCGTAGATCCCGCCCGGCACTGCGTCGTCCTCGAGCTGTTCGATGTGCTTGGCGACCTGGTCGGTGAAGAATTTGCCCGCCGCGACTTCGTTCGGGTACAGGTTGCGCGCGTCGGCGAGTAGATCTTCGTTCAGCATGCGGTTGAAGGCATAGTAGACGGCTGCGTTGACGACGGTGACCGAATCGCCGGTGACGTTCGTCGCTAAATAGTAATTTCCGTACTCGTCCTTCATCAAATCCCGTTCTTCCACGATTTTCATGGGTACGCCTCCCTTCCGTTACGGTACTTCTACCCGTTTCAGCGAAACGAAAAACGGCGGCCCGCTGCTGGGTGACGGCAGCGGGCGGTTGGTTGGTGCCTTTGGTGGGTGCCTTGGTGGGTGCCTGGCACCAATTGTCAGAATAGTGGTGCCTGGCACCAGTTATCTGACAACTTCACACAAGGCGGTCACCGCTCGCCTGAGCGCAGGGCATATCCCCGGTCTGCGAGCGTGGCTTTCAGCAGGTCATGCATGATTTTATAGCCGTCTTCGTTCGGATGGATCGCATCAAGCCAAATGGAGCTGTCCCTTCCCATTTCATGCATCCGCGCGACGATGATGTCTTTGCCGCCGATTGCAGTGTTCCATAGGGAAATCAGCAGGTTGGTGAACCCGAAATACTGGACGTCCTTCTTCATGGAGTTATAGAGGCTGTTCTGGACGAACACCGCCTCTCGGTTCAAGTTGCGGATATGCGCATAAATTTCCAGAAGATTCTTCCGGTAGCCGCGCTTCAGGGCGGCGAATCCGCGGATCAGCCCCCGCGCGCCGCCGCTGCGGAAAGCCCTTAACAGATCATTGCCGCCGATGTTCAGGATAATCAAATCGGCGTCTTTTATTTTATTGTCCCACTTCTGCTCGTGCAGCCGGGCCACGAGCCCATCGCTTGTCAGGCCGTTGATGCCGAGGTTGGTGATACGGCTTTCGGGAAATGTCTCTTTTAAGTATGTGGATAATCCCCCGCGCGTACCGTAGCCGAGTGCCACGGAATCGCCGAGAAGGACAATGTTCTGGATGCGGAGCGGTTTGGCCGCCCGTTTCAGACGAAGAAACGGCACCGCAGTCAAAAGGGCGCCGGTTCGTGAAGGAGTGTTCGTTTTCAAGTGGCCACACGTCCCTTTCTTAATAAATTTATAGTTATTTTACCATAAAATGCGTGTCCACGCGAACTAAGGGGCTGGTGCCGGCGTCCTATTTCGACTCTTGCTGGCGACATTTCGACTCTGCAGCACCGCATTTCGACTCTGCGACGCCTCATTTCGACTCTGCACCGCCGACATTTCGACTCTTGCTGGCGACATTTCGACTCTGCACCGCACTATTTCGACTCTGCACGCCGATATTTCGACTCTGCACCGCCCCATTTCGACTCTGCACGCGCCTATTTCGACTCTTGCCGCACGACATTTCGACTCTGCA
>NZ_NHTN01000072.1 GCF_002167005.1 Indiicoccus explosivorum
CTAGACTGACCTAGCAATTTGAGACACAGATAAAACACCCTTCATTAGGCTGCCATGGCCCCGAATTCCCTCGGAGTCTGGTAGCCTAATTTTTCTTGAATCCGTTCTTCATTGTAGTAATCCAAGTAGGCTTCTACCTTTCCAGTTACTGCTTGTATCGTCATGGAATTGAATTTCACATACTGAAACTCCTCTGACTTGAGAGAGGAATGAAAAGATTCAATAACTGCATTATCCCAACAGTTCCCCCGGCGGGACATACTGCTGACCAGGTGATTTTTCTTCACGAATTCCTGGTAGGCATAGGAGGTATAGACACTCCCCTGGTCGGAATGGATGATGACCCCTTCAGGATGATTCCGGACGCGCAGCGCTTCGGCCACCGTATCCACTACGAGCGGTGTCTGCTGGTGATCATAGAGCTTATAGGCAACAATTTCATTATTATACAAATCCATGATGGTGGACAGATAGAGCGTGGTGTAGCCGTACTGGATATAGGTAATGTCCGTCACCCATTTTTCATTTGGCGCCTGTGCTGTAAAATCGCGCGCCAACAGGTTCGGCGCCACGATGACCGATTCTCCCTGTGATTTCCACTTCCGTTTTGGTTTTACCCGACACTGCAGGTTGTGCTTCTGCATGATCCGCTGCACGGTATTCCGGTTCAGCTTGAATCCGTACGTTTTTTTCAGGAGCTTCCGGATTTTCCGGTGGCCATTGCGGTATTTGGTCTGCCTGCACAGTTGAATAATTGCTTCTTCCTCTGCTGTTACCATTTCCGCTAAGCCTTCGGCCAACCACCGGTAATAAGTAGATGGGGGCACGCTAAGGGCCGCCAGGACCGCTTTCACTGTATATTTCCCTTTGAATTTCTCCACAAGCTGGAGGACTATTTTTTTCTCAGCTCCTTTTCCATCTCCAAATACTTTTTTATGATTTCATTCTCCATTTTCAAGTTCGCTGTCTGCCGGTCCCGCTTTTCCTCTTCACTTGCGCTTTCAGGTCCGTGTCCATACGTATACTGCTTGCCGATCGGCTGATCAAATCGATAGAGCTCATTGGCCCGATACCATCTCATCCACGTTTTAATTTGCGAGTTATTTTTGATGCCATGTTTCTCCATGATTTCCTTTGTCGTCAATTGACCGCTCAATTTATCCTTGACGACCGCCCATTTCACTTCACTTGAATATACGTTTTTGCCCATGCAAAAACACCTCCGATTTCTATACCTGTTTCCAGTGTATCATCTCGAAGGTGTTTTATTGTGTCCCATTAATTTAGGTTAGCCCAGTCCTGCTGCAGGACTGGCGGGTTTTTTCAACTGTTCAGCTGCTCTTCGT
>NZ_NHTN01000073.1 GCF_002167005.1 Indiicoccus explosivorum
TTTATTCTCGAAAACACCAGGTTTATTCTCGAAATCCCGTTATTCTCGAAAATGTGCTTTTTATTCTCGAAACCACCTCGTTTATTCTCGAAACCACTTCATTTATTCTCGAAAACACCAGGTTTATTCTCGAAATCCCGTTATTCTCGAAAATGTGGCTCCTATTCTCGAAACCCCCGGGTTTATTCTCAAATCCCGTCCCGCCAGGCAAATAAATGATAACTTCAGCAAAAAACGGCCGGTCGCAATGACCAGCCGCTTGTATCGTTTACATATTTCTCCGGTACTGCCCGCCAACTTCATACAATGCCGTCGTAATTTGGCCAAGGCTCGCGACTTTGACCGTCTCCATCAGCTCTTCGAAGATGTTGCCGCCGGTTTTGGCGACTTCCTTCAGGCGATTGAGCGCCTCTTCCGTTTTGTCGCCATGGCGTTCCTGGAAGGCGCGGAGGTTGGTGATCTGGGTTTCTTTCTCTTCTTTCGATGCCCGCGCGATCTGCATGGAGTTGATCTCGTCTTCAGACGTCGGATTCGGGTTGATGTACGTGTTCACCCCGATGATCGGCAGTTCGCCGGTATGCTTTTTCATTTCATAGTACATCGATTCTTCCTGGATCTTGCCGCGCTGGTACTGGGTCTCCATCGCGCCCAATACGCCGCCGCGGTCGTTGATGCGGTCGAATTCCTGGAGCACTGCTTCTTCGACGAGTTCCGTCAGTTCTTCGATGATGAAGGAGCCCTGGAGCGGATTCTCGTTTTTCGACAGGCCGTGCTCTTTTGTGATGATCATCTGGATCGCCATCGCGCGGCGCACGGATTCCTCCGTCGGTGTCGTGATCGCTTCGTCGTACGCGTTCGTGTGGAGCGAGTTGCAGTTATCCTGCAGCGCCATCAGCGCCTGAAGCGTCGTCCGGATGTCGTTGAAGTCGATTTCCTGCGCGTGCAGGGAACGGCCCGATGTCTGGACGTGGTACTTCAGTTTCTGGCTCCGTTCGTTCGCGCCGTACTTATCTCGCATTGTGACCGCCCAGATGCGGCGGGCGACGCGGCCGATGACGGTGTATTCCGGATCGAGGCCGTTCGAGAAGAAGAACGACAGGTTCGGCGCGAAATCATCGATGTGCATGCCGCGGCTCAAGTAGTACTCGACGTACGTGAAGCCGTTCGACAAGGTGAACGCCAGCTGTGAAATCGGGTTTGCGCCCGCTTCGGCAATGTGGTAGCCGGAAATCGACACGGAATAGTAGTTGCGCACTTTATGGTCGATGAAGTACTGCTGGATGTCCCCCATCATGCGGAGCGCGAATTCGGTCGAGAAGATGCACGTATTCTGCCCCTGGTCTTCTTTCAGGATGTCCGCCTGCACGGTGCCGCGCACAACTTGCAGCGTCGCTTCACGCACTTCCGTGAATTCTTCGACGGTAAGTGTGCGGCCGACTTCCTCTTCCTTCTTCTTCACTTGCTGGTCGATTGCCGTGTTCATGAACATGGCGAGGATGATCGGCGCCGGGCCGTTGATCGTCATCGAGACGGACGTCGTCGGGGCGCACAGATCGAAGCCGTCGTACAGCTTCTTCATGTCTTCCAGCGTACAGATCGACACGCCGGACTCACCGACTTTGCCGTAAATGTCCGGCCGGTGATCCGGATCTTCGCCGTACAGCGTGACGGAATCGAACGCAGTCGACAGCCGTTTCGCCTCGTCGTCTTTCGACAGGTAATGGAATCGGCGGTTCGTCCGCTCCGGCGTCCCTTCGCCCGCGAACTGGCGCTTCGGATCTTCCCCGGCACGCTTGAACGGGAACACGCCGGCCGTGTACGGGAACGAGCCCGGCACGTTTTCCGCGTAGACCCAGCGCAGGATTTCGCCGTAGTCCTTGAACTTCGGCAGCACGACCCGCGGAATCTTCAGGCCCGACAAGCTTTCGGTGCGGAGGATCGTCCGGATTTCCTTGTCGCGGATGGTCGTGACGAATTCGTCACCGGTATACGCTTCCTTCAGCTTTTCCCAGTTGTCGAGAATACGTTTCGATTCGGCGGTCAGCTCGTCGCGGATACCTTCCGCGAGTGATTCAAGCGATGCCGCGAGCGCATCATCCGGATTCTTTTTCTTCACTTCTTCCAGCGCGCCTTCGAGCTGGAACAGCCGGCGGGCGAAATCCGCCTGCTCTTCCGACTTCGCGTGGTAGCCGCGGACCGTGTCCGTGATTTCGCGCAAGTAATGGCGGCGGTCGTTCGGGATGATGACGTTCTGCTTCTGGGTCTTCACGAACTGCTCGTAGCTCGTCTCCCAGTCGGTGCCCATTTTTTCATTGATCGCACCGACGAGCGCCGCAAACAGGGAGTTCGTGCCTTTATCGTTAAACTGGCTTGCGATCGTGCCGTAAACCGGCATGGCATCGAGTTCCTGATCCCACAGGAGATGCGAGCGCTGGTACTGCTTCTGGACTTGGCGCAGGGCGTCTTCCGAACCTTTGCGCTCGAATTTATTGATCACAATCAGATCCGCGTAGTCGATCATGTCGATCTTCTCGAGCTGGGACGGCGCCCCGAACTCGCTCGTCATGACATACATCGACAGATCGGCGATTTGGGCGATGTCCGCATCCCCCTGGCCGATGCCGCTCGTCTCGACGATGATCATATCGAAGCCGGCCGCTTTGACGACGTCCAGCACATCGTTGATCGCGCCGGACAGTTCGGATTTCGAACCGCGTGTGGCGAGCGAGCGCATAAAGACGCGCTTGTTGAAAATGGCGTTCATGCGGATGCGGTCGCCGAGGAGCGCGCCGCCCGTTTTCTGTTTCGTCGGGTCGACGGACAGGATCGCCACGCGCTTGTCCGGGAATTCGGACAGGAAGCGGCGGATCAGTTCATCGGTCAGCGAGCTCTTGCCGGCGCCGCCTGTGCCGGTGATGCCGAGGACCGGCGTGTTCTTGGACTGCGCCCGCGCTTCATCAAGCAGCTTTTTCGTGTCGCCGCCTTTCGTGTGCGCTTCTTCGGCCGCCGTGATGAGCGGCGCGAGTTTCGCAGGAGTTTCCGCCGATACGCCGTCCAGTGTCAGTTCCGCCCGGTCCGCCGTCGAAAAATCGCATTTCTCGACCATGTCGTCGATCATGCCCTGCAGGCCGCGCGTCCGGCCGTCTTCAGGCGAATAAATGCCCGCGATGCCATAGTCGTGCAGTTCCTTGATCTCGCGCGGCAGGATGACGCCGCCTCCGCCGCCAAAAATCTTGATGTGCGGGGCGCCTCTTTCCTGCAGGAGGTCGTGCATGTATTTGAAATACTCGACGTGCCCGCCCTGGTAAGAGGAAATGGCGATGCCCTGGACATCCTCCTGGATCGCCGCGTTCACGACTTCCTCCACGGAGCGGTTGTGGCCGAGGTGGATGACTTCGACGCCGCTTCCCTGAAGGATGCGCCGCATGATGTTGATCGATGCATCGTGCCCGTCGAACAGACTGGAGGCTGTCACGAACCGGACGTGGTGCGTCGGCTTATACGTTTCCTGTTTCTTTGCCGCTGTTGTCATCGGGATTCTCCTTTCACATACTGTTTGGCTCCTGTAAATCCGTTGAAGAGCAGGCCGGTCTGAATGCCGATGAACTGCTCGATCGTATAATCGTCATGCAGGGCCCAGCGCCGGAACGCCCACATCTGCCCCTGCACGACAAGGTGATGCGCCGCCAGCCGGACTTCCTCCGGCGTGAGGGCGAGTTCACCGTTTTCCACGCTTTCTTCGATCAGACGGCCGAAGATCGCCACCATTTCCTGTTCTTTATTCAGCACATACTGCAGCGCGTCTTTCGGCAGCGACTTCGATTCCTGGTACATGACGACGAATTCGTCCTGCATATCGTCGATCAGCCGGTAATAATGGCTGACCGCCGTCTTCAGCGTCTGCGCTGAACGATCCCCGTGCAGGATGGAATCAAGGCGGGCATGCACTTCGTCATAAATCGCGTCACAGACGAGGAACAGCACGTCCTCTTTCGTGCGGATGTACTCATACAGCGTGCCGATCGAAAACCCGGCCGCTTTGGCGATTTCCCTCGTCGTCGTCCGGTGGAAGCCTTTTTCCTTGAACAGCATGACCGCGCCGGCGATCATCTGTTCCCGGCGTTTTTCGATCAGGTGCTCGTCTTTCACTGAAGACTGGATTTCCCGCTTTTCAGCCATCATTCCACCTCCGGTTACTTCGTCAGCATCCGCGAAATGACAAGGCGCTGGATTTCCTGTGTGCCTTCGTAGATCTGCGTGATTTTCGCGTCCCGCATGAAGCGCTCAACCGGATAGTCTTTCGTGTAGCCGTAGCCGCCGAACACCTGCACCGCTTCGACGGTGACATCCATCGCCGTATCGCCGGCCATCAGTTTCGCCATGGCGGACGCTTTCGCGTACGGCAGATCATTCGATTCGAGCCAGGCAGCCTGATACGTCAGCAGGCGGGACGCTTCAATGGACGTCGCCATGTCCGCCAGTTTGAAGGACACGCCCTGATTCGCGGCGATCGGCTTGCCGAACTGCTCGCGTTCTTTCGCATAGTCCACCGCGGCGTCGAGCGCGCCCTGTGCGATGCCGACCGCCTGAGCGGCGATTCCGTTCCGCCCGCCGTCGAGCGTCTGCATTGCGATGCGGAAGCCTTTGCCGAGTTCACCGAGGACGTTTTCCTTCGGTACGCGGCAGTTGTCGAAAATGATTTCGGTCGTCGGGCTCGACCGGATGCCGAGTTTCTTTTCCTTCTTGCCGACAGAAAAGCCTTCGAATTCCTTCTCGATGATGAACGCGGTCGGCTTGCCTTCTTCTTCGGTGATGGCGAAGACGATGTAAATATCCGCGATGCCGCCGTTCGTGATGAAGATTTTCGAGCCGTTCAGGATGTAATCGTCCCCGTCGAGTTTCGCGTTCGTCTTCATGCCGCCCGCATCCGAGCCGGACGCCGGTTCCGTCAGGCCGTACGCCCCGATTTTCTTACCTTCCGCCATCGGACGGAGGTACTTCTGCTTCTGCTCTTCCGTGCCGAATTTGTACACCGGCCAGCCGGCGAGCGAGGTGTGCGCGGACAGCGTCACGCCGGTCGATGCGCAGACGCGCGACAGTTCCTCGACCGCGATGCAGTAAGCAAGGTAATCCATGCCGCTTCCGCCGTATTCTTCCGGCCACGGGATGCCGGTCAGGCCGAGCTCGGCCATCTGATCGAAAATTTCCCGATCGAAACGTTCTTCTTCGTCCCGCTCTTCGGCGGTCGGCGCCACTTCGTTCTGTGCGAAATCGCGCACCATTTTGCGGATCATCTTATGTTCTTCGGACAGTTGAAAATTCATGTTTCGGTTCCCTCCTGGTCAGTTGAGCAGCTGTTTCGAAATGACGAGCCGCTGGATTTCGCTTGTGCCTTCATAAATCTCCGTGATCTTCGCGTCGCGGAACAGCCGCTCCACCGGATACTCTTCCGTGTAGCCATAACCGCCGAATACTTGGACGGCTTCGATCGAGGCTTTTGTCGCCGCACGGGATGCGAACAGCTTCGCCATCGACGACTCCTTGTTGCAGGTTTTGCCGCGGGCATACAGATCCGCCGCCTGGTAGACGAGGAGGCGCGCCGATTCGACTTGCGTCGCCATATCGGCGAGCTTGAAGCCGACGCCCTGCTGCGAGGCGATCGGTTTGCCGAACTGCTCGCGCTCTTTCGCGTACGCCGTCGCATATTCGAGCGCCGCTTCCGCCACGCCGAGCGCCTGCGCCGCAATGCCGATCCGTCCGCAGTTCAAGTTCGCCATCGCCACTTTGAAGCCCTCGCCTTCATTGCCGAGGAGATTTTCCTTCGGCACGCGGAGGTCCTCCAGCGTCAGCTGCACCGTCCGGGAGCCGTGCAGCCCCATTTTCTTCTCGTCCTTGCCGATGACAAGGCCCGGAAAATCCTTTTCGACAATAAACGCCGAGATGCCTTTCGCACCTTTTTCCGGATTGGTCGACGCGAATAAAACATAGACATCCGCCTCGCCGCCATTCGTGATGAACACCTTGGAGCCGTTGATGACATAGTCATCCCCGTCGCGGACCGCTTTCGTTTTCAGGCTTGCCGCATCCGACCCGGCAGACGGCTCCGTCAGCGCGAATGCGCCGAGGTACTCGCCGGAAGCGAGACGCGGCACGTATTTGCTGACCTGCTCATCCGTGCCGAAATTGAGGATCGGGTTCGTGCCGACCGACGTGTGGACGGACAGGATGACGCCGACTGTCGCGCTCACTTTCGACAGCTCATGGATGGCGATGATGTAGCTGATGAAATCCATGTCGGACCCGCCATGCTTTTCCGGCACGATGATGCCCATGAGTCCGAGCTCCGCCATTTTATCGAGGATCTCGCGCGGAAACTTCCCCGCTTCCATCTCCGGGATGCGCGGCTCAATCTCCTTCTTCGCAAAGTCGCGCACCATGTCGCGCATCATGCGCTGTTCTTCTGTAAACCGCAATTCCATGAAGGATTGCCTCCTAAAATGTATCGATTGATCGTTCTTGTTTTATTGAATAAAGTCGGGTTGCGCCGAACGCGCATAAATCCCGCCGAACGCGCATAAATCCCGCCGAACGCGCATAAAT
>NZ_NHTN01000074.1 GCF_002167005.1 Indiicoccus explosivorum
GCCTGCAGTCCGTCAGCCAAATGATCGAAGATACAGCGGCAGCCATTCAATAATGGGAAAGACCCCTGGAGATTAGTCTCCCGGGGTCTTTTCGATCAGAGCGTGAATCCATCGGGTGTCCTGACAGCGACGACGATGATTTTTTCCTGTTCCAGTTTTTCTTCCACAAGTTCGGCCTCGGCATCTGTAAAGCCGAGCTTTACCAGTTCCCGGTGATGTTTATTGCCTCCGCTGCGAAAGGCGTTGATGACTGCATCTCCGAGTCCGGCAGCCGATTTTGCGGCATGGGCATTGCCCATTTTAGCGATCCTGCCTGCATGCTGGTCCGACTGGGCGACAACATAAATATCATCTGCGGCAATTCCCTTGTTCCGCATTTCTTCGATGCCTTTTACCGCTTCTGTATCCGAGTGATATTCCTCGTAGAAAATGGTCATGGGTTTGCTCCTCCTATCCGCGTACAGGCTTTCTCTCTATTTACCACCCCGGTTTGGAAAGGAAACAAAGGCAGTGTGATAAAATGTCAGCATAATGGAAAATGGGCATAGGAGAGGGTATTCATGTACAGAATCTCAGAAGAATTGGCGGAATGGGGAAGAAAACGGATAGAAGGCTTTCCGGTGGAGGGATTCGTCTATGGTGAAGGACCGTCGAAACCGGTTTTCATGATGGTCGGGGAAGCGCCGGGCGAGACGGAAGTGTATTCGGAAATCCCGTTCACCGGACGGGCCGGCAAGGAGCTGATGGCTTCACTGGAGTCGGTCGGCCTGACCCGGGAAGATGTCTACATCACCAGCGCCGTCCGGAGCCGCCCATACAGATGGGGAACGAAGAAAGAACGGAACGGGGAAGTGGTGGAACGGAAGTACAACCGGCCGCCTACAAAGAAAGAAATCATCGCGCACGCGCCGATTTTGGATGCGGAAATCCGCGATATCCAGCCGCCCCTTATTGTCACACTCGGCAATGTCGGGCTGCAGCGGCTGACCGGCCCGAAATCGAAAGTGACCGAACTCCACGGGACGCTACTGGAGACACCCGTCCTTTATTGGGATGACGAACATAAGAAGTACAGGGAGACAGACCGGCATTATTATGTTTTTCCGACTTTCCATCCGGCCAGCGTGTTCTACAATCCTTCGGTACGGGAATGGCTGAAGGAAGACTGGTCGCGGCTTGGCCGGCTGATCGGGAAAAAGTGACCGCCGGGCTGAAGAATCCGGGATGTTCCCTTCTATAAAAAAGTTGTGCTAAGGAAACTTTCCATGTAGAATAGCGCTAACACTAAACGGAGAAAAGGAAGGTTTCCATGGACGGCACACTTTGGATTGCGTTCGCACTGACTTTATTCGCTGGACTGGCAACGGGGATCGGTAGTCTTATAGCGCTCGTCGCTTCCAGGACAAACACGAAATTCCTCTCGGTGGCACTCGGATTTTCAGCCGGCGTCATGATTTACGTTTCAATGATCGAAATCTTCGTAAAAGCGCGGGATGCGCTGACGAATGTCTACGGGGAAAGCGGCGGCTATTGGGTGACGATCGCCGGCTTTTTCGGCGGGATGATTTTTATGGCGGTCCTTGACCGGGTACTTCCACAGCTGGGGAATCCGCATGAAGTGAAAACGGTCGAAGACATGACGGAAGGGCCGACGAACGATGAATATGCCCGACTGCGGAAAATGGGGATTTTTACCGCGCTGGCGATTGCAATCCATAACTTTCCGGAGGGCATCGCAACATTCATATCCGCAATCCAGGATCCGGCGCTCGGTCTGGCGATCGCGATTGCTGTGGCGATCCACAATATACCGGAAGGCATCGCCGTATCAGTACCCATCTACTATGCGACAGACAACCGGAAAAAGGCATTCAAATACAGTTTTCTTTCAGGAGTATCAGAACCTCTCGGTGCGATTGCCGCGTGGCTGTTCCTGATGCCATATATGAGCGACACGCTGTTCGGAATCGTTTTTGCCGGGGTGGCCGGAATCATGGTTTTCATTTCCCTGGATGAGTTGCTCCCGGCGGCAAAAGAGTATGACGAAGCTCACCTGTCGATCTATGGTCTCGTGGCGGGGATGGCGGTCATGGCGATGAGCCTTGTACTGATCGTCTGACGGAACGGCAGAATAGTTAGACTTTTCCCGGTTCTATTGCGGCCCTGGAATCTGCCGGGTATAGTGGTTGTGTAAATACAATCACTTACACGTGTAAAGACAAGGGGTGCGGAAATGGAATCTGTGATGGAAAAAAAGGCGGCGCCGATCTCGCGGAATAAACTGCTGGGTATCGCCGGCGTTGCCTGGATGTTCGATGCGATGGATGTAGGGATTTTATCATTCATCATGGCGGCGCTCGCAAGTGACTGGAATCTGACTTCCCAGCAGCTCGGCTGGATCGGCAGTATCAATTCGATCGGAATGGCTGTAGGGGCCTTGGTGTTCGGCATTTACGCCGACAGAGTCGGGAGGAAAAAAGTATTCATTCTGACACTGCTCCTGTTTTCTGCGGCGAGCGGCCTTTCCGCGCTCACTGCATCTTTTGCCGCTTTCATCGTTCTCCGCTTTTTCGTCGGAATGGGGCTGGGGGGAGAGCTTCCGGTTGCTTCCACGCTTGTGTCGGAAAGTGTCGCCGCCCATGAACGGGGACGGGTTGTCGTGCTGCTGGAGAGTTTTTGGGCGGCCGGCTGGCTGATGGCTGCCGTCATTTCCTATTTCATCATTCCGTCATACGGCTGGCGGATTGCACTTTTGCTGACAGCACTGCCGGCGCTGTATGCTCTTTACCTTCGCCTGCGGCTCCCTGATTCTCCCCAATTCAGAGCTGGGACAGGTGCAGAGCGTTCTGTGGCCGGCAATATGCGGGCGGTATGGGCGAAAGCGTATGCGCGGCCGACGCTCATGCTGTGGATCATCTGGTTCATGATCGTCTTCTCGTACTACGGCATGTTTCTTTGGCTGCCGAGTGTCATGGTGCTGAAGGGGTATACGCTGATTAAAAGTTTCCAGTACGTGCTGCTGATGACGCTTGCGCAGCTTCCGGGTTACTTCACTGCGGCCTGGCTGATCGAACGGGCCGGCCGGAAGTTCGTGCTGGTCGCTTACCTGGCCGGAACTGCCGCAAGTGCGTATGTTTTCGGGGAAGCGGAAACGGTGACGCTGCTGCTCGTATCCGGCGCTTTCCTGTCATTTTTCAACTTAGGCGCCTGGGGGGCGCTTTACGCGTATACGCCTGAGCAATACCCCGCTGCCATCAGGGGCACTGGGGTCGGCATGGCGGCAGCTGTCGGCCGGGTCGGCGGGATTTTCGGCCCGCTTCTTGTCGGATCTCTGCTCGCCGCGGAATTCGGGATCGGTTTTATCTTCAGTATTTTCTGTGCGGCAGTCATGATCGCGGCCGCCGCAGTGCTGATTCTCGGAACGGAGACAAAGCAGACGGAGCTGGAACTGGACGTGAAGGACGAATGAATGATGGAAGGCTTTCCGCGGGAATGTGGAAAGCTTTTTTTGCAGGATAAAAGGGATTTACTGGTGCTGTAACGAATAGTTACGGGATACGGATAGGTGAGAAGGTGGAATGGTGATGAATTGGCAATGGTATAAAGATCCCGTCGTCTTCGCGCAGGCAACGGAACCATCGCTTTATATGCACGAGGACAAGTACAGTCTGTTTCTTGGAATTCTCGGCCAGATCAGAGCGGGCCGATATAAGGAATATATCATGGGCGCAGTCCGGGAAGACGGGGTGCTGACAGCCGCCTGTTTAATGACGCCGCCCCATCCTCTGCAAGTGGTTATATTCGAGGACCGGCCGGGCACCGCGGATTTTATTGCGGAGCGATTCCTGGAAGAGGGCATTGCAGTCGGACAAGTGGTCGGTGAGCGGGAAGCGGCCGGCAACTTTGCCGCGAGCTGGGCGGAACGGACCGGTCAGGACATCCGTGTGCTGATGGACCAAGGGCTGTACCGGCTGGATGCGGTCAATAAAGGACTGGCTAAAAGCCCGGGCGCGTGGCGGGTCGCAAATGCGTATGATGCGCCGCTTCTGACGGAGTGGCTCCTGCTGTTCCACGAAGACACGAAACTCTCTCCGCCGACGCGGGAAGAAGCGCGGGAACGCATTTTATCCTTCCTGAAAGCGAAGGAAGTGTACGTATGGGAAGATGACGGGGAAGTGGTCTCCTGCATGAAAAAATCCCGTCCCTCCAGGCACGGCATCACGGTATCATTCGTCTTCACGCCGAAGCGGCACAGACGGAAAGGCTACGCCCGGACATTGGTGGCGGAAGTATCGGAAGAGCTGCTGGAAACATACGATTTCTGTATGCTTTATACAGACCTGCTCAATCCGACTTCCAACAAAATCTATCAGGAGATCGGCTATGTGATGATCGCGAATCCGGTTCATCTTGAGCTTGTGGATCGCACGACGTAAAGATACAATAGAGATAACGAATTGCGAAAGGGTGACGGGCGGACGATGAAGTAAATTCCTTTTTCTGAGCAACCGGAGATTTTTGGTTAAACGGAAATGGGATTCGTCTGCCCTTTTTTAACAAAGCGAGAGCACCCTGTGGTCAGCCGCAGGTTTATTGGGCTGCGAATTCTTCCGACTAACTGCCGGAAGAATTTTTTGTTTTCCGGACACGGAGGAATAGATATGACGATAATTGGAAGATTGCACGGATTAACCATTCAGTTTGACGGACGGACCATTATTGAAAAAGCGGAAGCGGAAATATATAGAAACGCACGCATCGCGATTATCGGTCCGAATGGCGCGGGGAAATCATCGCTGCTCGAAGCGATTGCGGCGGGAGACTTGGGGGTTGTCTGGACAGGCGCTGCGCCCGAAGTCCGACTGATGCGGCAAGAGACGCGGCAGCTGCCGGACGAATCAGGGGATTTGGAAAGCCGGAAGTTGCGCGCGCAATGGCATGTCCCGGCTGCAGGCGGCCGGCTCAGCGGAGGAGAAGCGATGAAATTGCGTCTGTCTGAGGTGCTGTCAGAAACAGCAGGACTGCTTCTGCTGGATGAACCGACAAATCATTTGGATGGGACAAGCCTGGATTTGCTGAAAGAGAAAATACGATCTTATCGCGGGACCGTTATGTATGTCTCGCATGACCGCCACTTTATTGACGACACAGCAACGCACGTCTGGGAACTGGAGAACAGACAGCTCATCGTTTATGAAGGGAACTACACGGATTCCCGACGGGAGCGGGAGCATATGCGTCTGACTCAGCAGCGGAAATACGAACGCCAGCAGGCGAAAATCAGCCGGATTGAAAAGCAGATCTCCGAGCTGAGATCCTGGTCAGATAAAGCGCACGCGGAGTCGACAAAGCAGGACGGGTTCAAGGAACACTACAGGAAGAAAGCAAAACGGATGGATGTGCAGATAAAAAGCAAAAAGAAACGGCTTGAAACGGAACTGGCAAAAGAGCGGACGGATGCGCCGGCAGAAGAAATCGCTCTCGATTTCGATTTGCTGAGCGGGCGGAAAAAAGGAAGCCGGGTACTCGAGCTGAAGCGGGCAGGCAAGGATGCCGGCGGGCGGGCGCTGTTCAGAGACGCCTCTTTTACCGTCCTGGCAGGAGAACGGATCGGGCTTTTCGGTCCGAACGGAAGCGGGAAGACAACGTTATTCGAAATGATACTGGGACGGACGGATTTCAGCGGTCAAGTCTGGAAAACCGAGGGAATGTCAGTCGGTTATTTGAGCCAGGATATTTTTGATCTGCCGGAAGAACAGACGCCTTCTGGACTGTACGGCACTTCCGACTTCAAGACAACCGGAACAGTGCGGACATTGATGGACCATCTGGGATTTGAACAAACCCATTGGCAGCAGCAGATTGGTGAAATGAGCATGGGGGAGCGCGTCAAGCTGAAACTGATGGAATTCATGCTGGCAGAGTGTGATGTGCTGCTGCTGGATGAGCCGACAAACCATTTGGACCTGCCTTCGCGCGAACAGCTGGAAACTGCACTTTCGACGTTTCCGGGTACACTTCTTGTCGCTACCCATGACCGCTATTTCATGGAACGTCTGGCGGATAAGCTGCTGATTTTTGAAAATGGCCGTCTCTTTAAGTTCGACGGCAGCCTGGCCGATTGGCGGAACCGCAAGGAACCGGAACAATTGCCGGATATCCTCATGCTGGAAACGGAACGGCAGGCGGTGCTCGGGAAACTCAGCGCTTTGCCGGCGGGACATGCCGACTACAGGAAGCTTGATGAACAGTTTAATGAACTTACGGCAAGAATCCAGGAGCTGAAACAGCAGCAGAACCGTTGATTTGAAGAAAAGGCATGGATGTTCTCTCCATCTCCCTCAGAATTCCATGCTACACTTAGTAGGATTGGAATTGGACGGAGGGAAGGAATCAGATGGACAAGTGGTGGAGAAAATCTGTCGTGTATCAAGTCTATCCCCGGAGTTTTATGGACGCGAACGGGGACGGAATCGGAGATTTGCGCGGCATTATCGAAAAGCTGGAGTATATACAGGAACTCGGTGCAGATGTCATTTGGCTCTCTCCGGTTTATGATTCACCGAATGACGACAATGGATATGACATCCGCGATTATCGGGCCATCATGGAAGAATTCGGAACGATGGGCGACTTTGACGAACTGCTGAGCGAAGTGCACAAAAGGGAAATGAAGCTTGTCATGGATTTAGTCGTCAACCATACATCGGATGAACACGAATGTTCGAAACCGACCGGATTTTTACATATGGCGAGATGAGCCAAATAACTGGAAATCGATTTTCGGCGGTTCTGCCTGGGAACGAGATCCGGAAACAGGCCGGTATTACCTGCACCTTTTTTCTAAAAAGCAGCCAGATTTGAACTGGGAGAACCCGGAGGTCCGCCAGGAAGTATACAGCTTAATGCGGTGGTGGCTCGATAAAGGCGTTGACGGATTCCGGATGGATGTGATCAACATGATCTCCAAGCACCCGGAATTTCCGGACGGCGCAGAAGGAGACGGCAGTCCGCATTTTCTTAACGGTCCTAAAATCCATGAGTATCTCCGTGAAATGAACCGGGAAGTTCTGTCGGATTATATGACACTGACAGTCGGCGAGACGCCAGGTGCCGCTCCGGAGCATGCGGCGGTTTACACCCGGCCGGAAAATCGGGAACTCGATATGATTTTTACATTCGAGCATATGAATTTAGATCAGAGCTCCGGAGAAAAGTGGGATTTGAAGCCGCTGGCACTTTCTGATCTGAAAGCGAATATTGAAAAATGGCAGCGCGGTCTGCATGGCGTGGGATGGAACAGTCTTTACTGGAACAATCATGACCAGCCGCGTATTGTTTCGCGTTTTGGCGACGACCGGACGTACAGAAAAGAATCAGCGAAAATGCTTGCTGCCTGCCTGCATTTTCTGCAGGGCACTCCATATATTTACCAGGGCGAGGAGCTCGGTATGACAAATGTCCGTTTTGAAGATTTAGCTGACTATAAGGATATCGAGACGCTCAATATGTATAGCGAAAAAGCGGCCGCTGGTGTGCCGCATGAAGCGATCATGGCGAAAATTTACGCAAAAGGCAGGGACAATGCCCGTACGCCAATGCAATGGACCTCAGGCCCGAACGCCGGTTTTTCAGAAAGTGAGCCGTGGATCCCTGTGAACCCGAATTATACGGATGTGAATGCGGAAGACAGGGGAGCCCCGGACTCCATATTCTCGTTTTACCAAAAGCTGATCAGGCTGCGGAAAGAGCTGGACGTCATTACAGATGGGGATTTCACGCTGCTTCTCCGAGACCACCCTGCCTTGTTCGTATACCGCCGGAAAACAGCGCGGGAACAGCTGATCGTTTGCTGCAACTTTTCAGCAGAGCGGCAGGAGATGGAACGGCCGGACGGAGAGCGGCTGCTTGGCAATTACGGCACCATCGAACCGCACTGTCTCCGGCCCTATGAGACCGTTGTTTATTACCGGGAAAATCCGAAACCCACTGCTGGAAAGCAAATAAATACACATTAAAACAGGGGGAATGTATGGTGAAAGTAGCTGGAATCGATATAGGCGGGACAAAAATCCGCATGGCAGTCGTGGATGAGACCGGAAACGTTTTTCATGATGAGCGCATAAAAACAGAAATCCCGCTCTATCCATATTTGGAAAAGCACGTGCTTAGATTGATGGAGAACCATCCCGAAGTTGAGGCGATCGGTATTGGCACACACGGGTTCGTCGACCCTGTAAATGGCCGGATCATTTATGCCACTGAAACGCTGCCCGGCTGGACCGGCACGGAAGTAAAGAAACAGCTGGAACAGGCGACAGGGAAACGGGTCGAAGTCGAGAACGATGCAAATTGCGCGGTGCTTGCGGAAGCGGCGTTCGGTGCGGCAAAAGGAAAAGAGCGGGTTGTCTGCCTCACCATCGGAACCGGACTTGGCGGCGGCATTCTGTGGGATGGCAAACTGCTGAGCGGCGGACCGCACGGAGGCGCAGCAGAGGTCGGCCATATGCTGCTGTACCCAGGTGGTGTTACTTGTACGTGCGGTCGGAAGGGCTGTTTTGAGCAGTATGTTTCCGGTACTGCTCTTAGACGCCGGATACAGGAAGCAGGCTTGGATATCGCCCCGGATGAGCTATTCATAAAGGCAGAAAGCGATCCTGCTGCCCGGGAAGTGGTGGAAGGGTTTGTGAAAGATCTGGCGTACATTATCAGCACCCTTCAGGCAGCATTGGATATGGAGCTTGTCGTCATCGGCGGTGGAGTTTCAGAATCGGCGGAACATTGGTGGCACTTGCTGTCAAAGGAATTGGATCGAGTGCTGCTGCACCCGCTGGAAGTCAAAATAGCCCAGCACGAGAACGATGCAGGCATACTCGGAGCTTCACTGCTCGTTCAAGGTCCGGCAAACTGAAAATTTTTGAAAAAGGCAGATTTGCGCATCTCTGAAATGGAGAGCGGCAAATCTGTTTTTGCTTGAAATGAAAAGAGTTAGAAAGATGAAGCATGGAAATTGAAGAGATAAGAAAAAAGTTGATAAAAATGCAAAAAGGGAATTGCGCAAACGTTTTCACTGTGCTAAGCTGAGGTCAATCTAGAACCGGAAGCGTTTTCATTGCGCGTTTCCATTTATTTTTGCGTATTTTGTGCGAACGATTGCACAACAAGAAAAGAGGGGGAATTACAATTGGAAAAACTGAATGTGCGGAAGGGTTTATTGGCATCTTTGGCTCTGTCTGCCGGCATGCTTGCTGCTTGCGGAGCGGAAGAGGAAGCGACAGGTGCCGGTACTGGAGAAGACCAGGTAACAGTTGATGTGTTCCAGTTTAAAGTGGAATTTAAAGACCAGTTCGAAAAGCTGGCCGCTCAGTACGAAGAGTTGAATCCCGACGTCAACCTTGAAATTACCACTGTCGGCGGCGGGGAAGACTACGGTGCTGCGCTGCGCTCTAAGTTCGCATCCGGAGATGAACCGGCCATCTTCAATATTGGCGGTCCGCAGGATGTAGCTGACTGGAAAAAGAACTTGGCGGTGCTTTCTGATACAAAAGCGGCGGATGCGGCACTCGACGGAACACTGGAAGGTGTGACGGTCGAATCTGAAGTGCTCGGTCTCCCGTACAATCAGGAAGGTTATGGATTCATTTATAATACACGCCTCTTTGAAGAAGCAGGCATCGATCCTGCTTCTATTACGGATTTCGCCAGCCTCGAAGAAGCGGTTAAAACACTGGATTCAAAGAAAGAGGAGCTTGGCTTGGATGCTGTATTCGCACTGCCGGGCAAAGAGACGTGGGTGACAGGTCTTCACCTGTCGAATACGTTCCTTGCACCTGAATTCGACAACAATGTACTGACTGCGTTCGATGCAAAAGAAGTGGCGTTCGAATACGGCGATGCATTCAAAAAAATTCTTGATCTCCAAAATGATTACTCTGTTCAGCCGACACTCAGTCTCGACTATTCCATGCAGGTAGAAGAGCTGTTCTCGATGGAACGCGTTGCAATCATCCAGCAAGGGAACTGGGTATACGGCTCCATCGCCGGAATTGACCAGGAGCTCGCAGATAGCGGCGTTGGACTGCTGCCGATTCCAGTCGAAGGTTATGAGGAAGGCGGTATCCCGGTAGGTGTTCCAATGTATTGGGCGGTCAACTCTAACGAAGATGAAGCTGTAGTTGAAGCGTCCAAGGAATTCCTGGATTGGATGTACACGTCTGAAGAAGGGAAAACCGCTGTGCTGGAAGACTTCAAGTTTATACCTGCTTATGAAGGATACGATACAACAAAACTGACGGATCCGCTTTCGAAAGAAATTTATGCGGCGGCTGAAGCCGGCAACACGATCGGCTGGGTATTCATGGGCTATCCGACTGGCTGGGGACAGGATCAGCTGGGAGCGAGCATCCAGAAATACCTCACAGGGGAAGCAAGCTGGGAAGAAGTTGAAGGGGCGGCGAAAGACGCCTGGAGCGCGGACAGAAGCAAATAACTGATGCCGCACAGCAGAGCAGCTCTCGGGCTGCTCTGTTGCATATCAGCGGCATTCAAGGAAAAAGGGGGAATTCCAATGATGCGGACACGGGACCTGTCCTACTGGCTGTTCCTGGCACCGGTCCTGCTGGCGCTGACGCTGGTGGTCATCGTGCCGATGCTTCTTGGTGTCTACTACTCGTTCACTTCATGGAACGGCATTGTCACTGGAAGTTTTGTCGGTCTGGAAAATTATATCGCACTGTTCAAGGACGAACGTTTTTTAGCATCTCTTTGGTTCACGACGAAATTCTCAATCGTTTCTGTTATTTTGATTAATATTATCGGTCTTTCGCTTGCACTCATCGTCACCTCGAAGATAAAGACCAGTAATCTACTCCGGACGACGTTTTTTATGCCGAATTTAATTGGCGGTCTGATTCTTGGGTTCATTTGGCAGTTTATCTTCGTGAAAGTGTTTGCCAGCGTAGGGCAGATGATCGGATCAGAAAGCATGCAGACATGGCTCGCGACGACAGAGACCGGCTTCTGGGGACTTGTGATCCTGATGAGCTGGCAGCTCGCCGGCTATATCATGGTCATTTACATCGCATACTTGGAAGGGCTTCCTAAAGAAGTAATGGAAGCAGCACAGCTTGACTGCATGAATGCGTTTCAGCGTTTCCGCTTTATTGTGTTTCCGCTTGTTGCGCCGGCTTTCACTGTAAGCATGTTCCTTACGCTGTCCAATACGTTCAAACTGTACGATCAGAACCTGTCACTGACAGCGGGCGGACCGTATAATTCAACAGAGATGGTCGCCATGGAAATTTTCAAGACGGCATTCATGCAGAACGAATTTGCTTATGCTCAAGCGAAAGCGGTCATTTTCTTTGCCATAGTGGCGGTAGTGGCACTGTTCCAGGTCTATCTCAATAAGCGCCGGGAGGTGGAGATGTAATGGCGAGAAAATGGAATGTCCGGACTGAAGTGCTTGGGGTACTCCTTGGGATTCTTTGGATCGCCCCGTTTTATCTCATGTTCGCCAACTCGTTCAAGACGAAAAAAGAGATTTTCTCGAACACCGTCAGTCTGCCTGAGGGGCTGAATATTGCCAATTACACCGAAGCTTTCCGGGAACTGGATTTCCTGAATACTTTAATGAACTCACTCTTCATCACGATAGCGAGTGTCAGCCTGATTGTCGTTTGTTCAGCAATGGCGGCCTACTCGCTGTCCCGCGCTAAAAGCAGATTAAGCACGGTGCTTTTGCTGACCTTCATCGCGGCCATGCTCATTCCGTTTCAGTCCGTCATGATTCCGCTCGTCACCGTTTTCGGACAGTTTGAAATGCTGAACCGCGCCGGTCTTATCTTTATGTATCTCGGGTTCGGTGCCAGCCTGTCGATCTTCCTTTACCATGGAGCGCTGAATAACATCTCGAGATCACTGGACGAAGCAGCGACGGTTGACGGAGCGAACCGGTTCCAAGTGTTCTGGTACATCATCTTCCCGATGCTGAAGCCGATCACCGTGACAGTTGCCATCCTGAATATTATTTGGATATGGAACGATTACTTGCTGCCATCGCTTGTCATCAATACACCCGGCAGCGAGACGATTCCGCTGAAGATGTTCTTCTTCTTCGGGGAGTACACGACTCAGTGGCATCTGGCGCTTGCCGGCCTGGCTTTAGCTATCCTCCCGGTTATTATCTTTTACTTTTTCGCCCAGCGTGCGATTATTAAAGGAGTATCGGACGGTGCTGTGAAATAAAGGAGGGGAAAACAGTGGCTGTTACAATTAAAGATGTAGCAAAACAAGCGAATGTATCACCTTCCACTGTGTCACGCGTCATTGCGGATAATTCCCGCATCAGTCCGAAGACGAAGCAGAAAGTGAGAGAAGTGATGGAAACGCTCGGGTATTACCCGAACTTCCAGGCACGGAACCTTGTGATTCAAAAAAGCCGGACTCTCGGCGTCATTATGGAGAATTCGGCGCAGCTCGCTTTTCAGAACCCGTTCTTCCCCGAAGTGCTCCGGGGGATTTCCGCTTTCGCTCATGAGAGTAAGTTCGGTCTGTACTTGTCGACCGGATCGACTGAAGAGGAAATTTTTGAGGAAGTTGTCAGCATGACACTCGGAAGGCAAGTGGACGGCATCATTCTGCTGTATTCAAAGATCAATGACCGGATCATGGAATACCTTCAATCAAATGAAATTCCGTTTTCCGTTGTCGGCCGGCCGTACAAGGATGCGGAAACGATCAATTATGTCGACAACGACAATATCGGAATTGCTGCTGAAGTGACAAACTACCTGATCGGGCTTGGCCATCGGCGAATCGCATTCGTCGGCGGAGATCCCGACCATATTGTGTCACTCGATCGTCTGGAAGGGTACCGGCGTGCGCTGGCAAAAGCCGGAATCGCTGTCGACAGCCGGTATATCGCAGAGAAGAACCTGATCAGCGGACAGGAAGGACCGGCCATCCAGAATATGATGAAATCGTCCGTCTCGCCAACCGCTATCGTCACTCATGATGATCTTGTCGCTTACGAAGTGATCGGTTACTTGCGGGATTTAGGGCTGCGGGTTCCGGAAGATGTGTCGATTATCGGATTCAATAATCACACGCTCTCTGAGCACCTCAAACCGCCACTCAGTTCTGTCGATATTTCGATTTGCGAGCTCGGTTCCCGTGCTGCTGAACTTGTGCTGGCTCAAATTGAAGGTGGACAGGAGGAGGCAGGCCGCTTTACCGTGCCGGCCAGACTGATTGAACGGGGATCTTGCCAGCGCCCCTGAAAGGAAAACGTCATGGAGAAAAAATGGTGGAAAGAAGCTACAGCTTATCAGATTTACCCGAGAAGTTTCCGCGACTCAAACGGCGATGGAATCGGGGATATAAATGGTGTGACTGAAAAACTGAATTACTTAAAAGACCTCGGCATTGATGTGATTTGGATCTGTCCGTTTTACAAATCCCCGAATGACGACAATGGCTATGATATCAGCGACTACCATGATGTCATGGCTGAACTCGGCACGATGGAAGATTTTGACCGGCTGCTGCAGGAAGTGCACGCGCGCGGCATGAAGCTGATCATTGACCTGGTCATCAATCACACGAGTGATGAACACCCTTGGTTCATCGAATCGCGCGCATCATATGATAGCCCGAAACGGGACTGGTATATCTGGCGGGACGAACCGACGAACTGGGAAAGCATATTCGGCGGGTCCGCTTGGGAACTCGATCCGGTGACGGGGCAATATTACTTGCATTTATTCTCAAAAAAGCAGCCGGATTTGAATTGGGAGAACCCTGAAGTGCGGGACGCGCTTTACGATATGGTTAACTGGTGGCTGGATAAGGGGATTGACGGATTCCGGGTTGATGCCATCAGTCACATTAAAAAGGACTTGACCGATATGCCGGATGAGGAGAATGCCCCTTACGTGCCGGCTTGGGAAAAAATGATGAACGTCGAAGGTATCCAGCCTTTCCTCGCTGAATTGCGTGACCGGACCTTCGCCAATTACGATATTATGACAGTCGGCGAAGCGAATGGAGTGCAGGCGGAAGATATAGAAGAATGGGTCGGTGAGGCGGACGGCAAGTTCAATATGGTTTTCCAGTTTGAAAGCATGGGCCTCTGGAATTCAGAAGCAGAGCAGGGAATTGATGTGCCTGCGCTCCGGGAAGTGCTGACCCGCTGGCAGAAAGGCTGTGAGACGGGCGGGTGGAACGCGCTGTTCGTTGAGAACCATGACCAGGCCCGGGTCGTATCGACATGGGGCAATGACAGCGAATATTGGCAGGAAAGTGCGACTGCTATCGCAACGATGTATTTTCTCATGCAGGGGACACCATTCATTTACCAGGGGCAGGAAATCGGCATGACGAATGCGCCATTCGACCGGATTGAGCAGTACGATGATATCCGGACACAAAATCTGTATCATTACAATATGGCTGCGGGGGCAACCCACGAGGCGGTCATGACCGTGATCAAAGCGACGAGCCGGGACCATTCGCGCACGCCGATGCAATGGGACGGTTCGGAATTCGCCGGATTCTCGGACAGCGGTTCCTGGATCGGAGTCAATCCGAACAACGCCTGGCTGAATGTTGAAGCGCAGCTTTCTGATCCGGATTCTGTTCTGTCGTATTACAAGAAACTGATTTCTTTACGGAAACGCCATAACGGCCTTATCTATGGCACTTATAATCTCATAGATACAGACTGTGACTCAGTGTATGCTTACGAACGGAAAGGTGATGAAGGAACCTTCCTCATCATCACAAACCTGAGCGCCCATAGCTGCCTTTGGGAAGAACCGGCCGGCAGTGAACTGCTTCTCGGCAACTACGGGATTCGGAACGCCTCTGAACTGAAACCTTACGAGGCGCGTGTATATTTATTAAATTAATTCTTTTACGGATCGTTTGCGAGAACCGCCTTCATCGGAAGGCGGTTCTTCAGCTTGTCGAGAAAGTCTTTTTATCTCTTATTGTGAGTCTTTCTATGAATCTCAGACAGGAACCGCTGATTCCGCGAACCGAAAACCCTGCCCTTTCCGCCGACGGACAGCGGAGCCTCCTCGCCGCTTCGCGCTGCGGGGTCTCCGCCATCCGTACTTCGGCAGGAGTGGCAGGGTTTTCGCCCGTCCGCTTTCCAGCTGTTTAGCCAAAGGAACTGGAAATCAGCGAACAGCCGGCTGCAGCAGGATTTCTTCTGCTGCGGCGAGTAACCGCAGAATCAACCGGAATTCATGGAATCCAGCTGTTTCTGTCACATCGTCGCCGGCGGTCAGAAGCGACAGACGGCGAGACGCCTGCGAACAGCAACGGCAAAGCAGTTGCCGCTGCTGTTTGCGACGAGCAAGCGAAGCGGCGCAGGAGCAGGTGTTTTGATGCGACGAGTAACCGCAGGAGCAGGTGTTTTGATGCGACGAGTAACCGCAGGAGCAGGTGTTTTGATGTGACGAGTAACCGCAGAAGCAATATGATGGGCTAGACCCTTCAGGCTGCCGGGACGGCAGGCGAAGCGGCTTGTCCGTTCATCCGCGGCAAACGGTTTTAACTGCGACGAGCTTGCGCAG
>NZ_NHTN01000075.1 GCF_002167005.1 Indiicoccus explosivorum
CCTATTTCGACTCTTGCCGCACGACATTTCGACTCTGCACGTCAACATTTCGACTCTGCACCGCCCCATTTCGACTCTGCACCGCCGACATTTCGACTCTGCAGCGCCCTATTTCGACTCTTGCCGCACGACATTTCGACTCTGCAGCGCCCTATTTCGACTCTGCCCCCCCAAAACCCCCACTCACACCAAAAAGCCGGGGCGCTCGCGCCCCGGTGGGTTCTACTCCACTACTAGATCCGTCTCGTGTCGATCGGTTTGATATTCGCTTCGATAGACGCCCGCTGATCTTCCAGGTAAGGCGGCAGCGACAGCATTTCGCCCAGTGTCTCGAACGGCTCGTCGGTTGCGAATCCCGGTCCGTCGGTTGCGAATTCGAACAGGATGCCGTTCGGTTCGCGGAAATACAGCGATTTGAAATAAAACCGTTCGACCAGACCGGAATTGGCGAGGCCCGTCCGGTTCAAGACGTCCGCCCATTTGGCAAGTTCGTCGTCATCCGCCACACGGAAGGCGACGTGGTGCACGCCGCCGACACCCTGCTGTTCCACCGGCAGGAAGTCGTTCGGTTCGACGTGCACTTCCGCTCCCGATCCGCCTTCGCCGGCTTCCATGATGATGATGTCGTCCTGGCCTTCCGCGATTGCGGGCACGCGGGATTTCTCCCGGAAGCCCATGAGCTGGAGCACCTGCAGCGTCGGCTCCGTGTAGCGGACGGTCAGCTTGACGGGTCCGAGTCCGAGGATTCCGTACTCGACCGGCACCGGACTCTTGTTCCACGGCGTTCCGCCGGCGACACCCTGGTTGTGTTCGTCCGACACGAGGGCGAGCCGCTGCCCTTCCGGATCCTCGAAGAAAATGACGTTGCGTCCGGCGAATTCGTCGATCGGTTCGTGCTTCACACCGAATTCGTCGAACCGTTCCCGCCAGTAATCGAGTGCCGCATCGTCCGCCACGCGCAGCGAGGTGCCGGAAATCCCCGATACACCTTCGCGTTTCGGTCCGGCGCCGACGAAATCAAAGAAGGTCAGCTCCGTCCCCGGATTGCCGCGTTCGTCTCCATAAAACAAGTGGTACGCAGTCAAGTCATCCTGGTTCACGGTCTTTTTCACAAGCCGCATGCCGAGCACTTCCGTATAGAATTTCACGTTCTCTTCCGCATCACCTGTAATTGCGGTGAGATGATGGATGCCTTTCACGTTCATCGCCTGTCACCCTTTCGTTTGCTGGATTTCTTCGTTTATTCGCCAGTAAAACACGGTCTCCGATGATGGTTTGGCGTATACTAGTCAAAAAGGGGGCTTTCGCGCAAATGTGTCTTATTAATTTCCAATTCCACAACCACCCGGCCTATAAACTCGTCGTGGCCGCTAACCGGGATGAGTTCTACGGTCGGCCGACGGCGGCGGCCCACTTCTGGGAGGATGCGCCGCATATTCTGGCCGGCCGGGACCTGAAGGAGAAAGGCACGTGGATGGGCATCACGAAGGCGGGACGTTTTGCGGCGCTCACCAATTTCCGGGATCCGGAGCGGGAGACCGACGGCAAGCGGACGCGCGGGGAAATTGTCCGGAATTTCCTGGACAGCGACATGCCGGCGGATGCGTTCATGCGGTCGCTCGACCCGGATGCCTACAACGGCTTCAACCTGATTGCCGGCACGCCGGACGCCTTGTTTTATTTCAATAACATCGAAGGCGGGGTCCAGGAGATCAGCCCTGGGATCCACGGCATCAGCAACCGGTTCCTCGACACGCCGTGGCCGAAGGTGGTCAAGGGGAAAGCCGGGCTGGCAGAGGCGCTCAAGGGCGGCACCGTTGATCCGGAAGAACTGTTTGCGCTGATGCAGCGGGCGGAACCCGCGGCGGATGCGGCGCTGCCGGACACCGGTGTCGGGCGCGACCTCGAGCGCCGCCTGTCCCCGCTGTTCATCAAGATGGAAGAATACGGCACCCGGTCCTCCACTGTCCTGACGGTCAATAAAACCGGTGACGCCGAATTCATTGAGCGCACGTACGATGCCGGCGTGTTCATGGACGAAAAGCGCTTCAGTTTCCGGCTTCCTTCTTAAAAAACACAGGAAAATATGAAATAAAGGAATGGATACTTTTTTATGAAACGATTGATTTGGATCGTGGCGGCCATTGCGCTCGCCGTGCTGCTGCCTTTCATCATCTGGTTCATGCAGCCGGGAGAAGAGCTGGAAGTCGTCATTCTGGATAAGACCGTCCCGGCGGAGAATTACCGGGAACACCACGGCGTGACGTGGCTGCTCAACCATTTCAAGTACACGGGGGCGGATGGCCGTCCTTACAGCACAGCGGACGATTATTTCGGCTTCGTGCCGGATGAAGGAACGGAAAGCTATTCTGTCCGCAGCCTCCCCGCCTCGCTCGCCGGAACGGATGTGATTTATGTGGCGGATACCTATGGAGTGGTTGCAGAAGAACCTGCCTCGAGCGGGAAAGAAGCCGGCAAGGAAACGCCTTCCCAGCTTTACGGCGGACTCGATGCGGCCGAATGGAAGGCGATCAAGGAACAGGCGCTCGACGGCACGGCCCTCATCATGGAATTCAATTCCTTCGCATCCCCTACAGCTGGTGCCGTCCGGGAAGACGTGACGGCTTTTCTCGGTCTTGCCTGGGACGGCTGGAGCGGCCGCTATTTCAGCGACTTATCGGCGGAAGTGCCGGACTGGGCCATCACCCGCTATGAGAATAAAACAGGAGACTGGGCATTCAAAGGCGCCGGGTTCATACTTATCAATGACTTTACAGGCGACGTCGTCGTTTTGTCGGAAGAAGCCGGCGACATCGGCGAAAGCGGCATTTCCCTCGCTTTCACAGACGCCGGACAGGAGTTGTTCGGTCTGGAGACGAGCCCCGCTTACGGCTACTGGTTCGACATCCATACGGCGCTTGCCGGAACGGACGTGCTCGCCGAATATGAGTGGGACCTCCAGGAAGGCGGAAGCGCGAAACTGGACGCGGCCGGTATTCCGGCCGATTTCCCGGCGGTTGTGAGAAAGACCGGGGATACGTCTGACAGGTATTACTTCGCGGGGGATTACGCGGACATCCCGGAAGTGCCGCCCATCCATGCCGCAGCAGGTTTCGCGGCAGTCCGGTCGCTCTTCACCTCCGGAGACACGGACAGCTTTTATTGGAAAACTTATGTGCCGGTCATGAAGAAGATTCTTTCGAGTGCGGGCCGAACAGCAGCGGACACGCCTGATACAGAACATGCGGCGGCACCGCTCCCTTCCGTGCAGGGCATTGAATTCCCGGCGAAGATCGCTGAAGATGATTTCGCGGTTTACCGGAATGGCGGCTGGGAAGAGATTACGATCAAAGGCGTCAATATCGGCATGGGCAAACCCGGCGCGTTTCCGGGCGAAGCGGCGATTACTTACGACGAGTACCTGCGCTGGTTCCGCATGATCGGCGAGCTGAACGCGAACGCCATCCGGGTGTACACGCTGCACCCGCCGGCGTTTTATGAAGCGCTCGCCGCGTACAACGCCGAAGCGGAACAGCCGCTGTACGTGTTCCATGGGGTGTGGGCGGACGAAGCGCCGCTCGAGGAAACGATCGACGCGTTCACACCGGAAATCACGGAAACGTTCCAGGAAGAAATGAAAAAAGTGGCGGACGCCGTGCACGGCAACGCGGTGATCGCGCCGGAACCGGGACACGCATCCGGCACGTATGACGCGGACATTTCGCGCTACGTCATCGGCTGGGTCATCGGCATCGAGTGGTATCCGGGTATGGTCGCCGCGATGGACGAGAAGTACCCGGACCTTGCTGACTATGACGGCGAATTCATTTATACGGAAAACGGCCGGCCGATGGAAATCTGGCTCGCGCAGCAGCTGGATTTCCTGGCAAAGCACGAAATCGCCGAATACGGCACGATGCGGCCGTACTCCTTCACGAACTGGGTGACGACCGACAACCTCGAACAGCCGGCGGAACCGGCTGATATGGAAGATATGGCGACGGTCGATCCAAATCACCTCCACGCGAAAGGCGTCGTTGAAGAAGTCGGATTGTTCACATCCTACCACGTCTATCCGTACTATCCGGAATTCCTCAACATCGAGGAACGCTACACCGAATTTATTGACCACCGCGGCGAACGGAACAACTATGCGGGGTACTTGAACGATTTGAATGCGTCGCACGACATGCCGATCCTGATCGCGGAATTCGGTGTGCCGGCGTCGCGCGGGCAGACGCACCGCAATCCGTTCGGGTGGAACCAGGGCTTCCTGTCTGAAAAGGAGCAGGGCGAAATCGCCGCCCGTCTGTTCGAGGATATCGTGCAGGAGGATCTGCTCGGCGGCCTCCTGTTCACATGGCAGGACGAGTGGTTCAAGCGCACGTGGAACACGCTCGATTACGACAACCCTGACCGGCGGCCGTTCTGGTCGAACGCCCAGACGAACGAGCAGCAATTCGGCCTCCTCAGCTTCGACCGCCATAAAATCGGTGTTGACGGCGAGGACGACTGGGAAACAGAGCCGGTGCTTTCGGACAGCGAGGCGCTGCTCCGGAATGTGTCCGTGACGCACGATGAGCGATATTTGTATATCAAAGCGGAACTGGCGGAAGCCGGTGACGCATTCTGGGATGGCCATGATTTCCGGCTGTATTTCTCCATGCGTGACGGGGCCGGTGTGCCGGTCGAAATCGCGCCGGGCAAGGAGTTTGCCGCCGATTTCCGGCTGACGGTCGACGGCAGCGATGAAGCGCGGCTGGAAGTCGCCGGGGATTACGACAAGTTCTATTACCAGTACGCCCAGCAGCTCAGGATGATTCCGGAGGCTGAAGGCGATATCGCGGATCGATTCCATCCGATCCGGCTCGCGCTCAATAAGCGCTACACCCGGCCGGATACCGGTGAAACGGTGCCGTTCGAGGCGTACGAAACCGGCGTGCTGAAGTTCGGCATCGGCGATCCGGAACATCCGGACTACGATTCCCTCGCCGATTACTACTTTTCGGAAGAGACGGGCATCCTCGAGCTGCGCATCCCGTGGCTCATGCTGAACGCCCGGGATCCGAGCCAGCTTGAATTCGTCGGTGACCTCCAGGAAGATGGCATCACCGCTTCGATGAAAATCGACGGCATCGGTCTGGCCGCGATCGTGACGGATGAAAAAGGCGAAGTCGCCGAGGCGATGGCCGGCGCGCCGGTCCTTTATTCGTGGGAGCCGTGGAATCTGCCGGAGACGGAAGAGCGGCTGAAGAAATCGTATGGCATTCTGCAGGAACTGTTCGGTGAAATCAAATAAAACAAGAAAAGGCTGCACGGAATGTCCGGAGACGTTCCGCGCAGCCTTATTTCTGTTTTATGCATCCCCTTGTTTTATTCCTCTGAAAAAACACCTTTGCGTTCCATGTCCCCCCACTCCGCTTTTTTGCGGAACGAATAAAGAAGCCCCTGGAGCCGCCAGAAGTTCATGAGGATGCGGAACCAGAACGTCTCGGAAAGGGCGTATACATACAGGACGATCACGCTCGAGATGTCGGGGTATTTGTGGTACGTCCACTCCTCGAGCAGGACGGCGAGCGCCGAGATGAGCGAGCCGTACAGCACCATGACGAGCAGCACGATGAACGCGATTTCCGGATCGGCGATGGAAAACACCAGGCCGCCGATGATGATGAAGTAGCCAATCGTTTCGAACAGGGCGCTCAGCAGTTCGACGAACAGAAAGTACGGCAGCGAGAACATTCCGACACCCCGGTATTTCGGGTTGAACAGCATATCCCGATGGATCCAGAGAGTTTCCGCAAGGCCCCGCTGCCAGCGGATGCGCTGCGCTTTCAGGGAAGCGACGGTGCTCGGCGCTTCCGTCCAGCAGACCGGATCCTGGATGTATTCGATTCGCTCGGACGACTTTTCGTCTTTCAGCGACCGATGGATCCGCACGACGAGTTCCATGTCCTCGCCGATCGTACCGGTCCGGTAGCCGCCCACTTTGACGACGCGGTTTTTTTCAAAGACGCCGAACGCACCCGAGATGATGAGGAGGATATTCACGCGGCTGAGTCCGAGCCGTCCGATCAGGAAGGAACGGAAATACTCGACGATCTGCATGATTTCAAGCGGCCGTTTCGGCAGGCGGATTTTCTCCACCTTTCCCTGCACCACTTTGCAGCCGTTGGCGATGCGCACCGTCCCGCCGGTCACGGTGACGCGGCCATTTGAATCGATGATCGGCTTCATCGTCTTGAGGAGCGCGTCCCGCTCCAGAATTGAATCCCCATCGATCGCCGCGAAATACGGATAGTGCGAAAAGTTGATGCCGGCATTCAGCGCATCGGCTTTCCCGCCATTTTCTTTTTCAAGAAGGTAAAGGTTCGGGTGCCGTTCGGATTTGTATGCCCGGACAATGGGGGCGGTCTTGAACTGTTCCCGCACCGCCAGGTCGATCGGCACCATATTGAAGCTGTCGATCATCTTTCGCCCCGTCCCGTCGGCCGATCCGTCATTGACGACGACCACTTCGAACTCGGGATAGTTCAGCGCAAGCAGCGAACGGACGGTGCTGAGGACCCCCGCTTCTTCGTTGAAGACGGGGACGAGGACAGAGACCGGATACGTTCCGTTATCCCCCGATAATTCCTCTATCTGTTCATGGCGGTTGAGTTTCCGTTCACGCCGGATTTTCGGACTGGCGACCAGGAACAGCACGAGGTAGACGAGCCCGGCGCCGATCATATAGGCGATGACGAGCCAGGACAGCACATCGAAAGAAGCTAAGAGCCACCCATCAGGCAACGGAATCGCCTCCTTTCCGCGTAACCATATGCCGGGCGATGTCGCGTGCGAACGGATCCTCGTGCTGTTCAGCGATTCGGGTCAGGAGCGCTGGTCCGGTTTCGAACTTCAGAGCATTGTCGGCAGCGGAAAAGCGGACCCACCAGACGGGGTCCGAAAACAGCGACAGCAGTGCATCCCTGTATCCGCCCAGTCCGCAGGCGCCGGTGATTTTCGCCGCGTACATGCGCTCTTCCCAATGTTCAGATGAAAAGAACGGAGCGATCAGCGCCGGATCCGACAGCCGACCGTAGCTGACAAGGCTCCGCAGGGCTTTCAGCCTCACTTCTTTCCTGCGGTCGGCCAGTTTCCCTTCCACAAACAGGAAGAACGGGGCGCTTTGCTGCTCGCCGCACGTCGTCAGGAACGCAAGCATCAAATTCTCGGTTTCTCCGTCATCCGCCTCCAGCCGACGCTTTACTTCATGCAGCAGCGGCTCATCGAACCGCCGCAGCAGCTCTTTCAAAAGGCCTGTCGAAAAGGATTCCTGGCGGCTGATGAGGAACCCGATGACATCCGGTTCCTGCAGCGCGGTGCAGACACGGAGGCTCTGCCGGCACTCCTCGTCATCGGCCGGCAGCTGCTCCAGCCGGCTGAACACCAGCCTGCGGAGTGAATGGATCCGGAAATCCTCGATAAAATAAAGCGCGTTGACGCGTTCCGCCCACGTTCCGGCCGTCAGCCGCTTTTTATACACAGCGGCTAAATGCCGCTCGGCAGTCGATGAGATCTTCCCGCGGAACCGCTCATCCTTCTGATCCGCGACCAGCTCCGACAGCAGACCCTCCAGCACGGCCGTCCGGAGCTTCTCATTCTCCGGCATGGCCGGCTCCTCCTCCCCGCCTTCCAGATACGTGAGGAAATCCGGTTTCAGTTCTTCCAGCATTGCCGCTTTGCGGTTCTCCGTCCCCAATGTCCTTTTCTTCCACAAAACCAAGTAAACAAGCAGCAGCAACTGGATTGCCGCCAATCCGATTACAAGTCCGATAAAAAACTCAGCCACTTACCTGACATCCCTTCTCTTCGTGTCCCTATTCCTATCATAATGCAGGACTGAGTGCCTGGCACCATTTTTTAGATAGGTATAACGATTCAGAAAATGGGTGCCAGGCACCGAATCAAGGCACCGAATCAGTCATGTGAGCAGGCACCGGATCCAAAAACTGCAGCGTTCACTCCCGGTGCTCAAGGAAATTCAGCACGAGCCGGTCGCCTTCAGGTGTGCCGATCGATTCGGGATGGAACTGGATGCCGGCGAGCGGATAGTCGCGATGACGGAACGCCATGACCGCTCCGTCATCCGAGAAGGCCTGGATATGGAATACCTCCGGAAGCGACGCCCGCTCCGCTGCCAGCGAATGGTAGCGCATGATGGACAGCGGATCGGGCAGGCCGCGGAACACCCCGCTCCCGTCATGGCGGATCACCGAAACTTTCCCGTGCATGATCTGCGGCGCCTGCACAACCCGTCCACCGAACGCCGCAGCCAGCAGCTGATGGCCGAGACAAATGCCGAGGATCGGCGTTGCGTGGTGGATGGCGCGGATCAATTCGAGCGACTGCGGATACTCCCGGGGATGCCCGGGGCCCGGCGACAAAACGACCGCCTGCGGCTGCAGCGCCTCGATATCCTCGACGGAAAACGCGTCGGAACGGATCACCCGCGTCTCATAACCGTGCGCGGCCACCGCCTGGTAAATGTTGTACGTGAACGAATCGTAATGATCAATGATGACGATCATCCGAACACCTCCATCAGCGAACGCGCCTTATGCAGCGTCTCTTCATACTCTTTCTGCGGATCCGAGTCATGGACGATCCCGGCCCCCGCCTGGATATACGCGCGGCCGTCCTTTACTACGAACGTCCGGATGGCGAGCGCCACATCGAGATTGCCGTTGAATCCGAAATACCCGACCGCGCCGCCGTAGACGCCGCGCTGTTCCTCCTCGAATTCCCGGATGAGCTGCATCGCCCGCACTTTCGGCGCTCCCGACACCGTCCCTGCCGGCAGGCACGAAGCGAGCGCGTCGAGCGGATGCATCGCTTCCGCGAGCGTGCCCGTCACTTCCGACACGATATGCATCACGTGCTGATACTTCTCGATTTCCATATACTTAGGAATCGCCACCGTCCCCGGCGCCGCCACACGTCCCACATCGTTGCGGCTCAAATCCACGAGCATCATATGCTCCGCGCGCTCTTTCGGGTCGGCCAGCAATTCCTCCGCCAGCCTACCGTCCTCGTCGGCGTCCGCCCCCCGCGGCCTCGTGCCGGCGATCGGGTTCGTCCGGATCGTCCCGCCCCGCACGGACAGCAGACTCTCAGGCGACGCCCCGACCACCGTATAGTCATCAAACTCCACATAAAACTGATACGGCGACGGATTCTGCTTGCGCAGCCGCCGGTACAGCGTGAACGGATCCCCGCCGAACGCCGCATGCAGCCGCTGCGACAGCACCACCTGGAACACATCCCCCTGCCGGATGTGCGCTTTCGCCTCATCCACCAGCTGCCGGAACACCTTCCCTGCCGTCTCCGATGCGAATAAAAGCGGGCGGACCGCTCCGTTCTCCGCTTCCGTCTCCGGAACCGCGAGCTCCGCTTCCGCTCTGTCCAGGCCCTGTTCACCGCTGAACGAAACGATCGTCACATCCTGTTTCAAGTGATCGAACACGACAGCCGTCCCGTACTGGTGCAGGTGGACAGGCGGCATGCCGAGCGAATCTTTCCGCGTCGCGCCGACCGGTTCGTATGCCCGGATGGCATCATATCCGATATAGCCGACGAGCCCGCCGGCGAACGGGAATTCCGAGCCGGCCGCTGTCTGCGGCACCCGCTCCTTCAGCAGCTCGAGCGGCCGCCCCGGCGTCTCGTGTTTGATTCCGTCCACATGGTCGATTTCGATCAGCGACGACGCCGTCCCGATGAAACTCTTCACCGGTTCCGCGCCGATGAACGAATACCGGCCGTTTTCCGTATGTTTCAGCGAACTTTCCAGCAGGAACTTCCTGCGTCCTTTCAGCCGCTGGAACACCGCGACCGGCGTCAGCCGGTCACCTTCCAGCTTCCGTGTAACCATCTCCACTCCGCTCATCTCCTTTATTTCGCGCATGAAAAAACGCCCGCCGCACGGAAAAATCCATGCAGAGGGCGCTTCACCGCGCGGTGCCACCTCTTGCTGAAGCAGAAACATCCGCTCCGTCTCGAGTCCCGTAACGAGGGAAACGGGCTCCCCTACCCGAATTGTTCAGGGAACCTCTCATAAGTCCATTCATGCGGAAGCCCGGCCAGTTCGCACCCGCCACTGACTCTCTGCCATCGGGCGCATCCACATTACTCCTCTTATTCATCGATTTCTCGGCTATTCTCTGCTCAGCTGTACACGGCTGCCCCGCTCCCGGTGCATCCTGCCGTTTCCGTACAAAAAGGTTTGGTTCATCATAAAGAAAACCGGCCGCGTTGTCAACAGCAGCCTCACACGAAAGGCACGCGCTTATGCGCATGCCCCGGGTTTATTCCTCCAGATTCAGTTTTGTATCCCGCTTCGTCACTTTTAGGAACGCCAGATAGATCAACCCGATCGCAAGCCAGATGAAGCCGAGCGTCTTCGACAATTCATCGAGGCTGATCCAAACGTAGCCGATGATGATGAAACCGATCAGCGGCAGCACAAGGTGCTTGAAGTAGTTCTTGCTCTTTTTCTTTTTGAGGAAGTAGACCATGACCGACAAATGCAGCAGCAGGAACGCCGACAGCGCGCCGAAGTTGATGACCGATGCCAATGCGCCGATCCGCGAAGCGAAGAACGACGTGACGATCAAGGAAATGACCGCGACGACGAGTGTACTGATATACGGTGTCTTGAACTTCGGATGGACTTTCGACAGCACACCCGGCAATTTCCGGTCACGCGCCATGCTGTAGAGCACCCGCGAAATGGCCGCCTGCGCCACAAGGGCGTCCGCAATCCCCCAGGCAACTGCCGTTGCAATGATCGTCAGCCACTTCAGCCAGGCACCGCCGGCAATTTCGGCGATCTGGTAAAACGCCACATCCGCATTCTCGAACGTCGTGTAATCCGGCCAGATGAGCGCCGCGACCCACGTCTGGATGATGAACAGCACCCCGACGACGAGCAGCGAGAAAATGATGGCGTTTCCTACCGCTTTCCTGCCGCCTTTCGACTCTTCCGCGAGCGTCGCGATCGCATCGAAACCGAGGAAACTCAAAACGGCGATCGATACAGCGCCCATGACAAGCCCGAGACTGAACTCGTCCGGGTCATACAGCGGATCCCACGTGAATTCCGCTCCATTCACCCCTTGAGTAATCGCATAGACGCCGACAGCGACGAAAATCGCCAGGACGATCAGTTCGAGGACGATGATGATCTTATTCGCCCGGGCTGTGAACTCGATCCCGATGACGTTGATGACCGTGTTGATACTGATGAACAGAACAAGCCAGACGATCAGCGGCACTTCCGGCACGATATCATGCAGCGCCGCCGCGCTCACCACGTACAGCAGCGCCGGTACGAAAATATAGTCCAATAAAATCAGCCAGCCGGCGACGAAGCCGACAGAATCGCTGATGCCTCGCTGGGCGTATGAATAGACCGATCCTGCAATCGGGAACGCTTCCGCCATCGTCGCATAACTCAGCGCGGTGAAAATCATCGCGACCATGCCGATCAGGTAGGCGAGCGCCACCATGCCGTTCGAGCCCTGTGCCACCACTCCGTAGATGCCGAACGGTGCAATCGGCACCATGAAGACAAGTCCGTAGATCAGCAGGTCCCAAAACGTCAGCGTCCTGTTCAATTCCTGCTTGTACCCTGTTTCGCTCACTTGCTTTTCTTCAGTTGCCACTTGTATCCTCCCCCCTCTTAAATGTCAGAATATTTATATTCTACAGAAAGAGAGGTTTTTTGTATAGAAGATTTTTACGATTACCGGATATTTCGTCCACCTTAACTTATAGCGGCACCATCAGCTTGGGAGGGTGCACAAGTGGCGTTCGAGTGGTGCCTGGCACCGTTTTTCTAAAAATACAGAGTATTATGATTAATGGTGCCAGGCACCAAATGAGGCACCAAATGTTACAGCGACACGATCAGTTTGCCGAGGAGCGCGGTCCGGAACGGGATCTGGTCTTTCACGATGTGCTCGTTTTTGGCGTGCATGCCGCTGCCGGCGGCTCCGAGCCCATCGAGCGTCGGAATTCCCATACTGGCGGTGAAGTTGCCGTCGCTTCCGCCGCCGACCGCCGCTTCGCCGATCCGGATGCCCAGTTCTTCCGCCACCTTCCGGGCATGCTCGAACAGTTCACCGGTACTTTCCGTGCGCAGCATCGGCGGCCGCATGATGCCGCCTTCCACTTCCAGCTTCACGCCTTCCGAATGCGGCGCAAGCTCTTCCATCAAATGATCGATCCGCTCCTGCTCCTCCTCGGTTTCGGTCCGGACGTCGACGCCGAGCGTCGCGGAATCCGCCACGACATTCAGTTTGCCGCCGCCTTCCATCGCTCCGACGTTGATTGTCGTCCCCTTGTCATAATTCGTCAGCGATTCCAAATAAATGATCTGTTCCGCCGCTTCCTTGATGGCGCTCACCCCTTCGTCATGGTGATTGCCGGAGTGCGCCGCTTTGCCATGGATGTGGACGAAGTAACGGGCGGAGCCTTTCCGGCATGTCTTCAGATCACCGGTCTTCTCCACGGGCGGCTCCGTCACGAGCGCGCACATGGCCCCTTTCGCTTCTTCCATGATCACTTCGCGCGCGGACGGGCTGCCGATTTCTTCGTCACTCGTACAGACGTGGATGATTTTTTTATTCAGCGGAATGCCGAGGTCTTTACAAGCCTTCAGCGCCCAAACCGCCTGGACAAGACCGCTTTTCATGTCGAGGATGCCCGGGCCGTAAATGCGGTTCCCCTCCTCCCGGACCGAGAGCGCGCCTTTATTCCACACCGTGTCGAAATGCGACAGCAGCAGCAGTTTTTTATCACCGGTGCCGTACTCGAAACGGAGGTGGTTGCCGTATTCCTCTTCTTCGATCACGCGGGCCGTGCAGCCGAGCCGTCTGCGGTACAGTTCCTGGATCCGCTCGCCGCAGCGGTCCGCCAGCTGTTTATCGGACGACGGCGAATCCGCCTCGACGATGTATTTGATGTCTTCAATGATTTCCTCTATGTGGTCTGCTATGTATTGCTGGATTCGGTCCATCTTTTTGATTGCCTCCCGGATGTAGATAGTTTCAGTATTCCATGAACCGGGCGGAAGTGCCATAGGTTTTAATAAAATATTGACTGGTTGGTGCGGAAGGGGGATCCGTTTGGTGTCAGGAGCGGCTTATCTCGGTCTTGTAGCATCTTATCTCGGTCTCGATAGGTTTTATCTCGGTCTTGAAACCTCTTATCTCGGTCTCGCCACCCTTTATCTCGGTCTTGATGCCGCTTATCTCGGTCTTGACAGGTTTTATCTCGGTCTTGATGCCGCTTATCTCGGTCTTGAAACCTCTTATCTCGGTCTCGCCACCCCTTATCTCGGTCTCGATAGGTTTTATCTCGGTCTTGAAACCTCTTATCTCGGTCTCGCAACCCCTTGTCTCGTTCTTGAAGCGGCTTATCCCGGTCTTGAGTGCGTTTATCTCGGTCTCGCCACCCTTTATCTCGGTCTTGATGCCGCTTATCTCGGTCTTGACAGGTTTTATCTCGGTCTTGATGCCGCTTATCTCGGTCTTGAAACAGCTTATCCTGCTCTCGCCACCCTTTATCTCGGTCTTGAAGCAGCTTATCTCGGTCTTGAAACAGCTTATCCCGCTCTCACCTCCTCCCCCCTCACACACAAAAACCGCCCCCAAAACGGGGACGGTTTCCAGCAGCCTATTCAAAACGCCCGCCTGTACGGGTAGCGGTCTTTTATTTTCTCGGCGAAGTAGCGCCCGTGCGAAGCGGAACTCATGAGCCCGCGGAAGACGTGTTCGGGCACGCCCTGGTAATCGTAGACGCTGCCGTCGCGGAATTCGATGCGCAGCACGCCGTCGAACGGGTTGTATCCCGCTTCCTTCAGATGGGATGAGATCAGCCTGTACATGTCCATTCCGCGATTCCCCTTTCAGTGCTTGACGCCTGCCCGGCGGCGCCGGCGCAGGAGTTCTTCCGCCGCTCCCGAGCCGAGGAGGACACCAGTGACGATGAAAATAAACCCGGCGAAGTGCGCCGGCAGCAGGTCTTCCCCGAGAATCACCGCGGCGCCGACGAGCGAGAAGAAGGTGTTCAAGTTCAGGAAGATGGCCGTTTCCGTCACGCCGACTTTGCCGATCATGTGGTTGTACGTCATGTGGCCGACCGCCGTCGCAAAGATGGCCGACACGATGAACGCGAACCAGATGAACCATGGCGCGTCCCCGAATTCGGTAATCCGCCCCGGCTCGAGCCGCAGCCCGATGAGGAGCAGGATCGATGAGCCGATGATGAGCATATAGCCGGTCAAAAGCCGCGGATCGAGCGTCCTGGCGGCTTTGCTGATGACGATGAAGCTGAGCGCCTGCGACAAGATCGACAGAAAGACATACAAATCGCCGAGTCCCATGCCGGCGAGGCCTTCGCTCCCAGTCAATACAGTAATCGATACCCCCGCCGCGCCGAGGAGAAACCCGATTGACCGCAGCACGGACGGCGTCTGGCGCAGAATCGCCATGGCGAGGAACGCGGTCAATAGCGGCCCGAGCCCGAGGATGAGCCCGCCGTTCGCCGCCGTCGTCCGCTCCAGGCCGAGCGCGATGAAATAATGGTGCGCGACGACACTGAGCAGGCTGCCCGCCACGATGAAGCCGCTCTCCCGCAGAGTCGGCCGGCGGATGAGCCCCATGAAGCCGAGGATGATGAACACGACGACACCCGCCGTCATGATGCGGAACGCGGTGATCGTCACCGGCGGCAAATATTCCACGAGCAGTTTAATGATGGATACGTTGAAGCCCCACAGCACCATGACAGCGGTGAGGGCCAGATAAATTCTCACAGCAGCGTTCCTTTCTTCCGTCAGTTCCAGTCTGATTCCCATAGTGTACCTGAACTTTCCGTCAGAGGGAAAAATTCGGATTCCCTTTCATCCCGACCCACAACTCCGACTTCTCCAGCACAGCCGCCGTCTGCAGCAGCAGCCGTTCCGCACCCTTATTCGCCATGAGCTGGACGCCGAGCGGCAGCCCGTCCGGCGTCACATGCACCGGCACGGAAATCGCCGGCTGCCCCGTGAGATTCGCGAGCTGTGTGAACGGCGTGTACGTCAGGCTCGGCAGGAACATCTCATAGATCAGCTCCTGCTCGTCCGCGCTCGTCTTCGCGCGCGCCATTTTTTCCAATAAACCATGGCGTGACTCAGGGGAATGGGTGAGTTCGCCCACCTTGGGCGCCGCCTGCGCGGTCGCCGGGGTGACATACAGATCGTACGTCCGGTGGAACGCCGCCATATTGGCGGCGGCCGCATCCCACGACGCGATGCTCGCCGAATAATCGGCGGCTGATATGTTCTTTCCCGCTTCCGCCAGAAGCCAGCCTTCGATTTCCATATCATCCGCCGTGAGCGGGCGGCCGGCCGCCCCGCTCAACTGGCGGGTGACGAGCGCCATTTCGCCGCTGTTCATGACGTAGTAGTCCCGCATGAGGGCGACGCCGTCGACACCGTGATCCGCCTCCTCGACATGGTGGCCTTCCCGTTCCAGCCAGCGGACCGTTTTGAGGACCGCTGTCTTCGCTTCGTCGGAGACGGGCGTGCCGACCGGCGATTCGAGGGTGAAGGCGATGTTCAAGGAATTTCCGGGTTTATTCCGTGAAAACGGGGCTTCCAGGGAATTCAGGAATCCGCCCTCCTCGAGGGGGACCTGGAACGCGGCCTCGGGCTGGATGGTCTGCAGGGTGTCGAGGAGCGCCGCGGCGTCGCGCACGGTCCGGGTGAGGGCGAAGTCGATGGACGCGCCCTGCCACTGACGGCCGGTGCCGGGACCGACAGGCGTGCGGCCGCGCGTCGGCTTGAGACCGACGAGGCCGGTGAAGGAAGCGGGGATGCGG
>NZ_NHTN01000076.1 GCF_002167005.1 Indiicoccus explosivorum
ATGCCCGAGTTGAATGCCGGCACTCATTTGTGCAAAAATAACCGCAGGAGGAATGCGGGATGAAAAAATGGATGCTTGCTGCGGGGATGGCGGCGCTGCTGGCCGGCTGTTCCGGCGAAGAAGAAGCGCAGAACCCGGATACGGCGGAAGCCGGTTACGAAAACACGAATGATGCCGTCGGGCACGGCATCGCGGACGACACCGTCGCGGACGACGCGGCTGAAGATGACACCGTCGGCTTCACGATGGGCGAGGACGGCATGCCGGTCGCTGCGGAAGTGCCGAAAGACGAACGCGACGCGCTCCTTGACGCGTATGATGCCTACATCCAGGCGTTCAATGACGAAGATTTGGACGCGTTCATGGATGTGCTCGCCGAGAATCCCGAGGGATTCGACCGCGAAGAAGACAAACAGCTGCTGATCGATACGTTTGAACAATTCGAAACGACATACACGCCGAGCGACGTGACCGTCGTGAAGTATGAAGAGGACCGCGCGGAAGTGTTCGCGGTCATCGATGTGGACATGGTCGACGCCGAAGCCGACACCAACCTGTCGCAGACCGGCCGCCAAGTCGTCGTCTTCGCGAAAGAAGACGGCGACTGGAAAGTGACCTCGCTCCACTTTATCGGCAACCAGTAAAACTCCCGCTCAGCCGGGAGTTTTTTCAAACCCGCAGAAAGGACAACCCTTATGGACGAAATCGAAGCATTCCTCACCGGCCGGATCTGGCTGCGCGACCATACCCCTTTTCAAAAAGAAGACATCGATACGCGGATCAACGATGGGCGGATCCGGACAATTCCCGGCATCACCGGCCGCCAGTGCGCCCGGTGCCGGGAAAAGGACCCGCGCCTGATTGCGGAGTTCGCTTGCAGCCGCTGCGGGAAGAACTGCTTTTATTGCCGGCATTGCCTCAATATGGGGCGCGTCAGTTCATGCACGGAGCTGATTACGTGGGCGAACCCTTCTTCGTCCGGCGGACACCTGCATTCATTCGTCTGGAACGGGACGCTCACGGCCGCGCAGCAGAAAGCGTCCGACGAACTGCTCGCCAGCTTCCATAAAAAAGAAGACCACCTCATTTACGCCGTCTGCGGTGCGGGCAAGACGGAGCTGCTGTTCCCGCCGATTTTCGATGCGCTCGCAACCGGCAAGCGCGTGTGCCTCGCCGCCCCGCGCACCGATGTCGTGCTCGAACTCGCGCCGCGGCTGAAAGCGGCGTTCCCGGATACCGTCATCCACGCGCTTTACGGCGGCGCGCCGAAGGAAGCGGGCTTTGCCCAGCTCATCCTCGCGACGACGCACCAGCTGTACCGGTTCGAAGACGCGTTCGATGTCATGATCGTCGATGAGGCGGACGCGTTTCCGTATACGGCGGACAAAACGCTGCAGCGCGCCGTCCAGAAAGCGAAGAAGCAGGGTGCGCCGGTCGCCTACGTCACGGCGACGCCTTCCCGCAAGCTGTTGCGGAGTATTAAAAACCAGTCGCACATTTTCCGCCGCTATCACGGCCATCCGCTGCCGGAGCCGGTGTACCGGCCGCTGTGGAATTACCGGAAGGCGTTCCGGAAAGGGCGCGTCCCGCCGAAACTGAAAAGCTGGGTGGAGGACAATGCGGCGCGCGGCCGGCCGTTCCTTTTGTTTTTGCCGACGGTGGAATTGATCGATGAGACGATCCCTTACTTCCAGGCGATCCATCCGGGCATCCGGGCGGTCCATGCAGAAGACCCGGACCGGAAAGAGAATGTCCTGAAGCTGCGGCGCGGCGAGATCCCCGGACTCGTCACGTCGACGATCCTCGAGCGCGGCATCACGATCCGCAATGTCCAGGTCGCGGTCGTCGGCGCGGACGAAGCGATTTTCACGCCGTCGGCACTCATCCAGATCGCCGGCCGCGTGGGACGGGCGGCGGACTGCCCGGCCGGTGACGTCGTTTTATTCCATAACGGCATTTCGCGCCGCATGGACGAAGTGCGCCATCTGATCCGTTCGTACAATAAAGGAGGGGCTCCGTCATGAACTGTCTCATCTGTGATGCGGTGACACCGGAGCCGGTGTCGTGGCGCACGCTTTTCTGCCGGGATCCCACGCCGGACGTGTGCGGCCGCTGCATGGGCAAGTTCGAGCGGATCACCGGCCCCGTCTGCCCCCACTGCGGAAAAGCGTCCGACGGGCTGTGCGGCGACTGCGCGATGTGGGAGACGTCCGGCTATGCGGGGGTGGTGTCCGGCGGCCGGAGCCTGTATACATACAATGAAGCGATGCGGCAGTTTTTGCACCGCTATAAGTTCCTCCAGGATGCGGCGCTCGCGGAAGTATTTTCCGCGGAGCTCCGGAAAGCGTTAAAAGGTGAGGCGATTGTGCCGATACCTATGAATGACAAGCGGCTCCGGGAGCGGACGTTCCCGCAAGTGGACCGGCTGCTTGATGCGGCGCGCCTTCCGTACCGGCACTACCTGACGAAGCGGGACAGCGTTCAGGGGAAGAAGACGCGCGAAGAGCGCATCGCCGCACCGGTTTTATTCACATGGAACGGGGAACCGGTGCCGGCGCGGGTGACGGTCGTCGATGATCTGTACACGACCGGGGCGACGATGCGGCACGCGGCGCATGTCCTGCGCGAAGCCGGGGCGGAGGAAGTGCGCGTGTTCGCCTTGATCAGAGGATAGGAGGAACGGAAATGGGAGAAGTGAGGGACTGCCCGACGTGCGGCAGCCTGTTCAGCTACAGCGGTCTGCGTGAGGTGTGCGGACCGTGCGCGACGGCGGAGGAAAAGAAATACGATGAAGTGTACGCGTTCCTGCGCCGCCGGGAAAACCGGGCGGCGACGATTGAGCGGATCGTCGAAGTCACAGGGGCGGATCCGGGTTTATTGCATAAATGGGTGAAAAAGGGTCGCATCCAGACGGCGCTGTTCCCGAATCTCGGCTATCCGTGCGACCAGTGCGGGCGGCTGACGGTGGAAGGGAAGCTGTGCGGGGACTGTCGGGACGAGCTGGAGAACGGCCTGGAGCTGTTCGAAGCGGCGAAGGATTTCCGGCAGCGCATCGCCGATAGTGAAAAGGGCACATATCACAGAGGCCATAATTAGTCGAAAGGGCTATTTTGCCCTTTTGGCTTTGAAAAAACTTCAAAAAATGCGGTTCCGGCCGAAATAAACGATAACAGGATGTAAGAACAGGAGGCGGAAACATGAAAATATCGAATGCAGGAATGAATCCGGTGAATCCGTATACGAAAAATCAGCAGAAAATCGAGGAGACGGCGAAAGCGGCAGTCCGGCAGGATAAGCTCGAAATTTCCGCGGAAGCGAAAGAACTTCAGTTGTCGGTGAATTCTCCGGAACGCGCGGAGCGCATCCAGTCGCTGAAAGCGCAGATCGAGGCGGGGACGTATAAACCGGACGCCGAGAAGATCGCCAACGGGCTGTTTGATTTTTATAAGAAGTGAGGGGAAGGCTGACTATGTCCGCGGAATCGATCATTCACGTGCTGGAGAAACTCCAGGCACTCCATGGCAGCCTGTTGGATCTCGCTGCCCGCAAGACGGAATTCATCAAAAACGGGGACATGGACAGCCTCGAAGGACTGCTCAAGGATGAGCAGGCGCATGTGGCGGCCATTTCGCAGCTTGAACGGCAGCGGATGGCGGTGGCTGCGCAATTCATGGCACAGCGGGGCTGGCATGTGCCGGAACCGACCGTGACGGAAATCGCGGAAACGGCGGGCGGCGCGGAAGGCGAGGCGCTCCTCACGATCCGGGACCAGCTGCTCGCTACGGTCGATGAACTGAAAGCGCGCAACGCGCTGAACCAGCGGCTGACGTTCCAGTCGCTGCAGTACGTCAACATGTCGCTCGATCTCCTGCAGCCGAAGCGGGGACCGATCAACTACACGAAAACGGATGCCGCCGGGGCGAGGAAGCGCGTGACGCGTTCATTCTTCGACTCGCAGGCGTAGGAGGCACAGCATGTCTACATTCATGGGGCTCGAAGCGAGCAAACGGGGGCTGTTCACACAGCAGGCCGCCCTTCATACGACCGGCCACAACATCGCCAACGCCAACACCGACGGCTATTCGCGCCAGCGGGTGACGATGCAGACCACGCCGGCATACCCGGGCACCGGGATGAACGCGCCGAAAATGCCGGGCCAGCTCGGCACCGGTGTCGAAGCGGGGACGATCGAACGGATGCGCGACGACTTCACCGACCGCCAGTTCCGTCAGGAAGCCAATAAATTCGGCTACTGGCAGTCGCGGTCGAGCGCCATCTCCCAGCTGGAGGACGTCATGAACGAACCGTCCGAATACGGACTCGCCAAATCGATGGATGAGTTCTGGAAATCGCTCCAGGATTTGTCCGTCAACCCGGAAAACAGCGGCGCGCGCGCCGTCGTCGTCCAGCGCGGCGTGGCCGTGACGGAATCGTTCAGCTACATCAGCCGGTCGATATCCGCGCTGAAAGCCGACTACGGCAGCGAACTGGAAGTGGCGGGCAAAGACGTCAACGCCATCCTGCAGAACATTTCGGACCTCAACCGCCAGATCCAGGAAGTCGAACCGAACGGCTACTTGCCGAACGACCTGTACGATGCACGCGACTCGCTCATCGACGAACTGTCGGCGTACATGCCGATCGACATCGAAACGATCAAGACGGGCGGCGGCGCACTCGCCATCGCGGAAGGCGGCGTGAAGATCTCGCTGAAGACGTCGAACGGGCCGGTCGTGCTCGTCGACGGGCAGACGGTCCATGAAGTCGCAGTGAATAAAACCGATGACAACGTAACGGGGTTGACGGTCGGCACGGAAGACGTCCCGGTCGGGAACCTTCTCCAGAGCGGCAAAGTCCGCGCGCTGATCAACTCATACGGCTATCAGGAAGCGGGCGGGGAGCCGAAAGGGCTCTACAACGACATGCTCGCGAAGCTTGATGATCTGGCATCGGAGTTCGCAACGAAGTTCAACGCCGTCCATCAGTCGGGGACGGATCTGAACGGGGACGCCGGCCTCGCTTTTTTTGAAAATATGGATTCGGCCGCGACGATCAGCGTGAACGAAGCGCTGCTGGAGAACTCGAACCTGCTCGCCGCGTCCGATTCGGCACCCGGTTCCGCTGAAGCCGGAAACGGCAACAATGCCCGCAATCTGGCGGATGTGAAATCCGCGACGATCACGATCGACGGCAAAGCGACGACAGCGCAGACGTATTACCAGGGCATCATCGGGGAGCTCGGGGTCGAAGGCCAGCAGGCGGCGCGGATGGCGCACAACTCGGAGACGTTGCAGCTCGCGGTTGCTGAACGCCGCGCGTCGTATTCGTCGGTGTCGCTTGATGAGGAAATGACGAACATGGTGACGTTCCAGCAGGCGTATAACGCCAATGCGCGGATGATCACCGTTGTGGATGAGATGCTGGACAAGATCATCAATGGCATGGGCCGAGTCGGATTGTAATATTAAAGAAGAATTCGCCTCCGGCGGACGCTTTCTACCCCACAGGAAGTGGGACATGCAGCTGGCGCGACAGGACGTCGCGTTGCCAGCTGCCGGGGCGGTTCGCTTCGCTGCGAAAACACTCGCTTGCCGCGGGCAGTTCGTGAGCCGCTTCGGCCGCTTGCGCGTCCTGCAGGGTCTCACCTGAACTGCTATCCCGCAGGCGTCTCGTATTTTCGCATGCTTGCTCCACCCCCCAGATGCTTATATTTAGAACGCCTAAGGATGGAACTGCCCGACTCCTGCGGAAAAACGGACGTGATGAGACCCCGCAAGCGCACAGCGCGCGGAGGCTCATCCGTTCGTCCGCGGAAAGCGGGCATTCCATCCCATCATTAAACAAAAGGAGAGCTGAATATGCGCGTGACGCAATCGATGCTTTCGAATAATATGCTCCGCAATTTGTCGGACAGTTATAGTAAAATGGGCAAGCTGCAGGACCAGCTGACGACGGGGAAGAAAGTGAACCGGCCGTCGGATGATCCGGTCGTGGCGATGAAAGGCATCGGCTATCGGACGCAGCTCGATAAAGTGCAGCAGTTCCAGCGCAACCTCGGGGAAGCGCACAGCTGGCTCGATTCGACGGACGACACGCTCGATAAAGTCGGTTCCGCCATCCATCGGGCGAACGAACTGATGATTTCAGCGGCGGACGGCACGAAGACGCCGCAGGACCGGGCGATGATCGCCGAAGAGATCAAGCAGCTCCAGGAGCATGTGCAGGATCTTGCGAACACGAAAATCGGCGATAAATTTATTTTCAGCGGCACGAAGACGGACACGCCTCTTTCCGCTAACGGAGCGATCGGCACGGATGCCGCATTTGATAAGCCGGTGGAATTTGAAGTTTTCGATGGCGTGACGGTGCAGGTCAATACCAATGCGCGTCAACTGTTTACGGATATGAATAAAACATTCGACGATATGCTGACGAATCTCGACACAGGTGAAAACCTCGATCAGTCGATCGGCGAGGTCCAGGGGCAGCTCGACAGCCTCCTGGAAATGCGGGCGAATGTCGGCGCGCGGCAGAACCGTGTCGAATTGATGGAAAACCGCTTGGCGACGCAGGAGATCATCGCCACGAAGCAGATGTCCGAGAACGAGAACATCGACTATGAAGAAGTCATTACGGAAATGATCACACAGGAATCCGTCCACCGGGCTGCGCTGTCCGTCGGCGCGAAGATCATCCAGCCGACGCTTGTTGATTTCTTAAGATAAAAATTCAAAGACCGCCTCGGAAACGAGCCGGTCTTTTTTAGAAGGTGAGATAATGTGGATCACACCGGTCCAAATCAGGACGACGCCTGCCCAATTGAAAATCGACGCATCAGATGCACGTGCGCAGTATGGGTTCAAGCCGATTCCGCAGCTTGCCGATGAAAACGCGGATACGGGCGTCCAGGCGGCGCTGGAAGGAACAGCCCGCAGAGCGGAACAGGGGCGCGCGCTCATGAGCATCGAAAACGGCGGCAACCCGATCGCCGACCAGGCGAAAGCGTCTTGGCGTCAGCAGAAACAGCTTGGCATCACGTTCATCCCGTCCCACGGCAGTGTGAAAATCAATTACACGATGGCGCAGGTTGAACTCTCCCACACACCGCGGGAGCAGCCGCCGTCCATCGATATTTCTTTATAAAGGAGCTCCAGCAGAATGAATATCCAAACCGCATTTTTTGGTGAAACAACGATCGATGAAAAAGGACTTATCCGGTTCGAGCACGGCCTCCCAGGTTTTGACGACGAGCGCCGCTTCGTCATCCTGCCGCTCGAAGGGAACGACGCGTTCCACGTCCTGCAGTCCGTCGACACAGAGCAGGTCGCTTTTGTCGTGACCAACCCGTTTTTATTCGGTGAATACACATTCGAAATCGACGAAGCGACAGTCCACGCACTCGGAATCGAAGGGGAAGAGGACGTCGCGATCATCTCGATCGTCACCGTGAAGGAGCCGTTCGATTCGTCGACGGTCAACTTGAAAGCCCCCGTTATTCTCAACACGCGGACGGGTAAAGGGAAACAAGTCATTCTCGATAAAGCCGACTATCCGATCCGCCGCCCGCTGGCAGAGAAGGGGTGACCGACAATGCTTATACTGACACGAAAAGCCGGCGAAACGATCTGGATCAATGACGAAATCGAAATCACCATCACCGAAGTGAAAGGCGACCAGGTCAAAATCGGCATCAACGCACCGAAGACGATGGATATCCTGCGCGGCGAACTGCGCCAGGAAATCGGCGAATCAAACCGCGACGCGCTGGCAGACCTGACGGGAATAAAAAACTTCCTGAATCAAGAAAAAAAGTGAATTAAGCTATTAAACAATCCGGCCGACCCCGATATAACTGTTGTAAGGCAGTTCACGTGGTCCGGCGGCTCGTTTGCTGCCATACATAAACCAAACGTCCACAAGGAAGTGGGCGAAACAACCACTCAGGGAGGAACAACTTACCATGATTATCAATCACAATATCACAGCGCTTAACACGCACCGCCAACTGTCTTCTGCTTCACAGGCGCAGTCAAGTTCGATGGAGAAACTCGCTTCCGGTCTTCGCATTAACAAAGCAGGCGACGATGCAGCGGGTCTCGCGATTTCCGAGAAAATGCGCGGGCAGATCCGCGGTCTCGACCAGGCTTCCCGGAACGCACAAGATGGCATCTCGCTCATCCAGACGGCTGAAGGCGCGCTGAACGAAACTCACGACATTCTCCAGCGCATGCGTGAACTTGCTGTTCAGTCAGCGAACGATACAAACACGGACACGGACCGTTCTGAAATCCAGAAGGAAGTTAACGAACTGGCTTCTGAAATTTCACGAATCGGCGATGACACGGAATTCAACACAAAGAACCTTCTCGATGGTACTTTCTCAGGTACTTTCCAAATTGGTGCTAACGAGGGGCAGAACCTTCAGATCTCTGTAAACGACATGAGAACGGATGCTTTGCAGGTAGGTAAAGTATATACTGCGAACACAACCGACGGAACAACACTGATTGGTCAAGATGGTACTACTGTTCTTGGAACTTGGCAGGCAGCAGGAGCAGAATCCGCTCCAGGAGCAGGCGATGGAACAGCAGCTGGTTACTACGATGCATCAGCGGTACTCGTTCTCGAATCTGATGCAGCACTTGCAGCAGGAGCTAAAGGCGCTCTTGGTGTAGATGTTTCTTCTCAAACAGCTGCAGATGCAGCAATTACAACAATCAATAATGCGATCGAATCAGTTTCTGCAGAACGTTCAAAACTTGGCGCTAATCAGAACCGTCTCGAGCATACTATCAACAACCTTGGAACATCTTCCGAAAACCTTACTGCAGCGGAATCACGTATCCGCGACGTAGATTATGCCAAAGCCGCGTAAGCGGACGGAGGTACAGTCGTCCTGACTGGTAACGGTCAGCGATCATAACCGGGTGAATTGCTGGAAACCCCTTAGAGCTTTTCTTGCCACAACGCAGCTGGAAACGGCAGACGTGATGGCCCAAAAAAAGAAAAGAGTTGGGCAATCAGCAGCCAAGCTCCTGTCTCGAAAGAGTGGAGAAGGTCCAACGACTAGGATAGACCATCTAAGGCGAGAGCTATGATGATGAAATCCGTAGGTGAAACAGTGGTCATCAGCACTGCGGATCCGAAGTGCCCGGCCCCTACCGAGAAATCGGAGGGTGAAGATATAGTCTGGTCATTTGTGAAAGCAAATGTTCGCACGATGGCGAAAGAAATGATGAACCAAACAAAGAACTCGATTCTTGCACAGGCAGCACAAGCAATGCTGGCTCAATCCAATCAGATGCCTCAAGGAGTACTGCAACTCCTGAGATAATGATTGAAGGGCGTCTGTTCCGGCAACGGATCAGATTACAACTGGGTGAACTGCTGGGACTTCCTGAAGCTTCATTGACCACAACGCGGCTGGAAACGGCGATCGTGATGGTTTGAAAACAATGAAGATTGGACAATCAGCAGCCAAGCTCCTGAGAGGAAACTCTGGAGAAGGTTCAACGACTAGGATAGACCGTCTAAGGCGATAGCTATGACGATGAAATCTGTAGGGTGGCAAGCGCCATTCGAAGTGCCCAGCCCCTGAAAAGGGTGAAGATATAGTCTATTCTATGATCGAAAGACATAGCGGCAAAGCAAGCCAACCAGCAGCCACAGGGAGTTCTTCAGCTTCTCCGTTAATCTGGCTATCGAAAACGCGGTCCGAGCAATCGGCCGCGTTTTTATTTTTTTCTCTTCATTCTGATTTTCCTTCAGTCCCCTTTAAAACTTGACCTCCATCAATGTCCTCTTTCCCGCCAAATTTTAAACTGAAATCAACCATAGTTTTTGAAAGGCCGTGACTTCCATGTGGTGGACTCTCCGCGAACTTGTGCTCGGCATACATGTGTTCCTCGGGATCGTCTGGGTGGGCGGTGTGCTGTTCGTCGGCTGGGGCGTATTCCCGGCGGTCCGGGCGATGGATTACCGGAACCAGCAGCGGTTCCTTTTGTCGCTCATGCGCTGGACGCATAAGGTGTTCACGCTGTCGGGTGCCGGTGTGATTGTGACCGGGATTTTCCTCGGGACGGTATTCGGCCCGATCCAAAGTATGGGAACGGCTTCGCTCTCGCCGTACGGTCACCATTTCGTGCTGGCGCTTGTCGTCGGTTCGCTGACGCTTGCCTGGGGGACGCTCGTCAGTTATCCGCATGCGATCAGTGTGCTGTCGAAGACGGTGCTGTGGAACATGGCGGATGAGGGGTATGACACATTCCTGAAGCAGTCGTTGCGTGGTGTGACGCTCGTATCGGGCGTGGAAGTGATCGGGTTTGTCGGGCTCCTAACGATTATGCTGACGTTTTAGGGGATAGAAAGGACGGATTATCATGCAAAAAGCGGAAGTGACGAAACAGCATTTTACGTATAACGGTTCCTGGGTGAAATTGATGCGGCCGATGACGCTCACCGGTACAATCACGCCGGTGCTGGCGGGCACAGCATATGCGGCGGGGATCGGGACGGTCCGGTGGGACGTGTTCCTTGTGTTCTTGCTTGCTTCGCTATTGATCCAGATGCCGGTGAATGTCCTGAACGATTATTTCGATTTCGGCAGGGGGCAGGATGCGGACCGGTGGACGGAAGGCGGCACGGGTCCGGCGTACGAGCTGCTGCCGGGCGTGGCAACGGCGATGCTGCTGGTCGCGTTCTCGCTCGGTGTGTGGCTTGCGATGATGAGCAGCGGGTTCATCTTCTTTGCGGGCGTCCTTTGTGTGGCGGGCGGCGTGTTTTATTCCGCAGGGAAGAAGTCACTGGCCGCGCTCGGGCTGGGTGAAGTGACGGCGGCTGCGCTGATGGGATTTGCGGTGTTCGTGCTGGCGGTCGCGGTCCAGGGCGCGCCGATCGGCATCGTGACGTTCATGGCGGCGCTTCCGTTCGCGCTGCTGATCGCGGCGATGATTCTGGCAAACAATATCCGTGACATCGAAAAGGACAAAGGGTTCCGCCGCACGGTGCCGATCCTTATCGGCAAGCAGAAGGCGATGCTGATTCTGTCGCTCCTGTCGGTCGGCGCTTACATCTGGGTGCTGTTCCTCGCATCGGTCCGGATCATTCCGATTCCGGCGCTGCTGATTTTGCTCGCCGTGCCGGTTGCGATGCGCTTTGATAAAAAAGTATGGCTGAACGAAGCGGGTGGGATGAAATGGACGGCGATGCATCATTGGACGTTCGGTCTGCTCTATGCCCTTGGACTTTGGCTGACACTTTAATAATGAACTACGGAATGGCCGCGCCGGCGATATGCTGCGCGGCTGTT
>NZ_NHTN01000077.1 GCF_002167005.1 Indiicoccus explosivorum
CAGGCTGTCGAGAAAGTCTCGGCAGCCCCTATTTTCCTCTTAATATATCTGAATTTTCAGCTATAATGAAAAGAAAACGGGAGGGCTCGACCATGCAAGGAGCTGCCAAAAATCATCGGAATGTCGCTGTCACCGTGACGATTGAAGATCTGGTGCCGAAAGATCACTTCCTGCGGACGATCGACGCCCTCATCGACTTCTCATTCGTGAATGATATTACTGCCAAGCACTACTGTCCCGATAATGGACGCCCGTCCATTCCTCCTGTCACCCTGTTCAAGTACTTGTTCATCGGCTATCTGTACGGCATTCGGTCTGAACGCCAGCTGGAGACAGAAGTGAAAAGCAATATGGCGTTTCGCTGGTTCCTCGGCCTGTCACCGACCGATCCGGTGCCCCATCATTCCACCATCAGTTTTAATCGTCACAAACGGTTTAGGGATACAGCGGTTTTTGAACGATTTTTCGAGGAGACCGTTCGGCAGGCACAGGAACACCGCTTAGTCGACGGCCGGATCCTGCTTTCGGACTCCACGCACGTGAAAGCGAATGCCAACAAGAATAAGTTTGTCCGCCAGGCGAAACAGGCAAAAGTCGCTCCTTACCTGGAGGAGCTGGAACAAGCGGTTCAACAGGACCGGGAGGCACACGGAAAAAAGCACTGAAGCCCAAACGGGCAACGGCTGCCAAGAAAACAAAACCCGCCATGACCCGAATCAGCCGCACGGATCCCGAAAGCGGATTTCTCATGCGGGACGGGAAACCGCGCGGTTTCTTCTACTTGGATCACCGGACAGTGGATGCCAAGTACAACTTCATCACGGATACCTATATCACACCGGGAAACGTGAATGATGCCGAGCCGTATCTTAGCCGGCTCGCTGTCCAGAAACAGAAATTCCAATTCGAAGTGGAAGCAGTCGCCTTGGATGCCGGCTACTTCACCAGCTACCTCTGTATGCGTCTGAATAAAGACCATATTTTTACGGTCATGGGGTACCGGCGGCCGACCGTCCAAAACAAGAAAATGCCGAAGGGAAAATTCACCTATGTACTGGAGCTGGATGCCTATGCCTGCCCGATGGGCTGTAAGCTGGCCTATTCCACCACCACTCGTGAAGGTCAGCGGGAATATAAAAGCCGGCCACAGGACTGTCTCGGCTGCCCGTTGCGTGAGGACTGTTTTAGTGAGAAGAGCAAGTGCCGGCTGATCACCCGGCATGTCTGGGAAGACGAAAAAGAGAAGGTGAAAGCCAATAAGCGGACGCCCGAAGGGAAGACGCTTTACCGGTTACGGTGCCAGACCATTGAGCGCAGCTTCGCAGATGCGAAGGAACTCCATGGGTTCCGTTACGCGAGGCGACGTGGGCTTCAATGTGTCCAGGAACAGGCTTTCATGACAGCCGCCACACAAAATATCAAGAAAATGGCCCTCCTGCTCAGCAGGAGGGCCAAAGCCATCGATGATATATCCCTTGATGATAAGAGTTGGTTTAGTCCTTCCCCTTTTCTTCTCTTAAAGAAGGGGTTTCTCAACACTCTGAAAACACCGGCCCTTTGAAGGGCCGGTGTTTCAGCGTTTTTCGATCAGCTCCAGATGGAAATCTCCGACTGAACCTTCTTCATATAAATTCGTGACGGATGTCGAGTAATTACGGATTTCCGCCCGGAACTGCAAACCGCGCTCCGGCGCTTCCACTTGAAAGTCATTCTGGTACAGCAATACCGTTACGTCAGCCGACCCGGAACTCGATCCGCCGACATCAAAATCCCCGTATG
>NZ_NHTN01000078.1 GCF_002167005.1 Indiicoccus explosivorum
CGGGTTCAAGACCGAGATAAGCGTGTTCAAGACCGAGATAAATGGTGTCGAGAACGAGATAAGCGTGCTCAAGACCGAGATAAGCGTGCTCAAGACCGAGATAAATGGTGTCGAGAACGAGATAAGCGTGCTCAAGACCGAGATAAGCGCCACCGACACCGAGATAAGAACAATCAAGACCGAGATAAACACCGCCAAGACCGAGATAAACCCCACCAAGACCAAGATAAGCCGCCCCGAGACCCAGTTAAACGCCGCCATGCCCGAGATATCCCTCCACCAACACCCAGCCAACCCACACACCTCACACCTCATCCCCCTCCCCTCCCTCCAACCCCTCCTCAGCATAAAACGATCCGGCGAGGACCCCCATCCTGCCGGATCTTCCTTTACTGTCTCTCCCAAGACATGAAACCTTAGTTTCGGGACCGGAATGCCGCTTTCAGTTCATTCAGCTCCCTTTCGGCATCCGTCAGTCGTTTATGGAGCAAGGCGGTAAGCTTGATCAATTGCGCCACATGCGCTTCCAGTCGATGCTCTGTTTCAGCTGACACTCCGATTCCCTCCTTCCATCCTTGCGTTTTGATTCCACCTGCAACAGTAATCCCATGCTGTTTACCGGTCCGGTGTGCGGACGATGATTTCAGCCGGCCGCGGGTTTCCGGGACCGGTCATCCGCGCGTCCCCGCAGGTTCGGGCGGCTGGAAGTCGAAGTGGCTTTCCTGTTCGCGCTGCGGCTGAGCCTGTGCCGGGTCTTCTTTCTGGCGCTTGTCCAGGAAGCGGATCTGGTCGCCGACGACTTCTGTGATGTAGGTCCGCGTCCCGTCTTCTTTGTCGTAGTGGCGCGATTGGAGACGGCCGCTTACGGCGATGAGCGATCCTTTGGAACAATACTTGGAGATGTTGTGCGCCGGCCTTCCCCATGTGGAGCAGAGGATGAAGTCGGTGTCCATTTCCCCCTGCTGGTTGCGGAAGCTGCGCTGGACCGCGAGAATGAATGAAGTATGTACGCGCCCTTCAGCGAGTACCCGTGTGACCGGGTCTTTCGTCAAGCGGCCTACGATTCCGACTTGGTTCATGTGATTCACCTCCTTTCCGCTTCAGCTTAGCGCTCCGGTCCGGTTCCGGGCAAATGCCGGAAATGGGGTTTTGACGATAGGAGGAGTCTGAAAACAGGGAATTTCCGGTTTTATTCCACCGGAAGCAGGGGCGGAAGACGGCGCCGCGCGGGCACGGGGACCGATGGGGAAATCGCGGTTTTGGCAGGTGACGGGAATTTTTTGTGTGCTATACTGAGGGCAAACGGTATGAAAAGGGGCACGTTATGAAGACGTTCAAAATGATTTCGCTCGGCATTGTGCAGGAAGGCGCGGTGGTCGATTATCCGGTGAAGGACGGGATTATCATCAATCAGGAGAACAGCCAGCAGTCGTGGGTGCTGGAGATGCTGCTGGACCGCGGGTATAAGGAGGCGTTCGAACGGTTCATGGAGTCGGGCGATGTGTCGGATGTGAAGGTGGTCATTTCGTATCCGGGCAACGAGCCGGCGACGTTCCAGGTGTCGGTGTGCGGGGTGAGTGAGATCGAGGAGAATGTGTCCGTGCTGATGAGCGGCACGCTCAAGCGGGGACGCCGGCGCTATGCGGAGGAGCTGCTGTCTGAGCTCTTGGAGGACGGGCTCGAGGGCGACCAGCTGCTGGAGCGCTTCGAGACGGATATGCTGACACGGCCGCGGCTCCGGGTCGATGAGGAGGAAGAGGCGGCGGAGAAAAAATAAAACAGGACGGTCCGATCAGTTCGGACTGCCCTGTTTTTTCTGTTCGGCCGCCAGCCGGTTCTCGACGTAGGCGGCTTCCGCTTTGCATGAATAGGTGATGTCCGTCCCCAGTTCGTTCTGCAGGCGCTCGATGCGCTCGATCTGCTCTTCCGAAGGGGGTTCGGACAGGACTTTATCGAATGACTGGTTCATCCGGTCGGCGATTTCCTGGTGGAAAGCGGGATCGGCTTTCACCGCGTCCGGCACTTTTGCGTACCAGCTCGCGTTGTTCCGGATGTAGTGCTGCCATAAAGCCATGAATTCTTCCAGCTGAAAACGGTCTTCCTGCCATCCGATTTCCGCCATGTATTTTTCGAACACGCTGGAAATGGAACGGGTGATGCTGCTTTTGACGCCTGCCGGCAAATCGTTGTACATGCTCATCCTCCTGTTGGCTTCCAAAGGAAAAAATGGGGATCCCTGTAGTTCCCGGATTGCGTCTTTATTTTATCGAAAAGCCCGAAAATTCTCAACCTCAGTCTTTTTTGGCGTCGCCGAGCGCGAACAGGATGTCGCATTCGCAGACAAGTTCGCCGTCGACGGTCGCTTTGGCGTGCCCTTTGCCCATCGGCCCGCGGAGCTTCGTCAGCTCCACTTCCAGCCGGAGCTGGTCGCCCGGGACGACTTGCCGTTTGAACCGGCAATTGTCGATGCCGGTGAAGAACGCCAGCCGGCCTTTATTCGCCTCCATGCTGAGGACGGCGTACGCGCCGACCTGGGCGAGCGCCTCCACGATCAGGACGCCCGGCATGACCGGGTAGCCCGGGAAATGGCCGTTGAAGAACTCTTCGTTCGCCGTGACGTTCTTCAGGCCGACCGCCCGTTTGCCTTCCTCGGCTTCAAGTATCCGGTCCACCATGAGTAACGGGTACCGGTGCGGCAATACCGCTTTGATCTGTTCTGTCGTCAGCATTCTTCCGCCTCCTGCCGTCTGTTTGAATAAAAGATGGAATTCCGGCCGCCGATGCCTATTTCATTCCATTGATGACGTCAATGATGTGCGCCCACGTCTCCCACTTCAGGGCGTCCTGCGGGTCACCGTCGCCGATGACGCCGTAGCCCACCATCGCGCCGGCCGCTGCGGCAAGCGCGATGAGGACGAGCACGAGCACAATCCGCAGCCAAATCGGGAACAGGCGGATCTGCACCCACCACGTCTTCTTGTTCTCCGCCTTCCTTGGCGAAGGGGTTCTTTTCCGTACTTTCCTTGTTTTTGGCATTCCGTCATTCAGCCTTTCCATCAGCGGATCCCGTTGATCAGCCCGAGCATCTGATCGGCGATGGTGAGCGCCCGGGAATTGAACTGGTACGACCGCTGTACGTTCATCAGATCGGTCAGTTCCTTCTGGTAATCCACATTCGAAGATTCAAGTTTGTTGTTCGCGAGGCCGATGTCCTGCCGGCCCGCACCCTGCAGGTCGGTCAGCACATCGTCCGCCGCCACGCCGAGCGCATCGGTATCCGGCAGGCCGATATATGTACCGGACAGCTGTTCCATCAGCTGCGGGCGCTGAACTTCCACGACACCGAGCGGAATCGCCTGTTCCGTGCCATCCGCATAGCGGACGCGGAGGATTCCGTTGTCCACGGCTTCATAGCCGGTGGCGCCTTCCCGGAATGTGACCGGATTGCCGGCCACATCGAGGACGGGATGCCCTTCATTCGTCACGAGCGCCAGTCCGCCGCCCGCCGCAGGCACTGCCTGAAACGCCCCCTGCCGCGTATACACTTCGCGCATGCCGGTTTCCGTCTCCATCCGGACCTTGAAGTACTGCTTCGGTGCGGTGAATGCGAAATCAAGCGGACGCCCGGTCTCCTGGAGGCTGCCCGCCTGCCAGTTCATCACCGACTGCCCGAGCATCGCGCCGCTTCCGTAGCGGATCCCATCCGGCGACTGCCGGACCGCCTGATCGGCTTTATCGTTGTCGAACTGCTGGTACAGCAGCTCATGGAATTTCGCATCGCGCGCCTTGTAGCCCGCCGTCGAACTGTTGGCGAGGTTGTGCCCGATCGTGTCCATGTGCTGCTGCAGCTGGTTCATTGTATTCGTCGCTGTGAGCATCGTCCGCAGCATGTGCCGTTCCCCCTTAGTTCACGCGCCCGATCTCATTGACCGCGCGCTCCATGCTGCGGTCGTAAGCCTGCAGCACTTTCTGATTCGCTTCAAACGTCCGGTACGCCGCCATCAAATCCGTCATGGTCCGCGCCGCATCGACGTTGGACTGTTCCAGGAACCCTTGCCGCAGCGAAAAGTCCGCCGCCCCGCCGTATGCAGAAGGCAGTGCGCCGCCTGCAGCCTGGAACAGGCCGTTCCCCGTCTTCGTCAGCTGCTCCGGCTGCAAGGAGAGGGCGACGCCGATCCTTGCGACATCCGCTCCGTTTTGACGAATAAACCCTTCAGCGGTGACGGTGAAGTCGTCATTGGCCAGACGGATCCGTTCGCCGGTATCCGACAGCACGTAAAAGCCCTGCGGATTCACGAGATCCCCTGAAGCGTCCAGTGTAAAACTGCCATTGCGGGTATACAGCTCCCCGTCCTGCCCTTCAAGGCGGAAGAAGATTGCGCTCCCTTCCGGCAGCACGCCGTTCGTCAGTGCGATATCTGTCGGGATCGCCGTCTCCCGGAGTGACCCCTGTCCGAAGTTCGGCAATGTTTCCTGCACGTAGACACCCGTACCGAGTGAGCCGACCGGACTGATGTCTCCCTGCCGGCCGGTCGCTTCCCCATCGATCCGGGAAAGCAGCATATTCGGGAATGACCGGACGGCTGTCAGATCCGCTTTGAAGCCCGGCGTATTCGCATTCCCGAGATTATTCGTCAAAATCTCCGTCCTGCGCTGCTGGGCGATCATTCCGGAAGCAGCCGTATAAAATCCTTTTAACATGAGTGTCCACCCTTCTGTTGTCCAGCCGGTCAGCCCAGCTGCAATACCCGTCCGATTTCTTCCGACTGCACACGGACGCAATCCGGCATGCCGGATACCAGGTTCCGGCCGCGGATCTCCACTTCCACCGATGGGCGGTTCGCCGCCTCTTTCTGCACTGTGTCTTTTACCGAATCAACAGTCGGGTTATCGATGAGCAAAAGGTGCTTCTGCTTCATATATGCCAGAAGGTCCCTGGAAAGGACCGCATCGATGCCGGTCTGCCGATGGTTCACTGGAGACAATGTGACTACCCCTTTCATCCTTGTCTGCCTGTTGTCCCGCGGTCTGCTCTATTTGCATATTTTATCACAGACCTTCTGGGAAACATAGGTTATTTGCAGACAGAATTCTGATTTTATTCGTAAAAGTCCTGGAGCGGCGGCGGTTTGCGGCGAGAACGGGGTCAGCGCCTTTAAGACCGAGATAAGCGGTGTCGAGACCGGGATGAGCGGTGTCGAGACCGGGATGGGCCGCGGCGATACCGAGATAAGCGGTGTCGAGAACGGGATAAGCGCACTCAAGACCGAGATAAACGCCACCGAGACCCAGATAAGCGCTGCCGAGACCGAGATAAGAGCCACCGAGACCCAGATAAGCGCCATCGAGACCCAGATAAGCACCACCGAGACCCAGATAAGCATCATCGAGACCCAGATAAGAGCTGCCGAGACCGAGATAAACGCCACCGAGACCCAGATAAGCGCCATCGAGACCCAGATAAGCCCATCCGAGACCGAGATAAGCGCTGCCGAGAACGGGATAAGCGCACTCAAGACCGGGATAAGCGCACTCAAGACCGAGATAAGCATCACCGAGACCCAGATAAGAGCCGCCGAGACCGGGATAAACCGCATTGAGACCCAGATAAAACTCACCAAGACTCCGATAAACTCCCACAACTCCACGATCCCCAGCCTGACGCCTCATATTCCGCAAAAAAGCCTGCTCGCCGGTCAGGCTGCAGGCTTTTTGTATTTCTCTTATGCAGGCTGGCCTTCTTTTTCCGCCGTTTTTTCTTCTTCAAGCGTTACGCGTTCGATGTCGGCACCCAGTGCGGCGAGCTTTTCGTGGAAGTTCACGTAGCCGCGGTCGAGGTGCTGGAGTTCGTTGACGCGGGTGATGCCTTCAGCGACGAGGCCGGCAAGGATGAGTGCTGCTGCCGCGCGCAGGTCTGTCGCAGCGACTTCAGCCCCTTGGAGCCTGGAAGATCCCTGCATCATGACCGAGCGGCCTTCGATTTTCACGTTCGCGTTCATGCGGCGGAATTCTTCCACGTGCATGAAGCGGTTTTCGAATACGGTTTCCGTCAGGATGCCGGTGCCCTGCGCCGTCAGCATGAGCGCCATCATCTGGGACTGCATGTCTGTCGGGAAGCCCGGATGCGGCATCGTCTTGATGTCGATGGACCGGAGCGGGCGCGTCGCCCGCACGCGGACGCCTTCGTCCAGTTCCTTGATGTCGACGCCCATCTCGCCCAGTTTGGAGATGAGGGCGGACATGTGCTCAGGGACGGCATTCTCGATAATGACATCGCCTTCCGTGATGGCAGCCGCCACCATGAATGTGCCGGCTTCCACACGGTCGGGAATGATGGCATGCTCAGTGCCGCGAAGCTTTTCAACGCCTTCGATCCGGACGGTATCCGTACCGGCGCCGACGACGCGGCCGCCCATTTCATTGATATAATTGGCAAGGTCTACGATTTCAGGTTCTTTGGCGGCATTTTCGATCACCGTCAGTCCGTCTGCAAGTGCGGCCGCTGTCAGGATGTTTTCCGTTGCGCCGACACTCGGGAAGTCGAGGTAGATCTTCGCGCCGCGGAGACGGCCGTCCGTCTTCGCTTCCACAAAGCCGTTTCCGACTTTAATGATGGCGCCCATCGCCTCGAATCCTTTCAAGTGCTGATCGATCGGACGCGAGCCGATCGCGCAGCCGCCAGGGAGAGCAACCCGGGCGAATCCATTTCTTGCAAGCAGCGGACCCATGACGAGGATGGAAGCGCGCATTTTGCGCACGTATTCGAATTGCGCTTCGCTGGAGAGAGTGCCGGATGCGTCGATCACCATTTCGTTGCGTTCCGAAGAATAATCCGCTTCTGCGTTCAGGCTCCGCAGAACAGCCTGGATTGTATATACATCGGACAGGTTCGGCACTTCTTTGATGACGCTTTTGCCGGATGATGCGAGCAGCGCGGCTGCGAGTACCGGAAGTACAGCATTTTTCGCCCCTTCAACCCGAACGTTCCCTTTCAATTTTTGTCCGCCTTTTACTATGATTTGATCCACTAGAATGCCCTCCAAATGAATATGATTTTGTCTATGTAGCCAGGAAGTAGGATGTCATTATTTAGAAGTAAAACCTTTTCCATTCTACCTGCTTTTCTTTATTGCTTCAAGCGGCAATGAGCCTACAGAATGCACGAGTTTTCAGCAATAAGAGCAAGTTTTGCGGGTATTTAGCTACATTTTTACTAAGTTGTCCGTACCTTTTTGTTACAGTTTGATTACAAAATTCGGTTATATTAGCTCAATTCCCGAAAGCGTGAAAAATAAACATATTTTTATTACCAACAGCAAGCATAACAGCAATTTTACTGTTTTGACACGGCTGCGCCGCCGCAGCCGCCTCAAAGCACTAAAAAAGGTAAGGCAGCTGCCTGGACCAGGCTGAAATATCCAGAAAAAAGGTGGAGACCATTGTGCCGATGGCGATGCTCAGGAAGATATATAAAATCTGTGCCTGGAGCACGTGGTGTTTCCGGATCCATTTTTCGAACATGACCGCCCGCATTGCATAAAAAGCGACGCCGGTGAAAAAAATGTGGCTGAAAATCGAAATAAGCGCTTGCTGGCCAATGAACAAATCCATTTTCCGATTCCCCTTCCGTCACTCAATAAAACAAATAATCTGGAGACACGCTGATTTTTGATGAAAGAGCGGAAAGCGTCCGTTTAAAGTGATTTCAACCGTTCCGGCTGCATCCGTCCACAGGACTTAAAAGAAAAAGGCGGGCAGGAACGTCCATCCCCGCTCGCCTTTCCAGTTAAATTTTACCCTCGTAAACTCTGATCCGGTTCACGGCACGCTGCAATGCCAGTTCCGCCCGTTTGAAGTCCGTGTCGCTCTGCTTCTGCTCGAGGCGGGCTTCCGCCCGCTTCGCCGCTTCCTTAGCGCGGGCGACATTGATGTCTTCTGCGAGTTCCGCGGATTGCGCAAGGATGGTCACTTTTTCAGGACGGATTTCGAGGAACCCGCCATTCACCGCAGCAAGTTCCGTCGAATTGTCTTTCTTCAGGCGCACAGCACCGATCTGAAGAGGCGCAACGGTCGGAATATGGCCGGGGAGAATCCCCATTTCACCAGTTGCGGTAACAGCGATCACCATGTTGACGTCTGAGTCGTATACCGGGCCGTCGGGAGTGACAATACTGACTGTAATGGTCTTCATTTTTTCCCCTCCTAAACCCCGTGGTTAGACTTCTACACCCATGCTTTTCGCTTTTTCAACAACCTCTTCGATACGGCCGACGAGACGGAACGCGTCTTCCGGAAGGTGATCGTATTTGCCTTCAAGGATTTCAGTGAATCCTTTGATCGTTTCCTGTACCGGCACATACGAGCCTTTCTGGCCAGTGAACTGCTCGGCGACGTGGAAGTTCTGGGACAGGAAGAACTGGATGCGGCGCGCGCGGGCAACCGTCTGCTTGTCTTCCTCGCTCAGCTCGTCCATACCGAGGATCGCGATGATGTCCTGAAGCTCACGGTAGCGCTGGAGCGTCTGCTGGACCTGGCGGGAAACGCGGTAATGCTCAGCGCCGACGATTTCAGGCGACAGTGCGCGTGAAGTCGAGGCGAGCGGATCCACCGCCGGGTAGATCCCCATCTCGGAAAGCTTACGCTCAAGGTTCGTCGTCGCATCCAAGTGTGCGAACGTCGTTGCCGGAGCCGGGTCCGTGTAGTCATCGGCAGGGACGTAGATCGCCTGGATCGATGTAACGGAACCGACATTCGTCGACGTGATCCGCTCCTGGAGCTGACCCATTTCAGTTGCCAGCGTCGGCTGGTAACCAACCGCTGACGGCATCCGTCCGAGGAGGGCGGATACTTCCGAACCTGCCTGCGTGAAACGGAAAATGTTGTCGATGAAGAGGAGGACGTCCTGGCCCTGCTCATCACGGAAGTATTCCGCCATTGTCAGACCGGACAGGGCGACACGCATACGCGCACCCGGCGGCTCATTCATCTGGCCGAATACCATGGCTGTTTTCTTGATAACGCCGGAGTCGCTCATCTCGTGGAACAGGTCGTTCCCTTCACGCGTACGCTCGCCGACGCCTGCGAATACGGACAGACCGCCGTGCTCTTGCGCGATGTTGTTGATGAGTTCCTGGATCAGAACCGTCTTCCCTACACCGGCTCCTCCGAAGAGGCCGATTTTTCCGCCCTTAATGTAAGGGGCTAGCAGGTCGACGACTTTGATGCCGGTCTCCAAAATTTCGACATTCGTCGAAAGGTTTTCGAATGACGGCGCTTTGCGGTGGATCGGGTCGCGGCGTTCAGTCGCCGGGATTTCCTCCCCAAGGTCGATCACTTCTCCGAGTACGTTGAAGACGCGGCCGAGCGTTACGTCACCAACAGGAACAGAGATCGGCTGACCCAAGTCCGTCGTGACAGCCCCGCGCTGGAGTCCGTCAGTGGAATCCATCGCGATCGTGCGGACGGCATCGTCACCGAGGTGGAGCGCGACTTCAAGCGTCAATGTCTGCGGCTCCCGGCCGGGACGGTCGATTGTAACAGTCAGGGCGTTGTAGATTTCAGGAAGTTCGCCGTTTTCGAACCTCACGTCTACAACCGGACCCATGACCTGAAGAACATGTCCTGTGTTCATGCTGTTCCCTCCTGTCAAACTCTTTCGTTTCCTCTATTCGAGGGCTGCTGCGCCGCCGACGATCTCCGTGATTTCCTGGGTGATCGCCGCCTGTCGCGCGCGGTTATATGATAGTTCCAGATTGCGGATCATGTCTGCCGCGTTGTCGGTGGCGCTCTTCATCGCCGTCATCCGAGCCGCGTGCTCACTCGCCTTGCCATCCAGCAGTGCGCCGTAGATGAGGCTCTCCGCGTACTGCGGGAGCAGCACCTCGAGAATCGCTTCCGCTGATGGGTCGAACTCGTAAGCCGCAGTTGATCCGGTCGGCCGGATATCGGTCAGCGGGAGGACTTTCTTCTCCGTCACTTCCTGTGATATCGCCGATACATAGTGGTTATAGTACATAAAGATTTCGTCGTATTCACCATCCGCGAACATGCCCACCGCTTTCTGGGCGATGTCTTTGATGTCAGCGAATGACGGCTGGTCAGGCAGACCGATGGAGCTGTCGATGATCGTGTAACCGCGTTTGGCCAGCAAGTCCCGGCCGACGCGGCCGACTGCGAAAATGACGAATTCGTCATTCGACGCATGGCGCTTGTTGATCTGGTACATGACCGCGCGGACGATGTTCGAGTTGTACGCGCCCGCAAGTCCGCGGTCAGCCGTGATGACGAGGTAAGCGGTCTTTTTGACAGGCCGCGTCTGCATCATCGGGTGGCTGACATCGGCGGAACCTGAGGCGATCGACGCGACGACGTCCTGGATTTTGTCCATATACGGGACGAACCCTTTCGCGTTCATCTCGGCACGGTTCAGCTTGGCAGCTGAAACCATCTGCATCGCCTTGGTGATCTGACTCGTCTTTTTGGTCGATGTGATCTTGCTTTTTATATCGCGTAATGATGCCACTTGGATTTCACCACCTTAACGTTTTTGCCGGATCCCGGGGTTTATTCGGATTTAGCGAATGTGCGTTTGAATGCGTTGATCGCTTCAGCCATCGCTTCATCTTCAGGCAGTGTATGCGTTGTCCGGATGTGTTCCAGCACTTTCGGGTGGTCGGTATCCAGGAAGTTCAGGAAGCCTTCTTCGAAGCGGCGGATGTCCCCTACCGGAATATCGTCGAGGAAGCCTTTCGTCAGTGCATAAAGGATGGCGACCTGCTTTTCGACTTTCATCGGCTTGTGGAGGTCCTGCTTCAGCACTTCGACTGTCCGGGCGCCGCGGTCGAGCTTCGCTTTCGTCGCCGGATCGAGATCCGAACCGAACTGGGCGAACGCTTCAAGTTCACGGTAAGCCGCAAGGTCGAGACGGAGTGTACCGGCCACTTTTTTCATTGCTTTGATCTGCGCGGAACCGCCGACACGCGATACGGAAAGACCCGCGTTGATCGCCGGACGCACGCCTGAGAAGAACAGGTCGGACTGAAGGAAGATCTGTCCGTCCGTAATCGAGATGACGTTCGTCGGGATGTAAGCCGAGATATCACCCGCCTGCGTTTCAACGAACGGCAAGGCTGTGATCGAACCGGCGCCGAGTGTTTCGTTCAGCTTCGCTGCACGCTCAAGGAGCCGTGAGTGCAGGTAGAAGACATCCCCCGGATATGCTTCACGGCCTGGAGGGCGGCGGAGCAGGAGGGAAAGTTCCCGGTAAGCTGATGCCTGTTTCGTCAGGTCATCGTATACGACGAGGACGTGTTTGCCGTCATGCATGAACTCTTCCGCCATCGATACGCCCGCGTACGGTGCGAGGTACTGCAGAGGAGCCGGCTCGGAAGCCGATGCCGAGACGACGATCGAGTAATCCAGCGCGCCATGGGCACGGAGTGTCTCAACGAGTCCGCGGACCGTCGATTCTTTCTGGCCGATCGCCACGTAAATACAGATCATGTTCTGGTCATTCTGGTTCAGGATCGTATCGACCGCGACCGACGTCTTCCCTGTCTGGCGGTCCCCGATGATCAGCTCACGCTGACCGCGGCCGATCGGCACGAGCGCGTCGATCGCCTTGATGCCTGTCTGGAGCGGTTCGTGCACCGATTTCCGGTCCATGACGCCGTGCGCCGGGCTTTCGATCGGACGGGTTTTCGTCGTCTCAATCGGGCCGAGGCCGTCGATCGGCTGTCCGAGCGGGTTCACGACACGTCCGATCAGCGCTTCACCGACCGGCACTTCCATGATGCGGCCTGTGCGGCGCACTGTGTCGCCTTCGCTGATGTCCTGGTAAGGTCCGAGGATGATGATCCCGACGTTGTTCGCTTCCAGGTTCTGCGCCATCCCCATCACACCGTTCGAGAATTCAACGAGTTCCCCGGCCATCGCGTTATCAAGGCCGTGGACACGGGCGATACCGTCACCGACTGTGATGACTGTACCGACGTCGCTGACTTGCATTTCCGACTGGTAGTTTTCAATCTGCTGTCTGATCAGGGCACTGATCTCTTCAGCTTTGATGCTCATGTGTGTCACCCTCTCATAATTTGGTGGAACGACCGATCAGCTGACGCTGCAGGCTTTCGAGCTTCGAGCTCACACTGCTGTCGTAGATCCGGTTTCCAATTTGAACACGAAGTCCGCCGATGAGCGACGGATCGACGACGTTTTCAATGCGAAGGGCCTGCTTGCCGACTTTCCGGGAAAACGACTCGGAAATGGCTGCAGCTTCACTTTCTGTCAAAAATCGTGTGGAATAGACGGTCGCTTCTGCGATGCCGCGGTTTTCGTATGACAGGCGGATGAATTCATCCGCGATGTCCGGCACTTCATCCGTGCGTTTTTTCTCTGTCACGAGGAGAAGCATGTTCAGCACATGGCCGTTCGCGCCTGCGAACAGCTCTCTGATGATCTTCTGCTTGTCCTGTGTATCGAGTTTCGGGGAAGCGAACATTTCAAAAAACTCCGGGTTCGCTTCCAGCACTTTTTTCACTTCGCGCAGATCCTGTTCGATGACGGCTTCTTCGCCGTGCGCTTTGGCTACGTCATACAGAGCTTCCGCATAACGCTGTGCTGCGGCGGAGCGGCTCATTGAACTTCGCCTGCCTTCGCAATCGTTTCATCGATCAGCTGACGGTTTTCTTCTTCTGAAAGTTCTTTCCCGAGCACCCGTGAAGCTGCGAGCATCGACAGCGCGACGACTTCCTCACGGACAGCGGCCAGCGCTTTTTCACGCTCGTTGCCGATTTCCAGGACTGCATTTTCCTTGATGCGGTTCGCTTCTTCGCGGGCAGCCGTGATGATTTCCTCACGTGAGGCTTCCCCTTGGCGCTTCGCGCTTTCCACGATCTCCAGCGCTTCATTGCGCGCTTCCTTGAGCAGGCTGCGCTGCTCGTCCAGCATTTTCTGCGATTCCGTACGGCTTGATTCCGCGGCTTCGATTTCACTCGCGATCAGTTCTTCCCGCTGCTGCATGATGCCCATGAGCGGGCCCCACGCAAACTTCTTCAGGAGAAACAGGAGTATGAGGAAAATCACCAGCGTCGCCAGGATGTCCCCGATGTTCAGGAAGCTATGTTCCGCTTCCACGGCGCCGAGTACGAGATGATCAAAAAACACGATTGTTTCACTCCCTTCAAGAGCTCTGAATCCCAGTCATTTATTTGCCTGAAGATTGTTTTCGATTGTCATGTAACAAAGATAAATGGCGAAATAACCGTACTCCGCCATTTACGTCATGCTATCCGTTTGCTGTAGAGACTACTGGTTCATTACGATGAACGCGATAACTGTCGCGATGATCGGCAGGGCCTCAACCAACGCTACCCCGATGAACATTGTCGTCTGAAGAACGCCGCGTGCTTCCGGCTGACGTGCAATACCTTCGACCGTTTTCGAAACGATCAGACCGTTACCGATACCAGCGCCGAGTGCGCCAAGACCAACTGCGATTGCTGCTGCCAATAAACCAAGTGAACCTGTCATTATTAAATGTCCTCCTCAGGATAGTGAAATTTTGCTCTGTGAGCATTTTTTATTTATTAATGGTCATCCGCGACTTTATGCGAAATGTAGACCATTGTTAACATAACGAAAATGAAAGCCTGGATCGATCCGACAAAGACCGAGAATCCCTGCCATGCGAGTGTCGGCAGAACGGCTGCCAGGAACCCGACTGCACCGGTTGTCGCCAGACCCGCTAAAAGTGACAGCAGGATTTCCCCGGCATAGATGTTCCCGTAAAGTCGGAGACCGAGAGTGAGCGTGTTCGCGAATTCCTCGATGATCTTGATCGGTGTGAGGAACCACATCGGCTGCGTAAAGTCTTTCGCATAAGCGCCGAAGCCTTTCGCCTTGATGCCGTAGTAATTGCTCAGGATGATGATCATGGCCGCAAGCGTCAGGGTCACCCCCGGATCCGCTGTCGGCGATTTCCACCATAAGTAACCGTCGACGACGATCGCGAATGGCAAGCCGAGCATGTTGGCGACGAAGATGAACATCAGCAACGTGATCCCGAGTACGTGCAGGCTGCCGCCCGTCTTCCAGTCCATATTGCTTTTGATGATGCCTTTGACAAAGTCCATCACCCATTCCATGAAGTTCTGCATGCCTGTCGGCTTCAGCTTCAGATTGCGGGTCGATACGAGCGCGATCAAAAAGACGATGGCCGCAGCGATCAAAAGCATCAGGACGTTCGAAGCGTTGAACGTAATCCCGAACAACTCGAACGTAGGAGCCAGATGATGTTCCACGATAATTTCACCTCTCTTTCCCCTCTATTAATAATGCCGCACCTGGTGGATGATCCGTTCGGTCAGGAGCAGAAGATACGGAATCATCAGCCCTGCCGCTGTGCTGATCAGGTGGATGTGTTCGGCGAACGTGATCGCCAGCGCGACCGCCGCCACACCTGATGCAAAACGGATCGCCGTTCCGAGGGAACGCACCTGCGACCCTTCAGCCACCGCCCGGTCGAACTTTTCCATTCTCCGTTTCAGTATCCAGAAGTTGTAGAAGCCGAATGCCGTGCCAAGCGCAAGCCCCGCAAAGACAGACGGGTACGGTGTGAAGCCCCATCCGAGCGCACAGAGCGCCAGGACAAAGAACACCATTTTTCTGAGCTTCGCGTAGATTTCATGTAGGTCAGACATTCATTATCTGTCTCCTGGATCGAATTTTTGAACGGTGCCGATCATCGCCGCCGCCCCGGCTGCGACGCCGGCGAACAGGAGGATGATCAGGAAAAGCGGGGCGGTTCCGAATTTCTCATCGATCCGCATGCCTGCGTAGACACCGATGAGTACGGACCCGACAAGTTGTGAGAGAATGGCGCTGTAGAGTGCCATCGCTTGCAAGGGACGGTTTGATGGGCGCATGTTAACCCCTCGGAATCCGCCGGAAGACGGCGGTTTTTTCACATGGCGGAGCAACGAATCAGGCCTTCAGTTACACGAATTCCTATGTATGAAAACCCTCTCATGCATACCCTTTGTTAGCATACAATAGGGGTAAATTCATGTCAATTGACTGAAGTGAAATTGTTCACAAGCGAAATACTTCCGACATATTCCCGACAAATTTCTCGGGAATCGTTTTTGGACTCCGGAACATGCCGCGTTATCAACAAACTTCAAATAATTATACCATGTTGAGCCGGTTCAGTGTTGCGGACGCTTTGGCGAATAAACGAAGGGACTCCAGTCGGTGGGGCAGAGTCGAAATGTGACGCTCCAGAGTCAAAATGTGACGCTCCAGAGTCGAAATGTGACGCTCCAGAGTCGAAATGCGCCTGCCCAGAGTCGAAATCTGCCCACCCAGAGTCGAAATCTGCCCGCCCAGAGTCGAAATGCGATGCTGCAGAGTCGAAATGTGCCCACATAGAATCGAAATAATCGCCTCCAGAGTCGAAATGCGCCCGCCCAGAGTCGAAATGCGATGCTGCAGAGTCGAAATGTGCCCACATAGAATCGAAATAATCGCCTGCACAGTCGAAATGCGCCCACACAGAATAGAAATAATCACCTGCACAGTCGAAATGCGCCCACGCACAGTCGAAATCCAGTCTCCCGCAACCCATATACACCTTCAGAACAGACACCGCACAAAAAAAGACGACCCCACAGGGTCATCTTCCTTCATTAAAATAGGCATGCAGCGCTTCGACGATCCGGCGGGAGGCTTCCCCGTCGCCGTACGGGTTCGAGGCGCGGGACATTTCCGCATACGCGGCGTCGTCCGTCAGCAGTTCCTTTGCCAACCGGTAGATGTTGGCTTCTTCCGTCCCGGCGAGTTTCAGCGTACCGGCGTCGATGCCTTCCGGACGTTCGGTCGTGTCGCGGAGGACGAGGACCGGCTTGCCGAGCGACGGCGCTTCTTCCTGGATGCCGCCGGAGTCGGTCAGAATCAGGTACGACCGCGAGGCGAAGTTGTGGAAGTCGAGCACTTCGAGCGGTTCGATCAGGTGGATGCGCGGGTCGTCGCCGAGCACGTCATCCGCCACTTCGCGCACGGCCGGGTTCAGGTGGACCGGATAGACGACCTGGACGTCGTCGTGTTCGGAGACGAGGCGCTTGATCGCTTTGAACATGCCGCGCATCGGTTCGCCGAGGTTTTCGCGGCGGTGTGCGGTGAGTAGGATCATGCGGTCGCTGCCGATTTTATCGAGCACCGGATGCGAATACGAGTCGCGGACGGTCGTCTTCAGCGCGTCGATGGCCGTGTTGCCGGTGACGTAGATGCGGTCTTCGGGTTTATTCTCCGCCATCAGGTTGGCCGCTGATTTGTCGGTCGGGGCGAAATGGATATCGGCCAGGACGCCGGTCAGCTGACGGTTCATCTCTTCCGGGTACGGCGAGTACTTGTTGTGCGTGCGGAGACCCGCTTCGACGTGGCCGACGGCGATCTGGTTGTAGAGCGCGGCGAGACTGGCGACGAATGTCGTCGTCGTGTCGCCGTGGACGAGGACGATGTCGGGCTTCGCTTCTTTCATGACGCGGTCGAGTCCTTCGAGCGCGCGTGTGGTCACGTCCATCAGCGTCTGCCGGTTCTGCATGACGTTCAGGTCGAAGTCCGGCGTGATGCCGAATGTGTCCAGGACCTGGTCGAGCATTTCCCGGTGCTGCGCCGTGACGGTGACGACCGGTTCGATCGTCTCGGGATGTTTTTTGAGTTCGAGCACGAGCGGCGCCATTTTGATGGCTTCCGGGCGCGTGCCGAATATGGTCATGACTTTGTGCTTTGCTGCCAACGGGGCTGCACCTCCTTTATTTTGTGCCAAACAGCCGGTCGCCCGCATCGCCGAGGCCGGGCACGATGTAACCGTGGTCGTTGAGCTTCTCATCTAGCGCCGCGATGTAGATGTCGACGTCGGGGTGCGCTTCCTGCAGGACTTTCACGCCTTCCGGAGCCGCGATGAGGCACATGAACTTGATGTTCTTCGCGCCGCGCTTTTTGAGCGAGTTCACCGCTTCGACAGCGGAACCGCCGGTCGCCAGCATCGGATCGACGAGGATGAAGTCGCGCTCTTCGATATCCGACGGCAGTTTGACGTAATATTCGACGGGCGAGAGCGTTTCAGGATCCCGGTAAAGGCCGACGTGCCCCACTTTTGCCGCGGGAATGAGTTTCAGGATGCCGTCGACCATGCCGAGGCCGGCGCGGAGAATCGGCACGATCCCGAGCTTTTTGCCGGCGAGCACTTTGGCGCTGGCCAGCTGCACCGGCGTTTCCACTTCGATGTCCTGAAGCGGGAGGTCCCGGGTAATCTCGAACGCCATCAGCGTCGACACTTCATCCACCAGTTCGCGGAATTCCTTCGTCCCCGTCTTCACGTCGCGGATGTACGTCAGTTTATGCTGAATCAGCGGATGATCGAATACATATACTTTGCCCATACTGCTTCTCCCCTTTTCCCTGCAATGTCTTATTCAGTATAACAGGTTTTCCGGGCGGATTTGACCCTGAACAAAACGGCGGAATCTTTGCGCTTCGGACATTAAAAAACGCAGCCGACACCTTCCTGTCAGCTGCGCCGTGTTTTATTGGAATAAACCCGGAAATTATTTATAGAGCGGGTGAGCGGCCGTAAGCTTCGCTACACGCTCAGCGGCTTCTCTCTTCACTTCTTCGTTCTCGATGTCCTTGAGGATGGACGCGATGATGGACGCGGTCTCTTTCATGTCCTCTTCCTTGAATCCGCGGGAAGTGACCGCCGCTGTCCCGATGCGGATGCCGGATGTGACGAAAGGACTTTCCGGATCGAACGGGATCGTGTTTTTATTCGTCGTGATCTGCACTTCATCCAGCGCGTGCTCCGCCACTTTACCGGTCAGTCCGAGGGAACGGAGGTCGATCAGCAGCAGGTGGTTGTCCGTGCCGCCGGAGACGACGTCGATCCCTTCCGCCTGCAGTGCTTCGGCGAGGGCTTTCGAGTTAGCCACGACTTGCTGGATGTAGTCGTTGAACTCCGGCTGGAGCGCTTCGCCGAACGCCACCGCTTTGGCGGCGATGACATGCATGAGCGGACCGCCCTGGATGCCCGGGAAGATTTTCTCGTCGACTTTCTTCGCGAATTCCTCTGTCGTGAGGATCAGACCGCCGCGCGGACCGCGGAGTGTCTTATGCGTCGTCGATGTCACGAAATGCGCATGCGGCACCGGGTTCTGGTGCAGTCCGGCCGCGACAAGCCCGGCGATGTGCGCCATGTCGACCATGAGATACGCGCCGATTTCGTCGGCGATCTCCCGGAACTTGGCGAAATCGATTTCACGGGGATAAGCGCTCGCGCCCGCGACGATCATCTTCGGCTTGTGCTCCTTGGCGAGCTCCCGGACGACGTCGTAGTCGATGCGCTGCGTCTCTTTGTCGACACCGTATTCAACGAAGTTGTACTGGATGCCGCTGAAGTTGACGGGGCTGCCGTGCGTCAGGTGGCCGCCGTGGGACAGGTTCATGCCGAGTACGGTATCGCCCGGTTCGAGCGCGGCCATGTAGACGGCCATGTTCGCCTGCGAGCCGGAATGCGGCTGGACATTCGCATGTTCCGCGCCGAACAGTTTCTTCGCGCGGTCCCGCGCCAGGTTTTCCGCCACATCGACGAATTCACATCCGCCATAGTAGCGCTTGCCCGGATAGCCTTCCGCGTATTTATTGGTCAGGACAGAGCCCTGCGCTTCCATGACCGCTTCCGAAACAAAGTTTTCGGATGCGATGAGCTCGATGTTCGCTTCCTGCCGGCCGCGCTCGGCTTCCATCGCTTCAAACACTTCACGATCCTGCTGTTTAATCCGTTCCATCACCATATTTCCCTCCAAGCTCCTCTCGTAAATGGACTTCATCGCGGTCGTATTTGGCCCGCTCCCCGCCGATCAGTTTCGGGCGGGTGGTTGCAGCGGTCACAACCGCGTCTCCTATCAGTTTAACAGAAGTGCGCACCGGAACGGCAACATGTTTTAAATGCATGCCGATCAAAGTCTGCCCGATGTCGATGCCGGCATGCGCCTTCAGCGTCTCCACAACGACCGGGTCTTTCATGATGCTGAACGCGTAGGCGCTCATGGACCCGCCGGCGCGCGCCACCGGAATGACCGTCACCGGGTCAAGGCCGTATTTGTCGGCCGCTTTCCGTTCGATGGTCAGAGCCCGATTGATATGCTCGCACCCCTGAAACGCCAGATGGAGTCCGTGCTTATCCGCGAATCGCTTGAGCGGGCCGTACAGGCTTTCCGCGATATCCAATCCGCCCGCGGTCCCGATCCGCTTGCCGATGATTTCCGATGTCGAGCAGCCGACGACGAACAGCTGCCCTTTGCGGAATTGGACTTGCCGCTCCAGTTCTTCCAGTGCTTCCTCCAGCTGCAGCTGCCATAACGATTCCATGCTCATCACCCTCTTCTCAGCTTTCGAGTTCAGTCAGTTTGGCGATCCGGCGCTCATGGCGTCCGCCTTCGAATTCCCCTTCAAGCCACGTTTTCGCGATTTCCAGCGCCAGGCCGGGACCGATGACGCGCTCGCCCATGGCCAGGATATTGGAGTCATTGTGTTCGCGTGTCACTTTCGCCGTGAATACATCGTGCACAAGGGCACAGCGGATCCCTTTGACTTTATTCGCCGCGATCGACATGCCGATGCCCGTACCGCAGATCAGGATGCCGCGGTCGAACTCGCCGGATGCCACGCCGTCCGCCACCGGTTTCGCGAAATCCGGATAATCGACGGAGCCGTCATCCTGCGGGCCGAAATCTGTATAGTCAATACCTTTTTCTTCCAATAAATGAATGATCTCTCTCCGGAGGTTGTTGCCTCCGTGATCTGATGAGATTGCGATGTTCATGTATGTGCCTCCATTTCTGTGATTGTTACTTTCATTTTATCATTTTCGCGCCGGAAAAGGGTTTACGAGGGGTTGCAAGGGGTGAGCGCGTGCTTGGGAGGGTGCTTAACTCGGGCTTGATGCTGCTTATCTGGGTCTCGACACCCCTTATCTCGGGCTTGAAGCTGCTTATCTCGGGCTTGAAGCATCTTATCTGGGTCTCGACACCCCTTATCTCGGGCTCGGCACCGCTTATCTCGGGCTTGATGCGGCTTATCCTGGTTTCGCCGCCCCTTATCCCGGTCTCGCCGCCCTTATCCTCGGTCTCGCCGCCCTTATCTCGG
>NZ_NHTN01000079.1 GCF_002167005.1 Indiicoccus explosivorum
GGTGCGAGACCGAGATAAGGGCGTGCGAGAACGAGATAAAGCCTATCAAGACCGAGATAAAGCCTATCGAGACCGGGATAAGCCGCTTCAAGACCCAGATAAACGCGAGCAACCCCGAGATAAACCGCTTCAAAACCCAGATAAGCTCCCCATCACCATGCTAATCCCCCCTCCCATCTCATTCCTGCCCGCCCCCGCGCGCACTTCCTTCTAATTTGAAACACCGAATGTTACACTGAAACTACTTTATTAAAATCCAAGGGGGAATCCGGTTGTTTATCGTGACATCGACGGTGGCTGTCCCGCCTGAGAAATCAGAGGAAGTCATCAGCATTTACCGGAACCGCTCGCGCCGTGTGGATCAGGCGGAGGGGTTCCAGTCATTCCGGCTGCTGCAGAATTCAAAGAAGCCCGGTGAACTGACGGTGCACCTCGAGTGGGCATCGAAGGAAGCGTATCTCGCATGGGCGCGGAGTGACGAGTTCAAGGAGATCCATGATTTGGAGAAGAATTACCCGGACCAGGAGCTGGCGGGGATTGTGCCGGCTGTCCGGCAGTATACGGTTGTGGCGGAATGAACCAGGAAGCGAAAAACCGGATTGCGGATGACGTGACCGACAGCATTTATGGGGCGTATCCGGAGTTATGGGAACGGTTCGGCGAGAACGGGTATACGCACACGAAAAAAGATAACCATCATCATCTCGATCATTTGGAGACGGCTTACGCCCTCGGGCAAGAGAAGGTCTTCCTTGATTATACGGAGTGGCTTGACGGGGTGCTGACGAGCCGGAATGTCGGGACGGAATTGATCATCGATAATTTCAACCGGCTGATCGATGCGCTTCCCGGCCGGGCGGCGCCGGAGGAAGCGGACTTCATGGCCGGCTGTCTGCGGCGTGCGGTCCGGCAGCTTGAGCAGAAGTGAACGGAGAGGAGGCGTTTTATGGCGATCCAGCCGAAAGAGCTCGCCCAGCTGTTTCTGGAAGGCAAAGACAGTGAAGCGCTGAAGGAAGTGCAGACGTTTTTGGAGAATCAATCGAAGAAAGACCTGTACCACGGGCTGCTGACCCCGGCGATGATCCACATCGGGGAATTGTGGGAACGGAACGAGATCTCAGTGGCGGATGAACATTTGGCGACGGCGATTTGCGATTTTGTCATGTCGGCCGTGGATATCCGCAAGGAATCGATGAGCCTTGCCGGCGGCCAGGCGCTCGTCCTCGGCGTCGAAGGGGAGCAGCACCACCTCGGACTGAAGATGTCCGCATCGGTTTTCCGGGAACACGGCTGGCGCGTCCACTACCTCGGCCCGGACCTCCCGCTCGATCATGCGCTGGCGGCCGCGGAGCGCTGGTCGCCGGACGTGATCGGGCTGTCCGCGTCGCTCGCCTACCGGGTGCCGGCGCTCCGGCGTTACATCGACGCGTTCCGCGGGCTCCAGCCGAAACCCGTCGTGTTCATCGGCGGCCGCGTCGTGGGCATCACCGATTTATCCGCATTCGAACAGGAAGGGGCCCTGCTGTTCCAGGACCTGTCCGGTCTCGAACGCTGGCTTCAGGAAGAAGGAGGAACCGCGCACTATGCAAAATCTGCAACATGACGGCTGGCCGCTGCCGGCCGTCACAATCGGACAGGATTTCACCATACTGGAACAATCCCCGGAAGCGGCCCGCCTGTTCGGCCCCGCCTCGTCACTCTTGGACCTTCTTGATGAAGAGAGCCGGCCGAAAGCCCGGGACTTCCTTTATTCGAATAAAACCGGCCAGCGGACAGAACTGAACATCATCGGTGCGAAGGGCGAACGCATGACGGCGGATGTCTACGCGAAGTGGAACGGCGGCGAAGCGGTCGTGGTGTTCGTCCCGACCGATGACAGCCTCCGCCGCATCAGCGACCAGTTCACCGCCCTCCGCCGGCGGCTGAACGAGACGAACTACGACCTCCTGCTGGAAAAAATGAAAGTCGATGAACTCGTCGAGCGCGTCCAGGAACTGTCCGCGCCGTTCATCCGGCTGGACCGGACGCGCGTCCTCGTGCCGCTGTTCGGCGACCTCACCTCGGACCAGATGGCGGCTGTGCAGTCGCGCGTCCTGCAGGATACATACTCGGCGAGCGCGACGGAAATCCTCCTCGATTTTACAGCGGTCGATGAAATCGACAGGTCCGGACTGCAGGCACTCGATTCGCTGCTCCAGTCACTGAGCCTTATGGGGACGGATGTCACCCTCACCGGCCTGCATCCCGAGCACGCTCAGCGGCTGCATGAACTGGACGCCCGGCTCGGTACCCGGTTCGCTTCATCGCTGAAAGACGTGCTGTAATCGGCATGGAACCCCCGCGCTTTGCCGAGCGCGGGGGTTTTGTGTGCGGGGCGGGTTTACTTGCGGATTGGCGACGGATACTTGCGAAATGGAGCCGGATACTTGCATATGCCGAATTTATTCTGCTAGTAAGCGGAGCGTTACTATCGAAACGAGCGGCGTTACTATCGAAACGAGCGGCGTTACTACCGAAATGGATGCTGTTACTACCGAAACGCAAATACGCAGGATCATGCGCAAAAAGCCATCATCCCCTCGTTTATTAACTTTGGCAATAAACCACTGCATCTGACAATTTTCCGCCCACCGAAATTTTAACTTCTTTTTAACCTCCTTCCGCTACACTTGGTTCCAAAAGGAGGCATCAAGGTCATGTCCACAGGGAATTTCATCCTCGAAAGCGAGTACACACTTTCCGACACTTCGCCATTCTATACATTCCATCTCCAAGTCGTCCACCGGGTGGGCGGTTATGCGCTGCACCGGACGTCGTTCCAATGCGATTCGCTGGAGGAAGGCCGCGAGCGGATCCGAAATTTCGAAAAGAACCTGCTCAGCCCCCGGGTGCTCCTGTGGCTCATCGTCCGGGAAGTGAGCATGCTGACGGGCGTGAAGCCTTCCTCGGACCGGGGATTCAACGGGTTTTATGAAGACATCATCGCAAATTCCGATACGGATGTGCTCCTCGATCTTCAGGAGCGCGCCATTCTCCGGCGGAATAAAAAATGTGACATCATCGAGGCGGAACTCCGGAAACGGATGCCGGCATACAGCGAATGAAAAAATCGGAAGCCCGCACACCGCGGGCTTCCGATTTTCACATCACGCGTCCCCCTTCTCCGTCATTCCGCCTCGACCGGTTCCTTCTCCGTCCAGTCGACGCCATACGGCACCGGCTGCACCGCTTCGAACAGCAGTTCATCCAGCTCTTCTGTATACAGCCGGCGCTGTTCGGCCGTCCAGCCGAACAAGTCACCCATGTACTGGATGACCGGCTCCTTCTGTGCCCGCACCCAGTCGATCTGGAAATACAGTGCACCGGTCCGCCGCACGAAAAAGTCGACCGGTTTGTACGCCAGCTCATGCTCCACCGCGTAGCGCAACATCGCGTACGACAGCGGATGAAGGCCGATGCGGTCCGCTTTGTCGCGGCCATCGACGTAATATTCCAGCACAGTTCCGACATTGGCGCCGTAGCGCTCGGTCAGCTGCCGGAGCGCGCCGTCCGGCAGGTTCAGCGGTGCGCCCGCCTTCTCGATTTCATCGACGAACCGCTTGAATCCCTCGGATCCGCCGACTTCCCCGCCGGAGATCGGCAAATGTTTCGTCCGGCACTCCGGAAATGACTTCCCTTCCGTTTCCAGCTGCGCGGCCACGAGGTCCGTGATTTTCTCCGCCATCTTCCGGTAGCCCGTCAGTTTGCCGCCCGCGATGGAAATCAGCCCGGACTCCGAGATGAACACTTCGTCCTTCCGGGAAATCTCGGACGGCCCTTTGCCTTCTTCATGGATGAGCGAACGCACACCGGCCCAGCTCGACTCGACGTCCTCTTCCGTGACACCGATTTCCGGGAACATGGAATCGACCGCCCGCAGCAGGTAGTCCCGGTCTTCTTTCGTCATCGTCGGATGCGCGGTGTCTTTATCATAGAACGTATCCGTTGTGCCGATGTACACTTTCCCTTCCCGCGGAATCGCGAACGCCATCCGCCCGTCCGGCATATCGAAATAGATGGCCTGGCGCAGCGGGAAGCGCGCGCCGTCGAACACAAGGTGCGTCCCTTTCGTCAGCCGGAGTGTCTTGCCGTTTTTCGAGCCGTCCTTTTCCCGGAGCTCGTCGACCCATGGCCCTGCGGCGCTGACGATTTTATTCGCATAAATGGCATGGACCGTGCCGTCGATCTGGTCTTCGGCGTTCACGCCGATCACTTGGCCGTCCTCGTACAGGAACTGGACCGCCTTCATGTAATTGAGCGCGAGGGCGCCGAACTCGTCCGCCTTCTTCAGCACTTCGATCGTCAGCCGGGCGTCGTCGGTCTTATACTCGACGTAGTAACCCGCGCCTTTCAGCCCCTGCGATTTCAGGAGCGGTTCGCGCTGCATCGCTTCCTCGCGGCTCAGCATGCGGCGGCGTTCGCCTTTTTTGACGCCGGCCAGCGTATCGTAGACGCGCAGCGCAATATTCGTCGTGAATGGGCCGAACGTGCCGCCTTCATAAAACGGCAGCATCATCCATTCCGGCGTCGTCACATGCGGGCCGTTCTCATAGACGATCTCCCGTTCGCGGCCGACTTCCGCCACCATCTTCACTTCAAACTGCTTGAGGTAACGGAGGCCGCCGTGCACGAGTTTCGTCGAGCGGCTGCTCGTGCCGCCGGCGAAATCCTGCATCTCGATGATGCCGGTCTTCATGCCGCGGGACGCCGCATCGAGCGCGATGCCGGCGCCCGTAATCCCCCCGCCGATAACGAGCAGATCGAGCGGCTCATCCTTCATTTTCCCGATGGTCTCCGAACGTTCAAAACTCGAAAATGCCATGCGCAATTCCTCTCCTTTGCTCTGTAGTCCGCTTTTATTTCAGTCAAAACCGTTTCAGTCAATAAACCCGGGCGTCAGCTTTTATTACCCGGCTTAAAAGCCCGCGTGGCGGCGACCGCCTGCTGCCAGCCTTCATAAAGAGTCTTCCGCGTCCCGTCATCCATCTCACGGGTGAACCGCCGGTCAAGTTTCCAGTGGCGCGCGATTTCGTCCTTGTCTTTCCAGTAGCCGACGGCCAGCCCCGCGAGGTAAGCGGCACCGAGCGCCGTCGTCTCTTCGATCGCCGACCGCTCGACCGGCACGTCCAGGATGTCGCTCTGGAACTGCATGAGGTGGCTGTTGGAGACCGCCCCGCCGTCGACGCGCAGCGTCTTCAGCCCCGTGTCCGCCTCCTGCACCATGGCATCCATGACGTCCTTCGTCTGATAGGCGAGCGACTCGAGCGTCGCGCGGATGAAGTGCGCGCGCGTCGTACCGCGGGTGAGGCCGAACACCGCCCCGCGTGCATCCGAATCCCAATACGGCGTGCCGAGGCCGACAAACGCCGGCACCACATAAACGCCTTCCGTCGAATCGACCTGCCGGGCGTATGTTTCGCTTTCCGGCACCGTGTCGATGATCTGCAATCCGTCACGCAGCCACTGGACGGCGGAGCCCGCCACGAAAATGCTGCCTTCGAGCGCGTATTCCACTTTACCGTCCACGCCCCATGCGAGCGTCGTGAGGAGGCCATGCTTCGAGGCGACCGCTTCGTCGCCCGTGTTCATGAGCACGAATCCGCCCGTGCCGTACGTGTTCTTCGCCATGCCTTTCTCGAAGCACGCCTGGCCGAACAGCGCCGCCTGCTGATCGCCCGCGATGCCGGCGATCGGCACTTCATGGCCGAAGAACACATTGCTGTCCGTCTTCGCATAAATCTCCGATGACTGCCGCACTTCCGGCAGCATGCTGTCCGGCACATCGAGGATCCCGAGCAGCTCGTCATCCCATTTCAAGTCGTAGATGTTGTACATCAGCGTGCGGGAAGCGTTGCTATAGTCGGTGATATGCGTCGTCCCGCCCGACAGCTTGTAGACGAGCCACGTGTCGATCGTCCCGAACATCAGCTGCCCGTCCTCCGCTTTCTTTCGTGCGCCTTCCGTATTGTCGAGGATCCACTTCACTTTCGTTCCGGAAAAATACGGATCGAGCAGGAGGCCGGTTTTATTGCGGAACAGCTCTTCATGACCTTGTGCTTTCAGTTCCTCACAAATATCGGCGGTCTGGCGCGACTGCCACACGACCGCCCGGCCCACCGGTTCGCCGGAATCGCGGTCCCAGACGACCGTCGTCTCCCGCTGATTCGTGATGCCGATGCCGGCGATCTGCTCCGGGGCGACGCCATTCTCTTTCAGCACGTCCTCCATGCAGGCGTGGATCGCCGACCAGATCTCCTCCGCATCATGCTCCACCCAGCCGGGCTTCGGGAAATACTGCTCGAACTCCCGCGCCGAAATGCCGGCGATCTCCCCTTTCCGGTCGAACAGAATGGCGCGCGACACAGTCGTCCCCTGGTCGATCGCCATGATGTATTGCTCACTCAACATGATCTCCTCCTCACCCTGACATCCAGGCCTCTTTCCTTCAGCTTACCAGTTTTCGGATACTCTTTCTTCCTATACCCGCCAGGCGTGGGAAAAATGCAGGCGGGGAGTGGGTTGTAGGGTGGTGCTAGCGGCGGTGCCAACTAACGGCGGTGCCAACTAACGGCGGTGCCAGGCACCAATTTTCAGAAAATTGGTGCCTGGCACCTTAAATCCGACTATTCCGTCTTTTCAAGCGAAAGAAACGCTCTACTCCTAAGCGTTTCTTTCGAGGGCACTTCACACCGGCCGGTCTTTCAGCGTCACCCGTCTGTACGCTTTATAAATTAGGTACAGCGCGACGGCGAGCACCGCCACAGCCAAAATCGGCACGAGGAAAATGAGGACCGGCCCGATGATGGCAAGGCCGTCTTCAATAGCAGAGACGATCGGACTGACAGCTGCCGTTTCGCTGACGCCTTTTACGACGGTCGTGGTCGCATGCGCAGCAGTCGCCAGTCCGCCGCCTCCGATGATGGCAATCGACCAGGTGAGGAACGGGTCCATATCACCGATGAAGGAAGCGGTAAGCAGCACACCTGCAATCGTCGCGGCCGGCGCCGCCAGCATCTTCAGGAACGTGCCGATCACCGGCAAGTAATTGACGCCGATTTCCAGTAAGGTTGCGACGGCGAATGCCACCAATGCCGGCGTGCTGCCGATCCACTCGAATCCCTCCGCCAGTGTCACCCATTCCGTCCGGACAAACAATCCCGTGATCAGAAGCGGGGTGAACACCCGGAAACCTGCTGTCGCGCTGAGCGCGAGTCCTACAATGACTGCCATGATCGTCTCCATGTGATTTCCCTCCATCCGTTCCCTCTTTTTTCTTCCTATACCCGGATTTAGGAGGGGAAAATCAGTGAGTGCCTGGCACCAATTTTCAGAAAATTGGTGCCAGGCA
>NZ_NHTN01000008.1 GCF_002167005.1 Indiicoccus explosivorum
CAAGGTGCCGGCCGGCTGATCCACGTATTCGGTTTCCGAGGCAACCGGGATGAAGGGAAACGAGCGGATATGCTGGAGGTGTCCGCGAAAATCAGTGATCTCTATATCCTGACTTCCGATGACCTGAATTCGGAAACGGCGGAGGATATGCTGAAGTCATTGGAAGTGCTGAATAACGAATTCGGCAATGAAAAAGGGATGATCATTCCTGACCGGAGCCTGGCCATCCAGCGGGCGCTGGAAATCAGCAACGCCGGTGACTGGATCGTCATCACCGGAAAAGGCCACGAAAGCTACAAGCAGCGCTTCCAGCTCGGGACGAACTCCGACCGGGAAACGGTCCGGTCGATATCAGGATTACCCTCATAAAGATAACTGACCGGGTCGCTGCTCGACTTGTTCACGATCCGGGAAGAATTCGGCTCGTTTAATGGCCTGCATATCACGATTGCGGGGGATATTTCCCACAGCCGGGTCGCCCGGTCGAATGCGGAGGCGCTGACGAGGCTCGGGGCACATGTTTCATTCGTCTGCCCGCCGGAATGGCAAGGGGAATTCACAGCCGCCCATTCGCTCGAAGAACAGCTGCCGGACACGGATGTGCTCATGCTGCTGCGCATCCAGCACGAACGGCACGAGGGAGGCGGGTCATTTTCGAAAGACCGCTATCACGGAATGTATGGGCTGACGGCCGAACGCGAACGGCAAATGAAACCGTCGGCGATCATCATGCATCCGGCCCCTGTCAATCGGGGTGTGGAAATTGCGGATGAGCTGGTGGAAGCGCCGCGGTCACGGATTTTCAGGCAGATGGAAAACGGTGTGTATGTCCGCATGGCGGTATTGGAACAACTTCTGAAGGGGGAATTATAATGGGATTGTTGATCAAAAACGTGAGACTGGCCGACGGAACGGGGACGGATGTCCGGATGGACGGAAACCGGGTCGCGGAAATGGGAAAGGGCCTCAAGGAACAGGGCGAACAAATCATTGACGGCGACGGACGGACTGCCGCACCGGGATTCATCGATGTCCACGTCCACCTGCGCGAACCGGGCGGTGAGCATAAAGAGACGATCAGAAGCGGAACGGAAGCCGCAGCAAAGGGCGGGTTCACGACCATCTGTGCCATGCCGAACACCCGGCCGGTCCCGGATACGCACAGCCATCTCAGTCAGATCAAAGCCCTCATTGAAGAGAATGCACAGGTCCGCGTGCTGCCGTACGCGTCGATCACCATCCGCGAAGCCGGGAAAGAGCGGACAAACCTGAAGGAACTGAAAGCAGCCGGCGCTTTCGCCTTCACGGACGACGGAGTCGGAGTCCAGCAGGCGGGCATGATGTACGAGGCAATGAAAGATGCGGCAGCGCTCGATATGCCGGTCGTCGCGCATTGCGAAGACAACTCGCTCATCTATGGCGGCGTGATGCACGACGGAACACGCAGCGCGGAGCTCGGCCTTCCAGGCATCCCGTCCATCGCGGAATCCGTCCATATCGCGCGGGATGTATTGCTCGCCGAAGCGGCCGGCGCCCACTACCATGTGTGCCATGTGTCGACGAAAGAGTCGGTGCGGGTCATCCGCGACGCGAAGCGGGCCGGCATCCGGGTGACGGCGGAAGTCACACCGCATCACCTGCTCCTGACGGAAGATGATATCCCGTCGGATGACGCCGATTATAAAATGAATCCGCCGCTCAGGTCGCAGACGGATCGGCAGGCGCTGCTTGAAGGGCTTGAAGACGGAACGATCGATTTCATCGCCACGGACCATGCGCCGCATACAGCGGAAGAAAAAGCGCATGGCATGAAGCTTGCGCCGTTCGGAATCACCGGCTTCGAAACGGCGTTCCCGCTCCTGTATACGGAATTCGTCCAAACCGGCCGATGGACACTCGGCCAGCTGATCGGCTGGCTGACGGAAAAACCGGCACGGGTGTTTAGCTTGCCGTACGGAAAACTGGACATCGGAGCACCGGCGGATCTCGTGCTGCTGGATCTGGATAAAAAACAAGTCATCGACCCGCAGACGTTCGTCTCAAAAGGCAAGAATACGCCATTTTCAGGTAAGGAAGCAGCCGGCTGGCCGGTATTGACGGTGTTCGGCGGCGAAATCGTATACGAGGAGGAAAAAGAATGGAGCGCTATCTGATTTTAGAAGACGGAACCGTATTCAAAGGGACGGCATTCGGCTCGGAAGCGGCATCGACCGGTGAAGTGGTGTTCAACACCGGAATGACGGGCTATCAGGAAGTGCTTTCAGATCCTTCTTATTGCGACCAGATTATCACGATGACCTACCCGCTCATCGGCAACTACGGCATTAATCGAGATGATTTCGAATCCATCGAGCCGGCGGCATCCGGCATGGTGGTCCGGGAATTGGCTGACATGCCGTCCAATTTCCGGAGCGATTCGACTCTATGCGAGCTGTTTAAAGTGAAGGGTATCCCAGGCATCGCCGGCATCGACACACGGAAACTGACACGGCTCATCCGATCGAACGGGACGGTGAAGGGCATGCTCACTGCAGCGGGTCAGGCAGTCGATACGGAAGCGGTCATCCGGCAGCTGCGGGCATTCGCACCGAAAAGGGACCAAGTATCCCGCGTTTCAACGGAACGGCCTTACCCGAGCCCCGGACGCGGCAAACGGGTGGTGCTCATCGATTACGGAATGAAACATGGCATTCTGCGGGAGCTGAATAAGCGGGACTGCGACGTGCTCGTCGTCCCGTACAATACGACGGCGGAAGAAATCCTGCGCTGGAATCCGGACGGGGTCATGCTGTCGAACGGACCCGGAGATCCGAAGGACGTGCCGGAATGCGTGGAGACGGTGAAAGCGCTTCTCGGCAAAGTGCCGGTATTCGGCATCTGTCTCGGCCATCAGCTGTTCGCGCTCGCCTGCGGGGCAGAGACGTATAAGCTCAAATTCGGCCACCGCGGCGGCAACCAGCCGGTCAAGGACCTGATGACCGGAAGGACCGAAATCACTTCTCAAAATCATGGCTACTCTGTACAGGAAGACACATTGTCCGGAACCCGTCTGAAAGTGACGCATAAAGCGCTGAATGACGGGTCGGTCGAAGGGCTGATGCACCTCGATGTGCCGGCGTTCACCGTCCAGTACCACCCGGAAGCATCGCCGGGACCGGAAGATGCCAATCATTTATTCGACCGGTTCATCGGGCTGATGAATAAAAAAGAAAAGGAGCTTGCACATGCCTAAACGTCAAGACATCAACAGCATACTTGTCATCGGTTCGGGGCCGATCATCATCGGTCAGGCGGCGGAATTCGACTATGCCGGGACGCAGGCGTGCCTGGCACTGAAAGAGGAAGGGTACCGCGTCATCCTTGTCAATTCCAATCCGGCGACGATCATGACGGACACGGAAATCGCCGATAAAGTATACATCGAACCGCTTTCGCTCGACTTCATAAGCCGGATCATCCGGAAAGAACAGCCGGATGCCATCCTGGCGACGCTTGGCGGCCAGACTGGACTGAACATGGCGATTGAACTTGATGAGTCCGGAATTTTGGATGAGCTGGGGATTGAAATACTGGGCACGAAACTTGATGCGATCCATAAAGCGGAGGACCGGGACTTGTTCCGAAGCTTGATGAACGACCTCGGGGAGCCGATGCCGGAAAGCGAAATCATCCGCAGCCTGGAGGAAGCGAAACGATTCACAGACCGGATCGGATTCCCGGTCATCGTCCGGCCGGCGTTCACACTTGGCGGCACGGGCGGCGGCATCTGCTATGACGAGGCGGACTTGAAGGAAATCGTGGCGAGCGGACTGAAATACAGCCCGGTCAGTCAGTGTCTCCTGGAGAAATCGATCGCCGGGTTCAAGGAAATCGAATACGAAGTGATGCGGGATGCGGCGGATAATGCCATCGTCGTCTGTAACATGGAGAATTTCGATCCGGTCGGCGTCCACACGGGCGATTCCATCGTGACAGCTCCTTCCCAGACGCTGTCCGACCGCGAATACCAGATGCTCCGCAACGTTTCACTTAAAATCATCCGTGAACTGCAAATCGAAGGCGGCTGCAATGTGCAGCTCGCGCTCGATCCGGACAGTTTCGACTACTACATCATCGAAGTGAACCCGCGCGTCAGCCGCTCATCGGCGCTCGCTTCGAAAGCGACCGGCTATCCGATTGCGAAGCTGGCAGCGAAGATTGCCGTCGGGCTGACATTGGACGAAATGAAAAATCCGGTGACCGGCAGCACGTACGCCTGTTTCGAGCCGGCGCTCGATTATGTCGTCACCAAAATCCCCCGCTGGCCGTTCGATAAGTTCGAAGCGGCAAAACGGAGTCTCGGCACACAGATGAAAGCGACCGGGGAAGTCATGGCGATCGGCCGGACATTCGAAGAATCGATCCTGAAGGCGGTCCGGTCACTTGAAACCGGTCACTGCCATCTGGCGATGAAGAACCCTGATAGACTGACAGACGAGTGGATTGAAAAACGGATCCGCAAAGCGGGGGACGAGCGCCTGTTTTTCATCGGGGAAGCGCTCCGGCGCGGCGTAACGATTGAAACCATCCACGACTGGAGCAAAATCGATCTGTTCTTCCTGCATAAGCTGAAGAACATTGTCGACCAGGAACAGGAGCTCCGCGACAATCCGTTCGACCGGGAGACGGCCTGGAAAGCGAAGCGCCTTGGTTTTGCCGATAAGATGATCGCGGAACTTTGGCAGACCGATGAGCGGACAGTGTATGACTGGCGGCGGGAACAGGGACTCATGCCCGTCTACAAAATGGTGGATACGTGCGCTGCAGAATTCGAATCGGAAACGCCTTATTTTTACGGGACGTACGAAGATGAAAACGAATCGGTCGTTACAGAACGGGAAAGCGTCATCGTGCTCGGGTCCGGTCCCATCCGCATCGGGCAGGGAGTGGAATTCGATTATGCGACGGTCCACTCTGTCTGGGCAATAAAAGAAGCGGGTTATGAAGCGATCATCATCAACAACAATCCGGAAACCGTTTCGACGGACTTCTCGATTTCCGACAAACTGTATTTCGAGCCGCTGACGATCGAAGACGTCATGCATATCATCGACTTGGAGAAACCGAAAGGTGTAGTCGTGCAGTTCGGCGGACAGACAGCGATCAATCTCGCCGAAGGTCTTGAGAAACGGGGCGTCCGGCTGCTCGGTACGTCGCTTGAAGATCTCGACCGGGCGGAGAACCGCAACAAATTCGAACAGGCACTTCATGAGATCGGCATTCCGCAGCCGGAAGGGAGAACGGCAGTGTCAGCAAATGAAGCGGAAGCGATTGCGCGGGATATCGGCTATCCCGTCCTTGTCCGGCCGTCATATGTGCTCGGCGGACGGGCGATGGAAATCGTCTACAGCGAGGAGGAGCTCGCCCATTACATGGAGCATGCCGTCGAAGCGAGTCCGGAACATCCGGTGCTCGTCGACCGCTATCTGACGGGGACAGAAATCGAAGTGGATGCGATTTCGGACGGAGAAACCGTATTGATTCCCGGGATTATGGAGCACATCGAGCGGGCGGGCGTGCACTCCGGCGATTCGATCGCCGTTTATCCGCCGCAGAACATTTCCCGGCAGGTGATGGAAACCATTGCCGACTATACGGAGCGGCTGGCGAAAGGGCTGAACATCAAAGGGCTGCTCAATATCCAGTATGTCATTTCCAAAGGGGAAGTTTATGTGATCGAAGTGAATCCCCGCTCCAGCCGGACTGTGCCGTTTTTGAGCAAAATCACGAATATCCCGATGGCTAACATTGCGACAAAAGCGATCCTCGGCCAGACCATTGCCCAACAGGGATACCCGTCCGGTCTTATGGAACCGCCCGCCGGCGTGTATGTCAAAGTGCCGGTCTTCTCATTCGCCAAACTCCGCCGTGTGGACATCACCCTCGGTCCGGAAATGAAGTCCACCGGCGAAGTGATGGGCAAAGACCGGACATTCGAAAAAGCGCTGTATAAAGGGCTTGTTGCAGCTGGGATGGAAGTCCGCACGTACGGCACTGTGCTCATGACCGTTTCCGATAAAGATAAGGACGAAGCGATCGGAATCGCGGAGCGGTTCCGGGCGATCGGCTACCGGATCATGGCGACGGAAGGAACGGCAAAGACATTAGGGAGCGCGGGCATCCGTGTAACCGAGGTGAATAAAATCGGTGCCGAAGGGCACACGCTCCTCGATGTCATCCAGAAAGGGGAAGCCCAGCTCGTCATCAATACGCTGACAAAAGGCAAACTGCCGGAGCGTGACGGATTCCGCATCCGGCGGGAATCCGTGGAAAACGGCATTCCATGCCTGACGTCACTGGATACGGCAAAAGCGATGCTGCGCGTCATTGAATCGATGACGTTTGCAACTGAAGAAATGGGGGCTGGTGTATGATCCGGAAAGAATTGATGACGGTGGTCCGCCAGCGGGAAATCGCTTATCGGATCTTCGAACTGACAGCCCGCGGTTCCATCGTCGGCGACATGGAACCAGGACAGTTCGTGCATATCCGCCCGGCCGACAGTTTTGAACCGCTCCTTCGCCGTCCGATTTCGATTGCGGCCATCGAGCCGGAGAAAAAAGAGTTTACGATGCTGTACCGGACTGAAGGCCGCGGGACGGAAGTGCTGGCGGAGAAGAAGTCCGGAGATGCGCTCGATGTGCTCGGACCATTGGGGAACGGATTTCCGGTACACGAGGCGAAGCGAAAAGCCCTTTTGGTTGGCGGCGGGATCGGCGTGCCGCCGCTCTATGAACTGGCGAGACAGCTGAGTACGCTAGGTGTGGAAACGGTGCATGTTCTCGGATTCGATTCAGCGGATTCAGTTTTTTACGAATCGGAATTCAGCGCGATCGGAAAGACGTACGTTGCAACTGTGGATGGGACCCGCGGTACCGCCGGTTTTGTCACTCATGTTTTGGAGGGGATTCCGGATGACTTCGATACTTACTACAGCTGCGGACCTGCTCCAATGCTCAAGGCGGTCGAGCAGCTGTATCCGGGCAAAACCGGATACCTCTCCTATGAACAGCGGATGGGCTGCGGAATCGGCGCGTGTTTTGCCTGTGTATGCAAATCAAATGACGCTCGAGATTATGTAAAGGTCTGCTCGGACGGACCGGTATTTCCGGCAGGGGTGGTGGCAGGATGAGCCGATTAGCTGTTAAACTCCCAGGACTCGATTTGAAAAACCCGATCATGCCGGCGTCCGGCTGTTTCGGTTTCGGCCGGGAGTTTGCCAATCTCTATGATCTTTCTCAGCTTGGCGCCATCATGATCAAAGCGACGACCCGGGAAGCCCGTTTCGGGAATCCGACTCCGCGTGTGGCGGAAACCGCTTCCGGTATGCTGAACGCAATCGGCCTTCAGAATCCGGGGCTCGAAAAAGTCCTGACGGAAGAATTACCGTTTTTGGAACAGTTCGATGTGCCAATCATCGCCAATGTGGCCGGTTCGCAGATGGAAGATTATATTGAAGTGGCCGAAGTGATTTCGCGAGCTCCGAACGTCCGGGCGGTTGAACTCAACATCTCTTGTCCGAATGTAAAAGAAGGCGGCATCGCGTTCGGGACGGACCCGGATACCGCAAAGGCACTGACCGAAGCTGTCAAAGCGGTATCAGCAGTCCCGGTCTACGTCAAATTATCCCCCAACGTAACAGACATCGTCCAAATTGCTGAAGCTGTCGAAGCGGGAGGGGCGGACGGCCTCACCATGATCAATACGCTGCTCGGCATGCGCCTGGACCATAAAACCGGGAAACCGATTCTGGCCAACCGGACCGGCGGGCTCTCAGGGCCGGCGGTCAAACCGGTCGCATTGCGGATGGTATACGAAGTCAGAAAACGGACGGTGCTGCCCATCATCGGAATGGGAGGCATCTCAGCTCCGGAAGATGTCATTGATTTTCTTTCTGCCGGCGCGGATGCGGTTGCGGTCGGTACAGCGAACTTCATTAATCCGTTCATTTGTCCGGAACTGATTCAAAATCTGCCCGGGAAGCTGGATGAATTGGGAGCGGAATCAGTCAGTGATTTGACAGGAAGGAGCCATCTCTATGAACTCACCGATCATCGCGCTTGATTTTCCAACGATGGAGGAAGCGCAGGGATTCCTGGAGCAGTTTCAGGAACCGCTTTTTGTAAAAGTGGGAATGGAGCTTTTTTATAAAGAAGGCTCTCAAGCTGTCCGGAAGCTGACAGAAAGCGGCCACCGCGTGTTCCTGGATTTGAAGCTGCACGACATCCCGAACACGGTGGAGCGGGCGATGCGCTCGCTCGCTCCGCTTGGGATCGAGATGCTGAATGTGCATGCCGCAGGCGGATTGGAAATGATGAAAGCGGCGAAGCGGGGCCTCGAAGGCAGCGGCACGAAGCTGATCGCCGTCACGCAGCTGACGTCGACGGATGACGAGCAGATGCGGCGCGAGCAGCTGATCGACAGGCCGCTTCCGGAATCAGTCGTGCATTATGCGGAACTCGCGAAAGAGGCAGGACTTGACGGCGTCGTCTGTTCGGTCAGCGAAGCACAGGCGATCGGAGAAGCTTGCGGCACCGGTTTCATCCGTCTGACACCGGGTATCCGGCCGGGAAATGAATCACATGATCAGAAGCGGACGGCAACACCTGCCGAAGCGCTGAAAGCGGGCGCTACCCATATTGTGGTCGGAAGGGCAGTCACTCAGGCTGCCGACCCGGCTGCCAGTTATCGATCAATCGCAAGGCAATGGAAGGGGCTGGAACAATGAGCGAGCGAATCGCGAAAGCACTGCTGGATATTGGGGCTGTTGAACTCCGGCCGGAAGATCCTTTTACATGGTCTTCCGGAATGAAATCACCGATTTATTGTGATAATAGATTGACCATGTCCTATCCCGCTGTCAGGAAGGAAATCGCCGAAGGCCTGGCCCAACTGATCCGCACTCATTTTCCGGAAGCGGAAGTGATAGCAGGGACAGCGACAGCCGGCATTCCTCATGCGGCATGGGTCAGTGATCTTTTGGAGCTTCCCATGGTCTACGTCCGGTCGAAACCGAAGAACCATGGACAGGGGAACCAAATCGAAGGAAAATTGATCCCCGGACAAAAGATCATTGTGATCGAGGATCTTATTTCCAAAGGGGGTTCCTGCCTCCAGGCGGCGGCTGCACTGAAAGAAGCGGGGGCGGACGTTTGCGGGGTGGCCGCCATTTTCTCATACGGACTTCCTGAGGCGGAACAGGCACTCCAGGGAGCGTGCTTGCCGTATCATACACTGACTGATTTCAGGGCGCTTGCGGATACAGCTGAGAAGTCAGGAAAAATCGACAAAAACCAACTGGCCGGGTTGGAGGCGTGGCACGAACAGTTCATGCAAAAAAGCTAATCGGAAAATAAAACAAGAGAACTGCCTCAGACAGGCAGTTCTCTTATCTTTCACTTCGATATACGCCGGACGCCTTCCGTTTTCTCCAGTTCCCTGATAAGACCGATCTGTTCTTCCGGACCCGGGCTTTTGACGGTGAAAACATAGGCGGTGAAGGTGCGCCCGTTTTCTTCTTCCGTTTCATCAATGGAAAAGTCCTTGATCGGAATTTTCCTTTCGCGGATGAGGGCTGTGATGCGGTCAAGCGTTCCCGGGATATTTTCTGAAACCACACTCAGCCGGATTATTTTCCGGCTGGTCATGTATCGGTTTTCGAGCTTTTTGAAAACGTAGAGGGCGAGAACCGATATGATAGTCGCTAAAACTGCGGCATAATACATCCCAACCCCTACAACTAGTCCGATCCCGGCAGCGGTCCAAATCGATGCCGCTGTCGTCAGTCCCCGGATGGATCCATGCTGGACGATAATCGTCCCAGCGCCAAGAAAGCCGATTCCGCTGATGACATATGCGGGAATCCTTGTCGGATCCATCCGGATGACCGAACTGCCGGCGTCCGTCATGTATTCTGTAAATCCTTGGAGGGCCATGACCATCATCAGGCAGGAACTCATTCCGACGAGCAGATGCGTACGGAATCCCGCGGGCTGCTGCTGAGCTTCCCGTTCAAAGCCGATGACTCCGCATAAAAGCGCCGCCACGAACAGCCTGACAGTCAGTGTAAATATATCTGACGTAATAAAATCCATTCATGAGCCTCCCAGTAAACGTAATGATAATTGGATTATGTATACTGGCCGGCTGGTGAAGAGCCGGCTGATCAATTCATAAGCTGCGGGAATTTTTTATGTTTCAGTACTAAATAGGCTGACATTCCGTCGCTGTACTTCTCATCGCCATAATCGACCGGTATTGCGGCATACGTGGCAAACCAGACAGAGAAGTAGGAGAACTGGTGATAAACCTGCTTGTTTTCCATGTATCCTTCGAGTATGAGGTAATTCAGCAAGAGAACCGCTCCGATGTTGAACAGGATGCCTCCGATGTGGACAAGGAAATGCGTGAGCCGGTTGCTCCATTTCAAGTCTGTGTACTGGAGAGCGGAATCCAGAAAGTACAAGGTATAGATTTCCACGATTCCTACATCGAATAATTTTCTTCCTCTGCCAAGGGAAATCTTGGTCCTTCCGCCGAACAGCAGTGTGAAAAAAGTATGTCCCGTTTCATGGATCATGACCACGAGTGGGTAAATGATAAGACATGCCCAGATGAAGCCCCAGACATCTGATAGTGTAAACACAGATTATCCCTCCTGACACCGGCTGCCCTGTCTGCCGATTGCCCGTCAAGGGTCAGAGACGGTCTGCTCAGCGTCTAAAGGTTGTATTGCCGGACTCCAGAGGATTGAAACTCAAAATTCAAGTTTGATTTTGTCATTTTCAAGAACGAGTTTCGCGCTGAATTTCTTTCCATTTTTTGATACAAACCCCTTGAGGATGGGGGTCTGTCCTTTCGTGCATAGAAGCCGGATCTGATTCGCTGTCAGCCTTTTCTTCAACAGGACGGCCGGAAAAGTCTGCTTACAGCCATTTTTATATTCGGAACAGCCGTAGAAATTTTTGAACGAAATGATGGATCCTTTGCCGCAGGAAGGGCAGGCGGCAATCTTTTCCTGTCCGGGAGACGGCAGCGAGATTTTATCCGGCAAGCCATTCGTCTGGAGCTGAACAGGAACTTCATCAAGCAGCTTCCGAATGAACTTGCCCGTGTTATCCAGAAAGACGTCAGCGGAAGCTTCACCGCGGCCGATCCGTTTCAGGTAGGCCTCCCATTTTGCGGTCATGGACGGGCTTGCCAGCAGATTCCCTTCCACTGCCCGGCATAGGATGCGGCCTTTGTCCGTCAGTGAAACGATATTCTTTTTCACCTCAATATACTGGTGGCGCTTAATGGTCTCGATGATTCCGCTCCGCGTCGCTTCCGTCCCCAGTCCTTCAATCTCTTTCAGGATTTCTGTGTCTTCGGGATCGTCCGCATACTTTCCGCAAGTCTTCATCAACGAAATGAGCTGCCCTTCAGTGAATGGCTTCGGCGGTGATGTCATCCCTTCTTTGATTCCCGTTTCCGCCGTTACTTGTTCGCTTTCATGCAGTGGAGGCAGCGGTTTTTCATCCTGCTTTTCCTTCACGGGGAACAGCGATTTCCAGCCTTTATTCAGTTCCGTTCGGCCCGTCGTATGGAACAGCAGTCCTTTGACGTCCGTCACGACTTTCGTTTCTGCGTACTTATAGTCGGTATGGAACATAGCCAAAGCTGTGCGGACAATTTCTTCATACAGTTTCCGTTCAAGAGGGGACAGAGCGGCCAATGCTTTTTCTGTCGGAATCTTCTTCGTCGGGATGATCGCATAGTGCTCTGCAACCTTTGAGCTATCGACAAAGCGTTTTTTCGGATTTTTTGAATGGATTTCGAACGGTTCGCTGATCAATTGCTGGAATTTTTCCGCTGCTGCAGCCAAATAGCTGAATTCGGCAGGGGTGATATGCTGTGAATCCGTCCGGGGGTAAGTGACCAGTTTTTTCTCATAAAGCGTCTGCATGACGGAAAGGACGGTCTGCGGACTGGCTTTCCATTTGCGGTTCGCCGCTGCCTGAAGCGTGGACAGGGAATGCAGCATCGGAGGCGGGATCCTCTTCTCCTCGGTTTTAACCGAAGCGACGGTTCCGGTTTCGGAGGTGCCGATACCATGTTCGCGGATCAGTTCCTCCGCTTCCTTCCGGTCTTTCGTTTTCAGTTTGACTTTCCCGGTGTAGTCTCCATGTCGGGCTGTGAAACGGCCTTCGATTTCAAAGAACGGCTCCGCAACGAAGGATTCGATTTCTTTTTCCCGCTGATAAATGAGGCGCAGTGTCGGTGTCTGCACTCGGCCGATAGCGAACACTTCCCGCAGCCCTTTCTGCTGCAGCAGAAGCGAGTACAGCCGGGAGCCGTTCATACCGATGAGCCAATCGCTGATCTGCCGGGCTTTTGCTTCTTCATACAGCAGCAAGTCGCGTGCGTTGTCCTGCAGGTTCAGGAAGCCGCGGCGCACTTCATCTTTTTCCAGGGAATTGATCCAAAGTCGGCGGACCGTCTTATTTTGATGCCCGGTCTGCCGGTAAATGCTGTAGAAAATGTTCGAGCCTTCCCGGTCGACATCACAGGCGTTGATGACCGTGTCGGTTCCGCCGATCAGCCGCTTGATCACCGCGAATTGCTGCGCTTTCCCTTTAGCGATCTGGAATGCGAATCTCTCAGGCAGGATCGGAAGCGATTCCAGCGACCATTTCCTCCATTTCGGATCGTAGCTCTTCGGCTCGCGGAGTTCCACCAAATGACCGATTCCCCAGGTGATGAGGGCGCCTTCAGGAAAAATCGGCTCCGGCAGGATCTCGATATAGCCGTCATGCTTTTTCGTTTTGAATGCTTCGGCGTAGGCTTTCGCCTGGCTCGGTTTTTCCGCGACGATGACAGGTTTCATCGTGATCACTCTGCTTTCCTGTTCTTGAGTTCCATGACGAGTTCTTCGTCCGGGGTGACATAGACGGTCTTCTGTTCGAAATAAATGACGAACCCCGGCTTGGCCCCATTCGGCTTTTTGACCTGCCGGACTTCCGTGTAATCGACAGGGACAGAAGAGGATCCGCGCGCCTTGGAAAAGTAGGCGGCAATGCTTGCCGCTTCCAGGATGGTCGGTTCATCCGGTTCACTGTCATGAATGACGACGTGGGAGCCGGGGATATCTTTCGTATGGAGCCAGATGTCGGATTTCGAAGCGAGCTTGAACGTCACATAGTCGTTCTGTTTATTGTTTTTCCCGACTGAAATCCGGGTCCCGCTGCTCGACACGTACGTTTCCGCCGCCGGCTTCGACGGTTTTTTCTTTTTGCTGTTTTTCCTGGCTTTCATAAAGCCTTCTTCGGCAAGTTCATCCCGGATCTCTTCAATATCACTGAGTCCGGCATGCTCGACTTGCTGGAGGAGCGTTTCAAAATACCGGATGTCCTGTCCGGTCTTGTCGATCTGTTCCTGGGTTTTCACGAGAGCGGTTTTCGCTTTCTGGTAACGGGAGAAGTACCATTGTGAATTGTCGACCGGCGACTTTCTCGGGTCAAGCTGGATCGTCATTTTCCCACCGGTGTAGTAGTTATCCACTTCAATGGACTTCATCCCTTTTTCGATCCGGTAGATGTTCGCCATGATCAGTTCTCCGGCAAGCTGCAATTCGTCCCGTTTCTCTGCCTGAAGCTGCTCTTTTTTCAGTTTTTTCAGCTTCGTCTTCAGTTTGCTGATTTCATTCTGCAGCCAGCGCTCAAGATCGCCAGCCTGCTGTTTGACCCGATCCCGTTCGGCTTTTGCGAAATAGACCCGGTCAAGCAGGCTGCCGAGGTCCGGAAAAACGGAACCTGTTCCTCCGAGGTGGGTCAGTTCTGCTGCTGAGAAGTGGCCCTTCCCTGCCTGTTCCGCGTAATACCCTTTGGGCTGGGGAAGTCCGAACTGGCGCAAAAACTTTCCGCCTCTTCTCCGTTGCCGAGCCGGTGGACGAGCTCACGGGCTGTCAGCGGAGAAAAGCCGGCGTACCGGGAAACGATTTCCCGTTCATCCAAACCGCTGAAATCCCCGCCTTCAGGATTTTCCTTATTTTGCGGAGGGGGGAAGATGTGGGGCTGGCCCGGCAGGACTGTCCTGAAGGAATTGACGCTGGGCGGCAGATGCTTCAGACTGTCGATGATCAGGTTCCGGTCCGAATCGACAAGGATAACGTTTGAGTGGCGGCCCATGAGTTCCACATGGAGTTCCCTGAAAATATCATCCCCGATTTCGTTCTTGCTTTTCACTTTTACAATGATCAGCCGGTCCCAATCATGCTGTTCGATGCTCTGGATGATTCCGCCTTCCATATGCTTTCGGAGCAGCATGCAGAACATGGGCGGTTCCGAAGGATTCACCGACGGCGTGCCCGTCAGATGCATCCGCGAATAGCTCGGGTGGATGGAGATCAGTAATTTATGATTCGCGCCTTGAGCGCGGATATGGAACAGAAGCTCCTGCTGGTTCGGCTGATGGATTTTTGAAATCCGGCCTGATGCAATTTTCTGAAGCTCCTGCACCATCGCTTTTGTGAATAATCCATCGAATGCCATGTGTGATCCCTCTTTCAAAACGTTTGGTTCTATCTTATCATTTTCCGCCTTCGGTATGATATAATAAAGCAGTTAAGCAAATAAGCGGCGCAGGTCCTGGAAAGGCGGATGGTCAGATGGCAGCGAAATTCATATCACTCGGCAGCGGAAGCGCAGTCGCGGCCGATCGGATCATTTCCATCCTGTCACCGGATTCCGCCCCGGCCAAACGGCTCATCCAGGAAGCGCGCACTGGCGGTCTGCTGATCGATGCCACATATGGAAAGAAAACGAGATCCATTTTCGTCATGGACAGCGACCACATAGTCATCTCCGCGCTGTCTGCGGAGACAGCGATTACGCGCAGCGGAGAAAACGATGATGATACAAGCGAGGGATAATATTGAGGAAACAACGCGGGCTGCTGATCGTCCTTTCCGGACCTTCCGGTGTCGGGAAAGGGACAGTCAGAAAAGAGCTGTTCTCACAGCCGGATACGAATTATGAATATTCCATTTCAATGACGACCCGCTCCCCGAGAGAAGGGGAGGAGGATGAAGTCGACTACTTCTTCAAGACGCGTGAAGAGTTCGAAGAGCTCATCGCGAAAGGGAAACTGCTGGAGTATGCGGAGTACGTGGGGAACTATTATGGCACCCCGATTGATTATGTCAATAAGACCCGCGATGCCGGCAGGGACGTTTTTTTGGAAATCGAGGTGCAGGGCGCTGAACAGGTACGGGAAAAAGTTCCGGACGGTCTGTTCATCTTTCTCGCGCCGCCCAGCCTGTCGGAGCTGGAAAGCCGGCTGACGGGAAGAGGGACGGAGACGGATGAAGTCATCCGGTCCCGCATACTGGCCGCCCGGAAAGAGCTCGAAATGATGAACTTGTATGACTATGTTGTCGAAAACGACCAAGTGGAACATGCATGTGAGCGGATCAATGCCATTGTGACCGCGGAACATTGCAAACGGGAACGCGTGGAGAAACGCTATTACGAAATGTTAAAGGAGAATGTCTAATGCTTTATCCGTCAGTTGATGCGCTGAAAAGCAAAATCGATTCAAAATACTCCCTGGTCAGCCTCGCAGCAAAACGCGCACGGCAGCTGCATGAAAACAGTGAAGGACTGCTGGTCGCATACCGGTCGCGGAAACCCGTCGGAAAAGCGCTCGAGGAAGTGGCGGCCGGGGTCCTGACGAAAGCACAGCAGGATGAAACCACCATTTACGAAGACGAAGTATAAATAACAGCAATTCACAGACAACTCCCCAGGAATGAAAGCTTCTGCGGGAGTTTGTTCGTTGGGAAAGGATGAATGAGTTGTCGGAAAAGAATGTTTTGGTATGTGTCACAGGCGGAATCGCCGTCTATAAGGCTGTGGCGCTCGTCAGCAAACTTTCGCAGGCCGGTTTCAAAGTCAAAGTCATCATGACGGAATCCGCCATGGAATTCGTTACTCCGCTGACGTTCCAGGCGATGTCCCGGCATGAAGTCTATACAGACACTTTCGATGAAAAAGACCCTTCCGTCATCGCCCATATCGACCTTGCAGACTGGGCGGATCTCGTGCTTGTCGCTCCGGCCACAGCCAACGTGATCGGCAAAGCCGCGAACGGAATCGCGGATGACATGGTGACCACCGTGCTGCTGGCGACGACAGCCCCTGTCTGGATGGCACCGGCAATGAATGTCCATATGTATGATCACCCGGCGGTCATCCGGAACATCCGCCGCCTCCATGATGACGGAATCCGGTTCATTGAACCGTCCGAAGGATTTTTGGCGTGCGGCTATGTCGGGAAAGGAAGACTGGAAGAACCTGAAAAACTGACGGAACTTGTCGGCGGATTTTTCAGCGGAACCAAACCGCTGCAGGGCAAAAAAGTGGTGGTCACTGCCGGGCCGACCCGGGAACGGATCGATCCCGTCCGTTTTCTCACAAATTTCTCCAGTGGGAAAATGGGGTATGCGATGGCTGAAGCGGCGGCGGGGATGGGGGCTGACACAGTCCTGATCAGCGGACCGGTCTCGCTGCCTGAACCGCCCGGCGTCCGTGTCGTCCGGACGGAAAGCGCCGAGGAAATGCTGAATGCCGTGCTCGCGGAGTACGACAAAGCGGACTGGGTGATAAAAACGGCTGCAGTCGCCGATTACAAGCCGAAGGAAGTTCACGGCCGCAAAATGAAAAAGCAGGAAGGCGGCCAGCTGCTGGAGCTCGAGCGTACGGCTGATATCCTTTTAGAACTGGGCCGCCGGAAGTCACACCAGCTGCTCATCGGATTTGCTGCAGAAACGAATGACGTGGAGAAGTACGCAAAGGAAAAACTGGAAAAGAAAAATGCGGACTACATCATTGCAAATGATGTCACGGAAGCGAACGCGGGATTCAACACAGATGACAATAAAGTGACGCTTTTCGGGAAACATGCGTTTGAGCAGACGTTTCCGCTGCTTCCCAAAAAGGAGCTGGCGAAGCGTCTGCTGACTGCCATATTGGAAAAGGAAGATGCAAATGATCGCTGAAATTATCGTGGATGTGGCGGCACATCCCATAGACCGGCCATTTGATTATCTCGTACCCGAGCGGTTTCAGCCGCTCATTGAACCGGGCATGCGCGTGAAAGTCCCTTTCGGACCGCGCAAAGTGCTCGGTTTTGTAGTCGGTACAAAAGAACGGACCGATATGGAACGGTCGAGACTGAAACCGGTCCATGAACTGATGGATATTGTGCCCGTCCTGAACGAAGAGATGCTGAAACTCGCAAAATGGATGAAGGATGAAACGCTCTGCTTTGAAATCGATGCCTTGCAAGTCATGATCCCTTCCGCACTCCGGGCGAAGTATGAGAAACGGTTTGTGCTGACCGGGGAGCTTTCGGAAATTGCGGCGCCGCTGCGCCCGCATTTCGAACGGAAGCCGTTCCTGCGCGCGCAGGAAGCGGAGCCGCTGTTCAGTCTGTTAAAAAAAGAGCTGGACCGGGGGACGATTTCAGCGGAAACGGACATATCCCAGCAGACTGCTGTGAAGAAGGCAAGAATGATTACAATCGAATCGTCTGAGGAAGCGCTTGAAGCGATTCCGATCCGCGCCAATGCACACCAGCAGCTGAAACTCCGGGAATTCATGAAAGCCCATGCCGGAAGTACCATTGAATCCGCGGAATTGCAGCGACAGGCGGGTGTGACGCTTCCGACTGTGACAGCGCTGCTTGAAAAAGGGGCAGGAACGCTGAAAGTCACGGAGACGTACCGTTCTCCGGAAATGATGACGGAAGCGGGAAATGTGAAGCCACTGGAACTTACAAACGAACAGGCGATAGCTTACCGATCGATCCGGGAATCGATCGGGACGGAAAAGACGTTCCTGCTCCACGGGGTCACAGGAAGCGGCAAAACCGAAATTTACTTGCAGACGATCGACCGTGTGCTGGCCGATGGAAAAGAAGCCATCATGCTTGTTCCTGAAATTTCCCTTACACCGCAGATGACGCTGCGCTTCAAGGAGCGGTTCGGCGACCAGGTGGCTGTGCTCCACAGCGGTCTGTCGGCAGGCGAAAAATATGATGAATGGCGCCGGATCCAGCGCGGGGAAGTGAAAGTGGCCGTCGGTGCGCGTTCGGCTGTCTTCGCTCCATTCCGAAATTTGGGGATCATCATACTGGATGAAGAACACGAATCCAGCTACAAGCAGGACGACGCACCCCGGTATCACGCGCGGGATGTCGCTCTTTGGCGAAGCAGATACTATCGCTGTCCGGTGGTGCTCGGCAGCGCGACGCCTTCCCTGGAATCATACGCAAGGGCACAAAAAGGGGTTTATGAACTTCTGGTCCTCGACCGGCGTGCTAAAAATCAGCCTCTGCCCGAAGTGCGCATCGTCGATATGCGGGATGAACTGAGGAATGGCAATCGTTCGATGTTCTCTGTTGAGCTGGCCGAGGCCATCCGGGAAAAACTCGAAAAAAATGAACAGATTGTGCTGTTCTTGAACAAACGGGGCTACTCGTCATTCGTCCTATGCCGGGATTGCGGAACCGTGATGGAATGTCCGCACTGTGATATTTCTCTGACGTACCACCGGGCGAAGGAGCACATGAAATGCCACTACTGCGGATTCGAAGCACAAGTCCCCGATCTGTGTCCGGAATGCGGAAGCGAACACATCCGCTTTTTCGGGACGGGAACACAGAAAGTGGAAGAGGAAATCGCAAAACTGTTCGCAGGCGCGCGCGTCCTTCGGATGGACGTGGATACCACGCGTCAAAAAGGCGCACATGAACGGATTTTAACGGCTTTCGGAGAAGGGAAAGCAGATATCCTGCTCGGCACGCAAATGATCGCGAAAGGGCTCGATTTTCCGAATATTACGCTCGTGGGCGTCCTGTCAGCCGATACAACGCTCCACTTGCCGGATTTCAGGGCTTCGGAAAAAACATTCCAGCTCCTGACGCAAGTCAGCGGCCGTGCCGGCCGTGACGCTTTGCCCGGCACCGTATACGTCCAGTCCTACACGCCGGAGCATTATGCAATCACTTTAGCGAAGGATCAGTCCTATGAACCGTTCTATCTTCAGGAGATGGCGGTCAGGAGGCAAAACGGCTATCCCCCGTATTACTATGTCGTCAATATCCAGTTCACGCATGAAGATTTAATGGCCGCTGCCGACTATGCCGATCAGACCGTGAAGTTCCTGCAGCAGAACTTATCTCCCGGCACTGTTATCATCGGCCCGTCCGCGTCGCTGATCGCCCGTGTGAACGATAGATATCGCTATCAATGTCTGATAAAATACAAAAAAGAACCGAAACTGACTGAGACTCTCCATCAGCTGATCCGGATCCATCGCTCGGAGTGGATCAGGCGGGGAGCGACGCTGTCGATCGACAAAAATCCGTCAGCGGTCATGTAGAGCAGAATCCTAAATGAGTATTCCTGTACCAGTTCATTCCGTTCAAGACTCTTGCTTTCTTTAGATGGAGACGTAAAAAATCGCTTTTGTTGAACTGAAGGAAATCCCACCCGACTCCTGCGGGAAAACGAATGGTCGAGACCCCGCGGTGAGGAGGCTTGTCCGTTTGTCTGCGAAAAACGGGCGGGGATTTCCGTCCTGCCTGTAAGGTGGAGCTGGATTTATTCTTTAGAGTACAGAAATGAGGAATGGAAATGGCAATACGCAGTATCGTAAAGCATCCAGATGGAATTTTGGAGCAGAAGTGCCGGCCGGTCACTGAATTCAATTCGGCTTTAGGCGTCCTGCTTGATGATATGTATGAAACAATGATCGAGGCGGATGGTGTCGGCATCGCCGCTCCGCAAGTCGGAGAGGATATCCGCGCGGCGATCGTCGATTTCGGTGAAGGACAGGAGCCGATCGAAATGATCAACCCGCAATTGCTCCAGTCTGCCGGTGCAGAAACAGACCTGGAAGGCTGTCTCAGCTTTCCGGGGATCTACGGCTACGTCGAGCGGCCGGACTACGTGAAAATCCGTGCACAGGAAAGGGACGGATCGTGGTACGAGCTGGAAGCTGAAGGGTATGAAGCGCGTGCGATCCAGCATGAGATGGATCATCTCGACGGGATTTTGTTCACTGGAAAAATCACTCAATATGTCACCCAGGAAGAACTGGATGCCATGCTCCAGGAGGAGGGAGCGGAATGACGAAAGTGCTGTTCATGGGAACACCTGCATTTTCCGTTCCGATTCTTCGGATGCTGGCTGAAGAGGGATATGATATCGTAGCGGCGGTCACACAGCCGGACAGGCCGGTCGGCCGAAAGAAAATCATGACTCCGCCGCCCGTGAAGGAAGAAGCGGAGCGGCTGGGCATCCCGGTCCTGCAGCCGGAACGGGTCCGAAGCCGGAATGAACTTGAGGAAGTGCTGAAACTTGAACCCGACTTGATCGTCACAGCGGCCTTCGGTCAGATATTGCCGAAGGAGCTGCTGGATTCCCCCCGGTTTGGAGCTGTCAATGTCCATGCATCGCTGCTGCCCGAATATCGGGGCGGCGCGCCGATCCATCAGGCGGTGATGGACGGGAAGACCGAGACCGGTGTGACGCTCATGTACATGGCGGAAGCGCTCGATGCCGGAGATATCATCGCGCAGAAAACAGTGCCGATCGGACCTGACGATGATACGGGCTCGATGTTCGGCAAACTGAGCATCGCCGGACGGGACCTGCTCAAGGAGACGCTGCCGGCCATTTTGGACGGAACAAACAGCCGGATTCCTCAGGACGACAGCCAGGCGACATACGCCCGGAATATTTCCCGGGAGCAGGAGCGCATCGATTGGACAAGACCTGCTTCGCAGATCCATGATCACGTCCGGGGGCTTCGTCCTTGGCCAGTCGCCTATACGACTCTTTCAGATTCGAATGTGAAAGTATGGGATACGGAAAAGACGGAAATGACCGGAAACGGGAAGCCCGGCGAGATTATTGGATCGGACAGCACGGGGATCTACGTCCAGACAGGTGAAGGTGTAATCATTCTGACCGAAATCCAGCCTGCCGGCAAAAAACGGCTTCCGGCGAAAGATCTCGCGAATAATCCGAAGTTCGGCAAAGGCGGCCGGTTCGTATGAAAAAGATCCGGCTGAAAGGCAATGTACGCGATGCGGCACTGTCGGTCCTGCTGGCGGTCGAAAAACAGCAGGCATACAGCAATCTCATCCTGAATGAAACGATTGATAATTATGGATTGGCTGCCAAAGACCGGGGACTGCTGACGGAGCTCACGTATGGCACGCTGCAGCATCAGATGACGCTCGATTACAATCTGGACCCTTATGTGAAGAAGAAACTGGAAACGTGGGTCCGGATTCTGCTCAGGCTGTCGCTTTATCAGCTTTTTTATCTTGACCGGGTGCCGGACCATGCGGCGATCCATGAAGCGGTAGAAATCGCTAAAAAACGGGGGCATGGAGGCACTGCCTCCGTCGTCAACGGCATTTTAAGAAATGTCCAGCGGAACGGAAAGAGAAGGATGGACGAAATTGAAGATCCGGCTGAACGGCTCGCAGTCGCTACCAGCCATCCCGTTTGGCTGATCCGCAGATGGATCAGTCAATATGGAAGAGAAACGGCAGAAATGATGGCGAACGAAAACAACCAGGCGCCGCCGCAGACCATCCGGGTCAACATGACGAGAGCATCGGTTGATCAAGTGATTGAACTGCTGGCAGAAGAGGGGCTTCAGGCGGTCAAAAGCCCGCGGATTCCGGAATGCCTGTTCGTTACGGGCGGACAGCCGGCAAAGACAGCGGTTTTCCGTAATGGCCTCATCACGATCCAGGATGAAAGCTCAATGCTGCCGGCCTATGCGCTGCAGCCGGAACCGGGAATGACAGTTTTGGATATGTGTGCTGCTCCGGGAGGCAAAACTATGCATATCGCAGAGAAAATGCATGACCGCGGTAAAATCATCGCGATGGATCTGCATCCGCATAAGGTGAAATTGATTGATGAAGCCGCTGAGCGTCTCCATCATGTTATTGTGGAATCCGTTGCGGGAGACGCAAGAAAAAGTGCACAGCAGTTCGGGGAAAATCGGTTCGACCGGATTTTGCTTGATGCCCCCTGTTCAGGTCTCGGCGTGGTGAGAAGGAAACCGGATATCAAGTATGCAAAAGAAGAAAGTGATTTAGCGGGCCTTCAAGTCATCCAGTCAGAACTTCTTGATGAGGCGGCGAAACTGCTCAAGCCGGGCGGACGCCTTGTCTACAGCACTTGCACCGTGGACAGGGAAGAGAATGATGGGACAGTGGACCGCTTCCTCGCCCGTCATCCGGAAATGGTACTGGTGCCGACTGAACTGCCCGAACCGCTTGATGCCGGGACGGCTGAACCGGTCCAAATCTTTCCGCATGATTTCGGCGGGGATGGATTTTTTGTCGCCGCTTTCCGGAAAAAATAGAAAAAGCAGAACAGCAGTTACAGCTGCAAGGGGGCAGGACGTTGTTTCAGTATACACTCGAAAGTGATATCGGGAGAAAAAGGGAAGTCAACGAAGACCGTGCTGCTGTCATCAGCCGGGAAGACGGACTGATGCTCGGCGTCATCGCGGATGGGATGGGCGGTCATAACGCCGGGGATTTGGCAAGCAGTATGGCGGCTGAAGGACTCGGCCGCCTCTTTTTAAAAGAAGGGGCCGAAGAATTCCGGTCATTGGAGCATAAAAAGAAGTGGCTGCAGAGGGCTGTGCAGGAGATCAATAGGAGTATATACGACCACTCGGTCGGAAATCCCGATTGCCGGGGGATGGGGACGACGCTGCTGGCGGCGATCATCGATCGGGACGGATGTGTTCTCTGCCATATCGGTGACAGCCGCGCCTACCTGTTCGACGGGCGTATCCGGCAAATTACGCGCGACCATACATACGTCAATCTTCTCGTCGATACCGGGGAGCTCAGCCCGGAAGAGGCGGAAGAACATCCGAAACGGCATATGATCCTGAGGGCACTGGGTACCGAACCCGACATTGAAGGGGATCTGATCGATGTGGAGCTCGGGCGGGAGGCATGCCTGCTCCTTTGTTCGGATGGTCTGAGCAACAAACTCGATCAGGCAGCCATCGAGGCAGTACTGAGGGCGGAGCTGAGCCTTTCGGAAAAAGGCACTGAATTTATTCGTCAGGCGAATGACCGTGGAGGAGAGGACAACATCTCCTTCATCCTGTTCTGTCCCGAACCGGAGGTGAAGAAAGCATGGTGATCGGCAAACGGCTGAACGGCCGCTACCGGATAGACAAAGCGATCGGCGGCGGCGGCATGTCGAATGTTTATCTTGGATACGACATCATCCTGGATCGGGAAGTGGCCATCAAGATCCTCCGCTACGATTTTTCGAATGAAGAAGAACTGCGCTGGCGGTTCCAGCGGGAGGCCCTTTCCGCTTCAAGTCTCACCCATCCGAACATCGTGAACATCTTCGATGTCGGTGAAGAGGGGGACGTGCATTTCCTGGTCATGGAATATGTGACGGGACAGACGCTGAAAGATTACATCATCGACAAAGCGCCGATTTCACCGGAAAAAACAGTGGATATCATGCTGCAGCTGACCTCTGCACTGGCGCATGCCCATCAGAATCAGATCGTCCATCGGGATATCAAGCCCCAAAACATTCTGATCGACCGGAACGGCCGCGTCAAAATCACTGATTTCGGTATTGCGATGGCATTGAGTGCCACTTCATATACACAGACCAATTCCGTTCTCGGAACAGTCCATTACTTGTCGCCTGAGCAGGCGAGAGGCGGAACCGCGACGAAGCGGTCGGATATTTATTCGCTCGGTATCGTCATGTATGAACTGCTGACCGGCCAGCTGCCTTTCTCGGGTGAATCTGCAGTATCGATTGCGCTTAAGCATCTCCAGTCGGATATCCCTCCGGTAAGGACAGCCGTACCGGATGTCCCGCAAAGCCTCGAGAACATCGTCATCAAAGCGACGGCGAAGGATCTGCAATACCGCTATGGGACAGTGGAGGATATGGATGAAGATCTGGCGGATGCACTCGACGCGGAACGCAGGGATGAGCCGAAGTTCATCATACCGGAGGATGAAGACGCAACCAAAGCCATGCCGGCCATCAAAAATTTGTCGGCGTACCGGGATGCGGATGAAACCATCGCTGCCGCGCCGGTGCAAGCCGCGACAAACCAGGGACCGGATGAACTACAGAAGAAAAAGAGGAAATGGCCATGGCTTCTCCTCGGAATCCCTGCTGCTATTCTGGTTCTTGGTGTGCTGTCGGCACTCGCTTTCCCAGGCCTTTTCGAAGCCGAGAAGTTGACCGTGCCCGATGTGTCGGGGATGGAACCGGAAGCCGCTGCAGAAGAGCTGGAGGCGACCGGATTTCTGACAGACGGCGAACGTCTTGAGACATCTGAGGAAATTGAAGAAGGCTTAGTGATCCGGACCATTCCCGAGGCAGGAAAAGAACGTGACCCGGAAACGGAAGTGGAACTGATCATCAGCTCGGGACCGGAGCAGGTCGAATTCGGGGATTATACCGGCGAGATGTTCGACGAAACAGCGGATTACCTGGAGGAGCTCGGATTCGAAGATGTCACAAGCCGGGAAGAATTTTCCGAAGAACCGGCCGGTGAAATCTTGAATCAGAGCGTTGCAGCGGGCAGTGAAGTCGTGCCCCGTGAAACAGAAGTTGTATTCACAGTCAGTAAAGGGCAGGACATGCGGGAAGTGGCGGATCTTACAGGTTACAGCGAAGCGGATTTCAGTGAATATGCCCGGTCATCGGGATTTAATATCCGGATCACCGGACAGGAATTTTCGGATGAAGTGGAACCGGGGCTGGTTCTCCGGCAAGATCCGGCGCCGGGTACTGAACTCGTGGCCGGCGGCAGGATCGATGTGGTGCTGTCGAAAGGTCCCGCCGCGGTGCCCATGAAAACGTACATCCAGTCTGTCCAGATTCCGTATGAACCGGAAGCGGAACCGGCGGAAGGGGAGGCGCCAGTCCCGCAGACGGTCCAAATCTTCATTCAGGACAAAAACCGGACGATGGAGAAGCCGGCGGAGGAGTTCACGATTACAGAAGATGAATCCCGCCGGATCGAGCTTCAGATAGAAGAAGGACAAACCGCCGCGTATCGGATTGTCCGGGACGGAACCGCTATCATGGAGAAAACAGTCCCTTATGCGGAAGCAGAATAATGGAAATGAAGGAGGAAGATTATGCCGAAAGGGCAGATCAGGAAAGCGCTGAGCGGCTTTTATTACGTAAAAGACGGCGATCGGTTTGTGCAGTGCAGGGGGCGCGGGGTATTCCGCAACCGGCAGATTTCACCGCTTGTCGGCGATTTCGTGGATTATGAAGCTGAGAACGACCGGGAAGGCACCATCACGCACGTACACGAGCGGAAAAATGAACTTATCCGGCCGCCGATTGCCAATATCGATCAGGCCATCCTTGTCTTTTCTGCCAAAGAACCTGACTTTCATCCTCTGCTGTTGGACCGGTTTCTGACGGTCATCGAATCATACGACATTGAGCCGGTGATCATCCTGACGAAAATGGACTTGCCGGATGCGGAAGAAAAAGAGCGTCTGGCGCGCTATTCAGAGGATTACCGGGCGATCGGCTACGAAGTTTTCCACGTCATGAAGGGCGATGAATCCCTGGCTGCTGAACTTCTGCCGCTGCTTGCCGGAAATACAAGCGTGCTGGCCGGGCAATCGGGTGTCGGGAAATCGACTTTGCTGAACACGCTGCTTCCTGAACTGGAGCTGAAGACCGGTGTGATTTCCGATGCCCTGAACAGAGGGAAACATACGACCCGCCATGTTGAACTCATTGAAGTGAACGGCGGTCTATTGGCGGATACGCCTGGATTTAGTTCGCTTGATTTCAATCATATTGAAAAAGAGGAGCTGTCCGGTTATTTTCCGGAAATGGCGGAGCGTTCACCGGCTTGCAAGTTCCGGGAATGCCTGCACACCAACGAGCCGAAGTGCGCTGTAAAAGCCGCTGTCCAGTCGGGGGGGATACCGGAATACCGTTACACGCATTACGTACAGTTCCTGGAAGAAATAATGGAAAGAAAGCCGAGGTATTGAGTATGATAAAAATTGCGCCATCCATTTTAGCAGCGGATTTTTCCAAATTGGGTGAAGAGGTGAAAGCAGCGGAAGAAGCGGGGGCGGATTACCTCCATATTGATGTCATGGACGGCCATTTCGTGCCGAATATCTCATTCGGCGCGATTGCGGTGAAAGCTGTCCGGCCGCTGACAAAGCTGCCGCTGGATGTTCATCTGATGATTGAAAATCCTGATCAGTACATCCCTGAATTCGTCGAGGCAGGAGCGGATTTGATCACCGTCCATGCCGAAGCATGCCCCCATCTCCATCGGACATTGCAGCTGATCCGTTCAGCCGGTGCGAAACCGGGCGTAGTCCTGAACCCGCATACGCCTGTAAGCGCCATTCAGCACATCTTGGAAGACGTGGATATGGTCCTCCTGATGACCGTCAATCCCGGGTTCGGAGGCCAAACGTTCATCCCGTCGGTGGTGACGAAAATTACAGAGCTGAAAGCGCTGATCGATGAACGTCAGCTGGATGTGGAAATTGAAATCGATGGCGGAATCAATGAAGAGACTGTCATTCCCTGTGCGCAGGCAGGGGCGGATGTCTTCGTGGCAGGCTCTGCCATTTACGGGAAAAGTGACCGCAAAGCGGCACTGGAATCCATACGGAGAGCCGGAGAGGCCGCCGCGAAATGATCGTCCTGATCGCAGGCGGCGGTCCTGCCTCGGAACTTCCTGATTTCAAGAAATGGCAGGGAGCGAAATTTATTGGAGCGGACGCAGGCGCCGTTGCGCTGATGGAGCAGGGGATTACACCGGATGCCGCTGCGGGGGATTTCGATTCCGTCTCTCCGGAGGCATTGGCTGAACTGAAAAAGGCTGTGCCGGACCTTCGGTTTGCACCGACGGAAAAGGATGAGACGGATCTGGAGCTCTCGCTGCTGCTGGCCGCTGAATACCGGCCGGAAACCGTCATCGTGACCGGCGTGACCGGCGGCCGTCTGGATCACTTTCTGAGCGCCCTGCACTTGATGCACACATTCCAGCTGAAATACCCTGGGACGGAATATCTGATGGAAGACCGGTACAACCGGATCAGGTTCCTGCAGGCTGGGGACCATGTAATCGAAGGGGACCCTGCGTATCGGTATATCTCGTTTTATCCTTTCCATGAGGAAGCGGAAGGCGTATCATTGACGGGATTCAAATATGAGGTGTCCGGTGACCGCGTGGCTTTCGGTTCTTCCCGGTTCACCAGTAACGAATTGCAGGGGGGCGGTACGATCTCCATCAGATCCGGCAGCTGCCTCATGATCGAGTCGAACGACAAGCACAAAAAAATGCCGGGCTGACAGATGTCGGCCCGGCATTTTCCTGCTTCATTATACACGCTGCACTTTGCCTGATTTCAATGCTCTCGCAGAAACCCAAACGCGCTTCGGCTTGCCGTCCACGAGGATGCGGACTTTCTGCAAATTAGCGCCGAATGTACGTTTGTTCGCATTCATCGCGTGGGAGCGGTTGTTTCCTGAACGGGCTTTACGGCCAGTCACTGCACATACTTTAGCCATACTGGTACCTCCTCTTAAAAGTGAATCTGATAAATGAATGAATCACTTCTTTTTTCATCACATACTTTATCAATTTACCATAACGTCCGGTCGTTTGCAACATATTCGGCGGGGGTTTCAAGAAAAAAGCCTTGACAGCCTGTTTTGTCCGCTTTTAATCTGGAAGCGGTTCATGTAGAATGAAAGAAGTAAAAAAGGACTAGCAGGGAGGAATTCCGATGTCGGTTGAAATCAGCAACGATCACGGAAGAATTGATATTTCCAATGACGTTATCGCCCAAGTCGCAGGCGGAGCGGCTGTGGAGTGCTACGGCATTGTCGGGATGGCGACAAAAAACCAGATCCGGGACGGTCTGACCGATATTCTCCGGAAAGAGAATTTTGCGAAAGGTGTCCTGGTCCGACAGGAAGCGGATAACCTCATCATTGATATGTACGTCATTATCAGTTACGGGACGAAAATTTCCGAAGTGGCATATCAGGTACAGTCAAAAGTCAAATACACCATACAAAAATTGCTTGGCCTGCCGATCAAGGCAGTAAATATTCACGTCCAGGGTGTCCGCGTGACGAACCCATAATGAGGAGGCAATGGAATAGTTATGAAGTCAATTGACGGAATCCAGTTCGCAGAAATGGTGAGGATGGGCGCCCATCACCTCCATCAGAATGCGGACTACGTTGATACATTGAACGTGTTCCCGGTGCCGGATGGCGATACAGGAACCAATATGAACTTATCGATGACTTCCGGAGCGAAAGAAACGGAAGCGAATACGGAAGCGCATATCGGAAAAACAGCCCAGGCGCTGTCGAAAGGCCTTCTCATGGGCGCCCGCGGGAATTCGGGCGTCATCTTATCCCAGCTGTTCCGCGGATTCGGCAAAGAGATCGCGGGGGACTCCGAGCTGACGGCGAAACGGTTCGCGGAAGGGCTGCAGAGCGGTGTGGATACAGCCTATAAGGCAGTCATGAAGCCTGTGGAAGGCACCATTCTGACCGTCGCGAAAGATGCTGCGAAAAAAGCCATGGAACTGGCCGGAAAAGAAGAAGACATCGTCGCTTTGTTCGAGCAGACGCTGGAAGAAGCGAAGGCATCCCTGGAGCGGACTCCGGATCTTCTTCCTGTTCTCAAAGAAGTCGGTGTTGTGGACAGCGGCGGACAGGGCCTCGTATTTGTATATGAAGGATTCCTGGCTGCCCTCAAAGGGGAAAAATTGCCGGAACGCCAAGAACGGCAGTCGATGGACGACCTTGTGAAGACTGAGCACCATAAAAGTATTGCCGGGTTCATGAATACGGAAGATATCGAGTTCGGATACTGTACGGAGTTCATGGTTAAGCTTGAAGAGGGTAAAAAAACGTTCGATGAAGCGGAATTCCGCAATGACTTGAGCGCATATGGCGATTCTCTCCTCGTTATTTCGGATGATGAAATCGCCAAGATCCATATCCATGCGGAGGAACCCGGAAAAGTCCTGACATACGGTCAGCAGTACGGCAGCCTCATTTCGATGAAAATCGAAAACATGCGCCAGCAGCATACCGATATCGTCGGCGAAGGGCATAAAAAAGAAGGCGTGAAACCAGCGGAGACCCACCCGTACGCGGTCGTGACCGTGGCGATGGGGGAAGGTATAGCGGAGCTTCTCAAAAGTATCGGCGCTTCGACGGTAATCGAAGGCGGACAGACGATGAATCCGTCGACAGAGGATATCGTGAAGGCGATAAAAGCCATAAACGCAGAGCGTGTGCTCATTCTCCCGAACAATAAAAACATCATCATGGCGGCTGAACAGGCGGCGGAAGTCGCCGGCATCGAAGCGGCAGTCGTGCCGACGAAGAACGTCCCGCAAGGAATGGCAGCCCTTCTCGCATTCAATCCGGAGGCATCGGTGGAGGATAACAAGAATGCAATGACGGAAGCCATCTCCTTTGTGAAATCCGGGCAGGTGACCCACGCTGTCCGGGATACATCGATCGACGGAATCGAAATCAAGAAGGATGATTTTATGGGGATTGCGGAAAACAAGATCGTCGTCTCTGCAGCCGATCTCAAAGAAGCGGCTCAGGAGCTGCTCCGCCAGCTGATCGATGATGAAGCGGAAATCGTGACGATCCTGTACGGCGAAGACGCCGAAGAAACAGACGCTGATGAACTGGCTGAATTCATCGCTACGCTCAATGACGAAGTAGAAGTGGAAATCCACCACGGGCGCCAGCCGCTCTATCCGTATATCTTCTCAATCGAATAACAGTTCGGAAAAGAGAAATCCATGCCCTTTCCGCGGACTGACTGCCGAGCCTCCGCGCCCGCCTGAGCGGGCTTGCGGGGTCTCGGTCAGCCAGTTTTTCCGCAGGAGTGGCATGGATTTCTTTCTTTTCCTCTGTTCGCTGATTGCTTCCCCTTGTTCTCTTAAAATCGTTGTTAGTTCAATCAATTGCAGCAGTAAAATGAATCCGAACGAGTCATGAATGAAAGAGCGGCAGGCGGCGACTCCAGCGGGAACAGCACGAGCTGAAGACCCTGGACTGAGCGAATGCGAAGGAAGCGGCTGAAGCCGTGCCCGCGGAAAGTGTCCGCCTGGCGCGATTTCATCAGTATTTTTGAAAATTTATGCGATTTCGTGTAAAATTGGATAGATAGGAACACGAAAAGCGAGGGATGCAGGAAATGAAGTATAAGTCTGTTTTTGATATTATCGGACCGGTGATGATCGGTCCTTCTTCTTCGCATACAGCGGGCGCTGCCAGAATCGGCCGGGTGGCCCGTGATCTGTTCGGCCGGCAGCCGGAATGGGCACGCATCCATCTTTACGGATCGTTCGCAGAGACGTATAAAGGCCATGGGACGGACATTGCCATCATAGGCGGACTGCTGGATTACGATACATTCGATGAACGGATCAAGACTTCATTTGAAGAAGCCGGAAAGCTCGGGATGAAGTTTGAATTCATTCCGGAGACCGGCAACGCCGAGCATCCGAATACGGCCCGCATCGTCGTAGGCGACAGTGAATCAGAGATGAGCCTGACCGGTATTTCGATCGGCGGCGGCACAATAGAAGTGACGGAACTGAACGGATTCCCGCTCCGCCTTTCAGGCGGTCATTCGGCTCTGCTCGTCGTCCATGACGACCGGGCAGGGTGCATTGCGAATGTCGCGAACTGCCTGGCGAAGTATGACATCAATATCGGTCATATGGAAGTATCGAGAAAAGAGCGCGGCCAAATGGCGCTGATGGTCATTGAAGTCGATCAGCGGATAGATGAGAATGTGCTGGATGAAATCGCACTGATCCCGAATATTACCCAAGTGACGAAAATCGCTGGTTGAAGGAGTGGTCGGAATGGACGTATTGTTCCGTAACGTACGGGAGCTTGTAGAGCTCGCAGAAAAAGAAGAAAAACTTATCTCGGAAATCATGCTCGAACAGGAAAGCTTGATCAGCGGCCGGACAAGGGACGAAATCATGGAGCAGATGGACAATAACCTGACAGTCATGGAAGAGGCCGTCGAAAAGGGCCTGAAAGGCGTCCGGTCATTTTCCGGTCTTACCGGCGGGGACGCGGTCCTGATCCAGCAGTACATCGATAAAGGGAACGCGCTGTCTGGCGATCTTCTTCTGGACGCAGTAAGCAAAGCCGTCGCCACGAATGAAGTGAACGCAGCGATGGGGACCATCTGCGCGACGCCGACGGCAGGATCGGCCGGTGTAGTGCCAGGCACGCTGTTCGCTGTAAAAAATAAACTGGACCCGACAAGGGAGCAGATGATCCGCTACCTGTTCACCTCCGGTGCTTTCGGGTACGTCGTGGCAAATAATGCCTCCATTTCTGGCGCTGCCGGCGGATGCCAGGCGGAAGTCGGCTCTGCTTCCGCTATGGCCGCAGCGGCGATCGTCGAGATGGCGGGAGGGACCCCGCAGCAGAGCGCTGAAGCGTTCTCGATTACACTAAAGAACATGCTGGGACTGGTCTGTGACCCTGTCGCGGGACTCGTGGAAGTGCCATGTGTGAAACGGAACGCAATGGGGGCTTCCAACGCGGTCGTGGCGGCTGATATGGCGCTGGCCGGTGTCACAAGCCGCATCCCGACCGATGAAGTGATCGATGCAATGTTCAAAATCGGACAGACTATGCCTGTCGCCCTGAAAGAAACGGCAAAAGGAGGCCTTGCCGCAACTCCTACAGGGAAATGGCTGGAGGCGAAAATCTTTGGAACAGCAACTGCCGGATACAGCAATTGATCTGCCTGTCACAGCTCTGAAAGGAGTGGGCAAGACGGCAGCTGAGAGCCTGGCGGAGATGGACATCAAAACGGTAGGCGATTTGATTATGACGTTTCCGTACCGGCATGAGGACTTCCAGCTGAAAGATCTTGCCGATACTCCGCATAACGAGCGGGTGACGGTGGAGGGCAGGGTCGAAAGTGAACCTGCCGTCCTTTATCTCGGACGAAAAAAATCACGGACACAGGTGAGGCTCCTCGTCGGGCGTCACCTTATTAAAGCTGTCTTTTTCAATCAGCCCTATATCAAAAATAAGCTGGCCCTCGGAGCGGTGGTGACGGTCACCGGAAAGTGGGACAGGGGACGCCAGGTGATCACGGTGACAAGCCATACGATCGGGCCGAGGACTGAGGGCCAGGACTTCGAACCTGTATACAGCCTGAAAGGTTCTATGCAGATGCGGACGTTCCGGAAACTGATGCGGCAGGCGCTCGACTTGGCAAAGACCGAAATGGAGGATTGCCTGCCTCGCCGCTTTTTGGACGGCTATCAGCTAGAATCCATTCAGCAGGCGCTTGAATGGGTCCATTTCCCGCCTGACGGGGAAGCCCTAAAAAAAGCGCGCAGACGGTTTGTATATGAAGAACTCTTACTGTTCCAGCTGAAAATGCAAGTGCTCAAAAAACGGAACCGTGAAGCGGAAGGCGGCACGTTCGTCAATTACAATAATGAAGAACTGCGCAGGTTCATCACTAGTCTTCCATTCGAGCTGACAAATGCCCAAAAGCGGGCGGTCAATGAAATCTGCCGGGATCTCAAAGATCCGTGCCGAATGAACCGGCTGCTGCAGGGGGATGTCGGGTCAGGAAAGACAGTAGTCGCTGCCATTGCGATTTTTGCCGCAGCAACGGCCGGGATGCAGAGCGCACTGATGGCGCCGACAGAAATTTTAGCCGAACAGCATGCACAGACCATTGACGGATGGTTTCGGCCGTTCGGACTGAATATTGCCCTGTTGACCGGTTCAGTGAAGGGGAGCAGACGCAAAGAACTTCTACGGCAGCTCGAAGCGGGGGAAATCGATTTGCTGATCGGGACGCACGCCCTCATTCAGCCGGAAGTCAAATTCCGCGGATTGGGCCTCGTCATCACCGACGAACAGCACCGATTCGGCGTGGATCAGCGCCGCGTCCTGCGGGATAAGGGCTACAATCCGGATACGCTGTTCATGACGGCAACACCGATTCCCCGCACGCTCGCCATCTCGGCGTTCGGTGAAATGGATATTTCCGTCATAGATGAAATGCCGGCAGGCCGTAAGGAGATCCAGACGTTCTGGACGAAAAAAGAACTGTTCGGAAAAGTCGTCCAGCGGATGGAGCAGGAACTGCGTGCCGGGAGGCAGGCATACGTCATCTGTCCGCTTATCGAAGAATCGGACAAGCTGGATTACCAGAATGCCGTGGAGCTGTACGGCCAGCTATCTGAAATATTCAGAGGGAGATACACAGTCGGCCTGATGCACGGGCGGCTTCATCCGGACGAAAAAGAAGAAGTCATGCGGCGGTTCAGCGAAGGCGAAATTTCCGTCCTCGTTTCGACCACTGTCGTCGAAGTCGGAGTGAACGTCCCGAATGCGACCTTCATGCTCATTTACGACGCGGAGCGGTTCGGACTCGCACAGCTGCATCAGCTCAGAGGGCGTGTCGGCCGCGGCAGTGAGCAGTCGTATTGCGTTTTGCTTGCTGACCCGAAAACAGAGGACGGCAAGGAGCGGATGAGTTCGATGACGGAGACGAATGACGGATTCGTCCTTGCTGAAAAGGACTTGAAACTGAGAGGGCCGGGCGACTTTTTCGGAAGAAAACAAAGCGGGATCCCGGAATTCCGCATGGCGGACCTGGTCCACGATTACCGCGCGCTCGAGACGGCGCGGAAGGACGCTGAGAAGCTGGTGAACAGCGATGAATTTTGGACGGAAGAAGAAACGGCCTGTCTGCGGAGCCACCTGGAAGCATCCGGTGTACTGACTGCGGAACGCCTGGACTGAGAATGCAGGGACTGAAACTCCTTGCATTCTTTTTTATGTCTTTATATACTCGTATTAGTACCAAGTGCTAATAGCGGTGGTGGGCAAGGTGAAGAAACCGAAAAAAGTGCGCCAGCAAGAGCTGAAGCAAACGATTAAAGATAACCCTTTTATAACGGATGAAGAACTGTCGAGAGAATTCGGCGTAAGTGTGCAGACAATCCGGCTGGACCGGCTGGAATTGTCCATCCCTGAACTTCGGGAGCGGATCAAGCATGTGGCGGTCCAGACTTTCGAAGATGAAGTGAAATCGCTGCCGATCGACGAAGTGATCGGGGAAATCATCGACATCGATCTCGATGAACGCGCGATTTCCATCTTTGATGTCTCGGAAGAACATGTTTTCCAGCGGAACCGCATCGCCCGCGGCCATCATTTATTCGCACAAGCGAATTCCCTTGCGGTAGCAGTCATGAATGATGAGCTGGCACTTACTGTCCGTTCGGATCTCCGATTCCTCCGGCCAGTAAAGGCGGGGCAGCGTGTTGTTGCGAAAGCGGAAGTGACCGGCCGTGAACCTGCACGGCGGCGGGCTTACGTAAAAGTGGTTTCCACGGTGGAGCAAGTTCCGGTTTTTACGGGGGAGTTCGAGATGTACCGGGAATCGGAACGAGAGGAAGGTGATGGCAGTGAAAATCGCAGTTGATGGAATGGGCGGCGACCATGCGCCGAAAGAAATAGTGGAGGGGGTGCAGCGCGCTTTACAGGAGTTCCCGGAACTGGAAGTCGTTTTGTTCGGCCGGGAAGAGGAGATGAAGCCATACATAGAGAATCACGAACGGCTCTCCGTCATCGATTGTGCGGAAGTCATTGAAGCGGAAGACGATCCGGTCCGGTCCGTCAGAAGGAAAAAAGACGCCTCCATGGTACGGATGGCGCAGGCGGTCAAAGATGGGGAGGCGGACGGCTGTGTCTCCGCCGGCAACACAGGAGCTTTGATGGCGGCCGGCCTTTTTGTGGTTGGCCGGATCGAAGGGGTGGACCGGCCGGCGCTTGCCCCGACGCTTCCGACCGTCGATGGCAAAGGGTTTGTCATGCTCGATCTTGGAGCTAATGCAGAAGCGCGCCCCGAACACCTTGTGCAGTACGCAGTGATGGCCGGCATTTATGCTGAGAAAGTACGGGGGATTGCAAATCCGACCGTGGGGCTCCTGAACATCGGCACAGAGGAAAAGAAAGGCAATGAACTGACGAAAGCGGCTTATCCGCTGCTGAAAGAGGCGCCGGTGAACTTCATCGGCAATGTGGAGTCGCGCGAGCTGCTGAACGGTGCGGCCGATGTGGTCGTGACAGACGGTTTCACAGGCAATATCGTTCTGAAGACCATCGAAGGGACTGCGATGAGTCTCTTTTCCATGATCAAAGACGTGTTCACTTCCTCTGCAAAGACGAAACTGTCAGCCCTGCTTGTCAGAAACGAGCTGAGCGGCCTCAAGTCGATGCTGGATTACAGCGAATATGGCGGGGCGGCACTTTTCGGCCTGAACGCGCCGGTGATTAAAGCGCACGGCTCATCGGATGCCAATGCCGTGTTCAACGCGATCCGGCAGACGCGGACGATGATCGAAAGCGATGTGGCGGGCACGATCCGCCAGACAATGAAAGGAGCTGCGGACCAATGACGAAAATCGCATTTATTTTTCCGGGACAAGGATCCCAGGCTGTCGGAATGGGTACGGACTTCCTCGGTGACGAAACTAGCGCCGGGTACTTCCGTGAAGCAGATGCAGCGCTCGGTTTCAGTCTGTCAGAATTAATGAAGGAAGGGCCGCAAGAAGAGCTGACGCTTACGTACAACGCACAGCCCGCCCTCCTGACGGTCAGCGCGGTCATCGCCGAACGGCTGAAGAGAGCTGGTTTACAGCCCGACTATACGGCGGGCCACAGCCTCGGTGAATACAGTGCACTCGTAGCTTCCGGCGCGCTGTCTTTCGAAGATGCAGTGAAAGCGGTACATAAGCGGGGGCTGCTGATGAACGAAGCAGTTCCGGCAGGACAAGGCGCGATGGCAGCGGTGCTCGGGATGGAAAGCGAAGAGTTGCGGAAAGTCACGGAAGAAGTGACCGCTGATGGATACAGCGTGCAGCTCGCCAACATCAACTCCCCTGGACAGATTGTGATTTCCGGAGCGAAAGAAGGAGTGGAGCGCGCAGGCGCCATGGCGAAAGAAAAGGGAGCGAAGCGGGTGATTCCGCTCGATGTCAGCGGTCCTTTCCATTCGGTGCTGATGACATCGGCCGCTTCGGGGCTGGAAAAAGCACTGCAGGATGCAGGACTGAAAGAAGCGCAGGTCCCTGTCATTTCGAATGTGACGGCGGACGCTGTGACGGATCCCGAAGAAATACGTGAATTGCTGGTGGAACAGCTTTATTCGCCGGTCCTCTGGGAACAGTCCGTCCGGGAAATGATCGACTTGGGTGTAACGGTATTCGTGGAAGCGGGTCCGGGGAAAGTGCTGAGCGGCTTAGTGAAGAAAATCGACCGTTCAGTGAAAGTTCTCCCCGTTTATGATGAAGAAACGCTTGAAAGCGCTGTAAAGGAGCTGAAACAATGAGATTGGCAGGGAAGACAGCTGTTGTCACCGGCGCATCAAGAGGCATCGGTGCAGCCATCGCCCGCACGCTTGCCGCGGAAGGCGCGAAAGTCGTCGTCAATTACAGCGGAAGCCGGGACAAAGCGGAAGCGGTAGCAGAAGAAATCCGGGAAAATGGAGGCGAAGCACTGGTCTGCCAGGCGGATGTTGCGGATGCGGATTCTGTGAAGGCTATGTTCGACCAGACGCTGGAAACGTTCGGCGCATTGGACATCCTCGTCAATAACGCCGGTATTACACGCGACAACCTCCTCATGCGGATGAAGGACGGGGAGTGGGATGATGTCATCAATACAAACCTGAAAGGAGTCTTCATTACGACAAAGGCGGCAGCCAGACCCATGATGAAGCAGCGTCAGGGGCGCATCATCAACATCGCCTCCATCGTCGGTGTCACCGGGAATCCCGGGCAGGCGAACTATGTGGCCGCAAAAGCCGGCGTGATCGGCCTGACGAAGACAGCCGCCAAAGAATTGGCTTCACGGGGCGTCACAGTGAATGCAGTCGCTCCGGGCTTCATCACGACCGATATGACTGGAAAACTGGATGAATCCGTCCGGGAATCGATGCTCGGCCAGATTCCGCTCAGCCGTTTCGGGGCTCCGGAAGACGTGGCGAAAGCGGTCCTGTTCCTGGCATCCGACGACGCTTCCTATATGACCGGACAGACGCTCCACGTCGACGGCGGCATGGTGATGTAGTTCAGGAACTGATATACTTCTTGAGGGGAGGTGACGATAATGGCAGAAGTAATGGAACGCGTGACTAAAGTGATCGTGGACCGTCTTGGGGTCGATGAGAGCGAAGTGAAACCGGAAGCCTCTTTCCGGGACGATCTTGGAGCGGATTCACTGGATGTAGTTGAACTCGTTATGGAATTCGAAGATGAATTCGACATGGAAATTTCCGATGAAGATGCAGAAAACATCAAGACCGTCGGAGATGCAGTGAACTATATTGAAAGCAAAAAATAGACGCCAGTAAAATGACGTACCGCCTGTCTTTGTACGAATGGGCGTGCGTCATTTCCTGTTTTGCACTGCCGGAAAAAAACAGGTAAAATTAATGGCAGAACCAGCTAAGGAAGGCAGATTGCTTATGTCCATGAAACGGAAAAAAGAACAGAAACCCGGAGTGCTTCCGGAAAGTGTGCGTGCATCATTCAGCGATCTCCAGCGGGAGCTCGGGATCCATTTTGAAAACCCCACACTGCTTTACCAGGCGTTTACCCATTCATCGTATGTGAATGAGCATCGGAAACGGAATTACACGGATAATGAACGGCTTGAATTTCTGGGTGACGCTGTCCTGGAATTGTCCGTCTCCCACTACCTGTTTAAAAGTTATCCGGAAATGAGTGAAGGGGAACTGACGAAGCTGAGAGCTGCTGTCGTCTGTGAACCGTCACTTGTCCTATTCGCGAATGAGCTGTCGTTCGGCCGTTATGTGCTTCTTGGAAAGGGAGAGGAACTGACTGGCGGCAGGGCGCGTCCGGCATTGCTCGCGGATGCGTTTGAATCATTCGTAGGAGCCTTGTACTTGGATCAGGGCTTTGATTCCGTCGTCCGCTTTCTTGAACGCGTCCTGTTCCCGAAAGTGGAAATCGGTGCTTTTTCGCATGTGATGGACTACAAAAGCCAGCTTCAGGAATTGATCCAGCAGAAAAACCAAGGGACGCTGTCGTATGAAATCGCGGAAGAGAAGGGGCCAGCCCATAACCGTACGTTCATCACCCAAGTATCATTGGATGGGGAAGTTCTCGGCACGGGGGAAGGCCGATCGAAGAAGGAAGCGGAACAGCAGGCGGCGATGGTGGCCATACGTAAATTGCAGGGGAATCCGGAGGACTGAAGATGTATTTGAAAAGACTTGAAGTGATCGGTTTTAAATCGTTCGCTGACCGCATCGGCATTGATTTCGTTCCCGGAGTGACGGCTGTCGTCGGTCCGAACGGCAGCGGAAAAAGCAATGTGACCGACGCGATCCGATGGGTGCTCGGCGAGCAATCCGCCAAGTCGCTCCGCGGCTCCAAGATGGAGGATGTCATTTTTGCAGGCAGCGATTCCAGAAAACCGGTGAACTTTGCGGAGGTGACGCTCGTCCTCGATAACACGGACGGGCGTCTTCCGCTTGATTACAGCGAAATCAGTGTGACCCGGCGGGTTTTCAGGAGCGGGGACAGTGCATACTTATTGAATAAACAAGTATGCCGGCTGAAGGATATAACAGATCTCCTTATGGGCTCCGGTCTGGGGAAGGAAGCGTTTTCAGTCATCTCGCAAGGCCGGGTTGATGAAATCCTGAACAGCAAGCCAGAAGACCGGCGTTCGATTTTCGAAGAAGCCGCCGGTGTGCTGAAATACAAGCAGCGGAAGCGCCAGGCGGAAGTCCGGCTGATGGAGACTGAAGACAACCTGAGCCGTGTGTCGGATATCCTTCACGAACTGGACGGCCGCATCGAACCGCTCAGAATCCAGGCAGTGAAAGCGAAAGATTACCTGGCGATGACCGAAGAACTCAGAGATGCCGATATTGCGCTGATGGCATTTGATTACCGGAAGCTCGATCAGGAACTGGCGGGATTGCGGTCAGAAGCGCAGGAAGCCACCGGCCGACAGAAGTCGATTGGCCAGCAGGCGGAAAAGCAAGAGTCAGCGTTGAGCGGTATCAGGAAAACCATCCGCGGATTGGATGAAGAAACTGAAGAAGCACAGCGGCTCCTTGTGGAAGCTGCTGCGGAAAGCGAAAAATGGGAAGGCCGCAAACTCCTTCTCACTGAAAAAAAGCAGAATGCGGAGCGGCAGATCTTGCAGCTGAAGGAACAGCTGGAGAACGGTGAACGGGCAGTAGCGGAACAGGAACAGCTGCTCGCACAGGCAGAAGAACAGGAAGGGAAGCTTAGGAAAGATCAGAAAGCGGCAGCCGACCGGGTGAAGGCGCTTGAGGACAAGCTGTCACTGAGCCCTGAAGATCTCGAGAAGGAAGTCGAGTCCCGGAAATCGCTTTATATCGATCTGATGAATGAACAGGCGGCCGTCAGAAATGAGTTGAAAAACATCGAGCTGCAATCAAAGCAGCTTGAAGCATCAACTGACAGGAGCCGCCAGCAGCGGCGGCAGCTGGAAGAGGAGCTGGCTGTCCTTCGCGCGGAGAGGGAGAAAGCAGCGGCTGTATATGAAGCCGCCCGTCTGGAACTTGAGGAAAAGCGGAAAGCGTACAAAACGGCAGAAAATAAGCTGCAGAAAGTCAGTGTAGAAGCTGAACAGCAGCAGAGGCGCCTGGCGGAAACGGAACAAAATGACCGGCAGCTCACTGCACGCCTTGAAACGCTCCGCGACCTTGAACATGATTTCTCCGGCTTCTTCCAAGGTGTCCGGGAAGTGCTCATTGCCCGGAGAAAGAACGAAGTGGAAGGCATCATAGGAGCGGTGGCGGAGATGATCCAGTCGGATCCCGCCTATGCCAAAGCGATTGAAACGGCGCTGGGCGCAGCCAGCCAGCATATCATCGCCAAAACAGAGGCGGATGCCAGGGAAGCGATCGACTACCTCCGAAAAAAGCGGGCAGGACGGGCAACATTTTTGCCGCTTTCCGTCATGAAACCGCGCCGGATACCGGAAACGGTCCTTTGGGCCGCCGAGCATCACCCTTCGTTCATTCAGCCGGCGCATCAGCTCGTCACGTTCGATCCGGTGTACCGGAATGTCATCGAGAACGTTCTCGGCAACACCATCGTCGCACGGGATCTGAAAGGCGCCGGTGAAATCGCGAAACTCCTTTCGAACCGGTACAGGGTCGTCACACTGGAAGGGGACGTCATCAATCCGGGCGGCTCGATGACCGGCGGCGCCAGTAAGTCGCAATCATCCGTTTTCTCCCGTAAAGCAGAGCTCGAGGAGCTGACTGCGAGGCAGATAAAACTGAAAGAAGAACTGACTGCCATCAGACGCTCTGCGGAAGAACAAAAACGGAATATGGAATCAGCGCGGGCTGAAACAGAAAAACTTCGCCGCGAAGGGGAACTGCTGCGGGATGAGGAAGCGGAACTGGGAGCGGCGCTAAGGGAACAGGAAGCGCTGCTCCGGACCGCGGAAAACCGATTCGCGCTTTTCCAGGCGGAACAGGATAACCGAGCGGCGGATAAAGGAGAAATCGGCGGACGTGAATCGGCGGCACGGAGCCAGCTTGATGAACTCGGTTCCCGGCTTGAAGAACTATCGGCCGACATCGAGCGGCTGACAGCGTTAAAGCAGCAGAATGAAGCTGCCAGGGGCGAAGTACTGAGCCGGCTGTCCGATGAAAAATCGCGGCTCGCTGTCTTACAGGAACGGGTGAGCCAATCGGCGGCTGCAAAAAGGGAAGCTGCCCGGCAGCTCGACAAGAGCAGAGGCTTTATTCAGAAAGCAAGAGAAGAAATGGGCTGGCTCCAGGAAGGCGGAAATGCGCCGGATTATTCGGAGGCCGATATCCTGCATGAAATCAGCAGGTGGACCGCTGCAAAAGAAGCGGCGCAGGAGCGTGCGGCTCACGCGAAAGAAAAGCGGCAGCTGCAGGAGGCTGAACAGGAACGGCTGACAGAGTCGCTGAAAGAGCTGCAGCGAACTGCAGGGGAATGCGCGGAATCGATCCATGATCTGGAAGTGAGAGCGGCCCGCACCGAAACCCAAATGTTTTCACTCACCGGGCAGCTTGCCGAAAACTACAGATTGGATCCTTCGGATGCCGCCTGCTATGAATTGCCCGGACCGGAACCGGACGTGCGCAGACAAGTCCGGCTTCTGAAACAGTCGATAGAAGAGCTCGGGACCGTGAATATCGAATCGATCGCCGAGTTTGAACAGGTTGCCGAACGGCACGAATTCCTGAAGACCCAGCGTGATGACCTGAATGAAGCGAAAGCGACACTCCGTACGGTCATCGGGGAAATGGACGAGGAAATGACTGTCCGTTTCGACGATACCTTCCATGCGATCCGGACGCAGTTCAGAAGTGTTTTCAGGGAGCTTTTTGGCGGCGGCTCCGCCGATCTCGTTCTTACAGAACCTGACCGCCTTCTGGAGACCGGGGTTGAAATCGTTGCTCAGCCGCCAGGCAAAAAACTGCAGAATTTAAGTCTCCTGTCCGGCGGTGAGCGGGCATTGACTGCTATTGCCCTCCTGTTTGCTTCCCTGAATATCCGGCCGGTTCCTTTCTGTATCCTGGATGAAGTGGAGGCGGCATTGGATGAGGCGAATGTCGTCAGATACAGCGAGTATTTAAAGAAATTCAGCGAGCAGACCCAATTCATTGTCATCACCCACCGAAAAGGCACAATGGAAGGGGCGGATGTGCTCTATGGCATCACCATGCAGGAATCAGGGGTATCCAAACTGGTATCCGTCAAAGTGGAAGAACGGGTATAACTGAAGGAGGAATCGGAAGATGAGTTTCCTTAAAAAATTGAAAAATAAATTCACCGGCACGGCTGCAGAAGAGCAGACGGCGGAAAAATATGAAAAAGGGCTCGAAAAGACAAGAACCAGTTTCACTTCCAAGATCAACGACTTGGTGGCGAAGTACAGAAAAGTGGATGAAGACTTTTTCGAAGAATTGGAAGAGCTCCTGCTCCAGGCCGATGTCGGATTCGAGACAGTCATGGAACTGATGGACGAACTGCGGTTCGAAGTGCAGCGGAAAAACGTGAAAGATACGAGCGAAGTACAGTCGGTGATTTCCGAAAAACTGGTCGAGATTTATGAAGCCGGAGAACAGGAAACACAGGAGCTAAACATGCAGGAAGGCCTGACGGTTATTTTGTTCGTGGGAGTGAATGGTGTCGGCAAGACGACGACGATCGGGAAACTGGCCCACCGGTTCAAAGAAGAGGGCAGATCGGTCCTGCTGGCTGCGGGGGACACGTTCCGGGCAGGCGCGATCGAACAGCTCGATGAGTGGGGGCGCCGCGTCGGGGTGGATGTCATCAAGCAAGCCGCAGGTTCGGATCCCGCGGCGGTCATGTATGACGCTATCCGTTCGGCAAAGTCCCGGCAAGCGGATGTGCTGATCTGCGATACCGCCGGCAGACTCCAAAATAAAGTGAACTTGATGAACGAACTCCAGAAAGTCCATCGGGTGATCGGACGGGAACTTCCTGGCGCACCCCACGAAGTGCTGCTTGCGCTTGATGCGACGACCGGCCAGAACGCCCTGATCCAGGCGCAGACTTTCAAGGAGGCGACAGACGTCACCGGAATCGTACTGACCAAGCTCGACGGCACGGCAAAAGGCGGGATTGTGCTGGCGATCCGCAATAAGCTCAAGATCCCGGTGAAATTTGTCGGGCTGGGCGAAAAAATGGATGACCTGCAGCCGTTCGATCCGCAGAAGTATGTCTATGGCCTGTTCGCGGAAGGGCTCCAAACCGAGGAACAGCAAGAAGAGTCAGACAAGTAATATTGCTTGACAGTCGTGCGGGACAAAAGATAAGGTAAGGTGAAAACAATTGGAGGAAACGCCGATGATGGGATTAGAGAAAACGACTCGAATGAATTTTTTGTTTGATTTCTATCAGGCGCTTCTGACACCAAAACAGCGCAATTACATGATGCTGTATTACCTGGATGACCTGTCGCTCGGAGAAATTGCGGCGGAATATGACATATCGCGACAGGCGGTCTATGATAATATCCGCCGCACTGAAGCGATGCTGGAAGAGTACGAAGACAAGCTGGGGCTGTTCGAGAAGTTCAAAAACCGCCGCCGGCTGATCGAGGACTACGAAGAAGGCCCATTCAGCGAAGAGCGGACAGCCGAACTGCTGGAACGCCTGAAGGAATGGGAATAAGGAGGCTGAAGAACAGATGGCATTTGAAGGATTATCCGAACGCCTGCAAGGAACGCTTCAGCGGATAAAAGGAAAAGGGAAAATTTCCGAAGCGGATGTCAAGGAAATGATGCGTGAAGTCCGCTTTGCGCTCATTGAGGCGGACGTTAACTTGAAAGTCGTTAAATCGTTCGTCAAAAAGGTAAGCGAACGCGCCATCGGACAGGACGTCATGAGCAGTCTGACGCCCGGCCAGCAAGTCGTAAAGATCGTAAAAGATGAACTGACCGAGCTTATGGGCGGCGAACAGAGCAAAATCGAATTTGCCGCAAAAAATCCGACGGTCATCATGATGGTCGGTCTGCAAGGGGCCGGGAAAACGACGACCGCCGGCAAACTGGCACTGTCCCTCCGGAAAAAGAACAACCGGAAACCGCTGCTCGTGGCTGCCGACATCTATCGCCCGGCTGCTGTGCAGCAGCTGGAGACCATCGGCAAGCAGCTGTCGCTGCCTGTGTTCTCCAAAGGGACGGATGTCTCACCGGTGGAAATCGCCCGGGAAGCGATCGAGCTCGCAAAACAGGAACACCATGATACCGTCATCATCGATACGGCAGGCCGGCTCCATATCGACGAAGAGCTCATGCAGGAACTGCAGGACATCAAAGCCCTGAAGGAACCGGATGAAGTGCTGCTCGTCGTGGACGCCATGACAGGTCAGGATGCAGTGACGGTATCCCAAAGCTTCAATGAAGCGCTCGGAATCACCGGCGTCATTCTGACGAAACTTGATGGCGATACGCGCGGCGGTGCCGCGCTGTCAGTCCGGTCGGTGACGGAAAAGCCGGTGAAGTTCGTCGGTATGGGCGAAAAACTGGATGCGCTCGAGCCGTTCCACCCTGAACGGATGGCCTCCCGGATCCTCGGTATGGGCGATATGCTTTCATTGATCGAGAAGGCACAGACGAACGTCGATGAAGCGAAGGCGAAAGAGCTGGAAGAAAAATTCCGGACCCAGTCTTTCACGTTCGACGATTTCCTGGAACAGCTCGGACAGGTGAAGCAGATGGGTCCCCTTGATGAAATCCTGAAGATGCTGCCTGGTGCCGGGAAAATCAAAGGCCTGGAGAACGCGCAAGTGGATGAAAGCCAAATGGGCCGGGTGGAAGCCATCATTTATTCCATGACACCGAAAGAAAAAACGAACCCGGAAATCATCAATGCCAACCGCAGAAGAAGGATCGCTAAAGGGTCCGGGACGACGATCCAGGACGTGAACCGGCTGCTGAAACAGTTCGAAGACATGAAGAAGATGATGAAGCAGATGTCGAACATGAACCAGAAAGGCAAAAAGAAAGGTAAAATGCCGAATCTGGACGCATTTTTCAAGTAAGAACCGGCAAATCGGTGTGTTAAGAAAAAACACTTTACAAACTAAAACATCGTTGCTATTATAATATCTTGTGTGAAACTATTCGGAGGTGCTTTATAAAATGTCAGTAAAAATTCGTTTAAAACGCATGGGAGCCAAGAAGTCTCCTTTCTACCGTATTGTGGTCGCGGATTCACGTTCACCGCGTGACGGCCGGCAGATCGAGACTGTGGGTACGTACAACCCGCTAACAAAACCGGCTGAAGTGAAGATCGATGAAGAGCTTGCGCTGAAATGGCTCGGCAATGGCGCGAAGCCATCTGACACTGTGCGCAACCTGTTCTCCCAGAACGGCATCATGGAGAAATTCCATAACGCTAAACTGAACAAGTAAGGGGAATCCGACCGATGAAGAAGCTGATCGAGACAATGGTGAAACCGCTCGTGGATCATCCGGAAGACGTCCGAATTGAAACAGAAGAAAGTGGGAACCGAGTTGTCTGTAACCTCACCGTCCATCCTCAGGATATCGGAAAGGTGATCGGCAAACAGGGGCGGACCGCAAAAGCAATCCGTTCCATCGTTTATTCAGCGGCAGGAAGCCAGCAGGACGGCAAGACCATTGTGGTCAACATCGTAGACTGAAAGAGGAAGGAGCTCCGGTTCCTTCCTTTTTCTGATACAGCGCATCGGCGGAAAAGGCATGAAAGCGGAAAGGGGCGATCCGTCCATGGATTGGTTCAACGTAGGGAAAATTGTCAATACGCATGGCATCCGGGGAGAAGTGCGCGTCCTGTCCCGCACGGATTTCCCGGAAGAACGGTTTGCGGAAGGTGCGCGTCTCGGGATTTTCAAGGAGGATGCAAAAAAACCGGTTCCTGTGAAAGTGGCCAGCCACCGGAAACACAAGAACTTCGATCTCCTGACTTTCGAAGGGTATTCCAGCATCAATCAAGTCGAGGAGTTCAAAAATGCCGACTTGAAAGTAGCCGACCATGAGCTTGACGAACTGGAAGAACATGAATATTACTATCATGAAATCATCGGATGCACGGTTGTGACTGAAGATGGCCGGGAAATCGGCATGGTGACCGATATTCTGGAAACCGGTGCGAACGACGTATGGGCAGTCAAGCCGGAGACAGGCAAAATGCAATATATTCCATATATCGAAGATGTGGTGAAGGAAATCGACGTGGAAAATAAAAAAATCGTCATCGAACTGATGGAAGGGCTCCTGAACGAATGAAGGTCCATGTACTGTCATTGTTCCCGGCCATGTTCGACGGAGTGTTCCGGCAGTCGATCATGAGGAAAGCCCAGGAAAAGGGAGCGGTGGAATTCAGTGTGACGGACTTCCGTGAATTCGCTGATAATCCGCGTCAGGTTGACGATTATCCGTATGGCGGCGGTGCGGGGATGGTCTTGAAGCCCGAACCGGTTTTCCGGGCGACAGAAGCCGTCACGGAAGGCCGGAAGCCGCGGGTCATTCTCATGTGCCCGCAAGGCGAGCGGTTCACACAGCGCAAAGCGGAGGAGTTGGCCCAGGAGGAAGAGTTGGTCTTCATTTGCGGCCATTACGAAGGGTACGATGAACGGATCCGTGAACACTTGGTGACCGATGAAATTTCTATCGGAGATTTTGTGCTCACCGGCGGAGAACTTGCGGCTATGACGGTCATCGACAGTGTCGTGCGCTTACTGCCCGGTGTCCTCGGCAACTCGGAGTCGCCTGTCAGCGATTCATTTTCCACAGGTGTGCTGGAACATCCCCATTACACACGGCCTGCGGATTTCCGGGGGTTCGGTGTCCCGGAAGTCCTGATGAGCGGAAACCACGCGAAAATCGGGGAATGGCGGGAAGAACAGGCGCTGAAGCGGACACTCGATCGCCGTCCGGATCTCTTGGAAGAGCTGGAATTGACCGAAAAGCAACAGAAGATCCTGGAGAAACTGAAATCGGAAAAGGGATAGGTCCGCCTCTTGCAGAGCAGACGGCTTAGTGGTATGATGTATGGTGTGCTTCTATGCGAAGGACAGAATTACGGTGTTCCGCTGCGGCAGCAACAGACGCATGAGCATCTGTAGAAGGAGAGAAAATCATGCAGCAAATTATTGCAGACATCACAAAAGAACAACTTCGTACGGATCTGCCGGCATTCCGTCCGGGAGATACTGTCCGCGTCCACGTTAAAGTCGTGGAAGGTACGCGCGAACGTATCCAGATCTTCGAAGGCGTTGTCATCAAGCGCCGCGGAGGCGGAATCAGTGAGACATTCACTGTCCGCAAAATCTCTTACGGTGTAGGTGTGGAACGTACTTTCCCGGTACACACGCCGAAAATTGCAACTCTTGAAGTGGTGCGCCGCGGTAAAGTCCGCCGTGCGAAACTGTACTACTTGCGCAACCTGCGCGGTAAAGCAGCCCGCATCAAGGAAATCCGATAACAGAACGATGAAAAAGAGGGCGGACTGCCCTCTTTTTTGATTATCCGGCGGCCTGATTGTACAATGGTGACAGAAGATGGAGGGAAGAAGATGGAGACTGAAACGAAGCAAAAAAACGAACTTTGGGAATGGTCCAAAGCGCTTCTCATCGCGTTCGGACTTGCCGCGATCATCCGGTTTTTCTTTTTCGCACCCATAGTGGTGGACGGAGAATCCATGATGCCTACATTGGAAAACGGGGACCGTATGATCGTCAATAAAATCGAATACAACGTAGGGGCGGCAGAACGCTTTGATATCGTGGTCTTCCACACGGAAGGTGAGAAGGACTTTATTAAACGGATCATCGGGCTTCCCGGTGACCATGTCGCATATGAAAATGACAAGCTTTATATAAACGGTGAAGTTGTGGAGGAACCGTACCTCGAGGAATTAAAAGCCAATACAGAAGGGAATCTGACGGAAGACTTCACACTGGAAGAAGTGACTGAAGGCAACGTCAGCGTGATCCCGGAAGGCTATGTGTTCGTATTGGGCGATAACAGGCGGGCCAGCAAGGACAGCCGGTATATCGGGCTGGTGCCGATGGAGGAAATTGTCGGAAGCACGCGGATCGTCTTTTGGCCGTTCGAGGAAGCGGGCCTTGTCAGATAAGGAGGAACCGGATGACGATTCAATGGTTTCCCGGCCATATGGCAAAAGCCCGCCGGGAAGTGACAGAGAAACTGAAATTGGTGGATATCATTTTTGAATTGGTGGATGCCCGGCTTCCGCTGTCATCGCGGAATCCGATGATTGATGAAGTGACCGGCCAGAAGCCGAGGCTGATCATTCTCAATAAGGCAGACATGGCGGATGAAGCCGAGACGCAAAACTGGATCCGGTATTTTGATGGACAGGACATCCAGGCTGTCGCCATCAATTCCCTCGAAGGGAAAGGGCTGCAGAAAGTGACGAAAGCGGCCAAAGAGATCCTGTCAGAAAAGTGGGACCGGATGCGGGCGAAAGGCATGAAACCGCGCGCGATCCGTGCGATGATCGTCGGCATCCCCAACGTGGGGAAATCGACGCTGATCAACCGGCTGGCCAAAAAAACCTGGCGAAGACAGGCAACATGCCAGGAGTGACAAAAGCGCAGCAGTGGATCAAAGTCGGCAAAGAAATCGAACTGCTGGATACACCGGGGATTTTATGGCCGAAGTTCGAAGATCCGGAGACCGGCTTTAAACTGGCACTGACCGGCGCCATCAAGGATGCTCTCTTAGAAATGCAGGAACTGGCGATATACGGACTCCGTTTTTTGGAGCGGGAGTACCCTCACAGGCTGCAGGAGAGATACGGCCTTGAACGGCTGGATGAAGACATCGTCCATGCGTTCGACCATATCGGGCGGAAGCGGAATATCCTGGAAGGCGGCGGAGACGTGGATTATGAAGCGACTGCGGACGCCATTGTCCGGGATATCCGTAACGGCCAGCTCGGCCGGCTGACGTTCGACCGGACCGCGGATATCGGCCGGGATTAATGAGGAAACGCCTTTCTGCTTTTGGCAGAGAGGCGTTTATTTTTGTATAACTAAACTTAGAAAGGCCGATAATTAGGGGTGAGGTGTTTGGAATGGCAACGACAAATGAGCTGAAGCAGCAACTGCAAAAAACCGATCAATGGGAGGCATGGATGGAAGCACTCAGGACAGACAGCCGAAAAAGTGTCCGGAGCCTGCTGGAGCAATGGGAAAAGAAGGCGAAGCTCCGGGCTGCGGCAGTCAGGGCGCACGAGGACAAACTGCGGTTTGACCGTTCATACATAACAGCAGGCGGACATGCGGCAGGAACGGATGAAGCGGGCCGGGGTCCGCTTGCCGGACCGCTTGTCACGGCAGCGGTCATCCTTCCCGCGGAATGCGCCGGTCTGATAGGGCTGACCGATTCGAAACAGCTGACTAAAAAACAGCGGAGTTCATTCGAATCCTTGATCAAAGCTTGTGCAATCAGTTACTCCGTGCATGTCACAACCCCTGCGCGGATAGATGAAATCAATATTTACGAAGCGACGAAGCAATCCATGACGGCATCCATCGAGGGGCTGGACATACAGCCGGAAGTGGTGCTTGCGGACGCCATGCAGCTGCCTGTTTCCATGCGCTGCGAGTCCATTGTAAAAGGGGATGCGAAGAGCCTGGCCATCGCGGCCGCTTCCGTCCTGGCAAAAACTGCCCGTGACCGTCTGATGGAAGAATATGCCGTGCAGTTTCCGGCATATCATTTTGAACGGAATGCGGGATATGGGACACAGGACCATTTGGATGCCATCCGGCTGCATGGTATCACGCCGATCCACAGGAAAACATTCGAGCCGGTAAAAAGCATGATGACGGGAGCGGTCGGTCATGAACATCGGGATTAATCCTCTGGCCGGTCTCCTGGCCGGTCTCCTGGCCGGTCAATTTTCAGAACCGGGTGAACTGCGGGCCGGGCAGCTTTTGAAAGGGACGGTGAACAAACTTTTTCCCGGTCAGACGGCGGAAGTGGCAGCCGGCGGGAAACTGCTGACTGCGCAGCTCGAAGTACCGCTCCGGGCAGGGGAAAATTATCTGTTCCATGTGACGGCGACCGAGCCGGAAGTCCGGCTGAAAGTGGCGGGCGGAAGCCAAACATCGCCCGCCGCCGCTCTTGGGCTCCCTGATTCCAAAGAAGTCCGGGAACTGCTGGATCTGCTGATGAGCCGAAATGTGCCGGTCAAGCGGGAAATGCTCCTTCAGGCGGTAAAGACACTCCGGCAGTCTCCGCAGGTTTCGCCGGAAATGCTGAAAGCTGCTGCAGTGCTGATTGAACAGCAAGTGCCTGTCTCACCGGGAATCCTGCAAAGTATCACAGCGGATCAGCCGGCGCTTGGCCGGGACTTGATGAAACTTGCAGAATTCATTCGCCATGAAACGCCGTCATCAGTACCTGCGAAGCTGGCGGACTCGGTCGAAAAACTCGTGAGTCCGGTTTTCGGCCATACAACGGCTGGGGAAGGGGCGGCCGGAGCAGCAGAAGAACCAATGGACGGAAAGACAGCAAGAGATGCGATCCGGACGGTCCTGCGACTGCTGGGCGCGAACTATGAACCGCAGCTGCTGAGAGGAATTCCGCCGGAAGCGGAAGCCCTGAAGCCGCAGCTCGTCAAATTGCTGCACGATCCTGAAGTGCCGGTCCAGCTCCGCGAACAGGCGGAAAAAATCGTCAGTAAATTGAACACTCAGGCCGTTTTCGCCAATGATCCGTCCCAGGCGTCCCAGCAGATTCTGATGCACTTGCCCCTCCAGTTCGGAAACCGCCAGCTTGATGCTCTCCTTAAATGGAACGGACGGATGGGCAAAGACGGAAAAATCGATCCGGATTATGCGAGGGTAATGTTTTACTTGGATTTGCCGGCATTGAACGAGACGATCATCGATATGGCTGTCCAGAACCGGGTGGTCAGCCTGACCATTTTCCACAGCGATCCGGAACTGGCCGGACGGATCCGTGAATTGGAACCGTCTTTGAAGGCCGGACTTGCTTCGGCCGATTACCGGCTGTCGTCCGTCACAGTGAAAGCTCCGGCCACAGCACATAAAAGCGGCCGGCAGAACCGGGTTTATTCGCAAACAGGGGAAGGAGTGGATTTCCGGATATGAACAATAAAAAACGGAAGGAAGCAGTTGCGCTGTCCTATTCTCAGGACCGCTTCGACGCACCGAAAGTGACGGCAAAGGGGAAAGGTCTCATTGCGGAAAATATTCTGGAAAAAGCGAAAGAGAACGGAGTTCCGATCCAGGAAGATCCGGCCCTTGTCGCACTGCTGGGCCAGCTCGACACCAACGAAGCCATCCCGGAAGAACTGTACCAGGCGGTCGCGGAAGTGTTCGCTTTCATTTACCGCGCCGACCGTGCGAGCGGATAAACACCTTTTCATCGCCAGGTCAGCCGGAACAGGCCTGAACCTGTGGACTTTTTGTGTCCACTCTACTACAATGGTAGAGGCACTAAAATAACTAGACAGATGGTTGATTGGAGGATGAAAGATGAATATCCATGAATATCAGGGGAAACAAATCCTCAGACAGTATGGAGTCGCGGTTCCGGAAGGCCATGTTGCGTTTTCACCGGAAGAAGCGGTGAAAGTGGCGAAAGAACTCGGTTCGGAAGTGACGGTAGTTAAGGCGCAGATCCACGCGGGCGGCCGCGGTAAAGCGGGCGGCGTCAAAATTGCCAAAAATCTGGACGACGTTCGTGCCTATGCAAAAGAACTTCTCGGCAAAGTGCTCGTCACTCATCAGACAGGTCCTGAAGGCAAAGAAGTCAAACGCCTGTACATCGAAGCGGGAAGCGACATCCAGAAAGAGTATTATCTCGGTCTGGTCCTTGATCGCGAAACGTCCCGTGTGACGTTGATGGGGTCGGAAGAAGGCGGCATGGACATCGAGGAAGTGGCGGCGAATACACCAGAGAAGATTTTCTATGAGGAAATCGATCCGGTTGTCGGCCTTACCGGGTTCCAGGCGCGCCGGATGGCGTTCAACATGAACATCCCGCCGAAGCTCGTCAACAAAGCGGCGAAACTGATGCTCGGACTCTATCAGGCTTATCTTGAGAAAGATGCGTCGATCGTCGAAATCAACCCGCTCGTCGTCACTGGGGATGGACAGGTCGTCGCACTGGACGCGAAGTTCAATTTCGACGAGAACTCCTTGTACCGCCATGGCGATATCGTCGATATGCGCGACTACGATGAGGAAGATCCGAAGGAAATCGAAGCTTCCAAGTACGATTTGAGCTACATCTCGCTCGACGGCAACATCGGCTGCATGGTCAACGGGGCAGGTCTGGCAATGGCCACGATGGACACGATCAACTACTACGGCGGATCGCCCGCGAACTTCCTCGATGTTGGGGGCGGGGCGACAGCTGAAAAGGTTACGGAAGCATTCAAAATCATTCTTTCCGACAAAAACGTCAAAGGGATCTTCGTCAATATTTTCGGCGGCATCATGAAGTGTGATGTCATCGCTGAAGGTGTTATTACGGCTGCGAAAGAAGTCAGCCTCGAAGTGCCGCTGGTCGTACGTCTGGAAGGGACGAACGTTGAACAGGGTAAGAAAATGCTGAACGAATCCGGACTTAACATCATTGCAGCCGGCTCAATGGCAGACGGTGCGCAAAAGATCGTTGAACTTGTAGGCTAAGAAGGGCAGGGGACAATCAATGAGCGTATACATTAACAAAGACACTAAAGTTCTTGTACAGGGGATTACAGGGTCGACTGCCCTGTTCCATACGAAGCAGATGCTTGAATACGGCACGAAAATCGTTGCAGGTGTGACGCCAGGAAAAGGCGGCACAGAAGTGGAAGGTGTGCCTGTTTTCAATACGGTGGAAGATGCTGTAAAAGAAACCGGCGCCAACGTTTCAGTCATTTATGTACCTGCTGCATTCGCGGCGGATGCCATCCTCGAAGCGGTTGATGCGGAACTCGATATGGCGATTTGTATTACTGAACATATTCCAGTTCTGGATATGGTGAAAGTGAAACGCTACATGGAAGGCAAAAAGACCCGTCTCGTCGGTCCGAACTGCCCGGGCGTCATCACACCGGAAGAATGCAAAATCGGCATCATGCCGGGCTACATCCATAAAAAAGGGCATGTCGGTGTCGTCTCCCGTTCCGGCACACTGACGTATGAAGCGGTCCACCAGCTTTCCCAGGAAGGCATCGGCCAGTCGACAGCGGTCGGTATCGGCGGAGACCCGGTCAACGGCACGAACTTCATCGATGTGTTGAAAGCGTTCAACGAAGATGAAGATACGTATGCAGTTGTCATGATCGGTGAAATCGGCGGTACGGCTGAAGAAGATGCGGCTGAATGGATCAAAGCGAACATGAAGAAGCCGGTCGTCGGCTTCATCGGCGGCCAGACGGCACCTCCAGGAAAACGGATGGGCCATGCGGGTGCCATCATTTCCGGCGGGAAAGGGACGGCTGCAGACAAAATCCAGGCAATGAACGCAGCGGGCATTGAAGTGGCGGATACACCTTCCGTCATCGGTGAGACGCTGATCAAAGTCGTGAAAGAAAAAGGCCTGTACGAAAAAGTGAAAACCCATTAAGATAGCAGTAAGGCGCACCCGCGGCGGTGCGTCTTATTTTTTTACAGGGAGGAACAGAATGGATGGAACGCTGAAAGAACGGCTGCTGGCCTTGCATTACGTCTGGCCCAGACCGTACAACCGGATTGCCCCGCTGCTGCTGAAAGACCCGGAACTGGCGAATCTTCACCGATGGCCGGCGCGGGAAATTGCACAATGCCTGAAAACCCCCATTGAACAGGCTGCCAGACTAAAATCCCTTTACTCTCAATCCCTTCAAAAATCCTACCTTCAGCTTTACGGGAAACATAACATTCGTCCCGTCACCTTTTTTGATTCCTATTATCCTGAAAGTCTTCGGGAACTGATCGATCCGCCGGCTGTCCTTTATTGTAAGGGGGATGTATCCCTCCTGGAAAACCCGGACCGGATAGCAGTGATCGGTTCCAGGAAGGCGACCGAGTATTCCCGGCTGGCTTTGGGAAAGATCATTCCACCGCTGACTGCGGAAGGTTATATCATCGTAAGCGGACTGGCTGCGGGAGCGGATGCCATGGCCCACGAGGCCGCGATCGGTTCCGGAGGCCGGACGATTGCGGTCACCGGCAGCGGATTCAGCCACCCGTATCCGAACGAAAACCGGCAGCTGCAGTATATAATGGAAGGAACTCAGCTTGTCATCACAGAATATCCGCCATACATGCTGCCGCGGCGCTGGAATTTTCCGATGCGCAACCGCATCATCAGCGGACTGTCCAAAGGGATCGCTGTGACGGAAGGAAAGATTAAAAGCGGCACACTGTCGACGATCGAACACGGTCTGGAGCATGGAAAAGATATTTTTGCGGTTCCGGGGTCCATTTTTTCCGGCCTGTCGGAAGGGCCGCACCAGCTCATTTTAGAAGGGGCTAAGCCGGTCTGGAACGGCAGTCAAATCCTTGCAGAGTACGAAAAAGCGGCGCTGACCAAATGACCTTCAGAACAAAAAACCTTGCAATCAGCCAGGAAGTAGTTTACATTTTGCATCAGGTATAAATTTAGAGCGAAACTTTCACCGCCTCTAGTAAGGAGGAACACGTATGGCTGATTACTTAGTCATTGTAGAGTCGCCCGCAAAGGCGAAAACGATTGAACGTTATTTAGGAAAGAAGTATAAAGTGAAGGCATCCCTCGGTCATTTGATCGATCTGCCTAAAAGCCAGATGGGGGTTGATGTGGAACATGATTACGAACCGAAGTACATCACAGTCCGCGGAAAAGGCCCCATCCTTCAGGAACTGAAAACCCAAGCAAAAAAGGCGAAGAAAGTCTATCTCGCAGCTGACCCCGACAGAGAAGGGGAAGCGATCGCCTGGCATTTGGCACATGCGCTGAATATCGACGTCGAATCGGACTGCCGGGTCGTCTTCAATGAAATCACGAAAGATGCAATTAAGGAATCCTTCAAGCATCCGCGGGCCATCGACATGGATCTGGTGGATGCTCAGCAGGCCCGGCGGGTGCTGGACAGACTTGTCGGTTACAGCATCAGTCCGCTCCTCTGGAAAAAAGTGAAGAAAGGGCTGTCAGCCGGCCGGGTCCAATCCGTCGCGCTCCGGCTCATTATCGACCGGGAAAATGAAATCAAGAACTTCACGCCGGAAGAATACTGGTCAATCGGGGCGGAATTCGAGAAAGACTCAAAATCGTTTGCCGCCCAATACTATGGGACCGCCGAAAAGAAAATGGAACTGAAGTCCGAAGAAGAAGTGAACCGGGTCCTTGCGGGGATGGACGGAAACTCGTTTGAAGTCATCGGCGTGACAAAAAAAGAACGGAAACGCAATCCTTCTCCATCCTTCACCACCTCCTCTCTGCAGCAGGAAGCGGCCCGCAAGCTGAATTTCCGGGCACGGAAAACGATGATGCTCGCCCAGCAGCTGTATGAAGGAATCCAATTGGGGAAAAAAGAAGGGACTGTCGGTCTCATTACGTACATGCGGACGGATTCCACCCGGATTTCGGATACCGCCAAAAATGAAGCCAGCGCATTCATTTCGGAAGAATACGGCAGCGAGTATCTTTCAGTGAAAGGGCAGGCCAAGCCATCCGGAAAAGCGCAGGATGCACATGAAGCTGTCCGGCCGACCAGTGTTTCACGGACGCCCGCGTCTGTGAAGGATTTCTTGTCAAAAGATCAGTACAAGCTGTATAAATTGATTTGGGAACGATTCATGGCGAGCCAGATGGCGCCGGCAGTGCTCGATACAGTCCTCGCAGAATTGAAGAATGGCGATGCGGTTTTCCGGGCAAACGGCTCCCAAGTGAAGTTCCCAGGGTTCATGAAGCTCTATGTCGAAGGATCCGATGATCAAAAAGAAGAAAAAGACAGTGTCCTGCCTGAACTGACGGAAGGGGATTCGGTCAGTGCGACGGATATTGAACCGAAACAGCACTTCACGCAGCCTCCTCCGCGGTTCACCGAAGCCCGTCTTGTCAAAACGCTTGAAGAACTGGGCATCGGCCGGCCATCGACATACGCACCTACGCTCGACACGATTCAGCGGCGCGGCTATGTCGCCATGGATGCCAAACGTTTTATGCCGACCGAATTGGGTGAAATCGTCCATGAGCTCATGGTCGAGTTTTTCCCGGATGTCGTCAATATTGAGTTCACGGCGAAAATGGAACAGGACTTGGACTCAGTCGAAGACGGCAATGTCAAATGGGTCGAAATTATTGATGAATTTTATAAGGATTTCGAGAAATACTTGGATGTCGCGGAAGAAGAAATGGAAAAAGTGCAGATCAAAGATGAACCGGCAGGTGAAGACTGCGAAAAATGCGGGTCTCCCATGGTCTACAAACTGGGCAGGTACGGAAAATTCATGGCCTGCAGCAATTTCCCGGAATGCCGCAATACGAAAGCGATCGTAAAAGGAACCGGCGTGACATGTCCGCTTTGTAAAGAAGGCGAAGTCGTGGAACGAAAAAGCAAAAAGAACCGCATTTTCTACGGATGTGAGCGTTACCCGGAATGTGAGTTCATTTCTTGGGATAAGCCGGTCGAACGGCCATGTCCGAAATGCAGCAGTCTGCTGGTGGAAAAACGATCGAAAAAAGGCGTCCAGATCCAGTGTACGGAGTGCGACTACAAGGAAGAAACGGCCTGAGCTGTCCGGCAGCGGGCTATCAGAGAATAGGGGTGGAATGAATGACGAAAACAGTCAATGTAATCGGCGCTGGTCTCGCGGGCAGTGAAGCTGCATGGCAGATCGCCAAACGGGGCGTCAATGTCCGTTTGTATGAAATGCGGCCGGTCAGACAAACTCCCGCGCATCATACAGACAAATTCGCGGAACTGGTATGCAGTAATTCGCTCCGGGCGAACGCACTGACGAATGCGGTGGGTGTCATCAAGGAAGAAATGCGCCATTTGGATTCTGTCATCATTGAATCGGCAGATAAGGCTTCGGTACCGGCGGGTGGCGCTCTCGCTGTCGACCGGCACGAGTTCGCGGGAGCCGTGACGGAAAAAGTCCGGAACCACCCGCTCGTCGAAGTGATCAACGAAGAAGTGACAGACATTCCGCAAGGGATCACCATTATTGCGACCGGCCCCCTTACTTCGCCGGCGCTGGCAGAAAAAGTCCGGACCCTCACCGGGGAAGACTACTTGTATTTTTATGATGCCGCTGCACCGATCGTGGAAAAAGACAGCATCGATATGGACAAGGTTTACTTGAAATCGAGGTATGATAAAGGGGAAGCCGCTTATCTGAACTGTCCGATGGACAAAGAAGAGTTCCAGCGATTCTATGAAGCGCTGATTTCAGCGGAAGTGGTTCCGCTGAAGGAATTCGAAAAGGAAATTTACTTCGAGGGCTGCATGCCGATCGAAGTCATGGCCGCCCGCGGAGAGAAGACAATGACGTTCGGTCCGCTCAAGCCGGTAGGGCTGGAAGATCCGAAGACCGGCAAGCGGCCGTACGCGGTTGTCCAGCTTAGGCAGGATGATGCAGCCGGGACGCTGTATAATATCGTCGGCTTCCAGACTCACCTGAAATGGGGGGCGCAAAAAGAAGTGCTTCGCCTCATTCCCGGCCTGGAAAACGTGGAAATCGTCCGCTACGGTGTCATGCACCGGAACACATTCATCAATTCACCGCGCGTGCTGAAACCGACGTATCAGCTTCGCGAAAAACCGGAACTGTTTTTTGCGGGACAGATGACCGGGGTGGAAGGATATGTGGAATCGGCAGGCAGCGGCCTCTTGGCCGGCATTAACGCAGCCAAGCTCGCCCTCGGAGAGGACCTTCTCGTGTTCCCGCCTGAAACGGCACTGGGGAGCATGGCCCGATACATTACAGAAGCCGACGGAAACAATTTCCAGCCGATGAACATCAACTTCGGATTATTCCCGGACCTTGGGGAACGGATCAAGTCTAAGCAGGAGCGGGCAGAGAGACACGCTGAACGCGCATTGACAACAATTCAAAATTTTATGAACCGTGTGCCGGTTTGATTGCAGAAAGCCTCTAAATTTTGATATAATTTAGAGGCTTTTGTTGTGGAGAAAGGCGGATGCATCAAATGAAGAAAGAAGCGATGCTTGATTCGTACATGACGTATATCCAGCTGGAAAAAAACTATTCCGCGCATACTGTTTCGAATTATCGGAAAGATTTGGAGTCGTTTTTTTCGTTCCTGGAATCGGAAGGCCTTTCAGAAATCCGGGAAGTGGAATACCTGCACGCCCGCAATTACGTGACACAGCTGTACGAACAGGCGTTTTCCAGAGCTACTGTTTCCAGAAAAATTTCGGCCGTCCGGTCGTTTTTTAAATACGGCAGCAGAGAGTTCGGCTTGAATGAAGAGGCGTTCAAGTCACTGCACCATCCTAAAAAACGAGAACGTCTGCCACAGTTTTTTTACGAACAGGAACTGGAAATGCTGTTTGAATCGGTCTCAGGAAATGATAAATTATCTCAGCGGAATCTGGCCCTCCTCGAACTGCTTTATGCAACGGGTATGCGGGTCAGTGAATGCACATCCATCCGGATCGGCGACCTGGACCGGGCAATGAATATCGTGAAGGTCCTTGGCAAAGGGAAAAAAGAACGCTATATCCCCTATGGGGAGTTTGCCCGTGAAGCGCTGGAACACTACATAGAGGAAGCGCGTCCTAAGCTGATGAAGAACACGGATCATGTTTACCTGTTCGTCAACAGCCGGGGGGAACCTCTGACTGACCGCGGAATCCGTTATATTCTGTCGGACTGTATAAAAAAGGCGGCGCTGAACACCGCGATCTATCCGCACATGATCCGCCATACGTTTGCCACCCATATGCTGAATAATGGCGCGGATATGCGGACGGTCCAAGAATTACTTGGACATGCCCATCTTTCTTCCACGCAAGTCTATACACACGTCACAAAAGAACATCTTCGCAGCACGTACTTGAATGCGCATCCGAGAGCTTGAAGGAGGAGAAGTCATGCAGGAATTCCATGCAACAACGATTTTCGCGGTCAGGCATAAAGGCCAGTCCGCAATGTCCGGAGACGGACAAGTGACATTCGGCAATGCAGTGGTCATGAAGCATACCGCCAGAAAAGTCCGCAGACTTTTCGACGGGAAAGTCGTAGCCGGATTTGCGGGATCGGTGGCTGATGCGTTCACCCTGTTCGAAAAATTCGAAGGCAAACTGACCGAATACAACGGCAATTTAAGAAGGGCGGCTGTCGAACTGGCAAAAGAATGGCGCGGCGATAAAATTCTTCGCCAGCTGGAAGCGATGCTGATCGTCATGAACGAGGATCAGCTGCTCCTCGTTTCAGGGACCGGCGAAGTGATCGAGCCCGATGACGGTATCCTTGCGATCGGATCTGGCGGGAATTACGCCCTCGCTGCCGGACGGGCACTGAAGAAATTCGCCGGTGACAGGCTCACGGCGGCGGAAATCGCGCAATCGGCACTCGAAACGGCAGCGGATATTTGCGTCTATACGAATCATCAGATCATATTGGAGGAGCTGTCAACATGAATAAAGGACAGGCGATGACCCCGAGAGAGATCACTGAGCACCTTGACCGCCATATTATCGGACAGAAGGAAGCGAAGCGTTCTGTCGCTGTCGCGCTGCGCAACCGTTACAGACGGAGCCGGTTGAGCGAAGAAATGCAGAATGAGATCATTCCGAAAAACATTTTGATGATCGGGCCTACCGGTGTCGGGAAAACGGAAATCGCCCGGCGGATCGCCCGGCTGACCGGCGCGCCTTTCATCAAAGTCGAAGCGACGAAATTCACGGAAGTGGGCTACGTCGGCCGGGATGTTGAATCGATGGTCCGCGACTTGGCGGAGTCCGCCGTGCGGATGGTGCGGGAAGAACGCATGGAAGCAGTGAAGGAGCAGGCGGAAAAACAGGCAGAAGAACGGATCGTCCGGCTTCTTGTGCCTTCAATGAAGAAGAAACAGAACACCGGAAACCCTTTCGAGATGCTGTTCGGGCAAAACAATGAACAGGAAGATTTCGATCCTGAGACAGAAGTGGGGATCCGCGTAAAACGGAGAGAGATCGCCGCTGACCTCCAAGCCGGGAAACTGGAGGAGGAGTGGCTGACGGCCGAAGTGACAGAACAGCCTCCGTCCATGTTTGATGCACTGCAAGGGTCGGGTATGGAGCACATGGGAGCGAATATGCAGGAGGCACTTTCCTCTCTCATGCCGAAAAAGAAGAAAAAGCGCCGCATGCAGGTGAGAGAAGCGAGGCGGGTGCTGACTGCAGAAGAAGCCGCTAAACTCATTGACGATGAAGATCTTGCACAGGAAGCAGTACAGCGCGCAGAACAGCATGGCATCATCTTCATTGACGAAATGGATAAAATTGCCGGAAAAGGTTCATCCCAGTCTGCTGACGTATCCAGGGAAGGAGTACAGCGGGACATCCTGCCGATTGTGGAAGGATCGACCGTGAATACAAAGTACGGTCCCATAAAAACGGATTATGTCCTGTTCGTGGCGGCAGGAGCATTCCATATGTCGAAACCGTCGGACCTCATCCCGGAGCTTCAGGGAAGATTCCCGATACGTGTGGAACTCCAAAAATTGAACGTGGAAGATTTCGTGAAAATACTGACGGAACCGAAGCATTCCCTTATTGAGCAGTATAAGGCGCTTTTGAAGACCGAGGGTGTCAGCATCAATTTTACTGCGGAGGCGATCACCCGGATTGCCGAAATCGCCTTTGAAGTGAACCAGGACACCGATAATATCGGCGCGCGCCGGCTGCACACCATCCTGGAGCGGCTGCTTGAAGAATTGTCCTTTGAAGCGTCGGAAATCGGCCCGTCGGCGATCGATATTACACCCCAATACGTCGATTCCAAGCTGGCGGAAGTAGCAAAGAACAAAGATCTGTCACAATTTATTCTGTAATTGAATCGTTTCTGTATTCAACAAGATTAAAAACCTTTAGAATAGTTTATAAGAACATAGAAATTTTAGGAGGACCCTTTAATGAGTTTATTAGACAAAACAAGAAGCATCAATTCCATGCTTCAGGCATCGGCCGGAAAACCGGTCAGTTTCAATGATATGGCGGAGACGCTAAGCAACGTCATCGAGTGTAACGTTTTTGTGGTAAGCCGCAAGGGCAAGCTTCTCGGCATTGCCATCAATCAGCTGATTGAAAATGACCGCATGAAAAACATGCTGGAACAGCGGCAGTTCCCGGAAGAGTATACGAAGAACTTGTTCAATATCAATGAAACTTCGCCCAACTTGAGCATTGACAGCGAGTACACTGCGTTCCCTGTTGAAAACCGGGAGTTCTTCAAGGACGGCCTGACGACGATCGTACCGATCATCGGCGGCGGTGAACGTCTTGGCACATTGATCCTGGCACGCGTGAAAGCCGAATTCGGGGATGATGATCTCATTCTCGGTGAATACGGTGCCACTGTCGTCGGTATGGAAATCCTGCGGGAAAAATCGGAACAGATCGAAGAAGAGACACGCAGCAAAGCGGTTGTGCAGATGGCGATCAGCTCACTGTCATACAGTGAACTGGAAGCGATCGAGCATATCTTTGAAGAACTGGACGGCAATGAAGGGCTTCTCGTCGCTTCCAAAATTGCCGACCGTGTCGGGATCACCCGTTCCGTCATCGTCAACGCGCTGCGCAAACTGGAAAGTGCGGGTGTGATCGAATCCCGTTCTCTCGGTATGAAAGGGACATATATCAAAGTCCTGAACGCCAAATTCCTGACTGAACTTGAACAGCTGAAAATGCAGTAATGCCTATAAGACCTGAAGGACCTGCGGAAGCGGGTCTTTTTTTATTGGCCTGACTTTTTCATGCTGCCGGATCGACCGCACGAGATCTCAAGAAACAGGTTAAAGCAGGGATAACAGTTATTTTTATAAAACAGGAAAAAATTAAATTTGATAGGAATGAGTAAAAAGAAACAGGACCACCTGCCTGTTAACGCGGTTGACAAACTTATTTTGCACCGGACTTACAAAACAGTGGGAAACCTGTAAGCCAAAAGGGAAACAGCTAAGGTAAAAATGACAGCAAAATGGGCGGATTAACCTATTAAAAAGTATTTGAATCGCATAGACACTATATTACAAGTTCATTACAATGAAGAAGCTAATCGGTACCCGTAAAAATGACGAATTATGTCGGACAGGAGCATGTGGATGAATTTATTCGGAGGTTCAATCAGCAGTCTGGAACAAGGGCTGACATATGCAGCGGCCAAACAGAAGGCGGTCGCCAGCAATATCGCAAACGTGGATACACCGGGATACAAGGCGAAAACAGTCAGTTTCGATTCATTTCTTGAAGACGCCAAAAAAATGGAAGCTTACCGTACGAACAGCCGCCATATCCCTTTTGCGGAAACCGGCTTCTCTGCAGGGCAGCGGTCATCCCCTTTCAGTTACCGCCATGATGGCAACGGCGTGGACATGGATAAGGAGCAGGCGGCGCTGGCCGAAAATCAAATCTACTATAACGCACTGGTCGACCGGATTTCGAGCAAATTCAATACACTGCAAAGTGTCGTGAAAGGAGGCCGCTGATCTTGTCGATCTTTAAAAGCATGAATATAACTGCATCCGCCTTGACGGCACAGCGCCTCAGGATGGATGTCATTTCATCGAACATGGCCAATATGGAAACGACGCGCGCACGGCTGGAGGACGGCGAATGGCAGCCTTACCGCCGGAAAACAGTAGAACTTTCATCCGGTTCCGGCAGTTTCTCTTCTTTCCTGCAAAAAGCCCAAGGTTCAGCAGGACCTGCCGGAGTCAAGGTGACCGCTATCCATGAAGATACCGAGACACCATTCAAGCTCGTCTTTGATCCTGCCCATCCGGATGCAGACGGAGACGGCTATGTAAGACTGCCGAACGTCGACCCGCTGAAAGAAATGGTCGATCTGATGTCGGCCACGCGCTCATACGAAGCGAACGTCACGGTATTCAACGCAAATAAATCGATGCTGACAAAAGCTTTGGAAATCGGAAGATAAAGGACGTGGAACAACATGGCGATCGAATCGGTATCCATGATGAAGCCGGAAATGCTCATGCCATCCGGCCAGACAGAAAGAAAATCTCCGTTTGAGACGCAGCAGGCGTTCGGCGAGATGCTGAAGAATGCTATCGGCGAAGTGAACAATGCACAGCAAGCTTCTGATGTCATGACCCGAAAACTGGTCCAGGGCGAACAAGTCGAACTGCATGATGTCATGATCACCGCTCAGAAAGCGAGTGTCATGCTGAACACATCGATGGAGATCCGAAATAAGGCGATCGAAGCTTACCAGGAAATACTGAGAATGCCAGTCTGATCCGACTGAGGAAACAGAGATTGAGGAGACCGGGGGAACAGCATGAACGAACGCATGTCGAAAACCAAAGATAATTTCACCCGGTACTGGCAGAGCCGCACACGGATGCAGAAAAATACCATTCTCGGGATGCTGATCGGCATCGTTCTCCTTGCCGCAGCCATCACTTACTTCACCACGAAGACGACTCTTGTCCCGCTTTATTCCGACGTGGCGCCGGCGGAAATCGGCAGAATCAAAGAAGCGCTCGATGCCCAGGGTGTGGTGAATGAAATAGCACCGGGAGGCACTTCCATATTGGTGCCTGAAGAACTTGCGGATGGTCTGCTCGTCCAGCTGGCTGCAGAAGGCTTTCCGGAATCCGGCATCATCGATTATTCCTTTTTCTCGGAAAATGCCGGATTCGGTATGACCGACAATGAATTCGATGTTATGAAACTCGCAGCGATGGAAAGTGAGTTAGCGGATCTGATTTCGGAAGTGGAGGGCGTCAATGGAGCCAATGTGATGATCTCCATGCCGGAAGCATCAGTATTCCTCGACGAACCGGCCGGTCTGTCGACCGCTTCCATCGTATTGAATACCGCACCCGGCCACAAATTCACCGAACAACAGATCACAGCCCTTTATAGCTTAGTATCAAAAAGTATTCCTAATTTACAAGAGGAAAATATTGTAATTACGAACCAGTTTTTTGAATACTACGATAAGGAATCAACAATAGCCGGTGCATCAGTTACGAACCAAATGGAAATCAAGCAAACGATTGAGCGGGATCTCCAGCGGCAAGTGCAAATGATGCTTGGCACGATGATGGGCTTCGACAATGTGGCGGTGTCGGTTACGACAGACATCGATTTTCAATCCGAACGGCGGGAAGAGAACCTTGTGACACCGGTCGATGAAGAGAACATGGAAGGCATTGCGATCAGCACACAGCGGATTACGGAAACTTATTCCGGGACGGATGCCGCTGGCGGCGTGCCAGGAATGGACGGGACCGACAACCAAACTCAATATGCCGCTGGGACAGCCGGAAGCGGCGATTATGAGAAAATAGAAGAGACCATTAATTCCGAAGTGAACCGGATCCGGAAGGAAATCGTTGAAAGTCCCTACAAAATCCGGGATATCGGCTTACAGGTGATGGTTGAGCCGCCGGACCCGGCGGATATCGATTCACTTCCGCCTGAAGTGCTCGCAGATATCGAACAAATATTGGAAACGATCGTCCGGACCACTATTGACAAGGAAGCGGCGGGCGAACTGACGGAAGAACGGATTGACGAGAAAATCGCCGTTTCTGTCCACCCATTCTATGGGGTCGCTGAAACTCCTGAACCGGCGGATGAGCCGGTGCTGCCTTGGTGGATCTTCGCGGCGGGCGGGGTGCTGGCCTTGATTATCGCCGTACTCGCCATAATGGTCATCCGCTCGCGACGGGCTGCTGAAGAAGAGGAAATCGCGGAACTGGAAGCGATGACTGAGCAGCTGAAAGTGGAAGATATTTCAGAAGAAAAAGAAACGGAAGCATCCATGCGGCGCAAACAGCTCGAGAAGATGGCGAAAGAAAAGCCCGAAGATTTCGCGAAGCTGCTCCGTACATGGATTGCGGAAGACTGATAAGGAGAGGGAGCATTGGTACGTAAAGAAAAAGGACTGTCAGGAAAACAGAAAGCGGCCCTTCTCCTCATTTCCATGGGTCCCGAAGCTTCCGCCAGTATTTACAAGCATTTAAATGAAGAAGAAATCGAGCGGCTGACCTTGCAGATTTCCAGCGTGAAAAAAGTTGAACCTGAAGTGAAAGAAGAAATCATCGAAGAATTCCATAACATTGCCCTTGCTCAGGATTACATATCGCAGGGGGGCATCGGGTATGCGAAAACGGTTCTCGAAAAGGCCCTTGGACAAGACCACGCGCAGACGATCATCAACCGGCTGACGTCTTCTCTGCAGGTGCGGCCGTTCGATTTCGCACGAAGGGCTGAACCGGCGCAGATCCTGAACTTTATCCAGCATGAACACCCGCAGACGATCGCGCTGATCTTGTCTTACCTAGACCCGCAGCAAGCGGGTGTAATCCTATCGTCGCTGCCTCAGGAAGGACAGGCGGATATTGCGAGGCGGATTGCGACGATGGATTCAACATCCCCTGAAATCATCAGCGAAATCGAAGCGGTTCTGGAGCGCAAGCTGTCTTCTTCCGTGACACAGGACTTTTCCGTCACAGGCGGAGTCGATGCGGTGGTCGAAGTGTTGAACGGCGTAGACCGGGCGACAGAGAAAACGATCCTCGATGCGCTTGAAATCCGCGATCCGGAACTCGCTGAAGAAATCAAGAAACGGATGTTCGTCTTCGAGGATATCGTGACCTTGGATAACCGGTCCATCCAGCGGGTGATCCGGGATTGTGAAAATACCGATCTGCTCTTGGCAATGAAAGTGTCGAGTGAGGAAGTGAAAGATATCCTGTTCCGGAACATGTCCGCCCGAATGGCAGAGAACTTCCGGGAAGAAATGGAAATCATGGGGCCGGTCCGCCTGAAAGATGTGGAGGATGCGCAATCACGCATCGTGAGCATTATCAGGCGTCTGGAAGAGGCCGGGGAAATCATCATTGCCCGCGGAGGAGGGGACGAGCTCATTGTCTAAAATTCTTCGTCCCGCCATCACAAGGGATACAAAAGAAATCGAAATCCGCACGATGCTGATCCGGGACTTTTTTTCGCCTGAAGAACAAAGCGAAGCGGAAAAACAGTTGCTGGATGAACAAAGAAAGGAATTGGATGCCCAGCAGCGGAGACTGGATGAGGGATTCAGGCAGCTTGAAGACCGCTATCACGCTTTCCGGGATGAAATGGTTTCCGCCCGCAGCTCTTGGGATACAGAAAAGCAGCAGCTCCAGCAGCAAGCATACGAGGAAGGGTTCCAGCAAGGATTCGAAGAAGGTCGCAGTAAAGGGTTCGAATCCGTCACGGAAGCCATCGGACAAGCGAACGAAACTGTCCGGTTTGCCGAACAGCAGGCGGCAGCTTATTTAGAGGACCAGGAACGGATTATCCTGGAGCTTGCCCTGACATCGGCTGAGCAGATCATGAATACGGAAATCGCTGAAGCGGAAGAGAAGTATATTCCGCTGGTTAAAAAAGCGATAAAAGCAGCCCGGGAAGCGGACAAAGTGAAGGTATTCATCCCGCCTGCCCGGTACCGTCTTCTGACGGAAAACCGGGAGGAGCTCGTCAGCCTCCTGCCTGCAGATATCCCGCTGATCATTTTCGCGGAAGACGGACTTGAAGAGACCGCCGGTTTTATCGAAACGAATTTCGGCCGGATTGATTTCAGTATCGATGAACAATTGAGCGGACTGCGGACCAAACTGACTGACATGCTGACAGGAGGAACAGGATGAAAGCGGAAGAGCTCATCAGCCGGATCCCGTCAATCCGCACACTGAAAAAATCAGGCCGAGTTTCCAGGGTGGTCGGCCTGATGGTTGAATCGCAAGGTCCTGAAAGTTCAATCGGGGATATTTGCCATATCAGACTTAGTGATGGAGGAACCATCGCCGCGGAAGTGGTCGGATTTAAAGGCGACTCTGTCGTCCTTATGCCATTTTCCTCTATCCGGGACATCGCAGCGGGCTGCCTGGTGGAAGCTCAGGGACACCAGCTGGAAATCAGCGTCGGCCCTCAGCTGGTCGGTAAAGTACTGGATGCGATGGGTCAGCCTTTCGATGGAGCGCAGCTGCCGAAAGGGCTTGTCCGGACCAAGACGGAACAGGAACCGCCGAATCCGCTGTCCAGGCCGCCGATCGATGAAAAACTGGCGGTCGGCGTGCGGGCTATCGACAGTATGCTCACCATCGGAAAAGGACAGCGTATCGGGATTTTTGCCGGTTCCGGCGTCGGGAAAAGCACGCTGCTCGGTATGATCGCGCGCAATACGAACGCGGATCTGAATGTAATCGCGCTGATCGGTGAAAGGGGCCGGGAAGTCCGCGAATTCATCGACCGCGATCTCGGGCCGGACGGACTGAAACGGTCGATCGTCATTGCGGCTACTTCCGATTCACCGGCCCTTATGAGAATAAAAGGCGCCTTCACTGCAACGGCGATTGCGGAATATTTCAGGGACCGGGGGCTGAACGTCATGCTGATGATGGATTCGGTCACCCGAGTGGCCATGGCGCAGCGGGAAATCGGCTTGGCTGTGGGAGAACCGCCCGCTACCCGGGGGTATACCCCTTCTGTCTTTTCCGTCCTCCCGAAATTGCTCGAAAGGACAGGTACGAACATGCATGGTTCCATCACTGCTTTTTACACCGTGCTGGTGGATGGTGATGACTTGAACGAACCGATCGCCGATACCGTCCGGGGGATCCTCGATGGTCATATCGTATTAGACAGGACGCTGGCGAATAAAGGGCAGTTTCCCGCAATCAACGTTTTGAAAAGCATCAGCCGCCTCATGAATCACATCGCGGATGACAGGCATAAGACGGCCGCCGAGCGCATTCGTGACCTCTATTACACCTATGCCAAAAATGAAGACTTGATCAACATCGGCGCCTATAAAAGAGGAACTTCGCAGGAAGTGGACGAAGCGATCCGTTATGAACCTTTGATAACGGAATTCCTGAAACAGGGCTACTTGGAAAACATCCGGCTAGAGGAAAGCATTTCACAGCTTGAGAAACTGGCGTTCAATGGAGGGTGACTATGAGATACGCTTACCGCTTCGATCAGGTGCTGAATCTGAGGGAGCAGGAAAAGACGGAGGTCGAATTGGCCTACCAGGCAGCGGTGGATCAGTTCGAAAAGACAGCGACTGAACTTTACGAATTGCTGAAGAGGAAAGAAGATACCATCCGGACACAGCAGGAAGAAATGAAAAAAGGGTTTTCTGTCACCGCTGTGCGCCACTATGCATTTTTCATTGAAGGACTGGAAAGTTCCATCGAATTCATGCAGCGGCGGGTACAGAAAGCGCGGACGAATATGGCGTGGCATGAAGACAAATTGCTGGAAAAAACGCAGGAAATCCGGAAATACGAAAAGATGAAAGAAAAGGACTATGAGCGGTTCCAGCAGGAAAGCGACCGCCTTGAGATGATCAGAACCGACGAACTGGCATCCGCCCAATTCTTCAACCGGGAAAACTGGTGAAGGGATGATGAAAGGGAAAGAAAGTACATCCGTAAAGAAACCAGGAAAAGCGCTGCTGATTTTCTCATGGGGGGTCATACCCGCCTTGTTCGCTCTTGCGGTTTTCCTGACAGTCGCTCAAGTGCTGGGATGGAGTATCACTGAAAAACTCGCCCCGCTTACCGGAGACCTGCTGTTTTCAGGAGAAGAAACTGAAAAAACGGAACAAGTGCTGCCGGCTGCGGAAGAGCTTCAGCAGACCATCCAGGAAAAAGAAGCGGAAATCTCGACCTTGCAGGCGGAATTGGAAGCCAGTGAACAACTGAACAGTGAATTGCTGGCAGAACAGGAAAAACTGCTCCACGAAATCGCGGTCCTGGAGCGGACGGATGAGCTGGAGGAAACGGAATTCAAAGAAGTGGTGGCCACGTTTGAAGCGATGTCAGCGAAATCTGCGGCTCCGATCCTTTCAGCGATGGAAACCACGGAAGCACTCCGGATCTTTCAGCAGCTGACGCCTGAAACGGCAGCTGCCTTTCTTGAGAAAATGGATCCGGAACTGGCAGCTGACTTCACTGAAAAGCTTTCCAATTGAAGCTTCACGATGAGAGGGGGTGAACAGATGAACATCAGCTTAATCGTTCCGCAGCACACAGGGAAATCCACGTTGGTCCCGACCGAAATGAAAAAAGAGACCGGGATTGCGTTCGGCGCTGTCTTCAGCGGGATTGCAGCTGAAAAAGTGCAGGCTGAACAAGACCCGGCGGGGGTTCCTGCAGCACTTGCTGAGCTTGCGGCACTGCTCGGATCGGATTCCACCTCTGCTGAGGCGGAGAAGGAACTTCCTGAAGAACTTTCCCGGATTGCTGCAGGACTGGCCGATCAGGGTGATCTGGAGGGAATTACGGTCGCTGGACTGGCGGCGGAACTGAAGATGGAAGAGCGCCAAGCGGCGGAGCAGCTAAGCGAACTGACTGGAACCGAAGTGGAACCGACTGATCGGCTGGAGACCGCTGTCGCCCACATCCTTGAAGCTGGTGAAAAACTGCTGGCGATTGCCGGAAAAGGGACCGGCACAAGCACCCCTATCGAAGCCGAAGCGCTTCTTTTTGCAGTGAAAGTGCTGAAAATTGCTCAGAAAAGCGCCGTCAAACCAGTTTTGTCCCATACGGAAGAATCCGCAATGAGGGATATCAGTCTTCTTCTGAAAGAATTGGCGCATGAAGCAGGGGGCAGGGCGAAAGCCCCCATGTTCAGCGGGGCACCTTTTTTGGTCCGTCCATCCGCATCTCTTGCTGCTGCGGCTCAGAAAACTGGAGAAGTAAGCGGAGAACGGCGGCAGTCCGAATCTAAGCCGGTCCATCCGGCTGTGAAGCAGCAATCTGTCCAAGTAAAAGGGGGCGGGGAAGGAAGTACTTTGAAAAGCTCTTCCGAAGAAACACAGTCGTCGCCTTTGCTGCATGAAAACAGGTCCGGAGCCTCCATAAAACCGGCGGAAAAGCAGGAACCCGCCCGCCAGCTTCCTGCACAGGAGTTCGAAAAGTTACTGAACCGAGCGAAATTCGGCCAGGCTAATGGAGCTTCAAAACTTCTGATCCGGCTGAATCCCGGTCATTTAGGAATGATCAGACTTGAAATCGTCCAGCGGGAAGGCGTTTCCACAGTCCAGCTGCTTGCTTCGACCGCCCATGGCAAAGAAATGCTCGATTCATCCCTTTCCCAGCTGAAACAGGCCTTCCTCCAGCAGAACGTGGCAGTGGATCGGATCGAAATCACACAGGCCCTCCAGGATGCATCCGGCAAAAACCGGCAGCAGCAATCCGCCGGTCAGGAACCGCAGGAACAGAGGGAGAACAGGAACGACCCTGAAACGGAATTCAATGAATTTCTACTGGAATTGGAGGCGGAAAATGTATGGATATGAAAACAATATCTCAAGGGTATTACGTGCCGGCGGCGGACCAGCTAAATATCGCTGAAAAATCCAATGGCAGTCTGGACAAAGACGATTTCCTGAAAATCCTCATCACACAGCTGCAAAACCAGGATCCAACAAATCCGATGCAGGACCGTGAGTTCATTGCACAAATGGCGCAATTTTCAGCATTGGAACAGACCATGAACCTGTCCAAATCATTCGAGTCTTTTGCGGCAGCCCAGCAGCAGAACCAATTGATCCAATACAGCTCGTTCATCGGAAAAACTGTCAAATGGCATGAATTGACCGGTGAAATGGCTGAAACCGGCAAACCTGAAACAGCGGAAGGTGAAGGAAAAATCACGTCCGTACGCTTTGTCGATGGCTCGGTGGAGTTCCTGCTGGAAGACGGCAAGAAACTTGTCCCTGCGAATATCTCTGAAGTCATCGGCGGCTGAGGAGGTGAACCATCGATGGGCATTCACATAGGACCATCCCTGCCACATGGGCCGGTCCAGCAGACAACTTTCCGTCCGCAGGTGAATCCGAAACAGTCTTTCCTGCAGCGGCTCCATGAAGCAGGGGGAAATCTTCAAATAAGCCGGCATGCGGCGGAACGGCTGGCAGAACGGAACATCCGTATTTCTGAAACAGAATGGAAAAAAGTCGGAGAAAAAGTGTTTGAGGCGAAAAATAAAGGGGTAAAGGAATCGCTTGTCCTTTTGGAGCAGGCAGCGCTCATCATTAGCGCAAAAAACGCCACAGTCATCACAGCCATGGACAGACAGGAAGCCAAAGAACAAATATTCACCAATATCGACGGCACCATTGTGCTGAACTGACGGCAGGACCCTGAATGGGATGCCGGCGGACCGCGGACTGACCGAAGCGGCCGAAATCGAAAGGGGAAACCAAAAATGTTGCGTTCAATGTACTCCGGAATCAGTGGAATGAAAAACTTCCAGACAAAACTCGATGTGATCGGCAATAATATCTCAAATGTAAATACGTACGGCTTCAAAAAAGGCCGGACGGTGTTCAAAGACATGATTTCACAGACGATGCAGGGCGCCTCGGCGGGGACGGATGCACGGGGAGGCATCAACCCGAAACAGGTAGGGCTTGGCTCTCAGATGGCTGCCATCGACACGATCCATAATGCCGGTGCGCTCCAGTCGACCGGAAGAGGGCTCGACCTCGCGATCGCCGGTGACGGATTCTTCCAGATGGCGGATATGGACGGTAATGTCTTCAATAATCCGCTTTATACGCGGGCGGGCAATTTCTATATGGACAGTGAAGGAAGCATCGTAAACGCGGACGGAAAGTACTTGGTCGGCGCAGCAGCCACTGTGGCTCCAGGCGGGGATTATCCGCTCGCATCGGCTGTTTCCAAAGACCCGGCAAGAGCGGGACAGAACCTGGACAGTGAAAACAACCACATACCGGATCTCACACCTGTGCAGATTGACGGCGTGCCGCAGGGCGGCGGGACAGCTTACGGTCCCCTTATGATCCCGACAGATGCCCAGAGCATGAACATCGACCAGCATGGTAACGTCACATTCGTCGATTCGGAAGGGGCACTCCGCTGGGCGGGACAGCTCGTATTGGCAAAATTCCCGAATACGGCGGGACTTGAAAAAGTGGGGGGCAACTATTTCAGAAGCACCACGAACACCGGAGATCCTCTTCTTCAGACGGCGCAGGAATCGGGGATCGGATCGATTGAATCGGGCTACCTCGAAATGTCCAATGTCGATCTTTCGGAAGAGTTCACTGAAATGATCGTCGCTCAGCGGGGATTCCAGGCGAACACCCGAATCATAACCACTTCGGATGAAATCCTGCAGGAACTGATGAATCTCAAACGATGATACTGCCTGAGTGAAGGAGGGAGGGCCGGTTCGGCCGGCCTGTCTATATGATTCATCTCACAAAGCTGAACGGAAAACCATTTTATTTGAATGCCCTGTACATTGAAACGGTGGAAGAGTTCCCCGATACGACCATTTCCCTGACGGACGGAAAAAAATATATCGTACTCGAAAAGAGTGCGGAAGTTGCAAAAAAAATCGAATCTTTTTACCGCAGCGTACAGCTGATGCCCCAGGCGGGAGGTGAAGAAACTTGAAAAATAAAGTTCTGGGTGTGCTGATGATCATGCTGGTTTCCATCGCTCTGATCGGTGTGGTGGTCGTGATCCTGGTCAATCAGCTGACCGGGGAAGCGGCTGGTGCGGAACCATCGATTGAAGAAGTTGCGGAAGCCTCCGTCGATGTCCCGGAGATGACAACGAACCTGAAAGACGGCAATTTTATCCGTCTTTCATTGAAAGTCCAGGGAAGCAGCAAGGATGCAGCAGAGGAACTGGAACTGCGCATGTTCCAGATCAACAACCTCATCATCAGCGAACTGTCTGAAAAGTCTGCGGAAGAACTGAACGGGAAGGAAGGGAAACTGGCTTTCCAGGAAGCGCTCAAGGCACAGCTGAACGAACTGATGCAAAAAGGCGAAGTCGAGAAAGTCTACCTCACATCCTACCTGATTCAGTAAGAGCACCAAAGTGGAAGGAGGCGGGCAAATGGCGGGCGATGTTTTATCGCAAAATGAAATCGATGCACTGCTGTCCGCGCTGTCGACAGGTGAGATGTCAGCGGACGAAATAAAAAAAGAGGAAGAGCAGAACCGGATTAAAATATACGACTTCAAACGGGCGCTGCGCTTTTCCAAGGACCAGGTACGGAGTCTGACAAGAATCCATGAAAATTTTGCCCGCTTGCTGACAACATATTTTTCAGCCCAGCTGCGCACATACGTACAAATAACTGTCGCATCCGTCGATCAGATCCCTTTCGAAGAATTCATCCGCTCCATCCCGAATATGACACTGATTAACGTATTCGAAGTGCCGCCGTTGGAAGGCAACATTCTGATGGAGATCAATCCGAATATCGCGTATTCCATGCTGGACCGGATCATGGGCGGAGCGGGGATCAGCAACAGCAAAATCGAGAACCTGACGGAGATCGAAACGAAAATCATGACCGCCCTCTTTGAACGTGGATTCGACGGTCTGCGGGAAGCATGGGCGAATGTGGCGGAAATCGACCCGATTCTCAAGGAGCTGGAGGTCAATCCGCAATTTTTACAGATGATTTCCCCGAATGAGACAGTCATCGTCATCTCTCTCAATACAATCATCGGTGAAACGAGCGGCATGATCAACATCTGCATCCCGCATGTCGTACTCGAACCGATTATTCAGAACCTGTCTGTGAGCTACTGGATGCAGACGAATAAAAAACAACTGTCTCCGGAAAATATGGAAAATCTCAAAAAACGGGTCCGGCATGCTGAAATGCCGGTCACTGTGGAGCTCGGTTCCGCCGAAATTTCGATCGAAGATTTCCTCCATCTCGGTGAAGGGGATGTCATCCAGCTGAATAAGCGGATCGATGTGCCGTTCGATATAAAAATCGGCGGTGTGCTCAAATTTATCGGGCAGCCCGGTCAACTGAACAATAGGATGGCTGTTCAAATTTTGGAAATCGTGAAAGGAGGGGAAGAAAGTGAGTGACGGCATGCTTTCCCAGGAAGAAATTGAGGCGCTGATCAGCGGGATGGCTCCGGCAAATAAACCGGAAGCGAAAGTTCTGCGGACGGAAGATTACTTGGATGCCTTTGCAATAGACACGCTCGGAGAACTCGGGAACATATCATTCGGCAGTTCAGCGACGGCACTTTCATCGCTTCTGGGGCAGAAGGTGGAAATCACGACCCCATCCATCAGCATCATCGACAGAGCGGACCTTGAAAAGGAATTTCCGAAGCCGTACGTCGCGATTCAAGTGGAATATACGCAAGGCCTGTCGGGCGAGAACCTGCTTGTCATCCAGCAGTCCGATGCGGCGATCATCGCCGACCTGATGCTGGGCGGTGATGGTGAAGACGCCGGTGCAGAAGAGCTGAATGAAATCCATCTGAGCGCCATTCAGGAAGCGATGAATCAGATGATGGGTTCCGCCGCGACATCCATGTCGACGATGTTCAATAAAAAAGTGGATATTTCCCCGCCGACGATCGAACTGCTCAATGTAAAAGAAGACACCGGAACGGATACACTGCCGGAAGATCACCTGCTGGTGAAAATTTCGTTCAGCCTGAAAGTCGGGAATTTGATCGATTCAAGCATCATGCAGCTGCTTCCGCTGTCGCTGAGCAAATCGATCATCAGCAGTCTGACAGGAGAAACGGATACGGAAGAAACTCCTTCACCTTCTGCTGAAACAACTTCCGCCGGAAGCCAGCCTCCGCATGCTGCCGGTGGCGGACCCCGTAACCTGCCGCCGCAGACGGAAACGCGTCCGAAGAAAGAGGAAGTGCCCGTCCAGCGGGCCCAATTCATGCCATTCGAACCTTCAAAACTGAGCGCACCTGAATCGAACAACTTGAACATGCTGCTGGACATCCCGCTGCAGGTGACGGTTGAACTGGGCCGGACAAAGCGCTCCGTGAAGGAGATTTTGGAACTGACCGGCGGCTCCATTATCGAACTGGATAAACTCGCCGGCGAACCGGTGGATGTGCTGGTCAACAACCGGCTCGTCGCACAGGGGGAAGTCGTGGTCATCGATGAAAACTTCGGTGTCCGGATCACAGATATAAGCAGTCAGGCGGACCGTCTGAACAAACTGAAATAATGGGGGAAACAGAAATGGCAAAACGGATTTTGGTAGTCGACGATGCAGCATTCATGCGCATGATGATCAAAGACATCCTTACAAAAAATGGATTTGAGGTAGTCGGGGAAGCGGCAGACGGCCAGCAGGCAATCGAAAAATACAGCGAACTGAAACCCGACCTTGTAACGATGGATATCACAATGCCCGAGATGGATGGAATCTCTAGCCTGAAAGGAATCAAAGCGCAGGACCCTTCCGCCGTCGTCATCATGTGTTCCGCGATGGGGCAGCAGGCAATGGTCATCGACGCCATCCAGGCAGGCGCCAAAGATTTTATCGTCAAACCATTCCAGGCAGATCGCGTCATCGAGGCGATCCAAAAAGCGATCGGTTAAAAGTGGTCATGATGATACGTTCCGTTTTCGCAGCGGCGTTCTTGTTCCTGGCCGCTCCAGGGGTTTCTCCTGCGCTGGCGGACGAATCAGTGGCTGACTCCCTGACAGGAGAACCGAACGCAGAAATCGTCGCAGAACCTGCGGAAACATCAGTCGGTGTATCAGCGGGGGATTACATCAAGATGGTGGCTGGCCTGCTGTTTGTCCTGGCGCTCCTGTACGGTGTGCTTAAAATCGTCGGCAGTAAGAACAGAGTTTTTCAGCAGACGCAGCTTATCCGGAATCTGGGCGGAATCCAGCTTGGAAACCAAAAATCCGTCCAGCTCATCAAAATCGGCGGATCGGTGTTTATGATCGGAGTCGGAGAAGATGTCTCACTCATGAAAGAACTGGACGACCCGTCGGAAGTGGAAGCGCTCCTCCGGCACTACGACAGCCGGCAGGCTCCTTCGGTCAGCCCATACATTGCTGAACTTGCAAAAAAAGCAGCCGGCAGCCGCCGTCACCGGACAGGGGAGTTCGGGGATATGTTCAAAAACCGGCTGGATCAGCTGAAGGATGAACGGAAAAGCGGTCTGTACGGAACCCGGAAGAAGGAGAACGATCAGCCATGAATGAGTTTGTCCAGTTTTTTGCCGAATCGGATGCCGGAGCGGTCTCGACATCGGTGAAACTGCTGCTCCTGCTGACTGTGCTTTCCCTTGCGCCGAGCATTCTGATCATGATGACCGCATTCGTGCGGATTGTCATCGTGCTTTCCTTCGTCAGGACAGCGCTCGCGACGCAGCAGATGCCCCCGAACCAGGTGATCATAGGACTTGCACTCTTCCTGACTTTTTTCATCATGGCGCCGGTATTCGAAGACGTGAACGAACAGGCGCTGACGCCGCTTTTTGAAGATGAGATTTCCCTGGATGAAGCTTATGAGGCGGCAAGCATCCCGTTCAAGGAATTCATGAGCGAACACACGCGCCAGAAAGATTTGGAGCTCTTCTTGAGCTATACAGAGGCGGAACGCCCGGATTCGCTTGAGGACATTCCGTTGACCATGCTGGTTCCGGCATTCGCGCTCAGTGAAATAAAAACCGCATTTCAAATCGGATTCATGATCTTCATTCCGTTCCTGGTGATCGACATGGTCGTCGCGAGTATCCTCATGTCCATGGGGATGATGATGCTTCCGCCGGTCATGATTTCACTACCGTTCAAGATCCTGCTCTTCATTTTGGTGGATGGCTGGTATCTCGTGATGAAATCTTTGCTGGAAAGCTTTTAGGAGTTGAATGCTAATGTCGGGTGAAACGGTCATTTCAATTGCTGAACAGGCGGTTTGGGCGATTCTGCTCGTCAGCGGCCCCTTACTTCTTGTCGCGCTCATTACAGGTTTGGCGGTGAGCATTTTCCAGGCCACCACACAAATTCAGGAGCAGACGCTGGCATTTGTGCCGAAAATCATTGCCGTCCTGGTCGCGCTCATCTTTTTCGGTCCTTGGATGCTGGGCCAGATGACCATGTACACACGGGATATATTTGAAAACCTGATCAGGTATATCGGCTGACGCCATGGCGGATCTGATTCCGGATATACCGGTCATGACACTCATCCTTGTCCGTGTGACCGCATTTTTCGTCACTGTCCCGCTGTTTTCATACCGGACGATTCCGCCGAATCTCCGGATCATATTTGCCGTTCTGATCGCCTGGATGATGGCATATACGGTGCCGGCCGGCAGTCTGACAGCGGATACCGGGTTTATTCTCCTCATCATGAAAGAAGCGATTGTTGGCCTGCTGCTCGGACTGCTGGCATACATCGTCATTTCAGTCATTCAGCTGGCAGGAAGTTTCATCGACTTCCAGATGGGATTCGCCATCGCGAATGTAATCGATCCGCAGACCGGCGCGCAGAGCCCGCTTGTCGGCCAGTTCTTCAACATTCTGGCGCTGCTGCTGCTCCTTGCGCTCAATGGACACCATCTGCTTCTGGACGGCCTGTTCTACAGTTATCAGTTCGTGCCGCTCGAAAGTGCGTGGCCCCAGACAGGCGACGACCGGTTCGGGGAATTCATTGCAAAGACATTCACCGCGGCTTTCGCCATCGCGTTCCAGATGGCGGCGCCGATCGTCGCTTCGCTGTTCCTGACGGACCTGGCTTTGGGGATTACAGCCCGTACCGTTCCGCAGCTGAATATATTCGTCATCGGGTTTCCCGTTAAAATAGCTGTCGCTTTCATTCTGCTGCTGATCATGATGGGGGTCATTGTCGCGGTCATGCAGTCTGTATTCGGACTGATGACAGAAAGTATGCGGGCGCTTCTGACACTTCTGAACGGAGGATGACTGTGCTGAAACTGGATCTGCAATTTTTTGCGGGAGAAAAGACCGAAAAAGCCACACCCAAAAAACGGGAGGATGCCCGTAAAAAAGGTCAAGTCCTTAAAAGCCAGGATGTTACGAGTGCACTGGTGCTGCTGTCCGTCTTCTTGTTTTTGTTTTTCGCCTCCGGCTATATGCGAGAACGTATTTTCGCCTTTATGACAGAGTTTTTCACTGATTACTTTTCAGCGGATGTGTTTACGATCGACGGCATGTCTTCCGTCTTTACAGAAGTGATTGCCGAGATGGCGATCCTGCTGCTTCCTGTCATGGCCGTGGCTGCCTTTGCCGGCATCGCGGGGAATTTTCTGCAATTCGGCCTCCTGTTCACAGCGGAACCGCTGAAGCCGGATTTTAAGAAATTGGATCCCATCAAAGGATTCAAACGAATTTTTTCTGTACGTGCACTCATCGAATTTTTAAAATCCATTCTGAAAATCAGCCTGATCGGTGCGGTCACCGTGCTGGTTATCTGGCAGAACCTGGATCAGGTGCTTGCTTTGTCCTTTCAGAACCCGGCAGCGGTTCTGGTGACTGTCGGCAAACTCGCCGGCATCATGGGAATCGCCGCTTCTTTCGTACTGCTCGGCATTGCCGTCGTGGATTACGCATACCAGAAGTATGACTATGAAAAAAACTTGAAGATGTCCAAACAGGACATCAAAGATGAGTATAAAAAAAGTGAAGGAGATCCGCTGATCAAATCGCGGATCCGCCAGCGGCAGCGCGAGATGGCGATGCGGCGAATGATGTCGGAAGTGCCGAAAGCCGATGTGGTCATAACCAATCCGACTCACTTCGCCATTGCGCTGAAGTATGACGAGACCCAGGCTGACGCACCTGTCGTGCTGGCAAAGGGCATGGATTTCGTAGCGCAGAAAATAAAGATGATCGCCGCTGAACACAAGGTTGAAATGGTGGAGAACCGGCCGCTCGCCCGGGCGATGTATGACCAGGTGGAAATCGGGGACCGGGTACCGGAAGAGTTCTTTAAAGCGGTCGCTGAGATACTGGCGTACGTTTATCGGATCAGACGAAAGATTTAGGAGGAGCTAGCATGGCCATGAAAGATTTAGGAGTACTAGGTGCCGTCATCATGATTGTGGCGATGCTGATCATCCCGCTGCCTCCCTGGCTGCTGAGTTTTCTGATCATCATCAATATCGCCATATCCCTCATGATCCTTCTGACGGCGATGAACATGCAGGAAGCCCTTCAGTTCTCAATCTTTCCTTCCCTCCTTTTGCTTACCACCCTGTTCAGGCTCGGGCTGAATGTGTCGACAACCCGGGCGATTCTGACAGAGGGGGAAGCCGGGGATGTCATCGAGACATTCGCTACGTTCGTCATCGGCGGCAATGTGCTTGTCGGTATTGTCGTTTTCATCATCCTCATTATCATCCAGTTCATCGTGATCACCAAAGGGGCGGAGCGGGTATCTGAAGTCGCCGCCCGATTCACACTCGATGCAATGCCGGGGAAACAAATGAGCATCGATGCTGATTTGAATGCCGGTTCCCTGTCAGAACAGGATGCCCGGATCCGTCGGGAGAAAGTCAGTCAGGAAGCGGACTTTTACGGAGCGATGGATGGAGGCACGAAGTTCATCAAAGGAGATGCGATTGCCAGCATCATCATGGTGGCCATCAACCTGCTCGTCGGCATGATCATCGGTGTAGTCCAGATGGGCATGCCGTTTCCCGAGGCAGCCGAGCATTTCGCTCAGCTTACAATCGGGGATGGCATCGTCTCCCAGCTGCCCGCGCTTCTCATATCGACTGCAACAGGGATTGTGGTGACACGCGCGACTTCTGAAGGGAATCTCGGATCCGATATTACAGGGCAGCTTTTTGCTCATCCGAAACTTCTGTATGTAGCTGCAGGAACCATCTTCCTGCTCGGTCTCGCCACGCCGATATTCGACCTCCTGACAATTCCGGTCGCCGGGATGCTGGCCGGCTCCGCCTTCTTCATGCAGCGGAAAGCGGCTGAAGAACCGGCCCATCTTCCTGATCAGGACGAAGAAGAGCTGGCAAGCGAATTGAAAAGCCCGGAAAATGTAGTGAACCTGCTCAGTATCGACCCGATTGAGTTCGAGTTCGGCTATGGACTGATTCCGCTCGTGGATGCCGGACAAGGGGGCGATCTGCTCGACCGGGTTGTAATGATCCGGAGGCAGCTTGCGATCGAACTGGGTCTTGTCATTCCCATAGTACGGATCCGGGACAATATCCAGCTGCAGCCGAACGAGTACCGGCTGAAGATAAAAGGAAATGAAATGGCGCGGGGTGAACTTCTTCTGGACCATTACTTGGCGATGAGCCCCGGGGAAGACGATTCCATTGAAGGGATCGATACAACCGAGCCGTCCTTCGGGCTTCCGGCGAAATGGATTACGGAACGTGTCAAGGAAGATGCGGAAATGCTCGGCTATACAGTCGTAGACCCGCCAAGTGTTGTATCCACCCACATTACGGAACTGATCCGGAATAATGCCCATGAGCTCTTGGGGCGCCAGGAGACGAAGCAGCTTGCGGATCACTTGAAGGAATCCTACCCGATTCTGGTGGAAGAAGTGACACCTTCTCCGCTTTCGATCGGGGAAGTCCAAAAAGTGCTGGCGAAGCTTCTCCGGGAGCATGTTTCCATCCGGAACTTGCCGGTTATTTTTGAAACATTGGCGGATTTCGGCAAAATGACTTCCGATCCGGACTTACTGGCTGAATATGTCCGTCAGGCGCTCGCCCGGCAGCTCACTGCCCAATATGCAGGAGACCGGCGGGTTCTCCACGTGCTGACTGTGTCGGGAAAAGTGGAAAAATTGATCGCGGACAGTATCCAGCAGACCGACCATGGCAATTACCTGGCGATCGACCCGGCAGATTCACAAGCTATCCTGGAATCCGTGGCGCGGGAAGCGGAAAGGCTGTCGCTGACCGAACAGTCACCTGTCATTCTTTGCTCGCCGGCCGTCCGGATGTATATCCGCCAGATGACAGAGCGGTATTTCCCTCATGTGCCTGTCCTTTCTTACAATGAATTGGAAGCATCCATTGAAATCCAAAGCGCTGGAGTGGTGACGACAGAATGAAAATGAAAACGTTCATAGGACCGACCGTCACGGATGTCATGCGGTCGGTGAAGAAAGAACTCGGGGAAGAAGCGGTGATCCTCTCTTCCCGTGCTGTGTACACCGGCGGATTTCTCGGCCTTTTCAGGAAAAGACAAATTGAGGTCTCAGCCGGGATCGGTCTCCCCGAAAAAAAACAGGCTGTTCCTTCAGATGGACTTCAGCAGGAAATCCGGGAACTGAAGGCGATGGTCAAAGAGCTTCGGAACGTTCCAAGCTCTGCGGTTTCTTTCGGCAGGCGTCTTGGATTTCCGGAAGAAGTGCTGGCCGGTTTCAGCCATGAACAGGAAAACGGAGCCGAACAGCAGCTGCAGATGGAGGATTTTATCAGAAAGAAACTGGACAGGCTGCCTATGGGGGACAGGAACAAAGGTAAAAAATTCATGGTTTTATTCGGTCCGACCGGTGTCGGGAAAACGACGACCATCGCCAAACTGGCTGCGAAGGCTGTGCTTGAAGATAAAAAAAGGGTCGGTTTCATAACTGCGGATACCTACCGGATCGCTGCAATCGAGCAGCTGAAGACATATGCAGCCCTGCTGCAGGCGCCGATAGAAGTCGTGTACAGCACGGAGGAATTCAAGCGGACTGCCGAACAGATGAAGGACCTGGATGTGGTGTTCGTCGACACAGCCGGCCGCAGCTTCAAGGAAGACCATCATATTGAAGAACTCCAGAATTTCGTCCTTGCTTCTGAAGATATCGGGGCTTACCTCGTCGTTTCGGCGGGGGCTAAAGAACAGGATGTCCAGCGGCTGATCCGGAATTTCAGCGGGTTCGGACTTCAACAGCTCATTTTGACAAAAGTGGATGAAACGGAATCGACCGTCCCGGTTATCGGCTCGCTGCTGGAATCCGGACTGGGAGTCGCTTACCTGACCAATGGGCAGGAAGTGCCGGAAGATATCCAGGAAGCGTCTGCCGGGCATATCGCCGATTTGCTGTTCAAGGAGCATGCATATGGCTGATCAGGCTTCGGCTCTAAGGCATTTGCTGGAACAAAGGGAAAGCCGGTGCCGGTCAGTTGCAGTGGTCAGCGGAAAAGGCGGTGTAGGAAAAAGCAGTTTCACTGTCAGTTTTGCTGTCTCGCTCGCCAAGCAAGGACAGCGTGTGCTTGTCATCGACTTGGATATCGGAATGGGGAATGTGCAGATTCTCGCAGGAAGCCATACGGCGACCGGTATAAAGCAGTATTTGGATGGAGAGGCGGCGCTGAAAGAAACAATCATGGCAGGTCCGGCCGGAATTTCATATATTGCAGGCGGATCCGGACTCGAACGGATCATGGAATGGGATATAAAGGCTTTTCAGCGGCTGCTGGAAGCTTTCGAGGAATTCCAGCATACATACAGCGTCATCCTGTTCGATATGGGTGCCGGTGCTGCAGCGGATACGCTCGAAGTTTTGATGAGCGCGGAAGAAGTTTTCGTTGTGACCGTCCCTGAACCGACTGCCGTCATGGATGCTTATTCCATGATGAAATTCATCAGTCTGAAAGGGTTCGGCGGAAAAATCTCGCTGATCTGTAACCGATCGGAAACGGACGGGGAAGGGAAGCTGACTGTCGATCGGCTGACGGCTGCTATGAAAAAATTCATGGGTGTCGACATCGGGCTGCTTGGCATTATTCCGGAAGATGCTTCGGTAAAAAAAGCAGTGAAACTGCAGCAGCCGCTCGTGCTGGCTTATCCGCAGTCGGAGGCGGCCAAGGCAATCAGCCGGATGGCCGGCACATTCATGACGGGTCAATCTGCGGCGGCGCCGGCGACTGTCGCAGAAAAACTTAAAACTCTGTTCAGGATAGGACGTGTCAGGCTGTCATGAGAAAAAAACAACTCCTTATCGTCGACGACTCCGCATTCATGCGCAAACTTATCACCGATTTCTTCACTGGACATCCTGAAATCGAAGTGGCGGGAACGGCGAAAAATGGCAGGGAAGCTATCCGGAAAACGACGGAGATCCAGCCGGATATCATCACCATGGACGTGGAAATGCCAGTGATGGACGGTGTGCAGGCGGTCAGGGAAATCATGGCGTCATGCCCGGTCCCGATCGTGATGCTTTCCAGTACCACGACCGCGGGGGCTGAACAGACAGTCGCGGCCATGGAAGCGGGAGCAGCCGATTTTGTCGCAAAGCCCGGCGGAAGTATCTCACTGGACCTTCATCTCATCCGGGACGAGCTGGCCCAGAAGCTGCTGCTGGCAAGCCGGATCAGTTTGAAGAAAGAACGCTATCGTTCGGTGAGGAAACCGGCTTCGTTACGGACTGGGGATCGGAACCGGACAGGACTGATCCTGATCGGAGCGTCAACAGGCGGACCGCGCGCACTTCAGGAAGTGATCAGCCATTTGCCCGCTGATCTTCCGTATCCGGTCTGTGTCGTTCAGCACATGCCCCCGAAATTCACGAAGTCGCTTGCGGAGCGGCTGAACAGTCTCAGCGGACTGACTGTGAAAGAGGCGGAAAATGGCGAATTGATCAAAAGGGGCTGCGTCTACATCGCTCCGGGAGGTACGCAAATGCGGATCTTCCGGTCTGCAGCCGACTGTGTTTTGAGCGTGGCGGAAGAACCGGCGATTCCGGGAGTCCTGCGGCCATCTGTGGATGTGCTTTTCGAGAGTGTGGCTGAAACCGCGGAATCACCGGTCACCGCAGTCATTTTGACGGGCATGGGCGCGGACGGAACGGAAGGGCTGGGTAAACTCAAAAATACCGGAGCGGACGTCCATGTGATTGCAGAAGCAGAAGAGACATGCATCGTCTACGGTATGCCTAAAGCAGCAGCGGAGTCCGGCAGAGTGGATGAAGTCGTCCCTCTCGAAGAAATTGCACATGCAATCGTAAATTCACTGATCAAGAGAGGGGCGTAACGATGGAAACGAGTCAATATTTGGAACTGTTCATTGAAGAAAGCCGGGAACATCTCCAGACATGTAATGAACAACTGCTGGAACTGGAAAAGCAACCGGGAAATCTGTCAATCGTCAATGATATTTTCAGAGCGGCCCACACCATCAAAGGAATGTCCGCGACAATGGGATATTCAGACATTGCGGACTTAACCCATAAAATGGAAAATGTGCTGGATGCGATCCGCAATGAAAAAGCGGGAGTCACGCCGGAAGTGCTGGATGTGGTGCTCACGGCCATCGATCAGCTTGAATCGATGACGGAAGATATCGCGGCCGGCGGGACGGGGACATTGGATGTCTCGGAGACCGTCCGTCAGCTGGCGAAAATCGAGGCTGGTGATCAGGCAAGTCCATCCGCTGGCAGCAGCGGAGAATTCCGGTCGGCACTTGTTTACGATGAATATGAATTCATGGTGCTTGAACAGGCGGCAGCGGCGCAGATGTCGTCCTTCGAAATCACGGTGGAGCTGCAAGACGACTGTCAGCTGAAGGCGGCGCGGGCGTTCATGGTGTTCGAAGCGCTCAGCAGCCTGGGCGAAGTGATAAAGACCGATCCCTCGACCGAAGAGCTCGAGGACGGGGAATTCGGCAATCGGTTCCAAGCCGTCCTTGTGACAAGCGGAAAAGCGGGTGAGGTCAAACAGGCGGTTCTCAGTGTGTCTGAAGTAAAAGACGCGGATATCCAAGCGGTCACTGCCGGACAAGTGAAAGGGCGGGCATCGGCCGAACCGAAAAAACAGTTGAAGAGCGGAACTGGATCGACGGCGGACGAGCATTCGGACGAACAGCCCAGCCGCCAGAAAGTTTCAAATAAAACCATCCGGGTGAGCATTGACCGGCTCGACCACCTTATGAACCTGTTTGAAGAACTGGTCATCGACAGGGGGCGTCTGCAGTCGCTTTCTCGGGATTTGAACAACCAGGCGCTGACCGAAACGGTCGAGCATATGTCCCGGATTTCCGGCGACCTCCAGTCGGTGATCCTCAACATGAGGATGGTTCCGGTCGATACGGTCTTTAACCGTTTTCCGAAAATGGTCCGGCAGCTTTCCCGCGATCTCGGTAAACAGATCCGGCTTGAAATCACAGGAGCGGAAACGGAACTTGATCGGACGGTCATCGACGAAATCGGTGATCCGCTTGTCCACTTGATCCGGAATGCAATCGACCACGGGATTGAAACGCCGGAAATCCGGAACAGGAGCGGTAAACCGGAAGAAGGGATATTGAAACTCCGCGCCTATCACAGCGGAAATAATGTGTTCATTGAAATCGAAGATGACGGTGCGGGAATCAGCAAAGACCGTGTTCTGGACAAAGCCGTGGAAAACGGGGTGGTTACCCGTGATCAGGCCCAAAACCTCGAAGACCGGGAAGTGTACGAACTTATCATGGCTTCCGGGTTCTCTACCGCAGAGACCATCTCGGACATATCAGGGAGGGGTGTCGGTCTCGATGTGGTCAAAACGACAATCGAAGGACTTGGCGGCTCGATCACGATCGATTCCGAGGAAGGCACAGGATCCGTGTTTTCCGTCCGCCTCCCGCTGACGCTGTCCATCATTCCGGTGATGCTCGTCCGGCTCGGAAACGAAGTCTACGCCGTGCCGATTTCGTCGATTACAGAGACGATGCTGATTCAGGACGAAGACATTCTGATGGTCCACGATCGTCAGATGATCGACTACCGGGGCAGGGTGATTCCGCTCATTTCGCTTCATCAAGTATTCGGGGCGCATGAATCGGAAAATCGGACGGCCCAGGCGGTCCTGATTGTCCAAAAAGGCAGCAAGGCGGCCGCGCTGTCAGTGGACTCATTCATCGGTCAGCAGGAAGTCGTCCTGAAACCCCTCGGCAACTATTTGACGGATGTCCATGCGATTTCAGGTGCAACCATTCTAGGGGACGGGAAAGTGGCGCTGATCGTGGACAGCGCATCACTTATTCAATGAAACCGGAGGAAGAGCGATGACAACAGATACCATGCAGAAAATGATCATTTTTGAAGTGGCCGGCCAGGATTATGCACTGCCGCTCACAGCGGTGAAATCCATTGAACGGTCGCTTCTCGTTACGAGAGTGCCCAACACCGGGCCTTTCGTAAAAGGTGTCGCCAGCCTGCGGGGCATTATGACGCCGGTCCTTGATATGCGGGCGCTTCTTGGAAAACCGGAAGCGGAAACAGAAGGGGAACAGCGGATTTTGATTGTTGCTTCCGGCGATGTCTATGCCGGTCTCTTGACCGATTCCGCCAATGAACTGCTTGAAATCGACCGGGACAGCATTCAGCTTCAGGATAGCGGCATCGCCGGCAGCTTCATGCGGGGCGTCGTCCAGGAGGGAAAGCGGATCATCCGCCTGCTCGATCATGATGAAGTGCTCGCGTACAGAGGAACCCGATAATGGAATCGAAACAAAAATTGCCCCCGATCCAGCTTGATGCGCTGAAGGAAGCGGGAAATATAGGGGCGGCTCATGCTGCGACGGCACTGTCTGCACTGTTAGGAAAAAAAGTGCTTCTTCACGTGCCGGGAGTCAGCACCGTCAGCCTGAATGACATATCAGAGCTGGCAGGCGGGCCGGAACAGCCCGTAGCAGCCATTTGCCTCCGGGTGGACGGGGAAGTGAAAGGCATGATGTTCTTCATTCTGTCGGTCGGCAGAGCCAACCGGTTCATCAGGCAGCTGACAGGGGATGACACGGTCGATTTCAGCAGCCCGCCGGCCAGTGAACTCGCCATTTCGGCTTTCAATGAACTCGGCAACATTCTGGCCGGTTCTTATCTCTCCGCTCTTTCGGATTTCACATCCCTGAGACTGCACCCTTCAGTCCCGGCTGCCGCCGTTGATATGGCCGGCGCCATTGTCAGTTCCGCGCTGGCGGAAGCTTCGGTGACTGCGGACGAAGTGATTGTCATCGATACAGTGATCAGTGAAGAAAATGCTGAACTCGAAGAAGTGAAGGGACATATGTTTCTTCTCCCGGACGCCTCATCACGTCAAGTGCTGCTGGAAGCTCTCGGTGTGGGAACATGATGGCGGCTGCAAAAATCGTCAAAGTCGGCATCGCCGAAATGGACATCGCGAAAGTCCCGGCTACGATCCGTACTGCCGGTCTGGGCTCGTGTGTAGGCGTCGTTTTGTATGATCTCGAGAGAGGCGTGGCGGGGCTCGTCCATGTCATGCTTCCGGATTCGGGCATCCGGTCTCCGGAAGGGAAACTGAACGAAGCGAAATTCGCTGATCTGGCGATCGGTGCAATGGCTGAAAGGCTGAAGAAAGAAGGCGCTCTCCGGCTGAAAGCGAAAATTGCGGGCGGCGCACAGATGTTCCAGCTGTCGGGGGCCGCCGATACGATGAGGATCGGACCGAGGAATGTTGAAGCGGTGAAACAGCAGCTGGCGGTCCGCCGCATCCAGTTGCTTGCTGAAGATACAGGCGGGAACAGCGGCAGGACCATCGAATTCGATCCGAAGACCGGCCAGCTGAGTATCCGTACGGTGAATGCGGCAATCAAACTGATTTAACTCCTGCCGGTGAACATTTCATTCGCCGAGCGGAACCGGAATTGCTTTTTAGATTCAGTAAATCTCACAGAATAGGAGTGGCGGACGATGAATGCGAAAATGGACGAACAGCAGTACTGGAAAAAGTGGCAGACGAACCGTGATCCGGAAGCGGGGGATGTGCTGATCCAAAAATACAAGCCGCTCGTTTCATATCATGCGCAGCGCATCGGTTCAGGGCTGCCGAAAAGTGTTTCGAAGGACGATCTGTTCAGTCTCGGAATGATGGGGCTTTTTGATGCGCTGAATAAATTCGATCCGTCACGTGAACTGAAGTTCGATACATACGCGTCCTTCCGCGTGCGCGGAGCGATCATGGATGGGCTGCGGCGGGAGGACTGGCTTCCGCGGTCATCCAGGGACAGGGCGAAAAAGCTGGAAGCCTCGATTGAGGAACTTGAACAGAAACTGATGCGGCACGCCACCCCTGAAGAAGTGGCGGCATACGCCGAGATTTCCGTAGCAGAAGTCCATACGGCCATTCAGGAAAACTTCTTTTCGAACGTCCTGTCTACGGACGACCGGAAAGACGATGATGAAGACAAAAGCTATGCAGTCCGGGATACGGCATCGCAGACACCTGAAGAACGGATCATGAAGGATGAGCTGATCGCAGAACTGTCCGGGCAGATCAAGACGCTGACGGAAAAAGAACAGCTGGTCCTCAGTCTGTTCTACACGGAAGACCTGACGCTGACCGAGATCGGTGAAATTCTTGGTCTTTCGACTTCCCGGATCTCCCAGATCCATTCCAAGGCGCTGTTCAAGCTGCGCAAGCAGCTGTCAGCGATCGATAAGGTGTAGCGGAGATGCTGATCGCAGTCATCATTTTATTTTCGATGCAGGCGCTGAGTTTTTATCTGATCGTCCTTCTTTTATTGAAAAACAGCCGGATAAAAGAACTCGAACAGCGGCAGGAACAGATTGTCGAGGAAATGGAGTACTCCCTGACCGCCTACCTGATTGAGATAAAAGAGGAAAACGACCGGTTATTGGACCGCCTGGAAACAGGTAAGCAGGAAGCACAGCAGTCACCTGTTCCGGCAGAGTCTGCTGAACCGGAAAAGCCGGCGGCACGGACGGAAGCGGAAGCGCTTTATCTCCGAGGCTTCACGATTGAAGAAATCGCCCGGCAGCTGGGAACAGGGAAGACGGAAGTGGAACTCCTCCTGAAGTTCCGGGACAAGCAATAGAAGAAGCGGACAGGCACATTGGAGAATGTGCTTTTTCCATTGTCTGTAACGATAGGAATTACTTGCGGCTGACCTGACTGTATGCTATACTTTCAAACGGTGTTAAATACACACGCATCTCGATCTGGATTGCAGGTGCCTTTATGGGTCACGGTCCGGGCGGGACAGATGCGGAGGACAATAAAACCTGTAGGAGGAAACAACTATGTCAGTAGTATCAATGAAACAGCTGCTTGAAGCTGGTGTGCACTTCGGCCACCAGACACGCCGCTGGAATCCGAAAATGAAAAAATACATTTTCGTCGAACGTAACGGAATTTACATCATCGACCTTCAGAAGACGGTCCGTAAGCTTGAAGAAGCTTACAACTACATGAAGCAGGTCGGCGAAGAAGGCGGAAAAGTGTTGTTCGTCGGCACGAAGAAACAGGCCCAGGACGCAATCCGTGAAGAAGCGGAACGCTCCGGCAACTTCTACATCAACCAGCGCTGGCTCGGCGGAACGCTGACAAACTTCGGTACGATCCAGAAGCGCGTCAAGCGGATGAAAGACATCGAGCGCATGGAAGAAGACGGCACATTTGAAGTGCTTCCGAAAAAAGAAGTCGTTCAGCTGAAAAAAGAGCATGAACGTCTTGTGAAATTCCTTGGCGGTATCCGCGATATGGATTCACTTCCGGATGTCATGTTCGTAGTGGACCCGCGCAAAGAGCGCATTGCTGTGGCGGAAGCGATGAAGCTGAACATCCCGATCGTCGGTATCGTCGACACGAACTGCGATCCGGATGAAATCGACTACATCATTCCAGCCAACGACGATGCAATCCGTGCGGTCAAATTGCTGACAGGCAAAATGGCGGACGCTCTGGTTGAATCAAAACAAGGTGAAGAAGAAGAAGCTCCAGCTGAAGCTGCTGAGTAATTCACACGCACCATCAGGTGATAAGCGGCTAAACCCCTTATCACCTTTTTTTGAGAAAATATCCCGAGGAGGAATTGACAATGGCAGTTACAGCACAAATGGTAAAAGAATTGCGTGAAAAAACAGGCGCAGGCATGATGGATTGCAAAAAAGCGCTTGTGGAAACTGATGGGAATATGGATGCGGCGGTCGACTTCCTTCGTGAAAAAGGCCTTTCCAGCGCATCGAAGAAAGCTGACCGGGTTGCAGCGGAAGGGACAGTCTCCATCCTTGAAAAAGGAAACGAAGCGGTCATCTATGAAGTGAACGCCGAGACGGACTTCGTCGCGAAAAACGAAGGGTTCAAGACCCTCGTCAATGATCTGGGCGAACATCTGCTTTCAGAGAAGCCGGCGACTGTCGAGGAAGCCCTTTCCTCTAAAATGGAGAATGGCGCTACAGTCGAAGACCATATTTCCAATGCAATCGCGAAAATCGGGGAGAAAATTACGCTCCGCCGCTTCACGATCGTGCAGAAAACCGACAACGATGCATTCGGCGCTTACCTCCACATGGGCGGACGCATCGGTGTACTCGTGGAGCTCGTTGGCTCTACCGATGAAGAAGCAGCCCGCGGTGTCGCTATGCACGTAGCTGCCCTGAATCCGAAGTACGTATCCCGCGACCAGGTTTCCGAAGAGGAAGTGGAACGCGAGCGCAAGGTTCTGACAGAGCAGGCACTCAATGAAGGAAAACCGGAAAACATCGTCGCCAAGATGGTGGAAGGCCGCCTTGGAAAATACTTTGAAGAGATCTGCCTTCTGGACCAGGCGTTCGTGCGGAACTCCGACCAGAAAGTCCGTGATTTCGTGCAGTCGACCGGCGGTAAACTGAAAGGCTTCGTGCGCTATGAAGTCGGCGAAGGCATCGAGAAGCGCCAGGACAACTTCGCAGAAGAAGTCATGAGCCAGGTCAACAAAGGCTAAGCGAATAGATCTGCCGGGGAACACGTTTCGTGTTCCCTATTTTTAAAGTATTATTAGAGTGATGGAGGGTACCGATGAGTGTTCAACAGTACAAACGGATCGTTCTGAAACTGAGCGGCGAGGCGATGGCCGGAGACAAAGGGTTCGGCCTTTCTCCTGAAATCATCAAAAACGTGGCTGCGCAAGTAAAGGAAGTTGTCGACCTGGGCGTCGAAGTGGCTGTAGTGGTCGGCGGCGGCAATATCTGGCGGGGCAAAATCGGATCAGAAATGGGCATGGACAGAGCAACCGCCGACTACATGGGCATGCTGGCGACTGTCATGAATTCGCTTGCGCTGCAGGATTCACTCGAGAACCAGGGCGTGGAATCCCGTGTTCTGTCTTCAATTGAAATGAGACAGGTCGCTGAACCCTATATCCGGCGACGGGCGATCCGTCACCTGGAAAAGAAGCGGGTCGTCATTTTCGCGGCAGGCACCGGGAATCCCTATTTCTCCACAGATACGACCGCAGCCCTCCGAGCGGCTGAAATCGAAGCGGATGTCATCCTGATGGCGAAGAACAACGTCGATGGCGTCTACTCGGCTGATCCGCAGACCGATGATAATGCAGTGAAGTATTCGGAATTGTCCTATCTGGATGTCATTCAGCGCGGGCTGCAAGTGATGGATTCCACGGCTTCCACACTTTGTATGGATAATGATATTCCGCTCGTCGTATTCTCGATCATGGAAAACGGCAATATTAAAAAAGCCGCTCTCGGCGAAAAAATCGGAACCACTGTCAGGAGGTCAATCTAATGCCACAAGCGATTCTGAAACAGTCAAAAGAAAAAATGGCGAAAGCGATCCAGGCGTTTTCACGCGAACTTGCCACCATCCGCGCCGGCCGCGCCAGTGCATCTCTCCTTGATAAAATCACGGTCGACTATTACGGTGCGCCGACTCCAATCAATCAGCTGGCGGGCATTTCCACGCCTGAAGCCCGTCTCTTGGTCATCTCGCCTTACGATAAGTCCGTTACCGGGGACATCGAAAAAGCGATCCTGAAGTCGGACATTGGCCTGTCGCCTTCGACGGATGGGACAGTTATCCGGCTGGCAGTTCCGGCGCTGACAGAAGAGCGCCGCAAAGAATTGGTGAAGCTCGTGAAAAAGGAAGCGGAAGATGCGAAAGTGGCCATCCGCAATATCCGCCGCGATTCGAATGATGATCTGAAGAAACTGGAAAAAAAGGGTGAAATCACTGAAGATGATCTTCGCGGCTACTCGGATGATATTCAGGAGCTGACGAACTCCAGCATCGCGGAAATCGACTCGCTTGCACAGGAAAAAGAAAAAGAGGTCATGGAAGTCTGAGTGAACTTCTGCCGGACCGGGACGTCCTGTTTTCAGGGCGTCTTTTTTGTTTCAGCAAAGAGGATGCGAAAACGCCAAGCATAGGCTCCTGTTTTTTGTTATGATTAACAGTAGACTTGCTGAAGAGCACGTAACGGAGGAAAAAAGGATGTTCGATAAATTGCTGAAGCGAAAAGAGCCTCCGGCGGATGCCGGCAGGCTGTCTGCAATTCTTGAAGAAGAGGTGCCGGCGCACATCGCGATCATCATGGACGGCAATGGCCGTTGGGCGAAGATGCGCGGACTTCCGAGAATCGCCGGCCATCATGAAGGCATGAAGACTGTCCGGAAAATCACCCGTCTGGCCAATCAGCTGGGAGTGGAAGTGCTGACGCTTTATGCGTTCTCCACTGAAAACTGGAAGCGGCCGAAGACCGAAGTGGATTTTCTGATGCGCCTCCCTGAAGAGTTCCTGTCATCGTATTTGCCGGAACTCGTCGAAGAGAACGTCCGGGTCACCATGATGGGCAGTGAGGACAGCCTTCCTCCGCACACCAGGAACGCGGTGCGGAAGGCGATTGATGAGACGCAGGACAACACGGGTCTCGTGCTGAACTTCGCTTTGAACTATGGGAGCCGGGCGGAGATCACGGATGCGGTCAGGGAGCTCGCCGTCCGGGTGGCTTCGGGTGAACTTACGCCTGCCGATATAACCGAAGACCATATCTCGGATGGACTGATGACCCACTCACTGCCCGAACCCGACCTCCTCATCCGGACGAGCGGTGAAGAGAGGCTCAGCAATTTCATGCTGTGGCAGCTTGCTTACACAGAGTTTTGGTTCACGAAAACACTGTGGCCGGATTTCAGCAGCGACTGCCTGATGGATGCGGTGGAAGACTACCAAAGACGCAGCAGACGATATGGCGGACTGAAAGGAGACGGCATGACATGAAACAGCGGATCATCACCGGCCTGATTGCGGCCGGTCTCTTCATTCCATTCGTCCTGATCGGAGGCCTGCCTTTCACCCTGCTGGTCTATGCACTGGCAGCCGTCGCTCTCCACGAACTGCTCCGGATGAAGGGCCAGTACCTGCTCAGCATCAGCGGCCTCATTTCAATGGCGATGATGTTCATGCTCCTGGTGCCTTCACATTGGACGGAAGTCCTGTACGAATATTCCGAGTATCAGAAGATCGACTTCGCTTTTTTCGCGGTCCTGCTGCTCCTGATACATACGGTGGTCGTAAAAAACACCTTCACTTTCGAGGATGCAGCCTTGTCCATACTGGGGACACTGTACATCGGAATCGGTTTCTTTTATTTTATTGAGACCCGCAATGCCGGTCTTGAATACGTTGTCTATGCCCTCCTCGTTGTCTGGTCGACCGATTCTGGCGCTTATTTCACCGGAAGGAAAATCGGCAAGCGGAAACTGTGGCCGGAAATCTCGCCGAATAAAACCATCGAAGGCTTCATCGGAGGCATTGCGTGGGCGGTCGCAGTTGCCCTCCTCCTGCACGCAATCGTGGATCTGGACAAACCGGTGCTGATCATCATCGGCGTCACCATCGCGGCGGCCGTGTTCGGGCAGCTGGGAGATCTTGTCGAATCCGCCCTCAAGCGCCATTTCGGCGTAAAGGATTCCGGCACCATTTTGCCGGGTCACGGAGGGATGCTGGATCGGTTCGACAGTCTTCTTTTCGTTCTCCCGCTGCTGCATTTCCTACACTTCCTATAAGAAAGGATGAGCACAGTTGACGCAAGATATAATCCTTCTGGGCGCCACGGGTTCGATCGGCCTCCAGACGGCGGATGTCATCCGCGAGCATAGCGGCCGGTTCAGGCTCGCCGGCTTCTCGGCCGGACGGAACATCCTGGAAACTAAAAAACTGATTGAAGAATTCTCCCCGGACGCAGTCTGTGTCCTCGAGGAAAAAGATGCAGCCGATCTCCGCGCGCAGTATCCCGGAACCGAGTTCCTGTCCGGTGACAGCGGCATTCTCGAACTGGCGGTACGGGATGCGGATGTCCTGGTCAGTGCCGTGATCGGAAGCGTCGGTCTCGAGCCGACACTTGCCGCTGTCAGGCTCGGCCGCAAAGTTGCATTGGCGAATAAAGAAACGCTTGTGACCGCCGGGCACTTGATCATGGAGGCTGCCCAAAAAAGCGGAGCCCGGATCCTGCCAGTCGACAGCGAGCATTCCGCCCTTTACCAGGCACTGAATGGTGAAAAACGGGAACAGGCAAGCCGGCTCATCCTGACAGCGTCCGGGGGCAGTTTCCGTGACCGGAAACGGCATGAATTGGAAGGCGTCACAGTCGAGGACGCCCTCAACCACCCCAACTGGTCGATGGGCGCGAAAATCACCATCGATTCCGCCACCATGGCCAACAAAGGCCTCGAAGTCATCGAAGCCCATGTCCTGTTCGGCTTCGATTACGATGATATCGATGTTCTCCTGCACAGGGAAAGTATTATCCATTCCATGGTGGAATTCGTGGATACGAGTGTCATGGCACAGCTCGGGACTCCGGATATGCGGGTGCCCATCCAGTATGCTCTCACTTTTCCGGATCGCCTGGACCGCCGGGAAGCGAAGCGGCTGAATCTTGCAGAGATCGGCAAGCTGCACTTCCAGGAAATGGACTTCGACCGGTACCGCGCATTAAAGCTCGCTTATGACGCCGGCCGCGTCGGGGGAACCATGCCGACGGTATTCAATGCGGCCAACGAAGAAGCGGTCGCCCAGTTCCTGAAAGGCGGAATCAGCTTCCTGGAGATCGAGGAATTGATCGAGAAAGCGATGACAGCTCACAATCCGAATTCAAAACCGGTGCTGGAAGAGATTTTGGAAGTTGACGCAAATACAAGAAAATCCGTCCGGAACATGCTAAAATAGCTTAAGGTTCAAACCGATTACGGTTAAAGGATGGGTTCAGCATGGAGACAGTCATCGCGTTCGCGCTGATTTTCGGTTCACTCGTGTTTTTCCACGAATTGGGCCATTTTATTTTTGCAAAACGTGCCGGGATTCTTGTCCGTGAATTCGCGATCGGGTTCGGTCCGAAGATCCTGGGCATCATGAAAGGTGAAACCTTATACACGATCCGGCTGCTGCCATTCGGCGGGTATGTCCGCATGGCCGGTGAGGATTTTGATACGGTCCGGCTTCAGCCCGGACACCGTGTCGGCCTGCTGTTGAATGAAGACGGGGAAGCCGAACGGGTGATTTTGAATCAGAAAAAGGAGTATCCGGATGTCCTGCTGATGGAAGTGGAAGAAGCGGACCTGGAGAAAGAATTGTTCGTCCGCGGATACGATGAAGATGAGCGGATGATTTCAGTGAAGATCGCCCGGAACGCTGTCATTGAGGAAAACGGAGCAGAGACGCAGCTGGCGCCTTATGACCGACAGTTCGGTTCCAAGTCAGTGGCACAGCGGTTCATGACTATCTTCGCCGGACCTTTCTTCAATTTCATTCTCGCTTTTTTGATTTTTACGGCGCTTGGCCTGTTTCAGGGCGTGCCGACGTACGAACCGATTATTTCGGAAGTGACGGAAGAGAGCCCGGCGGAAGCAGCCGGACTCGAAGACGGCGATCTTGTCGTTGAAATCGGCAGCGAAGAGATCGCCAGCTGGCAGGATCTTGTCGGGGTAGTTCAGGCGAATCCAGGGAATCCGCTCGAATTCACCGTCGTCCGCGATGGTGAGGAAGTCGACCTGACCATCACGCCGGAACTTGCCGAGAATGCGCCGGGAGAAACCGGTGTTATCGGCGTCATGTATAAGAGCCCTGTCGAAAAAGACATTCTCGGATCAGTCGTGTACGGTGCTGAGCAGACGGTTTTCTGGTTTAAGGAAATTCTGCGGCTCCTCGGCATGCTGGTGACCGGTCAATTCACGATCGATGCCCTTTCCGGACCGGTCGGGATTTATAAAACCACCGAAGAAGTGGTGCAGTATGGCATTTTCACACTGATGACTTGGGGCGGCATGCTCAGCATCAATCTCGGCATCATGAATCTGCTGCCGCTCCCGGCACTTGATGGGGGAAGGCTTGTTTTCTTCATCATCGAGGCGCTCCGCGGAAAACCGGTGGACCGGCAGAAGGAAGGCATGGTCCACTTTGTCGGCATCATGCTGCTGATGCTGTTGATGATCATTGTGACATGGAACGACATCCAGCGATTCTTTTTCTGACGCGGCAGATGTTGTTCCAGGAACCGGCGCAGCGCCAAAGGGCGCCTGCGCTTTTCCATATTAATTACTAGTCGATTGAGGTGCGTGACATGAGGCAGACACAGACATTCATTCCGACGCTCAGGGAAGTCCCTGCAGACGCGGACGTTAAATCACATCAGATGCTGCTGAGGGCCGGCTTCATCCGTCAGAACACGAGCGGGGTTTATTCCTTTCTGCCGCTCGGCAAACGGGTCCTTCAGAAAGTCGAGGAAGTGATCCGGGAAGAGATGCAGGCGGCCGGCAGCGTGGAAGTGTCCCTGCCGGCACTGCAGCAGGCGGAGCTGTGGCAGGAGACCGGCCGCTGGTATTCATACGGGCCGGAACTGATGAGGCTGAAGGACCGCCATGACCGGGAGTTCGCTCTTGGCGCGACACACGAGGAAGTCATTACCTCCCTTCTTCGGGATGAGATCAAATCCTATAAAAAGCTTCCGCTGAATTTATATCAGATCCAGAGCAAATTCCGGGACGAGAAGCGGCCGAGGTTCGGCCTTCTTCGCGGCCGGGAGTTCCTGATGAAAGACGCTTATTCATTCCATGCCACAAAAGAGAGCCTGGATGAGACGTATGAGAAGATGCGGCAGGCGTATACGAACATCTTTACACGGCTCGGCCTTAATTTCCGGGCAGTCATCGCGGATTCCGGAGCGATCGGCGGGAAAGACAACCATGAATTCATGGTGCTGTCCGACATCGGGGAAGACACAATCGCCTATTCGGATTCATCCCAGTACGCCGCCAACATTGAAATGGCTGAAGTGGATGCGGCTTATGAGCGGTCGGATGAAGCGCTGAAACCGCTTAGGAAAGCAGATACCCCGGATCAGAAGACGATCCGGGAAGTCGCCGGACATCTCGGGGTGGAACCGGAACGGTGCATCAAGACGCTGGTGTTCAAAACCGGGGACGGATTCGTTTTGGTTCTGGCCAGAGGCGATCACGACATCAATGAAATCAAAGTGAAGCACGTGACCGGCGCTAAAAACGCCGAGCTGGCGGATGCGGAAGAAGTCCGTCAGCTGCTGTCCGCCGGCATCGGTTCGGTCGGGCCGGTCAAACTGCCACAAGGTCTGAAGGTGTATGCCGATCATGCCGTACGGTATATCGTCAACGGTGTTGCCGGCGCGAACGAAGACGGCCGTCATTATATCAACGTGAACCCGGACCGGGATTTCTCGGTGGATGAATACGCTGACCTCCGGTTCATCCGGGAAGGTGATCCTTCTCCGGATGGCAATGGGACGATCGTTTTCGCGAAAGGGATTGAAGTCGGCCACGTCTTCAAGCTCGGAACGACATACAGCGAGCCGATGGACGGCACGTTCCTGAACGACCAAGGGCGGGCGGAGCCGTATATTATGGGGTGCTATGGAATCGGTGTATCGCGGGTGATGGCCGCCGTGGCTGAACAGTTCCAGGATGATGGAGGATTTTTATGGCCGCCGGCAATAGCGCCGTACACAGTGCATCTCGTGCCGGTGAACATGAAGGATGAGGCACAGCGGGAACTGGCTGAAGAACTGTATAAGCTGCTGAAAGATTATCGCTATGAGGTTCTTCTGGATGATCGGCCTGAACGTGCAGGCGTGAAATTCGCGGACGCCGATCTTCTCGGCATTCCGGTCCGCGTCACGATCGGTAAGCGCGCACCCGAAGGAATATTGGAAGTTAAAAACCGCCGGACCGGCGAGACGTTCGAATGTCAGCGGGAAGAACTGCAGGACCGCATTCAGCAGCTCCTGTCCAGATAGCGGCTGCAGAAAGGAAAGTACGACCGGTACTTTCCTTTCTTTGTCCATTTTTTCAGGAATAATGGGGGAGAGATATGACGATACAGAACGAGGCGGCAGCACGGTTCCGGACGCTGCTGCACCATTTGGATATGACGGACGATGCCTACATGCCATATTTTGAGAAGGCCGAACTGCAGCGGATGACCGTCCACAAGCGGGACCGGCAATGGAAGTTTCTTGTCCGGCTGGAAAAACCGCTGCCGATCGACCTGTACAGGAAACTCAGATCGAGAATGCGTGAAGTGTTTGCCCCGGTAGCTGAAATCCAATTGCACATCGAAACAGCCGATGAAGAATTCGATCCTGTGCTTCTGACGGACTATTACCTTGAAGTGGTGGAAGAACTACAGGACATGGCTCCCCCTCTCAGGGAACGGCTGACCGGCCAGCGACCGGTTTTCAGCGGACGGAAGATGCAGCTTGTCTGCCGGCACGAGCACGAAATGCTGTCGCTGCGTGCGAAGTACAGCGAAAAGCTTTCTCAGCTCTTCGGGCAGTTCGGTCTGCCGTCCGTGCAGGTGGAATTCCAACTGTCTGAAGAACCCGATGACGGTTCGCGGGAAGCGTTTCTCGAAGAACGCAGGGCGGAAGAGGAAGAAATGGCGAGGAAAGCGCTGGCGGATATCCAGAAACGGGAGCAGGAGCGGCAAAAAGACGATGGGCCGGCAGGGCCTTTCCAGCTCGGGATTCCGATTAAAGCGGAAGAGCCGATCACTGAAATTAAACTGATTCAGGACGAAGAGCGCCGGGTGACCGTGGAAGGCTATGTTTTCGATGCCGAAGTCCGCGAACTCCGTAGCGGCCGGTCCCTCCTGACCGTCAAAATTACAGATTACACGGATTCCATTCTCGTCAAAATGTTCTCAAGAGATAAAGAAGACGCAGAGTTGATGGCGAAAGCGAAAAAAGGGATGTGGATCCGGGCCCGCGGCTCGATTCAGACGGATACATTCGTGCGGGATCTCGTCATGATGGCCCAGGATATGACGGAAGTGAAAAAGGAAATCCGGAAAGACACAGCGGCTGAAAAACGGGTGGAATTGCATACGCATACCCCGATGAGCCAGATGGATGCCATTTCTTCTGTCGATGCCCTTGTCGCCCGGGCTGCGGCCTGGGGACACCCGGCGATCGCGATCACCGACCACGCCGGCGTCCAGTCTTTCCCGGAAGCATATGCTGCCGGACAGAAGCATGGTGTGGATATCATCTACGGACTTGAAGCGAATCTTGTCAACGACGGAGTGCCGATCGCTTACGAAGAACGTCACGTCCTGCTGGAAGAACAGACTTTTGTTGTGTTCGACGTCGAGACGACCGGTCTGTCCGCGGCGTACGATACCATTATCGAATTGGCGGCAGTCAAAATAAAAGGCGGCAACATCGTTGATAAATTCGAGAGTTTCGCGAACCCGCACCACCCGCTGTCCGCAACGACCACCGACTTGACGGGCATCACGGATGACATGGTGAAGGACGCACCGGAAGTCGAGGAAGTCATCCGGAAGTATCATGAGTGGGCCGGGGACCATATCATGGTCGCCCACAATGCTTCTTTTGATATGGGGTTCCTTTATCAGTCATATAAAAAATTCGGCATCGACACTGTCCATGCGACCATCGATACACTGGAACTTGCACGGATGCTGTACCCGGATATGAAAAACCACCGGCTCAATACATTGGCGAAGAAATTCAATATTGAATTGACCCAGCATCACCGGGCGATTTATGACACGGAAGCGACCGCTTATCTCCTCGATCATTTATTGAAGGGAGCAAAAGCGAAGGAGATCCTTTATCACGATCAGCTGAATGATTATGTCGGGACAGGGGACAGCTACAAGCGGGCGCGGCCATCCCACTGCACGCTGCTAGCGAAGGACGAAGAGGGGCTGAAGAATCTCTTCAAGCTTGTATCCGCATCCCACATCAACTACTTCTACCGGGTGCCGCGCATTCCCCGGACACTTCTTCAAAAGCATCGGAATGGCCTGCTGGTCGGTTCCGGCTGTGATAAAGGGGAAGTGTTTGAAGCGGTGATGCAGAAATCCGTCGAAGACGCTGTAAAAGCCGCAGAGTTTTATGATTACCTGGAAGTGCATCCGAAAGCGGTCTATTCGCATTTGATCGAACTGGAGCTTGTCCGGGATGAGTGGAATCTGGAAGATATCATCCGGAAATTGGTGAAAGTCGCCGATCAGACAGGCAAGCCGCTGGTGGCGACAGGAAACGTCCATTACTTGGACCCGACCGATGCCACATATCGGCAGATCCTGGTGGGTTCCCAAGGCGGGGCCAACCCGCTCAATCGGCATAAGCTGCCGGACGTCCATTTCCGCTCGACGGATGAAATGCTCAGTGCGTTCGATTTTCTGGGCAAGGAAAAAGCGCACGAATTGGTCGTGAACAATTCCAGGAAAGTCGCAGGGTGGATCGGGGATGTCAAGCCGATCCGTGATGAACTGTACACGCCGAAAATTGAAGGTGCGGATGATGAAATCCGTGAATTGAGTTATGGGATGGCCCGACGGCTGTACGGGGATCCGATTCCGGAACTGGTGGAAGCCCGTCTGGAGAAGGAATTGAAATCGATCATCGGGCATGGATTCTCTGTCATTTATCTGATTTCGCATAAACTCGTGAAAAAATCGCTGGATGACGGCTACCTTGTCGGTTCCCGGGGTTCCGTCGGTTCATCATTCGTGGCGACCATGACGGAAATCACGGAAGTGAACCCGCTGCCGCCGCATTACGTCTGTCCGGAGTGCAAGAAATCCGAGTTCTTCACCGACGGCTCCATCGGCTCAGGATTCGACTTGCCGGATAAGGAGTGCCCGGATTGCAGCATCCCGTACAGAAAGGATGGGCATGATATTCCGTTCGAAACGTTCCTGGGCTTTAAAGGAGACAAAGTTCCGGATATCGACCTCAACTTCAGCGGCGAATACCAGCCGACGGCGCACAACTATACGAAAGAATTGTTCGGTGAAGATTACGTATACCGTGCCGGAACAATCGGGACGGTGGCCGAGAAAACGGCATACGGTTATGTCCGCGGCTATGCGAATGACCATGACCTGACATTCCGGGGAGCGGAAATCGACCGCCTCGTCCAAGGATGTACAGGCGTGAAGCGGAGCACCGGCCAGCATCCGGGCGGGATCATCGTCGTGCCGGATTACATGGACATTTACGATTTTTCCCCGATCCAGTTCCCGGCGGATGCGCAGGACGCGGAATGGAAGACAACGCATTTCGACTTCCATTCAATCCATGATAATCTGCTGAAACTCGACATTCTGGGACACGATGATCCGACTGCCATCCGCATGCTCCAGGACCTGTCCGGCATCGACCCGAAAACGATACCGACAGATGATCCTGAAGTGATGAAGATTTTTTCCGGAACCGAATCGCTCGGAGTCACAGAAGAACAGATCGGCTGTAAGACGGGGACGCTCGGCATCCCGGAATTCGGCACACGCTTCGTCCGGCAGATGCTGGAGGAGACGAAGCCATCGACGTTCTCCGAACTGGTCCAGATTTCCGGGTTGTCCCACGGGACGGACGTCTGGCTTTCGAACGCCCAGGAACTCATCCAGAATGGGACCTGTCAGCTGTCGGACGTCATCGGCTGCCGGGATGACATTATGGTTTACCTGATTTATCAGGGACTGGAACCTTCCGTCGCCTTCAAAATCATGGAAGCAGTCCGGAAAGGGAAAGGCTTGACGCCGGAATTCGAAGCCGTGATGAAAGAGAACGGCGTGCCGAACTGGTATATCGAGTCCTGCAAGAAGATCAAGTACATGTTTCCGAAGGCGCACGCCGCAGCATACGTGCTCATGGCAGTCCGCATCGCTTACTTCAAAGTCCACTTCCCGGCCCTGTATTATGCCACATACTTCACAGTCCGGGCGGCTGATTTCGACTTGAACGTAATGGCGAAAGGATCAGGGGCGATCCGCGCGAAAGTCCAGGAAATCAATTCGAAAGGCCTGGATGCCTCGCCGAAGGAGAAAAGCCTTTTGACTGTTCTCGAACTGTCTCTCGAAATGTGCGAGCGCGGTCTGTCTTTCCAGAAAGTGGACCTTTACCGGTCGTCAGCGGATGAGTTCGTGATCGATGGAGACAGTCTGATTCCTCCGTTCAATGCCATTCCCGGTCTCGGAACGAACGTGGCGAAACAGATTGTCGCTGCGAGAGCGGATGGGGAATTCCTGTCGAAGGAAGACCTTCAGCAGCGGGGCAGAGTCTCGAAGACGCTGATCGAGTACTTGGACGATCACGGCAGCCTCGAAGGATTGCCTGATGCCAATCAGCTGTCTCTGTTCTAATAAGTTGCTATGACGGTTCTCATATGTTATGATTGCCATAACATTTGCGTTATAGCTCTGAGCAAAAGAGTGGGATCTCCCGCTCTTTTCTGTTTTGTTATGGCAAAAAATTGACAGGAGGAAGGTATGAGCAAAATAACTGAACAGGTGGAACAGCTCGCACAGCCGATCGTCGCCGGCCTCCAACTCGAGCTGGTCGACACGGAGTTTGTGAAAGAAGGGAAAAATTGGTTCCTTCGGGTCTATGTCGATAATCCGGACGGTCCGATGGACATCGAACAATGTGCGGTGGTCAGTGAAAAACTGAGCGAAGAACTGGACCGGACCGATCCGATCGAACAGAATTATTTTCTGGAAGTTTCTTCACCAGGAGCGGAGCGGCCGCTGAAAAAAGAGAAAGACTTTGAAAAGGCGCAAGGGAAATATGTCTATATCAAGACATATGAGCAGATTGCAGGAGAAAAGGAATTCGAAGGCTATTTGAGGAAAGCGGATCCGGATGCGCTGACAGTAGAAGTGAAAATTAAAACACGCAGGAAAACGGTGGAAATCCCACGAGATAAAGTGGCAGTTGCGCGTCTGGCAATTGATTTTTCGGCACCGCTTGACTGATAATTTAAGGAGTGATACGTAAAATGAGCAGTGATTTGCTGGATGCGCTGACTGCGCTTGAGAAACAGAAGGGGATTTCGAGGGATATTCTGATTGAAGCGATCGAAGCGGCCCTTGTGACGGCTTACAAGCGTAATTTCAATCAGGCACAGAACGTGCGGGTCGATCTGAATTTGGATACCGGAACGATGCTGGTGTTCTCGCGCAAGGATGTTGTGGAGGAAGTCGAAGATGACCGCCTCCAGATTTCATTGGATGACGCGAAAGCGATCAATCCCGCCTATGAAGAGGGTGATGTCGTAGAAGAGGAAGTGACCCCCCGGAACTTTGGCCGGATAGCGGCACAGACGGCGAAACAAGTGGTCACACAGCGCGTCCGGGAAGCGGAACGCGGCCTCATTTTCGACGAATACGTGGACCGGGCGGATGATATCGTAAACGGGATTGTCGAGCGGATGGATCAGCGGAACCTCTATGTCGGTCTTGGGAAGGTCGAAGCGGTCCTGCCTCAAAGCGAGCAAATGCCGAACGAGACGTACAAACCGCATGACCGGATCAAAGTCTATATCACAAAAGTGGAGCGTACGACACGGGGGCCGCAAGTGTTTGTTTCACGGACTCATCCCGGCTTGCTTCGCCGGCTTTTCGAAAATGAAGTGCCGGAAATTTTTGACGGCATCGTAGAAATTAAATCGATTGCCCGGGAAGCGGGTGACCGGTCGAAGATTTCCGTGCAGGCACATAATGATGAAGTGGATCCGGTCGGCGCATGCGTCGGTGCCCGGGGATCGCGTGTCCAGACGATCGTCGATGAGCTCGGCGGCGAGAAAATCGATATCGTTGAGTGGTCAGAGGATCCGGTGGTTTTCGTAGCGAATGCCCTGAGCCCTTCCAAAGTGCTCGAGGTGCTCGTAAATGAAGAGGAAAAATCGACCACGGTGATCGTCCCGGATTACCAGCTCTCGCTGGCGATCGGCAAGCGGGGGCAAAATGCGCGCCTTGCGGCGAAACTGACAGGCTGGAAAATCGATATCAAAAGCGAAACGGATGCCCGGGAACATGGAATCTATCCGGTCGAATACAGCGATCAGACGGATGAAGGCGAATACGGCGAAGAAGAGCTCGAAGACTTCGATTTTTACGGAGACGAAGAATAATGAGAAAAGGGTGACCGCCCATGGCAGTACAGCGAAAAGTGCCGATGAGGAAGTGTGTAGCGACAGGAGGGATGTTCCCCAAAAAGGAATTAATCCGCGTCGTCCGCTCCAAAGAAGGCGAAGTTTCAGTTGATACGACCGGCAAAAAATCCGGCCGCGGCGCATACGTTTCAAAATCCGAAGAAGCCGTTGAAGCTGCGAAAAAGAAAAGGTCTCTGAACAGCCATCTGGAGACGGAAATCCCGGATGAAGTGTATGAGGAACTGCTTCGCCTGATCCGGCGGGAGCAGCTGAAACGATGAGCGGACAGCGGATATATCAGCTGCTCGGACTTGCGGCAAGCGCCAGAAAAGTGACGACAGGGGAAGAACTTGTCATCAAAGAAGTCCGCGGCGGGAACGCGAAACTTGTTATCGTTTCGCAAGACGCTTCAGCGAACACAGCGAAAAAACTCCGTGATAAATGCGGCAGTTATAAAGTCGGGCTGCAGGAGTTCGGATCAAGAGCTGAACTCGGGCATGCGATCGGCAAGGATGAGCGGGTTGTCATTGCTGTTACAGACAGCGGCTTTGCGAAAAAGCTGACAAGCTTATTCGATGAAATCAATAAGGGGTGAGCAGATGTCGAATATGAGAGTACATGAATATGCAAGAAAAGTGAAAAAATCCAGCAGAGAAGTAATTGGTGAACTGGCGAAGCTGAATATCGACGTGAATACACATATGGCAGTGCTGGAACCGGGTACGATTTCCAAACTCGATAAAGTGTATAACCGTGATACTTCGGCGGACGAAAAACCGGCACGCGCAAAAACTTCCCAGCCGAAAGGTGCCGGACAAAGCGGCGGCGCAGCTGGTTCCGGACAGAGCAAAGGCCCGAAACCACAGCAAGGCGGAGGCGGCAGAAGCCAGGGCAAAAATGCGTCCGGCGGCCAAAACCGGCAGGGCGGCCGCAGCGGAGGCCCTTCAAGAGGCGGTCAGGGAAACAGCCGCCCGGGGAATCGCGGATTGAAAGGCGGTCCGAATAACCGGAAAGGCAAACAGCAGCGCAGCCAGAACCAAGCGCCGCCGACGCCGAAAAAAGAGAAAGAGCTTCCGGCAAAAATCACGTTTTCCGAATCGCTTTCCGTTGCGGAACTTGCAAAAAAACTCGGCCGTGAACCGTCGGAAATCATTAAAAAACTGTTCATGCTCGGCGTAATGGCGACAATCAACCAGGAACTTGACAAAGACGCCATCGAACTGATCTGTGCCGATTACGGTGTTGAAGTGGAAGAAGAAGTGATCGTGGATACCACGGACCTCGAAACGTACTTTGAGCCGAAAGAAGGCGCAGTGACGAGAGAACGTCCTCCGGTCGTGACCATTATGGGACACGTCGATCACGGGAAGACCACACTGCTCGACTCGATCCGCAACACGAAAGTGACAGCGGGGGAAGCAGGCGGTATCACTCAGCACATCGGTGCATACCAGATTGAAGAGAACGATAAGAAAATCACGTTCCTCGATACGCCTGGACACGCCGCATTCACGACGATGCGTGCCCGGGGTGCGAAAGTTACGGATATCACGATTCTCGTCGTAGCGGCTGATGACGGCGTCATGCCGCAGACGGTAGAAGCGATCAACCATGCAAAAGCGGCGGAAGTGCCGATCATTGTCGCGGTCAATAAGATCGATAAACCGGGAGCGAATCCGGATCGCGTTATGCAAGAGCTGACCGAACATGGCCTCGTGCCGGAAGCGTGGGGCGGAGATACGATCTTTGTCCAAGTCTCGGCTCTCCAGGGAGAAGGGATCGATAACCTGATCGAGATGATCCTCCTCGTTTCCGAAGTTGCTGAACTCGAGGCGGATCCTGCACGGACGGCGATCGGTACGGTCATTGAAGCCCAGCTTGATAAAGGCCGCGGCTCCGTCGCGACGCTGCTTGTACAGGACGGCACCCTGCGTGTGGGCGACCCCATTGTCGTCGGAGATACGTTCGGACGCATCCGTGCAATGGTCAATGATATCGGCCGCCGCGTGAAAGAGGCAGGACCGTCGACGCCAGTCGAGATTACAGGCCTGAATGATGTTCCGCAGGCGGGCGACCGCTTTGTCGTCTTCGAAGACGAAAAGACAGCCCGCCAAGTCGGCGAAGTCCGGGCAACGAATGCAGTCCAGACCCAGCGGACAGAAAAAACAAGAGTCACGCTCGATAATTTGTTTGACCAGATGAAACAAGGGGAAATGAAAGAGCTGAACTTGATTGTCAAAGCGGACGTCCAAGGCTCCGTAGAGGCCCTTGCTGCGTCACTGATGAAAATCGACGTGGAAGGCGTCAATGTGAAGATCATCCATACTGGTGCCGGTGCCATCACGGAATCCGACATCTCCCTTGCCGCTGCATCGAATGCGATCGTCATCGGGTTCAACGTCCGGCCGGATGTGAACGCAAAACGTGCTGCGGAAGCGGAAGGCGTGGATATCCGTCTTCACCGGATCATCTACAAAGTGATCGAGGAAATCGAGTCGGCGATGAAAGGTCTTCTGGATCCAGAATTCGAAGAAAAAATCATCGGCCAGGCGGAAGTCCGCAATACGTTCAAAGTATCGAAAGTGGGTACGATCGCCGGAAGTTATGTAACGGACGGCAAAGTGACCCGCGACAGCGGTGTCCGGGTGATCCGGGACGGCATCGTCATTTTCGAGGGCGAAATCGATACCTTGAAACGGTTCAAGGATGATGTGAAGGAAGTCGCACAGGGATATGAGTGCGGAATCACGATCAAGAACTTCAACGATGTGAAAGAATTGGATGTTATTGAAGCGTACGTAATGGAAGAAGTTGCGCGCTGATGATCGTCTATGCGGAATGTGAATTTTTCATTCCCGCTTCGCATTCATTGAAGGACAAGAGAGCCGTCCTGCAGCGGATGCTGGTGCGGGCGCGCCAGAAGTTCAATCTTTCCGCTGCGGAAATCGGACATCAGGACGTGTGGCAGCGGACGCGTCTGGCGCTTGTCACGGTCGCATCGACTCGTGAAGCCGCAGAAAGGGAAATGCAGCGGGTCCTTCATTTCCTGGACAGCAATTCTGCCTGGGAGCGGCTCTCGACAGAGACAGATTATTTGTGAAAACGAGGTGAACCAGCGATGACGATGCGTTCCAACAGAGTAGCCGAGCAAATGAAAAAAGAACTGAGCGATATCATCAGCCGCAAACTGAAAGATCCGCGTGTGGGATTCGTCACGGTGACGGATGTGGAAGTCACCGGGGATCTTCAGCAGGCGACGGTATATATCAGTGTGCTCGGCGACGAAAAAAAGCAGGAAGAGACGCTGCTTGGCCTGTCGAAATCCAAAGGATACATCCGTTCGGAAATCGGCCAGCGGATCCGCCTGCGGAAAACGCCGGAACTGCTGTTCGAGTTTGATACATCCGTCGCGTATGGCAGCCGGATCGATTCCCTGCTGCGCGATCTGCAAGAACCGAAGGATGATCAATAACAGAAGCCTGCTGTCCGGATTCCGGGCAGACAGGCTTTTTTCGGTCTGATAAATGCTGGATGAGCACTTTAAAGCAATGCACCCGAAGGAGTGGGAAAATGGAAGTGAATGGCATCCTGCCGCTTTGGAAAGAACGAGGGATGACTTCTCATGACTGCGTATTCCGTCTGAGGAAAATATTGAAGACGAAAAAGGTCGGACATACCGGGACGCTCGACCCCGGCGTGGATGGTGTTTTGCCGATCTGTATCGGTCAGGCGACGAAAACAGCCGAATATTTGACGGATTCCGGGAAGACGTACGAAGCGGAAGTTACAATCGGCTATTCGACGGAAACAGAAGACAGTGAGGGAGAAGCGGTAGAAACGGATTTCAGCAATAAACGCATTTCCCGGACGCAGGTGGAAGAAGTCCTTGAGAGCCTTACGGGAGAAATTGTCCAAGTTCCGCCCATGTATTCTGCCGTCAAAGTGAATGGCCGGCGCCTGTACGAATATGCCAGGAAAGGGATTCCTGTCGAACGGCCGGAACGGAAAGTGCAGATCCATTCCATAGAATTGCTGGGAACCGAGACAGAATGGCAGGGGGAGCGCATCCGTTTTCCAATCAGGATTCAGTGCGGGAAAGGGACGTATATCCGTACACTCGCTGTGCAGATCGGTGAAGCGCTCGGGTTTCCAGCCCATATGTCCAAGCTGACCAGGACCGCTTCGGGGAAATTCCAAGCAGCCGATTGTGTGACACTCGAAAAAACGGCCGTTTTAATGGAATCAGGGGAAATCGGTTCCGTCCTGAAACCGATCAGCTGGGCGTTGGCGGATTTTCCGTTTCTGGAAGTCCCGGAAAGCTTGCTCTTCCCGGTCAAAAACGGACAAGTGCTCGACAGCCATCCGTTGCTCGACAGCCACCGGGCGCTCGTGTTCACGGAGGCAGGGCGGCCGATCGCAGTCTACAGCGGACATCCGGTGAAGCCTGGTAAAATGAAACCGGAAAAAATGTTCCCTGTCACGGGAAAAGAAGAGGTGTGAAATGGAAGTCATTCAATTACGTTATCCGAATCATTGCCTGCCGGGAAAAGAAACAGGCCCGTTATCCTTGGCCCTGGGCTTTTTCGACGGCATACATAAGGGGCACTTGAAAGTGATCGGTGCTGCGATGGAAAAAGCGGCCGATTCGAATTTCCGTTCAGCTGTCATGACGTTCGATCCGCATCCATCGGTCGTCCTGGGCGGCAAACAAAAAGACGTGGCTTACATTACACCGCTTGAGCAGAAGCTCAATATTCTGCAGACACTCGGTGTCGATTACTGTTTTGTCGTGCGGTTCACTTCTGAATTTGCCCGTCTGTCACCGGAGGAATTCGTCCGGTATTTCATAAAGGGCTTGGACGTCCGCCATGTCACTGCCGGTTTCGATTTTTCATTCGGCGCGAAAGGCAGCGGCTCGATGGCGGATATGGAAAGCCTCAGTGAAGGCCAGTACGGTGTGACGGTCATCAGCGAGCAGACCGACGGCGGTGAGAAGATCAGCTCCACCCGAATCCGCCGGCTGCTGAAGGACGGCGACGTGGAGGAGGCGGCTGAACTGCTGGGACGGCCATTCCGCATCGCTGGCGTTGTGGTGCAAGGGGACAAACGCGGCCGGGCGATCGGTTTCCCGACAGCGAATATCTTGCCGGCTGCAGGATCTTTTCTGCCCGGCACCGGCGTCTTCGCTGTCCGGATCGGTGTGCAGGAAGAGCTGTATGATGCCGTGTGTAATATCGGTTACAAACCGACCTTCAGGGACCCTGATGAAAAAGAGCTGACTGTTGAAGTACATATCCCGGGCTTTGACCGGTCCATCTACGGGGAAGAAGTTTTTGTGGACTGGTATAGGCGGATACGGGATGAGCGGAAATTTTCCGGCATCGAAGAATTGAAAGCGCAGATCGAGCGGGATAAACAGGCGGCGATGGAGTACCTGAAACAGCACTGAACAGCACGCTGCCGGTTGATTTCGTCCGGCGGCTGTGCTAAACTGTACAACGTACAGAATATGTACGAACCACTGCTTGGCAATCGAGTCACCAACGTTTGCTCGGGAGACGGGGATATCAGAACCACAGGAGGTGGAACTCAATATGGCAATCACACAAGAACGCAAGAACGAACTGATTGGCGAATACCGGGTTCACGAGACGGATACAGGGTCTCCGGAAATCCAGATCGCTATTCTGACAGAAGAGATCAACAACTTGAACGAACATTTGCGCACGCATAAAAAAGATCACCATTCGCGCCGCGGTCTCTTCAAAATGGTCGGACGCCGCCGTAACTTGCTGAAGTATCTTCGTGAAAACGATGTTCAGCGTTACCGTGAACTGATCAACAGACTCGGCCTCCGCCGATAATACACAAAACGGAAAGCGGGATTCTTCCCGCTTTTTCTTTATGATAAAAAGACGAAACTTTCGATTCATTACCGAATCGCCAATTTATCGCTTTTTTGTTACACTATTCAGAGATACATAGGAATAGTGCTACACTGTTTCAATCAGAGAGGAGCTCGATCATGGAGCAAAATAAGAAAGTCTATACGCTGGACTGGGCAGGCCGTCAGCTTCAAGTGGAAGTCGGTCAACTGGCCAAGCAGGCGAACGGCGCAGCAATGATCCGCTACGGCGACACCGCTGTCTTATCGACAGCGACAGCTTCGAAACAGCCGAAGCCGCTCGATTTTTTCCCGCTGACCGTCAACTACGAAGAACGGCTGTATGCGGTCGGCAAAATCCCGGGCGGGTTCATAAAACGGGAAGGGCGTCCTTCGGAAAAAGCGACGCTGATCAGCCGGCTGATCGACCGGCCGATCCGTCCCCTTTTCCCGGACGGATTCCGGAACGAAGTGCAAGTCATCTCGATGGTCATGTCGGTCGATCAGAACTGCCCGTCCGACATGGCCGCAATGTTCGGTTCGTCGCTGGCCCTCATGATTTCCGACATTCCGTTCGGCGGTCCGATCGCGGGAGTTACGGTCGGACTGGTCGATGATGAGTTCATCATCAACCCGACAGGAGACCAGATGGAGAAGAGCAGCATCAACCTGATCGTCGCGGGGACGAAGGATGCGGTCAACATGGTGGAGGCCGGTGCAAAAGAAGTGCCGGAAGCGACCATGCTGGAGGCCATCATGTTCGGTCATGAAGAAATCAAAAAACTGATCGCTTTCCAGGAAGAAATCGCGGCGGAAGTCGGGAAAGAAAAGTCTGAAGTGCAGCTTTATGAACTGGATGCGGAGCTGACACAGCAAATCCGGGACGCGGCGCTCGAAGATCTGAATGCGGCTGTCCAAGTACAGGAAAAGCAGGAACGCGCTGATGCGATCAGTGCTGTGAAAGAGCGTATCCTGGCGGATTATGAAGAAGAGGAAGATTCGGTCAAGAAACAGGCCGGCCAGATTCTCGATAAAATGGTCAAAGACGAAGTCCGCCGGCTCATCACAGAAGAAAAAGTCCGGCCGGATGGACGGACGCCGGATGAAATCCGGCCGCTGTCATCTGAAGCGGGCGTGCTGAAGAGGACGCATGGATCCGGATTGTTCACACGCGGCCAGACCCAAGCCCTCAGCATCTGTACGCTTGGCGCGCTGGGTGATGTCCAGATCATTGACGGCCTCGGACTTGAAGAATCCAAACGCTTCATGCATCATTACAATTTCCCGCTGTTTTCAGTCGGGGAAACCGGACCGATCCGCGGTCCGGGACGCCGGGAAATCGGGCACGGCGCGCTGGGAGAACGCGCATTGGAAGTCGTCATCCCGAAAGAAGAGGACTTCCCTTACACGATCCGTCTCGTATCCGAAGTCCTCGAGTCCAATGGCTCGACATCGCAGGCAAGCATCTGTGCTTCGACACTGGCACTCATGGATGCAGGTGTGCCGATAAAAGCCCCAGTTGCCGGAATCGCGATGGGACTTGTCAAAAAAGGGGATCACTATACAGTACTTTCTGACATCCAAGGCATGGAAGATCACCTTGGTGATATGGACTTCAAAGTGGCCGGTACCGCAAAAGGCGTCACCGCACTTCAGATGGATATTAAAATTGAAGGCCTTTCACGGGAAATCCTTGAAGAAGCCCTCACGCAGGCTCAAAAAGGACGGATGCACATTCTGGACAGCATGCTGGCGACAATTTCAGAGCCAAGAACCCAATTGTCGGAATATGCGCCGAAAATCACGGTCATACGGATCAATCCGGACAAGATCCGGGATGTGATCGGACCGGGCGGCAAAGTGATCAACAAGATCATCGAAGAGACCGGTGTAAAAATCGATACAGAGCAGGACGGGACCATTTTCATTTCTTCGGTCAATGAAGCGATGAATGCGCGGGCCAAGCAGATCATTGAAGACATCGTCCGTGAAGCCCAAGTCGGCGAATATTACCTCGGCAAAGTGAAACGGATCGAGAAATTCGGCGCTTTCCTTGAAATCTTCAAAGGCAAGGACGGACTGCTCCACATCTCCGAAATTCAGGAAGAACGGACGAAAAGCGTGGACGATGTCCTGAAACTTGGGGACGAACTGCTTGTTAAAGTCATCGAAATCGACAACCAGGGCCGGGTGAACTTATCCCGGAAAGCCGTTTTGAAGGAAGAGAAAAAGACGGCTGAGCAGGAACAATCAAAGTGATCAACAAAAATTGCCGGCAGCCGCCGGCAATTTTTGCGTAAGAAAGGTGTTTTGACAATGGTGGAAACAGAACGTCTTCCCAATGGCGTCCGGCTGGTGACAGAACGGATGCCGCATGTAAGGTCGGTAGCTGCGGGGATATTCGTGCACGCCGGTTCAAGGGATGAAAAACCTGAAGAAAACGGGATCGCTCACTTTATTGAGCACATGCTTTTCAAGGGGACTGAGAACAGGACGGCGAGGGAACTTGCCGAAGAATTCGACCGGATCGGCGGACTGGCGAATGCTTTTACTTCGAAAGAAATGACGAGTTACCATGCAAAAGTGCTGGACACCCACGCGGGAAAAGCTGTTGAACTGCTCGCGGACATGTTTTTCAATTCGGTCATGGATGAGAAGGAAATCGCAAAAGAGAGACAGGTCGTCCTCGAAGAGATCAGCATGTCCGAGGATATGCCGGACGATGACGTCCATGAACAGCTCTGGAAAGTGATGTACCCTGATCATCCGATCGGCGCCCCGATATTGGGGACGGAGGAAACGCTGGCGGCCTTCAGCAGAGAAAAAATGTTTCATTTCATGCAGCAGCACTATACGCCTGAACGCACGGTCATTTCCGTCGCCGGAAATATCGATGACCGGCTGATCGACCGGATCCGGGCGCTGTTCAGCCAGTTCTCCGGAAAGGTGGGCCGGCTGCCCGATGGCGAAGCGCCGGTATTCCGGCCAGGAATTTCAGACAGACGGCGCGATACAGAACAAGGGCACATCTGCCTTGGCTATCCCGGCATGCCGATTGATGACCGGCACATCTATGCGATGGCGGTGCTGAATAATCTTGCGGGGGGTACGATGTCCTCCCGAATGTTCCAGGAAATCCGGGAAGAGCACGGGCTTGCTTATTCGATCTACTCTTACCATACCGCCTACAAGGACCATGGCACCTTCGCCATCTACGGCGGCACAGCAAACAGTCGGTTGCCTGAACTGGAAGAACGGATCCGCGGCATAATGGAAACTTTGTCGGCCGAGGGCGTGACGGAACGGGAAGTGGGTTACTCGAAGGAACAGCTGAAAGGAAGTTACCTCCTCAGCGCTGAAGGGAGCGGCACCAGAATGGAACAGAACGGAAGGAATGAATTGATTCTGCCGAAGCATCTCTCAGACGAAGAAGTGATCCGGCATATCGAGGGAGTGACGGCCGGACAGGTGAATGAACTGCTGGATTTGTTCAAAGGGCCGCCGGCCGTATCCATTATCCGGCCGGAGTAGCCGCTCTCCTGTAAATCATTTTTCCTTGGACGCGGCCTGCCCATTGCCGTATAATAAAGGGTATGGACTTGGACGGGGAAACTTACTAGGAGGAGAATTTGTGAGTAAAACGAAAAATGAAAGTATCAAAGTCATCCCGCTCGGCGGAGTGGGAGAAATCGGGAAAGCGATGTATGTCATCGAAATCGATGACGAGCTGTTCGTAGTGGACAGCGGACTGATGTTCCCGGAAGATGAAATGCTCGGAATCGATATCGTCATTCCGGACATGACTTACCTTGAAGAAAATAAAGACCGGGTGAAAGGGATTTTCCTGACACACGGCCACGAAGATGCGATCGGTTCGATCGCCTACCTGCTCAAGCGGGTACAGGCGCCGGTTTACGGAACGAAACTGACCATTGCGCTTGCAAAAGAACATGTGAAGGAACTGGGGCCGCTCAAGGGACTGAAGTTCTTTGAAGTCACCAACCGGAGCCGGATGAATTTCCAGCGGACCCATGTGACGTTTTTCCATACCACCCACAGCATTCCGGATTCACTCGGCGTTGTTTTCCATACATCGGAAGGCGCGATCGTCCATACCGGTGAATTTAAATTCGACCAGTCAGCGAGCGGCAGTTATCGGCCGGATATCGCGAAAATGGCGAAAGTCGGAGATGACGGAGTCTTCATCCTGCTATCCGATTCAACGGAGGCGGAGCGGCCGGGGTATACGACGTCAGAGAGCGTAATCGCCGACCAGCTGACCCGCACGTTCCATTCCGCAGAAGGCCGGATCCTCGTGTCGCTGTTCGCTTCGAACTTCATCCGTATCCAGCAAGTGCTGGAAATCGCAGAACTGACGGGCAAAAAAGTGGCGATCACCGGCCGCACGCTGGAACACGCATTCGAAATCGGCCATAAGCTCGGCTATTTGACGGCCGATGAAAACACACTGATTCCGCTCAAAGAAGTCGATCAGCATCCGGATCATGAAGTGGTAATCATCGTGACAGGCCATCAGGGGGAACCGCTCGAAGCGCTGGATAAGATGGTGAATCGGCAGCACAGTGATGTCCGCATAAAGGAAACGGATACCGTTCTGATCACATTCACTCCTTCACCGGGAATGGAAGTGCCGATGTACCAAACGATGAATAAACTCGCCAAAGCCGGTGCCAACGTGCTGACATCGAGCAGAAAAGTCCACGTTTCCGGCCACGGAAGCCAGGAAGACCTGAAAATGATGCTGAACATGATGAAGCCGAAATACTTTATCCCGATCCAAGGCGAGTATAAGATGCTGATTGCCCATTCCCGTCTGGCACAGCAGACAGGAATTGAAAAATCGCAGATTTTCATTGCGGAAAAAGGCGACATCGTGGAATACAAAAACGGCAAAATGCGCATGAGCGGCCGCGTCACGGCAGGGAATGTGCTGATCGACGGCATCGGTGTCGGGGATGTCGGAAACATCGTCCTCCGGGACCGGAAGCTTCTGTCACAGGACGGCATCTTCATCGTCGTCGTGACACTGAACCGCAAAGAGAAGAAGATCGCTGCCGGGCCGGAGCTGATTTCACGCGGTTTCGTCTATGTGAGGGAATCCGAAGAACTTTTGGATGAATCCGCACAGCTTGTCCGGAAAGTGGTTGATAAGTATGCTGCAAAACAGTCGTTCGAGTGGAACAACATTAAACAGGAAATCCGTGATGCGCTGAATTCCTATCTGTTCCAGCAGACGAAACGGCGCCCGATGATCATCCCGATCATCATGGAATATTAAGAAAAAACCGGGGTTTCCGTCCTGAGAAATTCAGCGGAACCCTTTTTTCATTACATAAGAAATGAGGGAAGTGGCATGGGCCGGTCCCGTCCGAAAAAGAAAACGAAACGAACGAAAAAACAGAAGCAGTCGACCCGATTCATCGCCAGCGAAGTGACCGGTCTGGTCCTGATCGGGATAGCTCTCCTGATGCTCTTCAGACTTGGTCTCGCCGGCCGGGCGCTTGCGAATTCAGCGACATTCCTCCTGGGCTGGCTTGGCATCCTTCTGCCGATCTCCTTACTGGCCATAGCGGTCTACATAATGGTGAAACGGAAGAGACCTTCCGTTCCTTTGAGGATCGCAGCAGGCGGCGCTTTCATATTCCTTGGTGTCCTGCTGGCCGTCCACCTGCTTTGGGCAGGCTCTGTCATTTTGAGCATCACTTCCGACAATGTCATCACGGAAACAATCAGGGCGACACAGATTTCAGGGACACTCTGGACCGAATACACAGCAGCCGGAAGCGGGATGGCCGGTGCGCTGCTTTACGCCCCTCTTCATGTGCTGATTGACAGCGGCGGGATGGCGATTTTGTCATTCCTTCTCATTTCCATCGGTGTCATCATTCTGACAGGGAAAACCGCTGTCCCTTATCTCGCTGAAAAGGCGCCTGTTTTATTCGGCCGCGCTTCGGAGGTTGTGAAAGATAAGTTAAGGAAGCCGGTCAGAAAAGAGAAACGGAAACGTCCGAAACCGGCTGTACAAGAGCCGGAACCGGAAGTACAGGAACCTGCAGCCGAGGGGCCGGTTTATCCGGAATACAGTTATCAGCTTGAACCTGATGAGGAAGAAGAAGCACCGATCATTTCCGCGTTCACAGAGCAAGTCAAAACACGGACCCAGCCCCAGGAAGCGGAGTCCGCTGGACAGGAGACTCCGGAAGAGCCTGCAGCGGAAAGCGATCTCGGGGATGCGTCCATCATAAAACGGGAAGACGAAACGGAAAACGAAGATTATCAGCTTCCGCCCCTTTCTCTGCTGAGCCCTCCGCTCGACAGTGATCAGAGCGGGGAAGTGGCCGGCATCCAGCAGAATGCACGAAAACTGGAAAAAACGTTCCAAAGCTTCGGCGTCCGGGCGAAAGTGACGCAGATCCACTTAGGACCGGCAGTTACGAAGTATGAGATCATGCCGGACACCGGTGTGAAGGTGAGCAAAATCGTCAACTTGCACGATGACCTGGCCCTTGCACTGGCGGCGAGGGATATCCGGATCGAAGCGCCGATCCCGGGGAAATCAGCGATCGGAATTGAAGTGCCGAATTCAGAAGTGGCGGTTGTCAGTCTCCGGGAGGTTCTCGAATCGGATGAAAATAACCGGCCGGATAAAAAGCTTCTGTTCGGTCTCGGAAGAGATGTTTCCGGCAAAGCCGTGCTGGCTGAACTGAATAAAATGCCGCATCTTCTTGTCGCCGGATCGACGGGAAGCGGGAAAAGCGTCTGCATCAACGGGATTATCACGAGCATCCTCATGCGGGCGAAACCCCATGAAGTGAAAATGATGATGATTGATCCGAAGATGGTGGAACTGAATGTCTATAATGGCATTCCGCACCTTCTTGCCCCGGTCGTCACTGATCCGAGGAAAGCAGCCCAGGCACTGAAAAAAGTGGTTTCGGAGATGGAACGCCGCTATGAGCTGTTTTCACATACCGGGACACGGAACATCGAAGGCTACAACGAGTACGTCCAAGTCTTTAATGAAGAAAATGAAGAAAAGCATCCGAAGCTTCCTTATATCGTCGTCATTGTGGATGAGCTGGCGGATTTGATGATGGTCGCTTCAAGTGAAGTGGAAGATGCGATCACCCGGCTGGCGCAGATGGCCAGAGCTGCCGGCATCCACTTAGTAATCGCCACCCAGCGGCCGAGCGTGAATGTCATCACGGGCGTCATCAAAGCGAATATCCCGTCGAGGATCGCTTTTGCCGTTTCGTCGGCTGTCGATTCCCGGACGATCCTCGATGCAGGCGGTGCCGAAAAACTGCTCGGACGCGGGGATATGCTATTCCTTGGATCCGGCGCTTCGAAGCCTGTCCGGGTCCAGGGCGCGTTCCTGTCCGATGCGGAAGTGGAAAAAATTACGGATTTTGCGATCGAACAGCAAAAAGCGCAATACCAGGAAGAAATGATTCCGGGAGAGACTGATGATGCCGCCCCCGACGAGGAGACCGATGAAATTTACGATGAAGCTGTCCAGCTTGTCGCGGAAATGCAGACGGCTTCCGTCTCGATGCTCCAGCGACGGTTCCGTGTAGGGTATTCCAGGGCGGCGCGAATCATCGACCAAATGGAGCAGCGCGGCGTGGTCGGACCATACGAAGGGAGCAAGCCGAGAACGGTGCTCGTCCCGAAACCGGAAGACGTGTAGCTGAAAGGTCATAATTTTTTCGGCAAAAGTTTATAATTTTCGACATACGGGTATTTATTTCGTTTCATAAAAATGATATAGTTAGGCTGATTAGTAGGGATGTTTTACATCAGATGTCTGATCTCTGTCATTGGTGGTGATTGAATGGCGATTAAGTCGGATCATCGGCATTTGTATCTTCAAGTAATCGATCACATGAAGCGCGATATTGCCGCAGGGATCTATAAAGCAAAAGAAAAGCTTCCTTCGGAATTCGAGCTCGCAAAATCGCTCGGCGTCAGCCGGGCGACACTCAGGGAGGCACTGCGTATCCTGGAAGAGGAAAATGTCATCGTCAGAAGGCATGGCGTCGGCACATTCATCAACCCGGAACCGGTATTCTCTTCAGGCATCGAGCAGCTGACGAGTGTCTCGGATATGATCCGTCAGGCGGGAATGGAACCCGGTACGATCTATTTGAGCACTGCGGCCGCTCTTCCTTCTGCGGAAGATGTAAAACGCTTTCAATTCGCAGAAAACGAGCCGGTAGTGACGATCGAACGGGTCCGGACAGCAGATGGAGAGCCGGTAGTTTACTGCATAGATAAAGTCCCGGCTTCCCATCTCCCGGAAGACTTTCTCAGCAGACAGGAAGGTTCGATTTTTTCCGCTATTGAGGAGTCCGGGGAAATTCACGTAAATTACGCAGTGACTTTCATTGATCCGGCAGGTTATCATGAAGATGCATCACCGATTCTGCAATGTGAACCTGAAACGGCACTTCTTGTGCTGAAACAGCTCCATTATGATGATGACGATCGTATGGTGCTTTATTCGAAAAATTATTTCCGGGCGGACAAGTTCAGTTTCCATGTTGTCCGGAAGCGGATGTAGAACATCCAATCCTGCTAATTTCAAAAAACTTTGGGGTACAGAAAATGGCAAAACGTAAATTCGGTTTAGGTCTCTCACTGCTTCTCGCTTCAAGCACACTTCTTGCTGCTTGCGGAGAAGAGGAAACACCGGAAGTAGCTGGAGACACAGGAGATGAGCCTACTGAAGAAGAAGTATTCTCAGTAGCGATGGTTACGGACGTTGGCGGCATCGATGATAAGTCGTTCAACCAGTCAGCATGGGAAGGGATTCAGCGCTTCGGTGAAGATAACAATCTGGAACAGGGCGATGGCGGATTCGATTACCTGCAGTCCGCTTCGGATGCTGATTACAACACGAACCTCAACAACCTGATCCGCCGCGGTTTTGATCTTGTCTTCGGTATCGGTTTCCTTATGGAAGGCGCGGTCGCTGAAATCGCTCAGCAGCAGCCGGAAGCACAGCTTGCGATCATCGATGCAGTCGTGGAAGAGCCGAACGTGGCCAGCGTGCTCTTTAAAGAACAGGAAGGCGCATTCCTTGCCGGTGTGGCAGCCGCTCTTATGACTGAAACCGGAAAAGTCGGTTTCGTCGGCGGTATGGAGATCCCGGTAATCGAGCGCTTTGAAGCAGGATTCCGTGCAGGTGTGGAAGCGGCTAATCCGGACGTGGAAGTCGACGTACAGTACACCGGCGCATTCGATAAAGCGGAACTCGGTAAGACGACAGCGAACCGCATGTACTCCGCTGGCGCGGACATCATCTTCCACGCTGCAGGCGCAACAGGAAACGGTGTGTTCACAGAAGCGAAAGAACGTAAAGAACAAGATCCGGATGCCAACGTATGGGTCATCGGGGTGGATGCTGACCAGTACGACCAAGGTGCAGTCGGCGATACAAACGTTACGCTCACTTCCGTCCTCAAACGGGTCGATAATGCGGTTTATGATATTTCGACTATGGCGATGAACGGCGAATTCCCGGGCGGCGAAACCATCGTCTACGGTCTTGAAGACGAAGGAGTTGCACTGGCGGATTCCCGCGGAGCAATCACTGAAGATGTGCTTGCACAGATTGAAGAATTCAAACAGCAGATCGTTGCTGGCGAAATCACTGTTCCTGAAACTGTTGAATAAGACGTTTCAATAACGGTCATCATAAAGACCGGGTTAGCCGGTCTTTATGATTTTTTTTGCGATTTTCCGATATTAAAGAAGACAGCGAGTTGATAGACGAAAGGCTTTTACTCGTAAGAGTCTTTCCTGTATCAGCTTTTCATCAGGTATTAACCAGTTTTCTAGGGAGTGAAAACAGTGGAATATGTAATCGAAATGCTTAATATCCGCAAAGAGTTCGGTTCATTTGTTGCGAACGATGATATTACGCTGCAAGTGAAAAAAGGGGAGATCCATGCGCTGCTCGGTGAGAATGGTGCCGGCAAATCGACGCTGATGAATGTCCTTTTCGGTCTTTACCAGCCGGAAGGCGGCGAAATCCGTGTGAGAGGGGAAGCGGTGAATATCACCGATCCGAACGTGGCGAACAAATTGGGAATCGGCATGGTGCACCAGCATTTCATGCTAGTCGAAAATTTCACTGTCACTGAAAACATCATTCTCGGGAATGAAATGACGAAAGCGGGTATCGTCGATAAACGGAAAGCATCGAAACGGGTCAAGAAACTGTCTGAACAGTACGGACTTAATGTTGATCCGAATGCTAAGATCGAAGATATTTCAGTCGGCATGCAGCAGCGGGTGGAAATTTTGAAGACCCTTTACCGCGGCGCGGACATTCTGATATTCGACGAGCCGACCGCATCCCTGACTCCTCAGGAAATCACGGAACTGATCCAAATCATGCAGCGGCTGGTCCAAGAAGGAAAATCCATCATTCTCATCACGCATAAACTGAAAGAGATCATGGACGTATCCGACAGAGTGACCATCATCCGGAAAGGACAAGGTGTCGGGACAGTAGTGACTGCGGAAACCAATCCCAATGAACTGGCTTCCCTCATGGTCGGCCGGCAGGTGGAATTCAAGACCGTCAAGGGCGAAGCGTTCCCGAAAGACACGGTACTGCTGATCGAAGACCTGACAGTCGCCGATTATCGCGGCGTCGAGAAAGTGAAAGGGCTGAATCTGGAAGTCCGTCACGGAGAAATTGTCGGAATTGCAGGAATAGACGGCAACGGGCAGACGGAACTGATCGAAGCCATCACAGGCTTGCGGAAAGTGAAAGGCGGAAAAATCACTATCAGCGGAAAGGACGTAACCGGGAAGAAGCCCCGGAAAGTCACGGAAGCAGGTGTGGGCCATATCCCGCAGGACCGCCATAAGCATGGGCTCGTCCTTGATTTTCCGATCGGCCATAATATTGCACTGCAGACATACTATCAGGCCCCGATATCCAAAGGGGGGGTCATCCATTATGAAAAGATCGCCGAGCAGGCGAAACGCATCATCGAAAAATATGACGTGCGGACGCAGAGCGAAGCGACACCGGCTCGTGCCCTGTCCGGCGGTAATCAGCAGAAAGCGATCATCGGACGGGAAGTTGAACGGGACCCTGATCTCCTCATTGCGGCTTTGCCTACCCGTGGTCTTGATGTAGGGGCGATCGAATTTATCCATAGCCGGCTGATTGAACAGCGTGATCGCGGGAAAGCGGTCCTGCTGATTTCGTTCGAGCTTGATGAAGTCATGAATGTTTCTGACAGGATCGCTGTCATCTATGACGGCCAGATCATCGATGAAGTGCTGCCGCAGGATACGTCCGAACAGGAACTCGGATTGCTTATGGCCGGACAGTCAGACCGGAAGACGAAAGCAGGTGCCAACGAACATGTCTAATCGAACAACGAATCTTCTAGTGCCCGTCCTGGCCGTCGTGCTCGGACTGCTGGTGGGCGCCATCATCATGTGGGTCAGCGGCTATGACGCCATCGCCGGGTATGCCGCACTCTGGGATGGTATCTTCGGCGATCTGTACCGCGTCGGTGAAACGATCCGTCAGATCACACCGTACATCCTGGCCGGTCTCGCAGTCGCATTCGCTTTCAGGGCCGGACTGTTCAATATCGGTGTTGAAGGACAGCTGATTGTCGGCTGGTTCGCCGCCGCTTACGTGGGTGTTGCGGTCGAACTGCCGAAAGTGATCCATCTGCCGCTCGCCATCCTGGCGGCCGCGGCCGCTGGAGCGCTCTGGGGATTCATTCCGGGTCTCTTAAAAGCGAAGTTCCATGTCCATGAAGTCATCGTTACCATCATGATGAACTATATCGCGCTCCACGTAGTCAACGCGCTGATCGAAGTCGTCACCGGCGGCAGCGAACGGACTGAACGGATTTTCCCTTCCGCGTCCCTCCGCTCGCCGTTCCTGGAAGCGCTGACGGATTATTCCCGTCTCCATTACGGCATTATCGTGGCGCTGATCATGGTCGTCGTCATGTGGTTCATCCTCGATAAAACAACGACCGGATTCGAATTGAAATCGGTCGGGTTCAACCAGCATGCCTCCCAGTATGCCGGCATGAAAGTGGACCGGAACATCATCCTTGCGATGGTCATTTCCGGTGCGTTCGCCGGTATCGGCGGTGCGATGGAAGCGCTCGGGACGTTCGAGTATGTCTCATCGAAAGGCGGCTTTACCGGAATCGGGTTCGACGGAATCGCCGTCGCCCTCCTCGGGATGAATACACCAATCGGCGTTGTGCTTGGGGCCACTCTTTTCGGATCCCTGAAATATGGCGCACTCAATATGCCGAACGCCGCGAATATCCCAGTGGAAATCGTGGGGATTGTCACAGCCATCATCATCTATTTCGTAGCAGCCAGCTACGTAATCCGTCTGCTCATCGAGCGTGCAGCCAGAAAAAAGGAGGCGAAGTAACATGGGTCTGCTGGAAATGATCAACTTCATCGTGCCTTCTGCCATTTTCTACGCCGCCCCGCTCATCATCGTTGCGCTTGGGGGGGTATTCTCTGAAAGATCCGGTGTCGTCAACATCGGTTTGGAAGGGCTGATGGTCGTCGGCGCCTTTACAGGAGTCGTCTTCAATCTGTTCTTTGTGGACGTTTTCGGAGATGCGACCGCCTGGGTCTCCTTGATCGTCGCCATTATTGTCGGTATGCTGTTTTCACTGCTTCTTGCAGTCGCAGCCGTCTCTTTCCGGGCCGATCAGGTCGTCACCGGAGTGGCCATCAATCTGCTGGCCGTCGCTGCGACGATCTTCCTTGTCAAGAAACTGTTCGATAAAGGACAGACTGACACCATCGCTGTCAACTTTTCGAGAATTGATATCGGCTGGTTCAACCAGATTCCGATCATCGGCGATCTTTACTGGACTTCGATTCTCGCGATCGTCCTTGCATTCATCGCTTGGGGAATCATTTATTACACTCCATTCGGGCTCCGGCTGCGGGCGGTAGGGGAACATCCGGCAGCCGCTGATACGATGGGGGTAAACGTCACAAAAATGCGGTATATCGCTGTCATGATTTCGGGGGCGATGGGCGGTCTTGGCGGTGCGATTTACGCGCAGAGTATTTCTCAGGACTTCGGCCACGCAACCATCACGGGCCAGGGATTCATGGCGCTTGCCGCTCTGATTTTCGGCAAGTGGCATCCGCTGGGTGCGATGGGTGCAGCGCTGTTCTTCGGGTTCGCCCAGTCACTCAGCATTGTCGGCACATCCCTGCCGTTCTTCTCGGAAATCCCGACGGTGTTCCTGTATATCCTTCCTTACGTCCTGACTATCCTGGCCCTGGCTGGATTCATCGGCCGCGCGAGTGCGCCGAAAGCGAACGGTGTCCCTTATATCAAAGGGAACCGCTGATCGGGAACTTACGAAGGAAAACGAAAACAGAAAAAACTTTCACCCAAAAGGGCTGTCTGCGGACAGCCCTTTTGCCGTATTTGCAATACCTGTAATCCGTTCTGTATAGTTAAGGTAGATAAATGAGAGGGGCAAAGACATGTTTGAAACGATTGGCATTGCAAATGGCGTGCGGCTGCACGTCAACGAAACAAAACAATTCAAGACAGTCAACATCGCACTGAAGTTCAAAACCGGTCTGAGTGCCCCGAAAGCGGCGGCCAGGTCCGTATTGGCGAACGTCCTGCAGCACAGCAACGAGGAGTACCCTTCGCACACAGCACTCCGGATGGTACTCGATGATCTGTACGGCACTTCCCTTTATATAGATGCGGCGAAACGGGGGACCGAACATATTGTTTCCCTGAACGTCGAGACAGTGAATGATCAGTATCTGTCAGAAGACGGAGTGCTGGAAAAAGTGCTGAATCTCATGTATTTGATTCTTTTCAAACCGAACATGGAGAACGGCCTTTTCAAGGAAACGGTGTTCAACAGGGAGAAAAATGTCGTCCGGCAGCGAATCGAGTCCATATACGACGACAAGACCCGGTACGCCCAGCACCGCCTCACTGAGCTGGCTTTTCCGGGACATCCGGCCTCCGTCCCGGCGAACGGGACGATCGGAGACCTTGATGGACTGACGAATGAAGCGCTGCTGGCGGTTTATCAGTCGATGCTCAAAGAAGACAAAATCGATATATACGTGGTCGGCGACTTCGATGCGGAAAAGGCAGCGGCGTATGTCCGCCGTTATTTCCATTTCGACGGACGGGAGCCGGAACAGGCGCTGGTCCACGGCGATGTCCCGCAGCCTGAAAAGGAGCGCGTGACGGAAAACGAAGAAATGAAACAAGGGAAACTCCATATCGCCTACACAACGCCTGTCACATTCCGTGATGAACGGTTCCCGGTCATGCAGCTGCTGAACGGTGTATTCGGCGGGTATGCGCATTCGAAGCTGTTCATGAATGTCCGCGAAAAAGAGAGCATGGCGTATTACGTCTCGAGTTCCTATGCTTCACAGTTCGGCCTGCTGTTCGTTCTCGCCGGCATCGACCAGGCGATGGATGAAAAAGCGATCCGGCTGATCGGCGAGCAGCTGGAGGAAGTGAAAAATGGCGAAATCTCCGATGAAGAGCTCGGACAGACAAAAGCGCTGTTAACCAACCAACTGAAAGAAGCCCTCGATTCCGCCAGGGGCCAAATTGATATTTTCGATCAGTACATGGGCCTCACCGATGAATTCGATGCAGACTATCTGATCAGCAGATGGGCAGATGTGACAAAAGAAGACATCGCCGCAGCCGCAGCCGAGCTGGAACTGCACATGATTTATTTCCTGACAGGCAAGGAGAGTGAACAGCGCCATGCATAAACTTCATTTCAGGCAGCTTGACGAAACGCTTTACCATGAACAGCTGGAAAACGGGCTTGAAGTCTTCATCCTTCCGAAAAAGGATTTTTCCAAAACATACGCCACCTTTACAACTAAATACGGTTCGATCGATAACCGGTTCATTCCCCACGGTTCCAGTGAACCGATCTCCGTGCCGGACGGCATCGCTCATTTCCTCGAGCATAAAATGTTCGAAAAGGAAGACGGGGATGTGTTCAATCAGTTCAGTACACACGGCGCATCCGCAAACGCCTTCACTTCGTTTACACGGACGGCTTATCTGTATTCGGCGACCGGCCAGATCAAGGAGAATACGGAGACCCTGCTGGATTTCGTGCAAGATCCGTACTTTACCGAGCAGACCGTGGAAAAGGAAAAAGGCATCATCGGGCAGGAAATTACGATGTATGATGACCTGGCCGATTGGCGCCTGTATTTCGGGGTCATTGAAAACCTGTACAAGGAACATCCGGTGAAAATCGACATTGCCGGAACAGTCGAATCAATCAGCCAGATCACCGCTGATCATCTATATACGTGCTACCGTACGTTCTACCACCCGTCGAATATGCTGCTGTTCATCGTCGGTTCTGCGGATCCCGAAGAAATGATGGAACTGGTGCGATCCAACCAGGCGAAAAAGGAGTTTCCTCCAGCAGAACCGATCACCCGGCTTTATCCGGATGAACCGAAGGAAGCCGCAGTGAAGAGCGGATCCATCCGCATGAGCGTCCAGAAGCCGAAAGTCCTCGTCGGTATGAAGCCGGCTGTCACAGACCTGTCCGGCAGCGAAATGCTGAAGCATGAACTTGCGATGCAGCTGGCACTTGAACTGCTGTTCGGCCGGACTTCGGATTTCTACCACGAAGCTTATGAGAACGACTTGATTGATGAATCCTACTCCTATGAATTTTCGTTGGAGAATGGGTTCGGTTATGCGATGGTCGGCTCGGATAGCCATGAACCGGAAAAACTGGCGGAAGAAATCTCCTCCACGCTCCAGCGGGCGGCTGAAATGTGGCCGTTCGGCGAAGAAGACCTGAACCGGGTCCGACGGAAGAAAATCGGCACATTCCTCCGGGCCCTCAATTCTCCGGAGTATATTGCCAATCAGTTCACACGCTACAAGTTCAACGGGATGGACTTGTTTGAAGTGGTACCGACGCTCGAGGGGATGGAAGTGGCGGATCTCCAGGAAGCCTTTGCATCCATCAGCGGCGAACAGCAGCGGACGGTATTTTCTGTCCTCCCGAACCGTAAGGGACAGTAATGAAGCGTTTCGGAGTGGTCCTCGGCGCTTCGGGGGATATCGGGAAGGCGATTTCCGTCCGGCTGGCAGAGCAGGGCTGGTCGCTATACCTGCATTGGAATTCCCGCTACCCGGCAGAGCTCATTGACTCGCTGGAGTCCCGCTGGCCGTCTCAGGAATTCATTGCAGTCCAGGCGGATTTCCGCAGCGAAAACGGCGGTGAAAAGCTGGCGGGTCAGGTATATGACGCTTCCTGCGTAATCATCGCTTGCGGGCAGGGGCACTATGGCCTCCTTGCTGAAACGGCCGAAGAAGATCTGGAAGACTTATGGCGTGTCCACGTCAAAAACCCGCTTTCCGTCATTAAACGGCTGTCCCGATTTTTCAGCCGGCACGATTCTTCATATGTCGTTTTCGTTTCCTCGATCTGGGGAGAGACGGGAGCGGCGATGGAAACCGCCTATTCGGCGGTGAAAGGCGCCCAAATCGCTTTCGTGCGGGCCTATGCGAAAGAAATGGCCGGCAGGGGGACACGGGTCAACGCGATTGCGCCGGGGATGATCCGGTCGAAAATGAACGATGCATTCACGGATGAAGAGACGGATGAAATCACCCGCGGTATCCCGCTCGGGATCGGATCGCCGGAAGATGTGGCGAATGCGGCGGCTTACCTGACGGGCGGCGGGGCGGATTATCTGACCGGGCAAGTGATCCGGGTAAATGGCGGCTGGCTGATCTGAATCGGCAGGAAGCTAATCACAGGGAGGTCTGATGAGCATGAAAGAGTGGTATTTGGAATACGAAATCCTTGTCAACCGGCCGGGCCTTCTGGGCGACATCTCTTCCCTTCTGGGGATGCTCCGGGTCAACATCGTGACGATCAACGGTGTCGACCAGGGAAGAAGGGGGATGCTGCTGCGCGCGGAAAGCGATGTGGCGCTGAAGCGTTTCGAGCAGATTGTCACGACAATCGAAACCATTTCGGTGACGAAGTTCCGCGAGCCGAAGCTCCGGGACATTCTGGCCGTCCGCCATGGCCGTTACATCCAGCGCGATGCCGATGACCGGAAGACATTCCGGTTCGTCCGTGACGAACTCGGTCTGCTTGTGGATTTCATGTCGGAAATATTCAAGCAGGAAGGCCATAAAATGGTCGGGATCCGCGGGATGCCGAGGGTCGGCAAAACGGAATCGATCGTAGCCGCCAGCGTCAGCTCGAATAAAAAATGGATTTTCATTTCCTCGACGATGATTAAGCAGACGGTCCGGACGAAACTCGCGGGAGATGAGTTCAAGGAAAATAACATTTTCATCCTGGACGGGGCCGTGACCAGGCGCTCAAGCAACGAGCAGCACATGGAACTCGTCCGTGAAATCGTGCGGCTTCCCGCCATAAAGGTGATTGAGCATCCGGATATCTTCGTGCAGCATTCCGAGTATTCGATCGATGATTTCGACTACATCATCGAACTCCGCCACCATCCGGATGAACAGATTACATATGAGGTGCTCGAAAAAAATAATTTCATGGCCGAAGCGGGGCAGGCCGATCCATTCGGCGGATTCGGTTTTTGATGGCCCGGAAGGAGTTTGGACGATATGAATATACCGAATAAAATCACCGTTTCACGGATCTTGCTGATCCCGGTCTTCATGATCCTCGTACTGGCCGATTTCGGCTGGGGCCGGATGACGCTGTTCGGGGCGGAGATGTCCGTTTCCCAGTTTGCCGGAGCGCTTCTCTTCATCATCGCTTCCGTTACGGACTGGGTGGACGGCTATTATGCACGGAAATACAATTTAGTGACGAACATGGGAAAATTCCTGGATCCGCTGGCCGATAAGCTGCTCGTGTCGGCAGCACTGATCATCCTCGTGGAAATGGGCTATGCCCCTTCGTGGGTCGTCATTATCATCATCAGCCGCGAGTTCGCGGTGACGGGACTCCGCCTGCTGCTGGTGGAAGGCGGCGAAGTGGTCGCAGCCAGCAGCCTCGGGAAAATCAAAACGTGGACGCAGATTGTGGCGATTTCAGCGCTCCTGCTGAACAATACCGTCTTCACGCTGCTGGATATCCCGTTTGCTGAGATCATGCTGTATGTCGCATTGTTCTTTACCGTGTGGTCCGGCTGGGATTATTTCTCGAAAAACCGGCAGGTCCTGCTCGTTTCCAAATAGGAGGAGAGATGTTTCATGAACGCTGAAATCATTGCGGTCGGCTCCGAGTTGCTGCTCGGCCAGATTGCGAACACCAATGCCCGCTTCCTGTCGGGGCATCTCGCGGAACTGGGCATCGATGTCTACTTCCACACGGCGGTCGGTGACAATCCCGGCCGCCTGAAAGAAGCACTGGCCGTTGCTGAATCCCGGGCGGATCTGATCATCCTGACCGGCGGGCTCGGTCCGACAAAAGACGATCTGACAAAAGAAACGATCGCCGCACATCTCGGGACGGGTCTTATAATGGATGAAGAAGCGCTCGAATCGATCGCGGAATTTTTCAGCCGCTACGGACGTCCGATGACCGAAAACAACAAAAAGCAGGCACTGGTGCTGGACGGGAGCACAGTTCTGGTGAATCGACACGGCATGGCTCCGGGGATGCTTTTTGAAAAAGGGGAACATGTCTACATGCTGCTGCCCGGTCCTCCGAAAGAAATGGAACCGATGTTCCAATTCGAGGGGAAGCCGGCGCTTGCCCGCATGCTGAACGCGGAAGGCGTCATCGTATCGCATGTCCTCCGATTTTACGGCATCGGTGAAGCCGAGCTGGAAGACCGGGTGCAGGATCTCCTCGAAAGCCAGACGAATCCGACCATTGCGCCGCTGGCTTCGGACGGGGAAGTGACGCTCCGGATTTCCGCGAAAGCAGGCAGTGAAGAACAGGCCTGGCAGCTTATCCGTTCAGCGAAGGAGGAGTTGCTCGAGCGGGTCGGCAGCCACCTCTACGGGTTCGACGACGATTCCCTGGCATCCAAGGCGGTCGAATTGCTGCAGTCGCAGGGCAAGACGGTCGCTGCAGCTGAAAGCCTCACTGCCGGTCTGTTCATGTCGGAATTGGCTTCCATCCCCGGCGCCAGCGCAGTGCTGGAAGGCGGATTGGTCACCTACACCGCAGAACAGAAAATCCGCCAGTTAGGCCTTTCAGAAGAACTGCTCAGCCGGCATGGTGCGGTCAGCAGGGAATGCGCGATGGCGATGGCGGAACAGGTCCGCCCTTTGTTCCGGGCCGACTTCGGCATCGGCCTGACAGGAGCTGCCGGTCCCGACAGCCACGGCGGACAGCCGGCCGGCACCATCTGGATTGCAATCGCATCGGAGAGCGGAACGGAGGCCTGGAAGCTCGAACTTCCCGGCATGCGGAATACGAACCGGCTGCGGGGGGTCAAGCTCACCCTCCATCATCTTGTGCAGATTTTGCGGAAACAGCCGGCAAGCTGAATACCGGACTTTGCAGAGCGGGATACCCGCCGGAAGAATCAGTAGAACTGACGCTTCCGGCGGTTTTTTTGGCTGCTTTCCGCTGGATGGGCGGGTCCTTCCGGGACAGCAAAAAAGAAGTTTGAAGCCTCTTTTACCGGGAAAATCAGGATTTGCGCCCCGCAATGAACCGAAAACGAAGGATATCGAATAAAAAACCGAATAGACGTTCGCTTTTTCCTTGAGTTTTTCTCATAAAAAGAGTATAGTAGCAGTAGAGGGAAAATTGAGGTTCAACTTAAAGGAGGATTTTCATTGAGCGATCGTAAAGCGGCTTTGGACATGGCTCTGAAGCAGATCGAAAAGCAGTTTGGTAAAGGTTCCGTCATGAAATTAGGGGAGAATACGGATCATAACATCTCTTCCGTTTCCAGCGGGTCACTGGCGCTGGATATCGCGCTCGGTGTGGGCGGATTCCCGCGCGGACGGATTATTGAAGTATATGGGCCGGAAAGTTCCGGTAAGACGACCGTCGCACTGCATGCGATTGCGGAAGTCCAGGCATCGGGCGGCACAGCCGCGTTCATCGATGCAGAACATGCGCTTGACCCTGTGTATGCGCAAAAACTGGGTGTCAACATCGATGAGCTCCTGCTGTCACAGCCGGACACAGGGGAACAGGCACTGGAAATCTGCGAAGCGCTCGTCCGAAGCGGTGCGATCGACATCGTGGTCGTCGACTCTGTAGCGGCACTTGTACCGAAAGCGGAAATCGAAGGAGAAATGGGCGATTCGCACGTCGGCCTGCAGGCACGGCTTATGTCCCAGGCACTCCGGAAGCTGTCGGGCGCCATCAATAAATCGAAGACCATCACCATCTTCATCAACCAGATCCGTGAAAAAATCGGCGTCATGTTCGGAAATCCCGAAACGACACCGGGCGGCCGCGCGCTGAAGTTCTACAGCTCGGTCCGTATTGAAGTAAGACGCGCGGAAGCGCTGAAACAGGGCAATGACATTGTCGGGAACCGTACGAAGATCAAAGTTGTGAAGAATAAAGTCGCTCCGCCGTTCCGTACAGCAGAAGTGGATATCATGTACGGGCAGGGCATTTCGCGCGAAGGGGAGATCGTGGACCTCGGCGCGGAACTCGATATCGTACAGAAGAGCGGTTCCTGGTACGCTTATAACGAAGAGCGGCTCGGTCAGGGACGTGAGAATGCCAAGCAGTTCCTGAAAGAAAACACCGCCATCCGGAACGATATTGCAGGGAAGATCCGTGAGTCTTACGGAATGGCCTCTGCATCGTACACAATCGCTGCGCATGGGGAAGAGGAAGAAGACTTCAGCCTGCTCGACGACGAATAATAAGCAATGTTTCTATATAGAAGCCGCCGGCATCGTGCCGCCGGCTTTTTTAGTGGCTGAAGAGAGAGCGGCGGCGGCCCGCCAGAACTGCATTTCCGCAGCCGCCGGCTGCCGGCAAAGGTTGACAGGGCAACGGTGCAACTATACAATTAATATTGTATAATTTTCAAATTGCAGTTCGATGAGTGGCGGCAAAATTCCGTCATTCTTTGAATATGTACGCATGAAAAAAGCAAGGGGAGGTGTCCGAATGGGAACTGAAATCCTCTTCGCTTTGCTTGGATTGATCATCGGTGCAGCTGTTGGCTATGTAGTCTTGAAGAAAGTGAATGATTCGAATGTAGCCGGCGCCCGGAGTGTCGCGGAGCAGATTCTGGAAGATGCGAAGCGGCAGGCTGAAGCGCTGAAAAAGGAAGCTCTTTTGGAAGCGAAAGACGAAAATCACAAATTGCGCACAGAAGCGGAAGCGGAAATCCGTGAACGACGCGGCGAACTGCAGAAGCAGGAAAGCCGCCTGCTTCAGAAAGAAGAGAATCTGGACCGCAAGGATGAGGCGCTGAACAAGAGAGAAGCGAGCTTGGAACGGAAAGATGCCACACTCGCTGAAAAACAACAGCATATTGAGCAGATGGAGAGCAAAGCGGAGGCATTAATTGCAAAACAATCCGAAGAACTGGAACGCATTTCCGCTCTGACGCGCGAAGAAGCGAAGACAGTCATCCTCGATGAAGTCGAAAATGAACTTGCGACGGATATCGCCGTGAAGATCAAGGAAGCGGATGCACGCGTCAAGGAAGAAGCGGATAAAAACGCACGGGAAATTTTGTCACTTGCTTTGCAGCGCTTTGCGGCGGATCATGTGGCCGAAACGACCGTGTCTGTCGTCAATCTGCCGAACGACGAGATGAAAGGCCGCATAATCGGACGGGAAGGCCGGAATATCCGGACGCTGGAGACCCTGACAGGAATCGATCTGATCATTGACGATACCCCTGAAGCTGTGGTGCTTTCCGGATTTGATCCCGTCAGACGGGAGACTGCACGCCTGGCACTGGAGAAACTGGTGTCGGACGGGCGGATCCATCCGGCCCGCATCGAGGAGATGGTCGATAAGTCGCGCCGGGAAGTCGACGAGCAGATCCGGGAAGCCGGGGAACAGACGACTTTCGACATCGGCATCCATAATCTCCATCCCGACCTGATCAAGATCATCGGCCGCCTCAAATACCGCACAAGTTACGGACAGAATGTATTGAAGCATTCGAAGGAAGTCGCGTACCTGTCCGGCCTTCTGGCGGCGGAACTCGGGGAAGATGTGACGCTCGCCCGCCGTGCAGGCCTCCTGCATGACATCGGGAAAGCGATCGATCATGAAGTGGAAGGCAGCCACGTGGAAATCGGCGTGGAACTGGCGACCAAGTACAAAGAACATCCCGTCGTCATCAATTCCATCGCCTCCCACCATGGGGATACGGAAGCCACTTCCGTCATTGCGGTGATTGTCGCGGCAGCTGATGCTTTGTCAGCGGCCCGGCCTGGGGCACGGAGCGAAACGCTTGAAAATTATATCCGCCGGCTTGAAAAGCTGGAAGAGATTTCGGAATCATATGATGGCGTTGAAAAGTCGTTCGCCATTCAGGCGGGACGCGAAGTCCGGATCATCGTCCAGCCGGAACAAGTGGACGACATGACCGCACACCGGCTCGCGCGGGATATCCGCAAGCGGATTGAAGAAGAACTTGATTATCCGGGCCACATCAAAGTGACGGTGATCAGGGAGACACGGGCAGTGGAATACGCAAAATAACAGCGAAAGGCTTCGATGAATGTTCATTCAAAGAAGCCTTTTTCGTTTGGAGAGGTGTCCTGAGTGAAGGTTTTGTTTATAGGAGATATTGTCGGATCCGTCGGACGCGAGATACTTCGCGACTACTTGCCGAGGCTGAAGCGGAAGTACGGGCCGGATGCGGTCATCGTCAATGGAGAGAATGCGGCGGCTGGAAGGGGGATCACGAAATCCATTTATCAGGACCTCCTATACATGGGGGTGGACGTCATCACCATGGGGAATCACACATGGGACCAGAAGGAGATTTTTGATTTCATCGATGAATCAGATTTCCTGATCCGGCCGGCCAACTTTTCTGTTGAAGCGCCAGGCAGGGGAATGGTGACGATCGAGAAGAACGGCGTAAAACTGACAGTCATCAATTTGCATGGACGGGTCTTTCTGCCGCCCCACGACGATCCCTTCTGGCTGGCGGAAGAACTCATAGAAGAAGCTGAACAGCAGTCGCCGCTGATCTTCGTCGATTTCCATGCCGAAGCGACGAGCGAGAAGATCGCGATGGGGTGGCACCTGAACGGCCGCGCCTCCGCCGTCGTCGGCACGCATACGCACGTCCAGACCGCGGATGCCCGCATTTTATCAGGCGGCACGGCGTATATAACGGATGTCGGCATGACCGGGCCGTACGATGAAATCCTCGGCATGCGGAAGGAATCGGTGCTGTACCGGTTCAAGACGAATCTGCCGGTCCGTTTTGAAGTGCCTAAAACCGGCCGGCCGGTGCTTAGCGGCTTTTTCACTGAAATCGATGATGAAACCGGCAAAGCGGTTACCTGCGAACGGATCTACATCAACGAGGATTATCCGTTCGTCCCCTGAATTTGTCGAAAATATGCATCGGCGCGCAAGAGAGGGAACTGAATAAGGATCAGGCCTTGTCTCATTCGCTTCCGGTTCAGTATAATAAAGCAATGGACGAAAGGGGTTTTTTGATGAACGAGGAACAGCGGCTCCATGACAGTCAAATCAAGGCTGATACGCCGAACAAGACCGTCGGAAAGGATTACAGCCAATACTTCCAAAGCGTCTATGTCCCACCTTCATTGAAAGAAGCGAAAAAGCGCGGCAAAGAAGAAGTGGCATATGTCGACAACTTCTCCATCGATCCGCAGTTCAAGGACCTCGGGAACGGCCGGAAGTTCTACATCCGGACCTACGGCTGCCAGATGAACGAGCACGATACGGAAGTGATGGCGGGCATTTTCCAGCAGCTCGGCTACGCCGCGACCGCGACGGTGGATGACGCCGATGTCATTTTGCTGAACACGTGTGCGATCCGCGAGAATGCGGAAAACAAAGTGTTCGGTGAGCTCGGTCACCTGAAGCACTTGAAGACGGAAAAACCGGACCTCTTGATCGGGGTGTGCGGCTGCATGTCCCAGGAAGAAGCGGTTGTCAATAAAATCCTGAAGACTTACCATCAAGTGGACATGATTTTTGGCACGCACAACATCCACAGGCTGCCGCAAATCCTCCATGAAGCGTACCTTTCCAAGGAAATGGTCGTCGAAGTGTGGTCCAAGGAAGGCGACGTCATCGAAAATCTGCCGAAAGTGCGCAAAGGATCGATCAAGGGCTGGGTCAACATCATGTATGGCTGCGATAAGTTCTGCACGTACTGCATCGTGCCGTATACACGCGGCAAAGAACGGTCCCGGCGTCCGGAAGATATCATCCAGGAAGTCCGCCACCTTGCGGCACAAGGCTACAAGGAAATCACACTTCTCGGCCAGAACGTCAATGCGTACGGCAAAGACCTTCCGGATATCGACTACGGACTGGGCGATCTGATGGATGAGCTGCGGAAGATCGACATTCCCCGCATCCGGTTCACGACGAGCCACCCGCGGGATTTTGATGATAAGCTGATCGAAGTGCTGGCGAAAGGCGGGAATTTGCTGGATCATATTCATTTGCCGGTCCAGTCGGGCTCATCGGAAATCCTGAAAATCATGGCGCGCAAGTACACGAGGGAACGGTATGTGGAGCTCGTCCGGAAGATCCGGGAAGCAATGCCGAACGCCACGCTTACGACGGATATCATTGTCGGTTTCCCGAACGAAACGGAAGAGCAGTTCGAAGAGACACTGTCCCTGTACCGGGAAATCGGTTTTGAAATGGCCTACACCTACATTTATTCGCCGAGGGAAGGCACGCCAGCGGCTCGGATGACAGACAACGTACCGATGGAAGTGAAGAAGGAGCGACTTCAGCGGCTCAATGCCCTCGTGGCGGAATATGCGGCGAAATCGATGAAAGCGTATGAAGGACAGATTGTCCATGTCCTAGTAGAAGGGGAAAGCAAACGGAATCCGGATGTCCTGTCCGGCTATACCGAAAAGAATAAACTGGTGAACTTCACCGGACCGAAATCGGCCATCGGCCAAATTGTCCCGGTAAAAGTGACAGCAGCCAAAACATGGTCTTTGGACGGGGAACTGGCAGAAACCCCGGCGGATCTGAAAGCAGGTGTCTGAACATGCCATATACAAAAGCGGAAATCGTCGCAAAAGCGCGCGAATTGGCGAACATGATCGCCGACACGGAAGAAGTGGAATTCTTTAAGCGGGCAGAAGCCCAAATCAACGAAAACCAGGCGGTCCGTGAAAAACTGGCCAGCCTGAAAAGCCTTCAGAAACAGGCTGTCAATTTCCAGCATTACGGGAAAGAACGCGCCCTGAAACTAGTGGAAGAGAAAATCGCGAAAATCGAAGAAGAAATCGATGCGATCCCGATCGTCCAGGAGTTCAAACAGTCCCAGGTGGAAGTAAATGAGATCCTGCAGATGGTCTCGAACGGAATTGCGAACCAAGTGACGAACCAGATCATCGAATCGACCGGCGGCGACGTGCTGCGCGGAGAAACAGGATCGAAAATTCGCAGCACAGCGAAGAAAGAAGGATAACAGGAAAGCTGAAAGAGCGGAGACTCTTTCGGCTTTTTTCGATTTTGTTATAATAGAAAGGCAAAGAGGCAGCTGAAAGAGGTAACGAAAATGGCTTATACACCAATGATGCAACAATATTTGCAAGTGAAGTCCGAATACCAGGATGCGTTCCTGTTTTTCCGCCTGGGCGATTTTTATGAAATGTTCTTTGATGATGCACTGAAAGCGTCGCAGCTTCTCGAAATTACACTGACGAGCCGGGACGGCGGGCAGGCGGACCGCATACCGATGTGCGGGGTGCCTTATCACTCGGCGGCCGGCTATATCGATCAGCTTATCGCGCGTGGCCATAAAGTGGCGATCTGCGAGCAGATGGAAGATGCGAAACAGAAAAAAGGGATGGTCCGCCGGGAAGTCGTCCGGCTGATCACGCCCGGGACGCATACAGACGGAAAAGGGCTTGATTCCGGGTCGAACATGTTCCTGGGCGCCGCCGAGGAGACCGCGTCCGGCTACAGTCTGGCGTACGCGGACGTCAGCACAGGGGAAGCGGCGGCCCGCCATATCTTCGGAGGAGCGAAGGCGCTGATCGAAGAAGCCCGGTCACTCCGCCTCCGTGAACTTGTCGTATCCGACCAGCTGAGTCTCCTTCTCTCCGGGATGGATCAGGAGCTGATCCTGTCGGAAGAACCGGGGGCGGACGCGCCGGCCGGCGATGAACGGGTTGCGGGCTGTCCGAAGGAATTGCATGGCAGCATCCTGCTGCTCCTGTCCTACATAAACCGGACGCAAAAACAGACGCTCCCGCATATCCAGCCGTTCCGGCATATCGAAACGGACCGCCTGCTGTCGATCGATTTCCACTCAAAACGGAACTTGGAACTGACTGAACCGATCCGGGGCGGCGGCCGCAGCGGCACACTGCTGTGGCTGCTGGATGAGACGGCGACGGCCATGGGCAGCCGGAAGCTCCGGCAGTGGCTTCAGCAGCCGCTTGCGGAGCGGGGGCCGATAGAAGCACGGCAGCGGATGACGGCGGCTTTCATCACGGAATTCTTCACAAGGGATGCCGTGACGGATTTATTGAAAGAAGTGTACGACTTGGAGCGGCTCTCCGGGAAAATCTCGTTCGGCAGCGCGAATGGACGCGATTTGGCGCAGCTGAGGAATTCGCTTTTGAAAGTGCCGGCGATCATCGGAGAATTGACAGGGTCGGACAGCGATGTGCTCCGAGCTTTCGGAGCGGAATTGGACCCGTGCGAAGAAGCAGCTGAACTGCTGACCGCCATCAGCGAGGACCCGCCGCTTTCACCGAAGGACGGCGGTGTGATCCGTGACGGTTACTCGGAACGGCTGGACGAGTACCGGTATGCTTCCCGGAACGGCAAGGATTGGATCGCACAGCTCGAAGCGGCCGAACGGCAGCGGACGGGCATCAAGTCGCTGAAGATCGGCTATAATCGGGTGTTCGGCTACTATATCGAAGTGACGAAATCCAATCTCCATCTGGCCGACTTGGAGCGCTATGAACGGAAACAGACCCTGGCCAATGCGGAGCGGTTCATCACGCCGGAACTGAAAGAAAAAGAGACGCTGATCCTGACGGCGGAAGAAGAAAGCCTGGCGCTGGAATATGAGCTGTTCAGCGGAATCAGGGAACAGGCGAAACGCTTTATTCCGCGGATCCAGACACTAGCTTCAAGGCTGAGTGAACTGGATGTCTTCATCTCCTTTGCTTCCGTGGCGGAGAAGTACCGGTTCACGAAACCGTCTTTCCATGACGGAACCGCGATTTCCATCAAAGAAGGCCGGCATCCGGTCGTCGAGAAAATGCTGAACCGGCAGGGATATGTGCCCAATGACTGTGAAATGCCGGAAGATCGGAACATGCTGCTGATCACCGGTCCGAACATGTCAGGGAAAAGCACTTACATGCGGCAGATCGCACTGACGGTCATCATGGCGCAGACCGGCAGTTATGTGCCGACAGCGTCTGCCTGCCTTCCTGTCACCGATCAGATCTTCACTCGCATCGGGGCGGCCGATGATCTGACGAGCGGACAGAGTACGTTCATGGTCGAAATGATGGAATCCCGCTATGCCATCACCCATGCGACGGACAGGAGCCTTCTTTTATTCGACGAGATCGGACGGGGGACCTCCACTTATGACGGCATGGCGCTGGCACAGGCCATGATCGAATACGTCCATGAGGAAATCGGGGCGAACACGCTGTTTTCGACCCATTATCATGAGCTGACGGCACTTTCCGAAAGTCTGGACCGGCTGGCCAATATCCACGCCTCCGCCATGGAACAGTCGGGGAAAGTGGTGTTCCTCCATAAAATGAAACAGGGCCCGGCGGACAAGAGCTACGGTATCCATGTGGCGGAACTGGCAGAGCTTCCGGCTCCGATCATCCAGCGGGCACATGAGCTGCTGCGGGAATTCGAGTCGGACAGGAAAAAGGATATACAGCAGGAACCGGCACAACTGTCCCTATTCGATGACGGCGGCGCCCAATCGGAAGCGGCTGAAGCGATCCGGAATGCCCGGATTCCTGAAATGACGCCGCTGGAAGCGCTCCAGCTGCTGAATGAACTCCAGCAAAAACTGAACAGCTGAACCGGCAGGAAACAGACAGCCAGGGAAGGAAAGGAGGGTGCATGTGGGACGGATCAGACTGATGGATGAACCGCTGTCGAATAAAATCGCGGCCGGGGAAGTGGTGGAACGGCCGGCTTCTGTCGTGAAAGAATTGGTCGAGAATGCATTGGATGCCGGCGGAATGAAGATCGAAGTGCTCCTGGAGGAGGCGGGCCTGTTACGTGTGCAGGTCATCGACGACGGGAACGGCATGGACAGCGAAGACGCCGAGCTGTCTTTCGCCCGTCATGCCACCAGTAAAATCAGCAATGAACACGACCTGTTCCGGATCCGGACGCTCGGATTCAGAGGGGAGGCGCTGGCCAGTATCGCTTCGGTCTCCAAAGTGACACTGTCGACTTCCGACGGTACAGTCGGAACCCGGATCCAGGCGGATGGCGGCCGGATCACCGGCCAATCCGCGGCGGCACTCCGGAAAGGGACCGATATTTCGGTCGAACAGCTTTTCTATAACACGCCGGCCCGCCTGAAATACATGAAGACGCTGCAGACCGAACTCGGCCACATCATCGATTTGATGAACCGCTTCGCGCTCAGCCGTCCGGAAGTCGCTTTCCGGCTCGTCCACAGCGGAAAAGTCCTGCTGGAAACAGCCGGGAGCGGCGACATCCGCCGGGTGCTCGCGGATATTTATGGCGTCCAGACGGCACGGAAGATGATTCCGTTCGAAGGTGCGACTCACGACTACCGGGTTTCAGGGTTTATTTCCCTTCCGGAAATCACGCGGGCGAATAAGAACTATGTCTCCATTTTCGTGAACGGCCGATGGGTGAAGCATTATGCAGCAGTGCGGGCGATCCAGAAAGCGTACCACACGTATTTGCCGATCGAACGCTACCCGATCGCGGTCATCCGGATCGAGGGCGATCCGTATTTGACGGATGTCAACGTCCATCCTTCCAAGCAGCAGATCCGGTTAAGCAAAGAAGCGGAGCTGCTCCGGCTGATCGAGGAGGCCGTGAAATCAGCGATCCGGAATGCGGTGAAGGCACCGGTCATCGAGAAAAAACCCCAGCAGCGGCAGCCGAGAAGGGATGCACAGCTGGAATTCTGGAAAGCGGCATCGTCTCCGGAAGAGAATTCCATTCCCGTGCAAACTCCGTCCGATAAGCCGGCTGGACAAGTGACGGGGGAGGTGGAACAAGCTCCGCCTTCGAGCGGGAAACTGCCGTCAGTCGGCGAAACCGCTTCTTCCTATCCGGAAGCTGAGCCGGAACCGGTCGGCGGATGGTCTGAAGGGGACACCTCAGACGGGGAATCCGGAGAGCTGCGGGAAGAAGCGAAGCCGTTTCCGGAATTGGAAGTGGTCGGCCAGGTCCACGGGACGTATATTGTCGCGCAGAGCAAAGACGGCTTTTACCTGATCGACCAGCATGCGGCGCAGGAGCGGATCAAGTATGAATTCTACCGGGAAAAAGCAGGTGAAGTGGACAGCAGCGAACGGCAGACGCTTCTTTTGCCCTTGACGTTCCATTACAGCCGGGATGAAGCATACCGCCTCCGCCATTCGCTTGATCTTCTCCACTCAAGCGGGGTCTTCCTGGAAGAGTTCGGGGACACTTCGTTCATTGTCAGGGAACATCCCGCCTGGTTCCCGGAAGGGGCCGAGCAGGAGACGATCGAAGGGCTGATCGAGCAAGTGCTGACAGACCGGAAGACGGACGTGAAAAAGCTGCGGGAAGAAGCGGCGATCATGATGAGCTGCAAAAGATCGATCAAAGCGAACCACTTCCTGCAAAAACACGAAATGGAACGGCTTCTGGCCGATCTGAAAGCGGCGGATCAGCCGTACACTTGCCCGCACGGCCGGCCGGTCATCATCCATTTCACTTCTTATGACCTCGAGAAGATGTTTAAACGCGTCATGTGAAAAGGAATAACAGGGAAAAATGGCAGCAGGTACAATCGGAAGGGGAAGTGTGATGAAAAAAACGGAAGAGTTTCTTGAAATGGAAGATGGCTTTAAGCTTCATACCGTGTCGTGGATCCCGGAATCCCCGAAAGCCCATGTCCATCTGCTGCACGGAATGGCGGAACACATCGAGCGTTTCGATGACTTCGCCCGCTTCCTGACCGAGCAGGGATATGCCGTGACCGGTCACGATCAGCGCGGACACGGTTACACGGCGAAACGGAACGGGACCTTCGGATTTTTTGCGGAGCGGGACGGCTTCGCCCGTGTGACAGAAGACGCGCGCCGCGTCATCAGCATCACGAATGAACGGCTCGGGCATCTTCCGTTCATCCTGTTCGGGCACAGCATGGGCTCCTATATCGCCCGCCGGTATATCCAGCTCTACAGTGACGGCGTCCGGAAAGTGGTGCTTTCCGGAACCGGCGGAAGTGTCAAGTACCAGGGGCATGCGGCAAAAGCCTATGCGCAGGCGATGGCGCGCGCATTCGGCAAAGAACAGCGGAACAACTTATTGACGGCGGTCATGTTCGGCCAGTTCAATGCCCAGTTCCCGGATGCGGACGCGGGATTCGGCTGGCTGTCGCGCGATGAGGCCATCGTCCACTCCTATATCTCCGACCCGCTTTGCGGCTTTATTCCGACCAATCAGTTTTATATCGATTTGTTCAGCGGCATTTCCCTGATCCATGACATGAAGGAGGTCCGGAAAATCCGAAAGGGGCTTCCTGTCTTTTTTGCCAGCGGCTCCCGTGACCCGGTGGGGGATCTCGGAAGAGGTGTTTTCATGGCCGCCCGGCAGATGGCGGATGCCGGGGTGGACGATGTCACGGTCTACCTGGCGGAAGGTGCGCGTCATGAACTGATCAACGAATTGGATAAAGAACGCTACTACGCTGTCATCGCCAGCTGGATGGACAGGGATCTCGAATGACGGATGTGGTGGCGATCATCGGGCCGACCGCCTCCGGGAAAACCGATCTCAGCATCGGCCTCGCAAAGAGGCTGGATGGGGAAATCATCAATGGCGATTCGATGCAGGTCTACAGGCGGCTTGATGTCGGGACAGCCAAAATAACGGCGGAAGAAATGGACGGCGTGCCCCATCACCTGATCGATATCCTGGAGCCCGGGGACTCATTTTCTGTCGCGGATTACCAGCGGCTCGTCAGAGGGAAAATTGAGGAAATCCGGTCCAGGGGCAAATTGCCGATCATTGTCGGCGGAACGGGCCTGTATGTGCAGGCAGTGCTGTTCGATTTCCGTTTCGCCGAGAGGAAAACGGATCCGGGCCTCCGCCGGGAACTGGAGCGTGATCTGGAAAAGACAGGACCGGAAGCGATGCACCGGCGGCTCATGGCACTGGACCCGGACGCGTCCATTCATCCGAACAACACACGCCGTGTGCTCCGGGCGCTGGAAATCCTTTTGAGCGGAGGCAGCCTCGAGGACGGAAGCCGCAGCGGCGCACCGGTATACGATGCCGTCATTTTCGGGCTAGATGTTCCGCGCGATATCCTGTACGAACGGATTAACGCACGGGTCGCCCGGATGATCGGCAGCGGGATTTTGCAAGAAGCGGAATGGCTGATGGATGAAGGCCTGGAAAATTCACAGGCGGCACGGGCGATCGGTTACCGGGAACTGATCTCCTTCCTGCAAGGGGACCTTTCCAGGGAAGCGGCCATCGAGCTGCTGAAAAAAATTCCCGTAATTATGCAAAACGGCAATTTACGTACTTCCGCAACAAACTTCCGGTCCACTGGGTGGATGCTTTGAAGCCGAAAACGGAAATTGTCAGCGAAATTGAATATTTTTTGCAGGAAAAAAGCAGGTCTGGTCGAATAACACAAGTGAGGCCAAAAGACTGAGCCAGAGAAAATATAGGGGGTACGAGGATGAAACTCGCCAATATGCAGGATGTTTTTTTAAATCAGCTCCGCCGGAATAATACACATGTTACGGTTTTTTTGACAAATGGCTTTCAATTGAAAGGCATTGTCAAATCGTATGATAACTTTACGGTATTGCTGGAAACGGACGGGCGTCAGCAGCTGATATACAAGCATGCGATCTCGACATTCGTTCCGGCAAAACCCGTCCAGCTGAATCTGCAGCAGGAAACGAAGCAGGAGGAGACAACCTGAGTGAAGACCATGACAGCAGAAGAACTCCGGGAAAAAATCGAGACCGGTGAGCGGATCGCGGTGCTCGATGTCCGGGAGGATGAAGAAGTGGCGTACGGGATGATTCCGGGGGCACTCCATATCCCGCTCGGGGAAATCCCGGCGAGGGCGGCGGAACTGGAGACAGGTGCCGGCTACGCGGTCATTTGCCGTTCCGGCGGCAGAAGTGCGCACGCATGCGCCTTTTTGGAGAGTGAAGGCTTCGAGGTGACAAACGTCGAAGGCGGAATGCTCGAATGGACTGGAGAGACAATTGCAAAATGACGAAAAAAGGCTGCCGGTTTCCGGCAGCCTCTTCCTGTTTAATTGGTGATGTGACGGAACGGCAGCCGCCACTTCAGGATATAGGACAGAATCCGGAGCGTTGCGATGAGCGCGAAAAGCAGCAGGAGCCCCGTGTCGGTATGGATGATCCCTAACCCGATCACGAGCCCGGCGAGCGCGGCCCAGACAGCGTATATCTCCGCACGGAGCACAAGCGGTTTCCGGCCGGCCAGTACATCCCGGATCATTCCGCCGCCGGATCCGGTCAGCACCGCTGCCACAACGACCGCCGCCAGCGGCAGTTCGAGTTCGACTGCATGGATCGCTCCCTGTACAGCGAAAGCGCTCAGCCCGACAGCATCGAACAGAATGCCCCAGCGGTTCCAGTGGCGGAGCGCATTGTTCGGAAACAAAAACACGGCAGTGATGGCGAGCAGTGCCACTTGAAACAGCATCTCCTGTTCCCATAAAGAAGAAACCGGAATCCCGATCAGCAGATTCCGGACGGCACCGCCGCCGAATGCCGTGATGATTCCAAGGAGATAGACGCCAAAAATATCGTACTCCTCTTCCATCGCAATAAACGCACCCGAAATGGCGAATGCGGCAGTTCCGATCGTACTGAGCACTTCCCAAGACATATGACTGCCCCCCTTTCCGCTCTAGATGGTGTTGATTCAGCTCACTGAATTTTAGCAAAACCTGCGGGGATTTCAAGCATTTTTATTTGACATTCATTCACTACAAGATAGGAGATTCATTATGCGTGTGACAGCAAAGGAAATTGAACAGAAAATCCGCCCGCAACTGGAAAGGACGGATGATATTGCAATGATCAACCAGGAAAAAGTACTGAACGCGTTCCGCCGGCATCAAGTGAGTGATTACCACTTCAATCCATCGACCGGCTATGGTTACGATGATGAGGGAAGGGATACGCTGGAACGTGTGTATGCGGATGTATTCAGGACTGAACGGGCGCTGGTCCGGCCCCAGATCATCTCCGGGACGCATGCGATCACCATCAGTTTGTTCGGTATTCTCCGGCCGGGTGACGAACTCCTGTACATTACGGGCCGGCCGTACGATACGCTTCAGTCCATCGTGTCGGGCGGATCCGAAGATACAGGTTCGCTGGCTGATTTCGGCATCTCCTACCGGCATATCGATTTGAAAGACAATGGAATCGACTGGCCGGCAACGGAAGAAGCGATCTCGGAAAAGACGAAAGTGGTGGCCATTCAGCGCTCCCGCGGTTATGACACCCGTCCTTCATTCACTGTAGCAGAGATCCGGGAGATGGTCCGGCGGATCCGGCTGGTGAAGGAAGATGCCGTCATTTTCGTGGACAACTGCTACGGAGAGTTCGCGGAGACGGAAGAACCGATCGAAGCGGGCGCGGATTTAATGGCGGGTTCACTCATCAAAAATCCAGGGGGCGGCCTCGCTAAGATCGGCGGCTACATCGCCGGCAGAGAGGATCTGATACGAAAATGTGCGTACCGGATGACGTCACCGGGTATAGGAGGAGAAGCAGGGGCATCCCTGAACACGCTGAGTGATATGTATCAGGGCTTCTTCCTGGCTCCCCATACTGTCGCGCAGGCGATGAAAGGGGCGATTTTCACTGCCGCCCTGCTCGAAGAATACGGGATGGTGACTAACCCCCATTTCTCATCAGAACGGACAGACCTGATCCAGTCGGTCTCTTTCCGTTCGGCTGAACAAATGATCGCGTTCTGTCAGGCGATCCAAGCTCATTCGCCGGTAAACGCCCACTACCGGCCGGTGCCGGATTACATGCCGGGCTATACGGACGACGTCATCATGGCAGCCGGCACTTTCATCCAAGGCTCAAGCATCGAGCTGACGGCTGACGGACCGATCCGTCCTCCATTTACGGCTTTCGTCCAAGGTGGTCTGACGTTCGAACATGTTAAAATCGCAGTTACGGCAGCCTTGGAGGAATTGAAGACGAAAGCACTGATCGATTGAATGTCAGTTTTCATTACATTGATTTGACAAACAACGTGACATGAGGTATGATGAAAGGGTAATGACAGTGAGGTGAGGAAAATGAACCAGCAAGTCCGCCGCACCATGCCGCTGCTTCCGATCAGCATTGTCATGGAACTGACCGGACTGTCGGCACGCCAGATCCGTCACTACGAGGATCAGCAGCTCATTTCCCCCGCACGGACCGCGGGCAACAAACGCATGTTTTCGCTGAACGATGTAGACCGCCTGCTCGAAATCAAAGAGTATTTGGAGCAGGGCATCAACCTGGCGGGCATCCGTAAGATTTTGGATATGCAAGCCCAGCCTCCGCTGGCCGCCGGGGAACCGAAACAGATGACAGAGGAAGACTTGAGGGAGTACTTGCGGATGGAAATGATGAATTCGCATGGCCACCGGAGTTCCGTCAGACAAGGGGATTTATCCCGCTTCTATAACTGATGCGGGTACATATTATGAAATAGGAGAGTGAAAGGTTAATGGGCAAGTACACGAAAGATGACATCCGCCGTCTCGTCAAGGAAGAAGACGTCAATTTTATCCGGCTTCAGTTCACCGATATTCTCGGCACGATTAAAAACGTTGAAATTCCGATTTCCCAGCTGGATAAAGCGCTGGACAATAAAATGATGTTCGATGGTTCTTCCATTGAAGGGTTCGTCCGGATCGAGGAATCGGATATGCAGCTCGTTCCGGACCTCGATACATGGGTGGTGTTCCCGTGGATCACAGGTAAAGGGAAAGTGGCACGCCTGATCTGTGATGTCAACAATCCGGATGGCACTCCTTTTGCCGGCGACCCTCGCGCGAACCTGAAGCGGGTGCTGAAGGAAATGCAGGAGCTCGGCTTCACGGACTTCAATCTCGGACCGGAACCTGAATTTTTCCTGTTCAAGCTGGACCAGAGCGGAGAGCCTTCCCTTGAACTGAACGACCATGGCGGCTACTTTGATTTGGCGCCTGTCGACCTCGGTGAGAACTGCCGCCGCGACATTGTGCTTGAACTGGAAGAAATGGGTTTTGAAATCGAAGCTTCCCACCACGAAGTGGCACCCGGTCAGCATGAGATCGACTTCAAGTACGCGGATGCCATCAAGGCATGCGACCAGATCCAGACATTCAAGCTGGTCGTCAAGACGATCGCCCGCAAACATGGCCTCCACGCCACCTTTATGCCAAAGCCGCTGTTCGGAGTGAACGGTTCCGGCATGCACATGAACCTGTCGCTGTTCCAGGGCGATAAAAATGCGTTCCTCGACGAAAATGGTGAAATGCAGCTGAGCGATACGGCATACAGCTTCATCAGCGGAATCATCGAACATGCGAAAGGATTCACGGCGATCGCCAACCCGACGGTCAACTCTTATAAACGCCTCGTTCCCGGCTATGAAGCGCCTTGCTACATCGCCTGGTCCGGCCAGAACAGGAGTCCGCTCATCCGGGTGCCGTCTTCACGCGGCATGTCGACGCGCGTGGAAGTCCGTTCCGTCGACCCGGCAGCAAATCCGTATCTCGCGATGGCTACACTCCTTGCCGCCGGACTCGATGGCATCAAAAAGAAGATGACACCGCCGAAAGCGGTCGACCGCAACATTTACGCTATGAATAAACGCGAGCGCGAAGCGGTCGGCATCGAGGACCTTCCGGGAACACTCCATTCAGCGCTCAACGAACTTGAGAACGATGAAGTGATCCGAAAAGCCCTCGGAGAACACATCTTCCGCAACTTCGTGGAAGCGAAAGAAATCGAGTGGGACATGTTCCGGACCGCCGTCCATCCGTGGGAGCGGGAACAGTATTTAAAAATGTATTAAGAAGCAGCGCCGCTGGAGGCATAACGCCCCAGTGGCGTTTTTTTATTGCAACGGATTAAATTCCTTTGCTTACAGTCCCGGTGAATGTCACGTTTCCTGTACCAATAGGCTTAATCATTAAGAACTATTAAAATCCATAATTATCAAAATAATTAGTGGAAATCACTGGGTGTTATTGTATGATGGAAATAAGAAGGAAATCAGCAAAAGACAGGGGGCGAAATGAGGTTGTCTTTTATTGCGCATATCCGAAGTTCGGACGGTGAAATCCAAACGGTAGCGGAACATCTGACGGAAGTCCGTGAACTTGCAGAAAGGAATGGCAGGAAACTCGGGATGCAGCATGTGGCTGGTTTGGCCGGTCTGCTGCACGATGCAGGGAAAAATACGGACGAATTCAAGACGTACATTCAAAAAGCGGTTGCCGATCCTGGTTCAGTAAAGCGGGGGTCTGTAGATCATTCAACTTCTGGCGGAAGATTGCTTTATGAACGGTATTATCAATCGTCAGCTTCTCAATTGGAACGAATAACGATTGAGTGGGCAGCGATGGCTATTCTCGGTCACCATGGGGGCTTACTGGATTTTATCAATCCGGAAAATTCGTCAGATTTCATCAGGCGGACTGAAGAGAAACAGCTGGATGGGTACGAACAGGCGGCGGCTGAATTTTTTTCAACAGTTATCCCGGAAGGAGATTTCGATCGCTATGTGAAAAAAGCCTATGAAGAGGCAAAGCATTTCTTTACTGCGGAGCCGAACAAAAAGCCAAGTATGTTTACTGCTGCCTTGGCACAAAAGTTCATTTTCAGCTGTCTGATCGATGCAGACCGGACGAATACAAGGGATTTTGATATGAACCAAGAAACTGGAATGCCGATTGACAGCCTGCCAATATGGCAGGCCCACTATGAAAAGTTAATGCGGCATATCGGGTATTTTCAAGAAAAACAGGATGCGGCTCATCCGATCAATCGACTGCGATCCGAAATGTCGGAACAGTGCAGCGAACATGCAGAATTGCCATCCGGTATTTACACACTCTCCATTCCGACTGGCGGAGGCAAGACATTGGCCAGTCTCCGCTATGCACTGAAGCATGCGCAAAAATACAGGAAGGACAGAATCATCTACATATTGCCATACACCACGATTATTGAACAGAATGCACAGGAGATCCGGCGGATTTTAGGAGACGAAGACGCTGTTTTAGAACATCACTCCAATATCATTTCTGAATCCGGCACAAAAACTGAGTCGGATTTAATCAAAGAGAAAAAGCTCCAGCTGATGAAAGATAATTGGGACAGTCCCGTTATTTTCACGACGATGGTTCAATTTCTGAATACGTTTTATTCGAGCGGTACGCGGAATGTGCGAAGACTGCATAATTTGACGAACAGCATCCTTATTTTCGATGAAGTTCAATCCGTGCCGGTCAAATGTATTTCACTGTTCAATGAAGCCCTCAATTTTCTCAAGGACTATGGGAATTCAAGCATCCTGCTTTGCACAGCGACACAGCCGGGACTAGATTTTGTTAAGAAAAATCTTCAGCTGTCAGACAATCCTGAGATCATCAAGAATTTACCGGAAGCCAGTGAAAAATTCAAACGGGTTCAGATAGTCAGCAAACTTAATGAAGGTCCTTGCTCTGCGTCTGCCTTTGCGGATTCGGTTCTTAACAGTCTCGAAGAAATCGACAGCGTGCTCGTCATTCTGAATACAAAATCCGCCGCCCGCAAACTTTATGGCGAATTGCAGAATGGAGCAGATAATAGTGTTTTGCTTTATCACTTAAGTACAGGAATGTGTCCTGCACACCGGAAGCAGAAACTGGAGTGCCTTCGCAGCGTGCTTGATACTGATAAAAAAGTCGTCTGTGTCAGCACCCAGCTGATAGAAGCGGGAGTAGATATCAGTTTTGATTGTGTATACCGGTCTTTGGCCGGTCTGGATTCTATTGCGCAAGCTGCCGGAAGATGTAACCGGCATGGCAAGGATCCGATACGGAATGTCTATGTGATTAAGTCGGCGGATGAGGACACTTCGAAACTGGAAGAAATCACTCACGGGAAAACTGCGGCTTCCCGCGTTTTCAGCGAATTCGAGGAGAACAGTGACAGATACGAGGGGGATTTGCTGTCGGCTACCGCGATGCGGATGTACTTCCAATACTACTACCACCTGATTGAAGGCAAGATGAATTACGTTATTCCGAAACTTGGACAAGATATGCATTCCCTTTTAGGCAGCAATGCCACATACAGAAACAGCTACGTTAAATATCACGGCAAAAGGCCGAAGACAGTCAGCGTGCAAGCGTTTAAAACGGCAGGTGACAACTTCGAAGTGATCGACAGTCCCACCACAACCGTACTCGTTCCGTACAGTGACGAAGGGAAAAATCTCATTGCCGATTTTAATGGGGACCTCCCGCTTGAACAGCTTGGCAGTTTGCTGAAAAAAGCGCAGCATTATTCCATTAATCTGTTTGATACAGATCGCCGAAGACTTGAACAGAACGGTGATATGTACCCGCTTTTTAACGGAGAGATTTTCGCGTTAACAGATGCCGCATATAACGACGAATTTGGAATGGATACCGGAGGCGAAGGAAGATGGGAGACGGCAATTTTTTAAACAGAAAAACCCATCATTAACTTGATGGGTTCTCTGATGACTATTTATTATTTTCAATCCACGCCACTAGGCGACAAAAAGAGTATAACACAAATAAGAATACAAAATTGTTTGACATATCAAGTAGTTTAATTTATGTTTTTCTTAATGATATTTCTTTTACTATGTATTAGAAAGGAAGTGAAGTGTTGAAGAACCAAGTCGAGTTTTCAGTTTATGGAGAGCACGCGTTATTCACGGATCCTGTAACCAAAATTGGGGGTGAGAAGCTGACATATCAAATTCCCACGGCCCAAGCGCTGAAAGGGATGACTGAATCGATCTATTGGAAACCATCGATAATTTGGGTCATTGATGAAGTCCGGGTGATGAATCCCATCCAAACAGAGTCCAAAGGGATTAGACCCATCGAATATGGCGGCGGAAATACACTGGCTAACTATACGTACTTAAGAAACGTGCATTATAAGGTCCGGGCGACCTTTTACTTTAATAAGAATCGCCCAGACCTCAGCGGGGACTGGAACGAGAACAAACATTTCTCTATCACGAACCGATCCATCAACAAAGGCGGGCGCCGGGATGTTTTCTTAGGTACGAGGGAATGCCAGGCATATGTTGAACCAACGGATTTCGAAGAGGGAGAAGGATACTATGACAGCTACGGAGATTTGGATTTCGGCGTCATGTTCCACGGATTCAATTATCCGGATGAAACCGGCGGGAATACATTCGAGTCACGGTTTTGGCGCGCTGTCATGAAGAATGGTGTCATCAAATTCCCGCGTCCTGAGGAATGTACGCTCGTCCGCAAAATCAGTGACATGGAACCGAAAATGTTCAGCAATGGACAAATCCAGACCGCAGACAGCCTGTACGATGAAATCTTTTACGAGAGCGGTGAGTAAATGAGCTGGCTTGCGAATTTAGTGGAGATTTATGATAACAGCGCTTCTCTCATAGGACAATTTGCTGTCAACCGCTGGGGTCAGGAGTATGCATTGCTGCCGATATCGCATACTACGCAAAATGCCCAAATAGAAGTAACGATCAGCGAGGATGGTAATTTTGTCTCCGCAAGAGTAGTTGAGAAAAATGATGCAAGTACAATCATTCCCTGTACTGAAACATCGGCGAATCGGACGAGCAAAGCGGTTCCGCATCCGTTGTTTGATAAACTGCCATACGTTGCTGGAGATTATATGAAATATGGAGGGGATAAGAAAAAAGAAGGGAATTTTGCAGACTACATTCAGCAGCTGCAGGAATGGTGTGAGTCGGAATTCGCCCATCCGAAAGTTAAGTCAGTATGTGCTTATCTAAAGGAAGCGAGACTTGTCGGGGATCTGATTGAAAGCGGTGTCATCACGGTTGATGAGAATAATCGTTTCATTGAGAAATGGTCGAAGGAACAGGAAGAAGTGCATGGGGAAAAGCCGGAGCTTTATGGAGTGACACCTGCCAACCAAAGCGATTCCTTTGTCCGCTTTAAAGTGAATGTTTTTGGAGATAAAGAATCCCGATTGTGGCGCGATCATTCTGTCTATGAGAGTTTCACTCAGTTTTACAAAGAGAAATTGGGAAGTGATGACCTCTGCTATGTGGCGGGAAAATACCTGCCTGCAACAGAGAGGCATTCTTCTCGCATCCGGCATTCAGCGGACCAAGCTAAATTAATTTCGGCTAACGATTCAAGCGGATTTACTTTCAGAGGGAGATTCAGTGCTGGAAATGAAGCAGCTAATATCAGTTACGATGTCTCACAAAAAGCACACAATGCTTTAAAGTGGCTCATCCAAAAACAAGGAGTCAGCTTCGATGGAAAAACATTTCTTGTCTGGAGCAATGACCAATCCCCAGTACCGGAACCTTTCGAGGACACGGAAAACTTGTTTGCGGATGAAGAAGATGAAGCGATTGGAGACGTAACTTATTCGGAATATGCCAGACAGCTCCACTTGGCTTTAAACGGCTACCGGCACGATTTGAATACAAAAGCCGAAGTGAATATTCTTGTGCTGGACGCTGCCACTCCTGGCAGAATGGCCGTTGTCTATTACCGCAATCTCGAAAAGGAATTTTATTTGGATCGCATCCGTCATTGGCACGAAACGTGCAATTGGCTGCACCGCTACAAGCGAAACGAAGAAAAGCGGAAAATCATTTTCAGGGGTGCGCCGGCGTTCAAGGATATCGCGTTCGCTGCATTCGGAGGCAGGGCGGATAACCGGCTTGTGAAGGAAGTAGTGGAACGGCTTCTGCCGTGTGTAGTCGATGGACGTCCGGTTCCGCGGGATATCGTGAAGAAGGGGATCCAGCGAACTTCAAATCCAGTGGCGTTCGAATGGTCGAAAGGAAACTCGTGGGAATGGGAAAAGACGCTCAGTATTGTATGTGCACTTGTCAGGAAACAATTCGAAACGGAGGGCTATGATGTGGCATTAGATCAGGAAACAACCCAGCGCGATTATTTGTTCGGCCGCATGCTTGCAGTCGCAGACGTGCTTGAAAGAAGAGCGCTTGATCAGGGGGAAGGGCGTCCGACAAATGCCATTCGCTACATGAATGCATTCTCGCAGCGGCCGGTCCGCACGTGGACAATTATTCAGTCCAACCTGCAGCCGTACCAGGCGAAACTTGGAGGGAAAGGCACATACCTGAGTAAAATTCTCGATGAAATCGGCTCAAAGATCAATATTGAAGATTATACGGACAAGCCTCTCAGTGGCCTTTACTTGCTGGGCTATTACAGCCAGCGTCACGAGCTATACAAAAAGAAAGAATCCAAAGAAGAAACAGAACAAATCCAATCTTAAGGAGCGATCAAGATGACGTTAGCAGAAGAAAATAAGACTGTACTGGACCATAAAATCGATTTTGCTGTGGTCTTGACTGTGCGCAACGCAAATCCGAACGGTGATCCGCTGAACGGCAACCGGCCACGGCAAAATTATGACGGTTTCGGTGAAATTTCGGATGTCTGCATCAAACGGAAAATCCGGAATCGGCTTCAGGACATGGGCGAGTCCATTCTCGTGCAGTCAGATGACCGCCGAACGGACGGCTACCGGAGCCTGAAGGACCGGGTGGACGGTAATGAAGAATTGAAGGAACTGTCGAAAGGGAAAAACAAAAACAATCTTCTGTTTGCTGAAAAAGCTTGTGAATCCTGGACAGATGTCCGCAGTTTCGGCCAAGTGTTCGCGTTCAGCGGTTCCGGCGTGTCAATCGGTGTTCGTGGGCCAGTCTCCATCCATACAGCGGTCAGTCTTGCGCCAATTGATATATCCAGCATGCAGATAACCAAAAGTGTAAATTCGACAACCACTGCAGGTGAACCGGACAAACGGGGATCCGACACGATGGGCATGAAGCATCGGGTCGACTTCGGCGTCTATGTCTGTTATGGCAGCATCAACACCCAGCTCGCTGAAAAGACCGGATTTACGACGGAAGACGCGGAAAAAATCCGACAGTCGCTTGTCACGCTGTTCGAAAATGATGCCTCGTCCGCTCGGCCGGAAGGAAGCATTGAAGTGAACAAAGTGTACTGGTGGGAACATGATTCCAAGCTCGGGAATCATTCATCGGCTAAAGTCCACCGCTCGCTGACACACCGTCTGAAGGATGGTGTGAACGAACCGAGATCGTACGAGGATTACACCGCGGAAGTCAATGAACTTGAAGGCCTTGCTGTGCAAGTGTATGACGGACTATAACGAAGACGATTTCCTCATGCTGTCCGGCATCCAGCATTTCGTGTTCTGCCGGCGTCAGTGGGCGCTTATCCATATTGAACAGCAGTGGGAAGAAAACGTGCGCACCGTCGAGGGTCAGCACGTTCACCGCCGTGCGGATCAGCCGTTTATTAGGGAAAAAAGAGGCGACAAACTGATCATTCGCGCTCTCCCAATCCATTCAAAAATGCTGGGTGTTTCCGGCATTTGCGATGTCGTGGAATTTATTCGTGCAAATGATGGAATTGCACTCGCGGGCGAGGATGGAAAGTACATTCCTACTCCGGTCGAATACAAGCGGGGGAAGCCAAAAAAGGATTTATCCGATGTCCTGCAGCTGACTGCCCAAGCGATGTGTCTGGAAGAGATGCTGCTTTGCGAAGTGAAGGAAGGGGCTATTTATTATAATGAGGTGAGGGATCGGCTCAAGGTTCCCATTACCGTCGAGAACCGCGCGCAGGTAAAAAGTATGTTCCGGGAAATGCACAGCTATTACAGTCAGCGGCATACGCCAAAAGTACGGACCGGACCTTTCTGCAAAAACTGTTCACTGATAAATGTCTGCATGCCGGCCCTGATGAATAAAAGGACAGTCTCCAGTTATATTGAAGGGAAGATCCAGGAATGAAAAGGCTGCTGAATACGCTGTTCATCACTTCACCGGACACGTACCTGGCGCTCGAGGGAGAAAATATTCTGGTCAGGAAAGAGGAAACCATAATCGGCCGCGTCCCCCTGCATAATCTTGAAGCTGTCTGTACATTCGGCTATACAGGAGCAAGCCCTGCCCTGATGGGTGCGTGCGCTAAACGGAATATTGCTATCAGTTTCATGACGATGAACGGGAATTTTCTCGCAAGGGTGACCGGAGAATCCCGGGGGAACGTGATTTTAAGAAAAGAACAATACAGGATTTCTGACAGTGAACAGCGGAGCGCAGAAATTGCTCGGAACTTCATTATCGGCAAACTATATAATCAGAAATGGATCTTGGAGCGTGCATGCCGGGACCATGCATTACGAGTGGATACAATAAAGCTGAAATCCATTTCGGCACAGCTTTCGGAGACGCTTAAATTGTTGAGGGTCGTAAGTGATTTGGAGACACTTCGAGGCTTAGAAGGGAATGCGGCCGTCGCTTATAATTCAGTGTTTGATGAGTTGATCCTCCAGCAGAAAGAACAGTTTTATTTTAAAGGCAGAAATAAACGGCCACCTCTGGATAACGTTAACGCCTTGCTTTCGTTTGCTTATACATTGCTTGGAAATGACAGTAAAGCGGCACTGGAATCGGTAGGATTAGATGCCTACGTAGGCTTTCTCCATCGTGATCGTCCAGGGAGAGCATCTCTGGCCCTGGATTTGATGGAAGAAATGAGAGGCGTCTATGCAGATCGATTCGTGCTTTCTCTGATCAACAATCGGGTAGTGAACGACAAAGGATTCGCCCGGAAGGAAAGCGGCGCCATCATCATGAATGATGAAACAAGAAAAAAAGTGCTCAGTGCCTGGCAGGAACGGAAACAGGATAAAATCACTCACCCCTATCTGGGTGAAAAAATCTCTTGGGGACTGGTACCTTACGCACAAGCGCTGCTGCTTGCGCGTTTTATCCGCAAAGACCTTGATGAATATCCGCCATTTTTCTGGAAGTAGGTGAAGATATGCTGGTCCTAATCACTTATGATGTAAGAACGGTTGAAGATGCAGGTAAAACAAGGCTGAGAAAAGTTGCGAAAAAATGCCAGGACTACGGACAGCGCGTCCAAAATTCTGTCTTCGAATGCATTGTTGATGAGACTCAGTTCAAACAATTAAAAATTCAATTGGAACAAATCATTGATCCAGCCTTCGACAGCCTTAGATTTTATCGGCTTGGAAACAACTACAAGGCGAAGGTGGAGCACATCGGAGCAAAAGAATCCATGGACATTGAAGGTACTCTCATCCTTTAGTGCGAGGATCATGCGCTCACGATTTCCTTTATAAGCTCGCACTAAAAAGACAGGTGGATTCCATATTTTCAAGAGCAATAATTACAAAAAAAGTAAAAAAAGAAGGTAACACTGCGGAAAATACACAAAAAATCGATTGTTTTTAAAAAATATTTACGATTTTCCGCTGTCGCACCCCTCGTGGGTGCGTGGATTGAAATGATTTCTCCCGGCTGAAAAAGAAGCCGGTTCGGCGTCGCACCCCTCGTGGGTGCGTGGATTGAAATCAAATAAGTCAGCAAAGTTGGCCCTCCCAACATCGTCGCACCCCTCGTGGGTGCGTGGATTGAAATCGTCATTAATCACTTTCAAATCCGTCAAGTTGTTGGTCGCACCCCTCGTGGGTGCGTGGATTGAAATGGTAGGTTGTACAGGCTTATTCGCATCCATCAGGGTCGCACCCCTCGTGGGTGCGTGGATTGAAATGGCGACCGTGACAAAGTATACCGGCCCATTCGTGTCGCACCCCTCGTGGGTGCGTGGATTGAAATATATTTTTTATAGTGTAAAATTTGAATTTTAAACGTCGCACCCCTCGTGGGTG
>NZ_NHTN01000080.1 GCF_002167005.1 Indiicoccus explosivorum
GAACGCGCATAAATCGCTGACAAAACGCGATCAGCTGTAGTCGTAGAAGCCTCTTCCGCTTTTCTTGCCGAGCCAGCCGGCCGCAACGTATTTGCGCAGCAGCGGACTCGGGCGGTATTTGCTGTCGCCGAAGCCGTCGTAGAGGATTTCCATGATATACAGGCATGTGTCGAGGCCGATGAAATCGGCGAGCGTCAGCGGCCCCATCGGATGGTTCATGCCGAGCTTCATCACTTCATCGATCGCTTCTTTCGTGGCGACGCCTTCCTGCAGCGTGAAGATCGCTTCATTGATCATCGGCATGAGGATCCGATTGGATACGAAGCCCGGGAAATCCTGCACTTCGACCGGCGTCTTGCCGAGTTTATTCGTCATATCCTCAACCGCCTGGTATACAGCATCCGTCGTCGCGAGACCCCGGATGATTTCGACGAGTTTCATGACCGGAACAGGGTTCATGAAGTGCATGCCGATGACTTGTTCCGGCCGGTTCGTCACCGCCGCGATTTCCGTAATCGGGAGCGAAGAGGTGTTCGTCGCCAGGATGGTGTGTTCCGGTGCCGCCGCGTCGAGCGTCTTGAAGATCGTGTGCTTGACGTCCATGTTCTCGACGGCCGCTTCGATGACGATGTCCGCGTTCTTCGCGTCGTTCAGGTCGAGCGATTTGGTGATGCGGCCGAGGATGGTCGATTTTTCATCTTCCGTCCTGCGCCCTTTTTCGACATCGCGCGACAGATTTTTGGTGATGGTCTGGATTCCTCTTTCGTATGCTTCTTCTTTCATATCATTCAGCGTGACGCTGAACCCCGCCTGCGCACAAACTTGCGCGATGCCGGAGCCCATTTGGCCGGCGCCGATGACCATTACGTTTTCGATTGCCATTTACAGTGCCTCCTGTTTCGGTACTTCGATCATGACCGCATCTCCCTGTCCGCCGCCCGAGCAGATGGAAGCGATGCCGATACCGCCGCCGCGGCGTTTCAGTTCGTATGCAAGGGTCAATAAAATCCGTGCGCCGCTCGCGCCGATCGGATGGCCGAGCGCCACCGATCCGCCGTTAACGTTGACTTTCTCCGGATCGAGGCCGGCGATCTTCGAGCTTGCCAGCGCCACAGCCGCGAAGGCTTCGTTGATTTCGAACAGATCGATTTCTTCGAGCGTCTTGCCGGTCTTCTTCAGCAATTCACCGATGACGAGCCCCGGCGTTTCCGGGAAGCGGTTCGGCTCGACGCCGACTTCCGCGTGCCCGATGATGGTGGCGAGCGGTGTTCTGCCTTCGCGCGCTGCCCGTTCATCGCTCATCAGGACGAACGCTGCCGCCCCGTCATTGACGCCAGGCGCATTGCCCGCTGTGATCGTGCCGTCCTTGCCGAAGGCCGGACGGAGTTTCGCCAGCGATTCCGATGACGTATCCTCACGCGGCGCTTCATCTGTATCCACCGTGATCGGATCCCCTTTGCGCTGCGGGATTTCGACCGGGACGATTTCTTCAGCCAGCACATTGCGTGCGCTGATTACGCGGCTGTGGGAGCGGGCCGCCCATTCGTCCTGCGCTTCGCGCGACAGGCCGAACTTCTCGGCCGTTTCATTGCCGTACGTGCCCATATGGACGCGCTCCGGGCTGAACGAACAGCTGAGCCCGTCGAATACCATGCCGTCGACCACTTCAGAGTTGCCCATCCGGAGTCCCCAGCGCGCTTTCGGCAAGTAGTACGGCGCATTCGACATCGATTCCATGCCGCCTGCCACGATGACTTCCTCGTCACCGAGGCGGATGAGCTGGTCCCCGAGTGTGACGGAACGGAGTCCGGACGCACAGACTTTATTGACTGTCTCGGTCTTCACTTCGAATGGGATACCGCCTTTTTTGGCCGCCTGGCGTGACGGAATCTGCCCCTGGCCCGCCTGCAGCACGTTCCCCATGATCACTTCATCGATTTCTTCCGGTTCCACGCCGGCGCGCTCCAGTGCGGCTTTGATCGCATGGCCGCCGAGATCGCTTGCTGAGAGGGCGCTCAGGGCACCTCCGAATTTTCCGAATGCGGTACGGGCTCCATCGAGAATCACTGTTTTTGGCATCTTCTGTTTCCTCCCTTTCAAATGTAAACGCATACAATTGTTGACTGAACGCTCGCTCGGTAAAGCGGCAGAAAAAAAGGGAGCGGTCTGCACTCCCTTTTTTCTGATTAATTTAATTGTACCGGACTTGCCGATTTTCAGCAACGGTTATTGGAGCACCGTCTCCCCTTCATCAGGCTGCGCTTCGCCGATGACCGCGCGCTCCAGGATTTCCGCCACATCGAATGTGCCGACCATCTCTTCGACTTCCTTCGCTTTCGTACCGTCCGACAGCATCGTCAGGCAGTACGGACAGCCGGAAGAAATCATGCTCGGGCTGACGGCAAGCGCCTGTTCCGTACGCGCCACATTGACGCGGTGGCCTGTATCTTCCTCCATCCACATCAGGCCGCCGCCGGCTCCGCAGCACATGGCGTCCTGGCGGTGACGGACCATTTCGACGAGCTCGACGCCTTCAATCGCGCGGAGGATTTCCCGCGGCGCGTCATAGACGCCGTTGTATCGGCCGAGGTAGCAGGAATCGTGGAACGTGATTTTTTCGTTGACCGGGAACTTCGGTTTCAGCCGGCCCTCCTGGAGCAGATCGAACAGCATTTCCGTATGGTGGTACACTTCCGCATTGAATCCGAAATCCGGGTATTCGTTTTTGAAAATGTTATACGCGTGCGGATCGATCGTCACGATTTTCGTGACATTGTTCTTTTCGAATTCCTTGATGTTTTCCGTCGCCAGTTCCTGGAATAAAAACTCGTTTCCGAGGCGGCGCGGCGTATCGCCGGAGTTCTTTTCTTTATTGCCGAGAATGGCGAACTTCACGCCGGCTTCGTTCATCAGGTTGGCGAACGACAGCGCGATTTTCTGCGAGCGGCTGTCGAATGCGCCCATCGAACCGACCCAGAAGAGGTATTCGAACTCTTCGTCCGCTTTCTTCAGTTCTTTCACCGTCGGGATTCTGATATCCGGACGCTCGTCGCGCCAGTTCTCTTTTTCCTTCCGGTTGAGGCCCCACGGGTTGCCCTGCTTCTCGATGTTCGTCATCGCACGCTGAGCATCTTTGTCCATGCGGCCTTCCGTCATGACGAGGTAACGGCGCAAGTCGATGATCTTGTCGACGTGTTCGTTCATGACCGGGCACTGGTCTTCACAGTTCCGGCACGTCGTGCACGCCCAGATCTCTTCTTCCGTGATCACGTCGCCTATGAGCGAAGGGTTGTAGATATCTTCGATGACCGCGCCTTCAGCGCCGGCCGCCATCGCCAGCTGGTTGCCTTGGGTGTTATTGAATAAAAACGCCGGCACCCATGGCTTCTGTTTCGTCTGCACGGCCCCCGTGTTCGTCAGGTTGTCGCGCAGTTTGACGATGAGGTCCATCGGCGACAGCATCTTCCCTGTACCGGTCGCCGGACACATATTCGTGCAGCGGCCGCATTCCACGCAGGCATAGAAATCGATCATCTGCGCCTGGTTGAAATCGGTCACTTTGCCGACGCCGAATGACGGCACTTCGTCGGATTCCTCATCTTCGAGGTCTTCGAAATTAAGCGGCTTCAGACGGCCGACATGGTCGAGCCGGTGGAAATACGTGTTGACCGGTCCGAAAATGAGGTGCGCGTGTTTCGACTGCGGCACGTACACGAGGAATGCCAGCAGGAACAGGAGGTGCACCCACCACATGACATAGAAAACAACGGCGGCGACAGTCTCGCCGACCCAGCCGAACAGGAAAGCGACCGCGGACGCCATCGGTTCAGTCCAAGCGCCGGTGTGGTCGAACCAGACGAGCGACATCCCGTTACCGATGAGGACGGAGAACATCAGACCGCCGATGAAAATCAGGACGAGCCCGGATTTCCAAGTCCGTTTCAGCCGGACCAGTTTTTCCACGTAACGGCGGTGGAATGCCCAGAACACCGCCACGAGAATCATGAATGTCACCAGTTCCTGGAACAGCGTGAATGCCGGATAAAGCGGCCCCAGCGGCAGGTGCTCACCCGGTGCGAGCCCTTTGATGATGAAATCGATCGCCCCGAACTGCACGAGCAGGAAGCCATAGAAGAACATGACATGAATCGATCCGCTCTTCTTATCCTTCAGCAGCTTCCGCTGGCCGAAGACGTTGATCCAGATTTTCCGGAGACGTTCCTTAACATTCTCCTCGAACTCAGGCTTTTTGCCGAGTTTGATGAAATCGCGGCGCGTCTTCAAAACGTATAGGAACAAATAAATTCCGTAAGCGGTTACAAACAGAAATAAAATCCAGTTAGCAATGAGCAGCGGCTCCATCGCGTGTCCTCCTTTATGATGATGTGTATTGCCCGTAAGCTTTGCATTCAGTTTACCGAAAAGCTCCGCGGCTGTCTAACCTGCTTTCAGTTTAAAACTGAATGAGCATTCAGTCAATGGGAAACTGGAAGAACTTTCAGATTTGTGACGCCTGCTGACATATATTTTTGAAAGTCGGATTTGGAGGGGGTTGGTGAGGGTTATCTCGGGCTTGATGGGTCTTATCTGGGTCTTGAGTGCGTTTATCTGGGTCTTGGGGCGTTTATCCCGGGCTTGAGTGCGCTTATCTGGGGCTTGAGGGCGCTTATCTGGGTCTCGACGACCTTTATCTCGGGCTTGAGGGCGCTTATCTCGTTCTCGACCCC
>NZ_NHTN01000081.1 GCF_002167005.1 Indiicoccus explosivorum
GCACCGGCCGCCTAACAAAATCAGAAAAAAACCTTGTGCATGCTGCACAAGGCTTCAGGTTCAGTCCATCATTTCCGCGATGTAGCTGTAAGAACGGAGACGTTCTTCGTGATGGAAGACCGCAGAGTTCACAATCACTTCATCAGCTGCTGTCTTTTCAATGAAAGCACTGAGTTTGCCCCGGACTTGATCCGGAGTGCCGAACATATTCGCTTCGGATGCCAGCGTCTGTTCGAAAATGGCTCTTTCGCGGTCTGTCCAGGCTTCCGCCACATTTTCGACCGGCGGCTGGAACGGCATCGGCATGCCGCGCATGAGCGCGAACATCTGCTGCTGCTGGGACGTCGCAAGCACGCGCGCACGTTCTTCCGTATCGGCGGCTATCACGTTCACACCGACCATCGCGTAAGGTTCGTCCAGCACCTCTGATGGCCGGAAATTCTGCCGGTAAAGCTGCAGTGCCTGCATGGTGTAATCGGGGGAGAAATGGCTGGCGAATGCGAATGGCAATCCTTTGACAGCCGCCAACTGCGCACTGAAGCCACTTGAGCCGAGCAGCCAGATCGGCACGTCCTGCCCCTCGCCCGGAAAAGCGCGGACGCGCTCCGTCCCTCTGAAATACCCTTCCAGTTCTTCCACCTGTTCCGGAAATTGCTCCGCACTGCTGTGGAGGGTCCGCCGCAGCGCATAAGCCGTCGCCTGATCACTTCCCGGCGCCCGTCCGAGGCCGAGATCGATGCGTCCCGGATACATGGCTTCCAGTGTCCCGAACTGTTCCGCGATGACGAGCGGCGCGTGGTTCGGCAGCATGATTCCGCCGGCGCCGACACGGATGGATTCTGTCGCGCCCGCGATGTGGCCGATCAGGACTGCTGTCGCAGAACTGGCGATACCCGGCATGTTATGGTGCTCCGCCACCCAATATCGCCGGAACCCCAGCTTTTCCGTATGCCGGGCAAGTTCCACACTCCGCTTGAATGACTCATCCGCACCGCTTCCTTCATTGATTGCCGCCAGATCGAGCACTGACAGCGGTGTATGTTTAAATCGCTTTTCCTTCAATGGTCTCACGTCCTTTATTTGTTTCATCGGGAAAACAGGCATCCGTTTCCCGCTTCTCAGTTCCAAAAACGCATTAAAATATAGACGGCGGACGGAATAGCTCCAGCGCCGAAAATCGCACTGAGGGTCATGGCGACAGACCCCATCGACAGCGGCCGGTCCCCCGACTCGGCCGCTTTTGTCAAGCCGATCCCATGGGACGCGCTGCCGAGTGCGAGGCCGACGGCGGTTTCACTTTTCACGCCAGCCAGCTTCAATACCGCCGGACCGATGACGGCACCCGTGAACCCTGCTGTCATAACGAAAGCGACGGTCATCGAAGGGATGCCGCCGATCGCCGCGCTCACGCCGATTGCAACAGGAGTCGTGATCGACTTCGGCAGCATTGACAGCAGAATTTCGTGCCCGGTATCTGTAAGCCGGGCGAACAGCCAGATGGTGATGAGTCCGGCTGCGAGGCTTACCGCCACCCCTGACAGCACCGCTTTCCAATGCCTCAGCAGCAGCATGCGCTGCGTATACAGCGGATAAGCGAGGGCCACGACTGCCGGCCCCAGCAATTCATCGATCCACTTTCCGCCCAGCATGTAAACAGCATACGGCACGTTAAGCATCACGAGCGCAAGGACCAGGATGAGGCACGTCGTCAGCACTGGGTGGAACAGCGGCAGCGGAAATTTTTCATACAGCCGGCTGCTTATCCGGTAAGCGAACAGCGTCCCCGCTACAGAAACTAAAGCGGCTATGAGCTCCATCACCCTTCACCTTCCGCTTCACCGGAATGCCGTTCAAGCAACTGGCCGGTCCAGCCGGCTGAAATCAATGAAATGCACGTACTGACCAGCACCATGACAATCAGCAGCGCACCTCTTGAAGATAAAAACTCCGGATATTCGATAATCCCCACCGTCGCCGGGACGAAAAAAAGAGGCAGGAACAGCAGCATCGCCTTCGCTCCGTCCTCGATCAGGCTGATCGGCACGACTTTCGTTAACAGTCCCGTCAGGAGCAGGAGCAGCCCGACCACGCTTCCGGGGATGATCAGGCCGAAAAATGCCACGACCGCTTCGCCGAGCAGAAAAAACAAATACAGGACCGCCACTTGCATAACGATACGGAATCCTTTTCTTACATCCATACTCCTGTCCCCTCCGTTAAACTACCTGCCATTTTACGCTTCTGCCATTTTGCTGTCCATTGAGAAAAACTTCATGGAAAATCTGCATATTCACTTGTAAATAGGGTAAAGAATGAAGATGACTACCCAATTGAGAGGAATTGAAACTATGACGAATGCTTATTATGTTGGAGATTCAGTCACAACCTTCAGGAATTTTGACGAAGCAGCCGAGAATATTCTCCATATGATGAGCCAATTTATCGACATCAACACCTTGTTTATTGCCAAAAATGACAAGCGGACGAATAAAATCATGAAAGCCTTGAACAAAGATGAAGTTTTAGTGGATGCGGGAGAAGCTTTGCCCCTTGAAGAAACGCTCTGCAAAGTGAGCATTGAAGCGGGGAAGCAAGTGGTCATCATCCCGGACATCAATAGCAGTGAGCTGACCATGTCGCTGAATGTCACAAGAGAACTCGGCGGCGGCTGTTTTGTCGGCATCCCGATCTATTACGACAACGGGGAAAACTATGGGACCATCTGCGGGCTCGATACAGAGCCGTTCGAGTTCACCGAGAAACACGTCGAACTGTTCGAGACGATGGCATCCTTGCTGGCTTATGTTCTGGAGCTTGACGAAGCTTACCAGCAGATCCAGAATCTCTCGGCCCCGTTCGTACCGATTACGGAAGGGATTGCGGTTCTTCCGATTATCGGAGCCATCAACGAAGATCGGGCGGAGCAGATCATTTTGCTCGCGCTGTCGAAAAGTCAGCAAATGGAACTCAGCCACTTGATCATTGACTTGTCGGGTATTTCGCAAATTAACCAACTCGTTGTCGCATCGCTGCTGCGCATCGTGAAGATGCTGGAACTCGTCGGAGTCACGCCGATCCTAACCGGATTCCAGCCGCAAATCGCCATGAAGGCCATTGAAGTAAGCGAAGACTTGCAGCATATTCAGACGGAAGCGAACTTGGAGCGCGCACTTCATAACATCGGCGTCGTTATGCAGAAACAGTGAAAAAAAGCAGTCCGGGCATATGCCCGGACTGCTTTTTTTCACTGTTTCTGCATAACG
>NZ_NHTN01000082.1 GCF_002167005.1 Indiicoccus explosivorum
CGGCCACATCAGCACATTCACTGCCCAAGCGCTTTCACGTAAATCGCTTCGTACTTCTCCGCGGCGGCGAAATGCGAATACTCGTCCACGATCTTCTGCCGGGCGGCCGCCGCCAGCTCCGCGCCATACGCAGGAGCATCCAGCAGCCGGATCATCGCCTCCGACAGCGCGCCGACATTCCGCTCCTCCACGAGCAGCCCGTCGCGCCCGTCGTCGACGATCTCCTTCAGCCCGCCGACCGCGCACGCGATCAGCGGAATGCCTGAACCCATCGCCTCCAGCGCCGAAATCGACGTCGCTTCCTCGACGCCCGCCGAATAAATCGACGGCACGAGCGCCACATCACTCAGCGCGTAATACTGGATCATATCGGCGTGATCGACGGCGCCGAGCATCGTCACGCGGTCCGCGATGCCGAGCTCCTGCGCCTTCGCCTTCATGTCATTCATCATTTCCCCGGTCCCCGCGAACACGAGCCGCGCATCCGGATACTTTTCCAGCACCGGCGGGAACGACAGGATCGGGTAGATGACGCCGTTCTTCTTCGTCAGGCGCCGGGGAATAAAGAAGATCTTGTCGTCCTGTGAAAAGCCATACGTCTCACGGAATTCCGCGCGCCGTTCCGTCTCCGGCTTGAAACTCTCGACGTCGATGAAATTCTTGATCATCGTCGCCTCGACACCGGTCTCGCGCTTGATGTACTCCTTGATGCGCGTATCCACCGTCACGACAGCGCGCGTCTTCTTATACATGCTGAACTCCACGTCGAGCAGCTTCTGCTTGTGCGCGCTGTCCTCGCCGACCGACCCTTTGGAGATGCCTTCATACGTCAAGTACCCGTGCGTCGTCGTCACCGTCGGGAGCCCCGCCTTGAGGGAGGCGCGCGTCGCGAAGACGTCCTGCGCGTTCACGATATCGAACGACTGGTAATACGCGTCCTTCAGCATCGCCTCCAGGAATTGCTGCCGGCGGTTGAGTGTCCATACGTACCCGGCGCCTAACGATACTTTATTGAGAATAAACGACGGACCCCGGGCGATCCAGTCACGGCGCCACTTCGCCACGTCCGAAAACGACAGCGTCTCCACTGTGTGTCCGAGGTGTTCCAGTCCGGTCTTCAGTGTCGTCATATGCGTCGACAGCCCGCCGAGATGCGGGTAGTCGTAGGATGTTGCCAACAAAATTTTCATAGCGTCAAAACCTCTATTTCCCGAATTTTTCCTTGAGCAGTTCGATGTTCCGCATGGCTTCCGACCGCAGCTCCGCCACGTTCGGCTCCATGATCGCCTGCGCTTCTTCCTTATGGTCCAGCAAATACAACGCGTTCTCCAGCATCCGGGTTTCATCGATCTCGCCGAGGCGGAATGAATACGGCCACATGCCGGAACGTTTCAGGAAGCTCTCCACTTTCCGGTCGTAGGAAAGACCGAGGTGCGGCACGGAGGCGAGCGCCGAGAAAATCAGGGCGTGCAGCCGGAGGCCGACCGTCAGCTCCGCGTGCCGGATGAAATTCAGGAACTCATTCGGCGAGAAGTCCGAGCCGAGCAGCAGCGTCCGGTCGGCATGCCGCATGCGCGACATGACATCCTGCGACGCCGGCACATCATACTTGCCTTCCATCGGCACGAACACCGGCGTCACGCCGCGCTGTTCGATCAGTCCGTCGAGCACGTACGCCATCTTGTCCAAGTAGTCCGGATGATCGAACCACGGGCGGACCGTCACCGCGACGATCTTCTCGTCGCCGGAAAGCGGGAGCGACTGGTACGCCCGGTCTTCTTCGTCCGAACGGAACGCGAACACGATGTCCGCCGTCACGACCGTCTCCGGCTTCGTGACCCCGAGCTTGTGCAGGTACTCTTTCGAATACGCGTCGCGCACCGTGATGAAATCCGCCTGATTGGCGAACGTCTTCATGAGCGTCTTGCCCCAGCGGGACGTCACCGGGCCGATGCCCTGCGAGAAGAACATCACCTTCGTACCCGCCGCTTTCGCCAGCTGCACGATCAGCAGATAATAAGGAAGCGGGCCGAATAAAAACTTCGTCGGGTATGTATCCTGCAGCAGCCCGCCCCCGCCTGAAATGAGCAGGTCCGCTTCGCGCAGCGCCCGCCACTTTTCTTTATTCGAATGGCGCCATGCCCGATAAATCGATTCCACTCCGTGCTCCGCCGACGTCTCCTCAGGGGACAGGGAGAACACCGTGATTTCCGGATTGTCGAGCTCCGCGCGCAAATTATCGATAATGGCCTTCAGAATCGCCTCGTCACCTGTGTTGCCGAGGCCGTAAAAGCCGGATAATACTATTTTCACATGTTTTCCTCCTCAAACAAAAGCCCTCAGCCCTTGTCTCCGTTAAATTCTATCACTGGGCAATCCGCCTGTGCAACTCAATTGGAAATCTGCTATACTTAGAAAATTGAAGACGCACGAAACGGGGTTTCAGACCATGAAAGAACAGTTTTTGGGGGTTCACGTTTCCCCGCTTACATACGAGGGTATCATACAAGATCTGAAAGAACGCATGCAGCACGGAGAGCAGTCGACCGTCATCGCCGTCAACCCGGAGAAAGTCATGGCGGCCGGCCGCGATCCGCAGGTGCTCGAGCTCATCAACGGCTCGACGTACCAGATCCCGGACGGCGTCGGCATCCTGCTCGCATCGAAACTCAAAAAAGGGGCCATCACTTCGCGCGTCACGGGCGTC
>NZ_NHTN01000083.1 GCF_002167005.1 Indiicoccus explosivorum
CCCCTTATCTCGGTCTCGCACGCCCTTATCTCGGTCTTGATAGGCTTTATCTGGGTCTTGATCGATCTCATCCCGTTCTCGCCGCCCCTTATCTCGTTCTCGCCGCCCCTTATCCCGTTCTCGCCCCCTTTATCTCGTTCTCTCACCCCCTCATCCCGCTCTCTCCTATTCTCGCCGCCCTCCCCACGTTTTCCGCTGCCGCGACAGGGTAATATAGAGACTAAGACACGCACAACCAAGGAGGTTTTATTCAATGGCAGACAACGACCACAAAAACCGCAGCGAGTATTTCGAGGAACGCGCCGGCACGGAAGATGCGCGCTTCCATGTCGTCCCTGGCGGCGACGAAGGCGGCTGGGCGATCAAGCGCGAAGGGGAAGACGACCCGGTCGAGCGCTATGATGACCGCGACAAAGCGATCGATGACGCCATCAGCCGCGCGAAGGAAGCCGGCTCGATCGCCGTCATCCATGACGAGGACGGCCAAATCGAGCGCCAGGAAAATTTCGACTTTGACGAGGACGACGACAACGACGACAACGGATGATCCGCATCCTTGGATCCTATCGGACGAACCCGACAGCCTGCCGCTCGCGGCGGGCTGTCTTTCTGCGGCATCACTTCCTTTATTCTGGAAGGAAAACCGTCCCGCCCCGGCGAATAAAACAAGTATGACTGAGGCGGGAGGGGATTGCGTTGGATAAAGCGCATATCTTAGAGGAGAAACGGAAGACGGCGGAATGGGCGGAGTCGCTGAAGGCACTGTCGGAGGAACAGTGGTTCCGGCCGTTCCGGGAAGGCACGTGGGGGACGGCGGATGTCATCTCTCATTTCATCGCGTGGGACAAGTTTATCATTGAAAACCGGATCGCCTATCTGCTGCGGGATGACGACTTGCCGAAAGTGAAAGTGGATGTGGAGGAAGTGAACCGCCACGCGCGGGAACACGCGCGGTCCGGTATTTCGAAGGAGGACTTGATCGACGAATTCGTCGCGGTCCGGGAAGCGCTCGTGTCGTTCATCGATAAGATTCCGGAGGAGCGGTTTGCGCAGCCATACCCGGGAAATCCCGATTTCACGCTGCTCGACTACTTCACCGGCATGGTCGAGCACGACCGGAAGCACCAGAAGGAAATCGACGGACTCATCGTGCACAAACAGGATCCCGCCTGACGCCAGGCGGGATTTTTGCTTGCCTCCGGGATGCCGCTCCGCTGAATCTGCTACACTAAGTAGATGAAATGATCATCACTTCACTGGAGGGATCCGATGAATCTGCAGGAATACATGAAATGCGACGCGGTGGCGCTCGCGTCGCTCATCAAAAAGAACGAAGTCACGCCGGCCGAACTGCTCGGCCTCAGCTTCGCCCGCCTCAAACAGGTCAACCCGGAGCTGAATGCATTCACCCACACCCGCAAAGACAAGGTGCTTGCGGAACAGTTCCCCGACGGCCCGTTCACCGGCGTGCCGTACGCGCTGAAGAACATCTCGCAGGCGCTGGCCGGTGAAAAACTGACATCCGGCTCGAAACTCCTCATGTTCAGCGCGAGCAGCCGCGACTCGAACTACGTCGCGAAACTGCGAGAAGCCGGCATGGCATTCATCGGCCACACGAACACGCCGGAATACGGCCTCAAGAACATCACCGAACCCGAAGCCCACGGGGCGACGCGCAACCCGTGGAATCCCGCCCATTCACCCGGCGGCTCAAGCGGCGGCGCGGCAGCGGCGGTCGCGTCCGGCATCGTCCCGGCGGCTGGCGCGAGCGATGGCGGCGGTTCCATCCGCATCCCCGCTTCCTTCA
>NZ_NHTN01000009.1 GCF_002167005.1 Indiicoccus explosivorum
GCTTTATCTCGGTCTCGCCCCCGCTTATCCCGGGCTCAAAGCCTCTTATCCGCGTCTCAAAACATTTTATCCCGGTCTCAACACTCCCCCTTATTGCCTGCCGCCCTTTTTTCCGCTACGATAAAACAAAACACACGTTCTTATTAAGGGGAGAAGATTTATGTGGAAACACATCGAATGCGTTGCTGTACATACGGAAGATATTGAAAAATCGATCCAGTTCTACGAGACGGTCGGACTGACAAAAGTATGGGATACCTTCCAGGACGCGGAACAGAAATGGCGGCTCGTCGGCATGCGGTTCCCTGCAGGCGGAGCGGAGCTTGTGCTGAAGAACAATCCGGACCTGAAATTTGCGGAAACGGAAATAATGGTCGAAGATGTAAACGAACTATATACAGCGCTGAAAACGAATCAGGAAGTCACATGGATCCGGGAGCCTTTCTCCAATGCCCTTGGTGGCCATGCCGCCGTCATGCGTGCGCCGGATGGAAATGTCTACGTGCTGGTGGGCAATTAAGCGGCGGCAGCACTGGCGAAAAAATACGAATCATGGAGGAAACCGGAATGAGCAATCAGCGAAAAGCCGTATTTTACGGTGCGGTGACAGTGGACGGATATCTTGCGCGCGACAATCACTCGCTGGACTGGCTGATCGGGACGGAAGGCGAAGAAGAAAGCACCTACCCTGAATTTATTCGGACCGTAGACACGGAGATCATGGGACGGGAAACGTATGATCAAGTGCTGATTCTTTCTCCGGACGGCATCCCCGACGACGGGAGGAAGCGATACGTGTTCTCCCGCACGCGCACAGGACAGGACAGGCCGGTGGAATTCGTGAATGACGACATCGCCGAGTTCGTCCGCAGACTGAAATCGGAACCAGGCAAGGATATCTGGATAGTCGGCGGCGGACAGATCCTTCGTCCGCTCCTGGAAGCGCAGCTCGTCGATGAATTCATCATCCAGCTTGCCCCAGCGCTCATCGGCCGCGGCATTCCGCTCTTTCCGCCCGGTGATTATGACAGCCGCCTGGAACTGACCGGCATCGGCCGGTTCGGGCAGTTTGCGGAAGTGCGGTATACGGTCAAACGGACCGGCAGCGCGGTGAACCCCGGTCACTCCTGAACGCAAAAAGCCCGAAGAGACTTACTGTTCTCTCCGGGCTCTTCTTCCTGCTCACTTCCTGTGCCACTCCAGCAGCTCGATGCGATTTCCGAAAGGATCGGCCACATAAAACCGGTCTGCGCCCGGCAAATTATTATCTTCCGTGACTTCCACACCGTGGTCCCGGCAATGGCTTTTCAGCGCTTCCAAGTTCCCGACTTCGAACGCCGGGTGCGCTTTCTTCGCCGGCACAAACGGTTCTTCCACGCCGATATGGATTTGGCAGCTGCCTGACTTGAACCAGACGCCGCCGCGCTTTCTCAGCGCTTCCGGCTTCTCCACTTCCTCGAACCCTAAAATGCCGCCAAAAAAGGCCCGTGCTTCCTCTTCGCTCCCTTTAGGGGCCGCGAGCTGCACGTGGTCCAGTGCTTTGAATACAAATGACATTCCCTCATCACCTGTCGGTTCCGCTTTTTTCATTCCATTTTCCGTCGGTACGCTTCCTCGATGAATTCCTTCAGCCCGTCGCATTTTTTATTGAGAAAAGCGGTCCAAAACGCTTCCCCTTTTTCCGCCAGTTCCTCTTTTGTATACTCGCCGGCTGTGAACTTCCCCCAGTTGCCGCTGCCGTTTTCCGTCAGTTTCTCCCACGGGACCGCATCGATGAATTTGAGGTGTTCATCCGGCACATCCGACCCCATCGATTCCAGCGTCATGAGCTCCGGACACAGCCACATCGCCGTGCAGACGGACAGAAGGCCCCCGTGCATTTCCTTCAGCTCTTCCAGTCCGGCCGCTTTCTTCCCGGCCGCCTGCGCTTCCCGGTCCCGGTAGTGCAGCGCCGCAACCAGCATGTCCGGATACTTGTAGTTCATCTGCTTCACGAACGCCGGCTCCCAGTACGCGCCGCCGTGCCCGTTGCAGATCACGAATTTCCGGAACCCCTGCCGGTTCAGGTTCACCACCACTTCTTCCAATAAACTCATAATCACCGCGGGACTGATGGTGACCGTCCCCTTGAGACTGGCGTGCTCTTCCGACGTATTGAACGGCAGGATGGGCAGCACATAGGCGCCGAGCGCTTTCCCGTAAGCTTCCGCGCATTGCCCGACAATCAGCGAATCGATGTGCATCGGCAGATGAGGGCCGAATTGCTCGGTCGCGCCGATTGGGATGACCGCCGTATCCGTCCCGCTCGCCTTCACATCCGCCGTGGAATTCCTGTAGCTCAGCATCGTATCCCTCCAATTCCAATCCTCTACAGCTCGACTTCGAACCCCGTCGGTTTCTGATAGGGCGTTTCAACTTCCCTGAAAATCAGCCGGTATCCGGAACCGTCTTCCGGCAGCGCCGGTGAAACGACGTACGTGTACGCGAAATGCCCTTGGGAACCGCTTCCTCCGTCGTTCCGGCAATCATATTCCCTTCCTTCCGACTGCACTTCCAAATTAAAGAAGGTATGCTCCCTTTCATGCGGTCCTGCCGCTTCATCCGGCAGCACCCGGTCCATATGGAAGTGGACGACGCTCGCATTTTCGAACTGGCGGATGAACGGGACCGAAAAGAACGATTCCCCTTTCTCGAACGACTTCATGACCGGCAAGTTCCCGACAAACCCTTTCGGCTCGACGACCGGCCGGTACGCCTCTTCATTCAAAAGATGGGCAAAGATGCTGTTCAGGAAATCCGGATAAAAGCCGTAGGTTTCCGCCCATTCCCCGATATACCCGGGCGAAGGGAACCCCGAACTTCCGGCCGCCTGGTCCTTCCGCTGCCGGATCAGGCGGCAGAGTTCTTCATCGATGGGAGCCACCCTCTCATCATAATAATCGGTCGGTGGTATGAATCTATGCCGCTTCACGCTGTTCGCCTCCTTTATTCCCATCGTACCACTCCGGCGAATGTAAATGGTATCGATTTACAGCTACTTCCTGATTAGTCTGAATTTACGGTATAATAAATAAAAAAAGAAACCTGGGCACTGACAGTGGAAATGAAAATCAATTATAACCTTACTGAAAAGAAGGTGATCGTATGAACCGGACAATCAGAAGCCTTTTCCTTTTGATGCTGGCCGCTGTGCTGCTGAGCGGATGTGCCGAACCGGAAGAGGGCCGATTCGCGCCGCCGCAGCTGCTGTCCTCTGAAGAAGGCGAGTACAGCATTCTTCTGATCGTCGATGAAACGGTATCGACAGAAGAAAGAAGCGAGATCATCGATCAGGTGGTCAGCACAGCGACAGTCCGCGGCATTCTCGATGAAGCGACCATCGCGAAACCATCGGAGTACGAAAGCTTAGCCATTGAGGAAACACCTGCCGTGCTGATCATGGATACGGAAGAAATTGTGCTGCAGACGACCGATATGGAGGAAGCCGAGGCGTTTCTGGCTGATCAGTAACAGGGGGAATGCAGATGAATCGTTTTTCGAGGGAATATATTCTTGCCATAAATGATCACCGATTCACTTGCAGATAGGTAGCATACTAAGTTGGATTTCCTTTTACTGTTATCCCTAATTTGTGCAATAATGATTTTATACATATTTTTCCTTTAAAAACATACAAAAGGATTTCTCCTCATTAATATAAACTGAAGGAGGATTGATGTGAAAGAACTGCTGTCAATTCCGATTAAATTTCTGTTCGTCTCGATCGGCTTGATTTTATTGAGTGCTTTAACCGGCTTGTTCCGCGGCGGCGCACGCCCCGAATGGGAACTCTATACCGAACAGGTCCGGTCCATTCTCGTCGCGTTCGTACATCCGGAGAAACTGACGGTCACCACATTGTCCGGGAAAGAGTATCCCTTTTTTCAGGATTTCTGGGACGTCTACAGTTATTCGCTGGCCATTTTCCTGCCGGCACTGTTCCTTTCCCTGTTTCTCAGCCTGCTGCTCACTTACCTGACGATTCTTCTTCCCGACGGAATCCGGAGGCGCATCACCCGGACGGCGGCGCTGCTCGAATCCACACCGGACCTCCTCATCATCATGATCATCCAGGGAGGGGCGCTTTACATCATGCGGGAGACCGGCGTCCTGCTGTTTTCGGTCGCTGCCACCGCGTCGGATCCCACTTACATCCTGCCGATCATCGCGCTGTCGCTCATCCCGTCGCTCATGTTCTACAAAGTCACACTTTACCTCGTCAATGACGAGTTCAAGGAGCCGTACATCGATCTGATCCGGAGCAAAGGGTTTACGGAGAGTTATATTTTCTACCGGCATATCCTTCGCAATATCGCGCCGAGCCTCTTCACCCACAGCAAAGCGATTCTGCTTCTGCTGCTGTCGTCCATGGTCATATTCGAGCGCATCTTCAACATCCCGGGTATTTTTACATACTTGATCCGCTTTCCGGAACCGGATGTGATCGCTGTTTCGCTGATTGCATTTTACGTGCCGATTTTCTTACTCTACGCCATTGTCACCGGACTCATCGGCCGGTCGACCGGCCAGCGATTGGAGTGGTGAGATGACGATCATCCAGCAACTGTTCAGGAAAAAATTGTTCCTCGCCGGCTTCACGGCGGTCACGTTACTGTTTTTGAGCAGCATGGGCTATTATCTGTTCTTCGGAGATCATATCCCGCATGTCCCACTTCAATTCGAGAACGGCGATCCGCTGCCGCCACCCTACGACGGCACTGTTTTTCCGCCGCTCGGTTCGGATACGTTCGGACGGAACGTCGCTTTCGTCCTGTTCACCGGCGCGAAGTACACCATCCTGGCGGGAATCGTGATCGCGTTCGTCCGGGTCGTCCCTGCTGTATTCGTCGCTATCGGCCTCCATTACTTTGTGCCGTTTCTGCAGAAGCCGCTGAAAAATGCCGCGGACGCCATCAATTACTTTCCGATGACGCTGTTCGCATTCCTGCTGCTTTACTGGATCCGGCCGACCGCCGTCATGGATACGTCGACGGGCGTGCTCACCAGGAATCCGGGACCCGACATGTGGCCAGCGGTGTTCATCTACATCGCGGTTCTGTCGGTCGTCTTCATTCCCGCCAACGCGGTCCTGATCGCCAATGAAATGAAGCGGATCTACAAAAAGGAATTCATCGCCAGCTCCATTACCCTTGGCGCCGGGAAATGGCGCATCCTGACCCGTCACATGAAACCGTTCATCGTCCCGCAAGTCTTTCTGGTCGGCATGCGGGAATTCATCCAGACGCTTCTCCTCATGGCCCATCTCGGTGTGCTGGCTATCTTCATCGGCGGCGTCACCTCAAAACAAGATCTGTTCGGAATCGGCCGGGAAATTTCCGTCTCGAATGAGTGGAGCGGCCTGCTCGGCATGTGGTGGGATTACCTGTATACGACCTACCCCTGGCTTTCCGCCTTGCCGATCATCATGCTCACCCTGCTCATTTTCGCGGTGAAATGCATGGTCGTGAGTCTGGAAGCTGTCCTTGCGGAAGAAGCGGTAACACGGGATGCTATGGAATCGGATGAAAAAGAGGACGAGCCGGCTGGCCAATTGGCGGACAGCCGGCCGCCGTTTCAGCTGCTTCCTGCGAAACCGGCGGAGTCACGGAAACATTATTGAGCTCAAAAATAAACCCAGCCTCCTTGACAGCAAGGGGCTGGGTTTTCAGTTGTTTTAAACCGTTTGTATAGAGTACGCTTTTGCGAGCGGATTTCACTTTTAGCACTCAGAGAATGTACTGTCTCCATTTTGTTACTGTAAGCATATTACCAAAGCCACCCCTTGATTACTACGATATAATCGTATAAAATGAATCTATACAAGTCACGGAATTGGAGCGGGAAGAGCGGGAAAACGAAAGTACAATGAAGATGTCAAACTGGTGTTTATTTATACAGAAGCTTTCAATAAAATCTGGGAACATTACGGATTATCGGAAAAAGATAAAGAGAGATTTGAAAGACAAGTCCGGGAATACGAAGAAAATAACACGGATCCAAGTAACGTCTTGGGAGATATCATTGCTGATACTGGAGGCGCCATAAAACTTCGATTTGACAGTTCGAGTGACAATGTCGGGAAAAGTGGCGGATATCGAATCATTTATTGCAAGTATGGTCGACGAGTCTATGCAATGCTGCTTATTTATAAGAAATCAGATATAGAAACACTTACTGATAGGGAAAAAAGCATTATCAAAAACAGAGTGAAAGAATTGAAGCGAAATAAGTAAGAGGGCGGTGTTTAGAATGAATTCAAACAAAATGGATTTTGAAAACTTACTTGAAGAGAGTGTCAGTCAGTTAAATCAGTATGCCGAGGGCAATACAGAACACGTCGAGGTCGTTACTTATAGACTGCGCGATCTTCCCCAAATCGATCTTACCTCCATCAAAGAACTAAGAAAAGATCTCGGTGCTACTCAAAAAACGTTTGGCGATGTTCTCGGTGTATCAACACGCACAGTAGAGGCGTGGGAAATTGGACGTTCTTTCCCTAACGGATCTGCAGCAAGATTAATGCAGCTTATGTTGGATAACCCCTCTATTAAACAATCTTTTAAACAGACGATTAAAAATGAAAAACTAGTGAAAAGAGAAAAATCGCTCAGCTGAACACAATAAACTGAACTTCAATAATAGTTGAGTTTGACCTCCATCACTCGTATGTTCTCTTTATGCCAAAAAGGTCCGCTGGAAAGAAAACTCTTACCAGCGGACCTTTTCTTGTCTGTATCTCTTATGCCTTCAACAACTTCGCATTTATCGCCACAATGATCGTACTCAGACTCATGAAAACCGCACCGATGGCGGGGCTTACCACTATTCCCCAAGGCGCTAATACGCCGGCAGCCAACGGAATGGCAAAGATATTATAGCCGGTCGCCCACCACAGGTTCTGGACCATTTTCCGGTACGTCTTTTTCGAAAGGTCGATCAGGGCTACGACGTCATTCGGATTGCTTTTCACGAGCACGACATCGGCTGTTTCCATCGCCACATCCGTACCTGTCCCTATGGCGATCCCCAAGTCAGCGGTCGCCAGCGCCGGCGCATCGTTCACGCCGTCCCCTGTCATCGCGACTCTCCAGCCTTTTGCTTTGATGTTCTTGATCTGGCTGGCTTTGTCATCCGGCAGCACTTCAGCGTACACGTCATCAATATCCAGTTGCGCCGCCACCCAGTTGGCCACCTTTTTGTTATCGCCTGTCAGCATAATCGACTGGATGCCTTTCGCTTTCAGGGCGGTCACGGCCTCTTTTGCGGCATCCCGCACAATATCCGCCAAGGCGACCATTCCGGCAAGGCGGTCTTCCACGAGGACGAAGACGACCGTCTTCCCTTCTTCCGATAATTTATTGAATAAACCCCGGTCATAACTCAGTTTATGGCTTTCCACATAACCCGGACTGACCACGTTCACTTTTCGGCCATCCACTTTGCCCTCGATGCCTTTGCCTGTGATGGATTCAAAATCGGTGGCCCGGCCAATGGGGATGCCTTTTTCTTTGGCAGAGGCGACGATGCCTGCCGCAATCGGGTGTTCGGAGTTCTGCTCGATAGCTGCTGCCAGCTGCAGCACTTCTTCGTCGGTGTAATGGCTTTCGGAAACGATGTCCGTGACACCGAACTCACCTTTCGTCAGTGTTCCGGTTTTATCAAACACGACCGCATTCAGATTCCGTGCGCCCTCAAAATCCGCCCGGTTCCGGATCAGCAGCCCCTGTTTGGCCGAAATCGAAGTGGAGACGGCGACGACCAGCGGGGCGGCGAGCCCTAAAGCATGCGGGCACGTGATGACCATGACCGTCACCATCCGTTCAATGGCGACATCGAACGGATAGCCGAGTGCCAGCCAGGCGAACAGCGTGGTGAATCCGGCGACGAGCGCCAGATAGAATAACCATTTGGCCGCACGGTTTGTCAGGTCCTGCGTTCGGGACTTCGATTCCTGGGCTTCTTTCACCATGGTGATCACTTGGGACAAATAAGATTCTTCCCCTGTTTTCTCGACTTCGATGATAAGGGAACCTTCTTTATTCACAGATCCGCCGATGACTTCACTGCCCGCTTCTTTTTCAACCGGGATGGATTCACCTGTCAGCATCGATTCGTCGATCGCCGACTTCCCTTCCGCAATGATGCCATCGACCGGAATCTTCTCACCCGGTTTCACGAGCACCCGGTCTTTATTCCGGATATCAGCCAGCGGCACGTCCGTGACATTGCCGTGTTCATCCAGTTTATGGGCTTCGCTCGGCATCAGTTTCACCAGCTGCTCCAGTGCATTGGAGGCGCCCATAATGGAACGCATTTCAATCCAGTGCCCCAGCAGCATGATGACCACCAGTGTGGCGAGTTCCCAGAACAGCTGATTGCCATTCCAGCCGAAAACGACCAGGGTACTGTAACCGTAAGCGATGGAAATCGCCAGCGCGATCAGCGTCATCATGCCCGGATTTCTGTCTTTCAGCTCTGCGATCCCCCCGGTCAGGAACGGCCAGCCGCCATAAAAGAAGACGACAGTGGATAAGGCAAACAAAATATACAGGTCATTGTCGAACCGCCAGTCGACGCCCATGAAATGCTGGATCATCGGCGACAGCGCGAGAATCGGGAGAGTGAGGATCAGGGAAATATAGAAGCGTTTCTTGAAATCCGCCACCATGTCTCCGTGACCGTGATGTCCGTGACCGCCGTGGCTTCCATGGCCAGCAGCTGCGTGTTTGTCGTGACCTTCATGCCCATGGTATGCGTGTTCTTCGTGATTTGTATGACCATGCTGTTCCTGCTCTTCCTGCACAGTCGATTCATTGTAATGCCGAGGCTCTGGATCGCTGCTGTGGTGCGCATGGTCGTGATAATGGAGATTGCCTTCATGCTTTGTCATTAGATTCACCCCTTAAATAGATTTTTTCATAGCCGTGGACGCTCTCGATTCTATTCCGTTGGAGTTCGCCTTGCTTTTGGCTCTCCTCTTAAGTTGTTTCACCTTCGTCCCATTACGCCTTCAGCCTCCTCTGCAGTCATCCTCCCTTTTATACCACTGGGGGGTATGTAAAATTTAAAAATAAAAAGCCTTGCTTCGATACTTTTTCTACACTGTATTCTTGTCTCCGATGGTTTCTATAATTACGCTTAATTATATACCCTATACCCGTATATTATAAAGAATATTCGAGAATGTCAACGCAATTGATTTTTTGAATTTTTGCTCCGGTAAGCGCGGCCGATTTTCTTTACGTCCATTCGCCGGCCGCTCCGGATTCCGTTTAAAGGCTATAGGATGGCTGTTCAGCAGGGGATCCGATTCATCTCAATAAAACCTGTAACTTTTTGGATGCTGAACCGACTAACTCATTAACAGTGCCGCTGATCCAACGAGGGAAAATAAAGTCGCTATGGGAGGAGGAAAAGGGATGAAGAGAATGATGGCTGTGCTGGTCTTGCTTTCACTTGTTTTATTGCCGACGAGAGGTCTCGCGCTGTCGTGCGTGGAACCGCCTCCGCCCGATCTCGCTTTCGAAGAGTATGATGGCGTGGTGATCGGGACGGTGACAGGCATCCGGGAGGGCAACCGGGAGCGGATGCTGATGGTCGATGTGGAAACGAGCTTCAAGGGCGTCGATAAAGAGATTATTGTCGTTGAAGAGGACGCTGAATGGGGACGCAGCCGGCTGAATGCGGAATACCTGTATTATCTCCGGGAAGAAGGCGGCGACTGGGTGCACCCGCTTTGCTCGCCGACCACGCAGGATACGGCGATCGCAGAGGAGTACTACGGAGATAAAGAGGAAATCCCGCTGGAGGATGTCGATCCCGCAGACCTCCATACTGCCGGCATTCAGTCGGAGGGGATGCTGTTCTTTGGCAGTGTGGCAGTGTTTTTCACTATGATCGCGGTGGGGTTCCTTGTCTTCAAGCGGAAGAAGACCTGACATGGCTCTTAATCCGAGAGCACATGGCAGGTCCTCTTCTGTGCATTTTGGAATCAAACAGATAAGGGGAAAAGCAATCGAACATTGCTTCCTTTCCTGTTCTAAGCCGTAATTTTGTTCAAACAGGATATGGCTGTTTCGATAACCGCGTTAAAGAGAACACGAAGAAAGGGTGAAGAATTTGGGGAAATTCGCGGTGGCACCATCTCTCGTGTTACTTTTGGTTTTGCTGACTGCCTGCCGTCCGGATACAGCCGCGTTTTCCGATTTTTACGGAAAGGAAGCTGAAAGTGTCACGGAAATAGCAATCATCGATGGCCGCACCGGCGAAGAAGTCCGCTCCAGTGATTCTGAAGTGATTGACGCTTTCATGAATGACATTGAAGACATCCAGTTCATCCCGGAACAAAACCAGGAAGCTCGGGAAGGTTATCTATACGCAGTTGAACTGTATGAAGGCGATGAAGAGACATTCCGGTTCACACCAAGCTCCGTGAATGATGTTTACTATTCCACAAAACCTGATATTCAGCCCATCATTGAAAACTATTATTATTTGCTCAGCGACCGGTCTGCCGAGTGAAAAAACTTATTTTACTGATAAGCCCCTGAACCGTATCCTGCACAGAATGCACCAATATGAGCACATTCATTTACTTCTTCCGCCCATTTCTGGAACTGCTGTTTATAGGCGGATAAATTCTCTTCCAATGCTTTCACTTCGCTGATTTTTCCAGTCCTTTGGAATTCCACAATCGCTTCTATACTATTCGAACGGTATTCCGCCAGCTTGCTTAATTCAGTTTCCGGCATCCCCACATCCACCAAAGGGCTTATTCCTATTATCCATTCATTTTTATCCTCAAGAAAAGCTTGTAAATCTCCGTCTCCATCCACCAAGGACTTTTCAAGCGTCAGAATTTGTTCCATCATTTGAAATTCACTCCGTACTCCTGAATGGAAATCATAGTAATTCTCACCGACTTCCAATTGATAATCGCTTTTCAGGTCGCTGTAAGCAATCCACAGAATCCCGAACGATAGCATTAAAACAATTGACACTGCCCATCCCATCCGAGCCCCTACCATAGACTTCCCCTCGCTTCTTTATGTATAAAATACTGTTTCGCTGTGTTTGATTGGAATCCCTTCTCTCGGATGCCGATTGCCGAGTGGACAGGCTCTGCGAGGCGATGCCGGATTCAAGGACGGTATAAGGGCAGCCAGATCAACATATTCCCGCACTGCCGGTTCTTTATGGAAATCAAGGAAGGAGCCGCCCCTTGAGCATCTGAGCTAAATATCCGCGCCTTCTATTACTGTCCCGATGATATCAAACGCTTTTTCGCGAGTGAGTTCCTCGTTCAAAGCGAATTCGATCGAATACGAACCCTCTGCTGTATTGAAAAAAGCCGCCAGGAACTCTTTTCCGTTATCTTCCGCTTCCATATACCGAACGTCCACTCCATTGATTTCGACCGTTTCTGTGCTTCCGTCACCGCTCATCGCTTCGAAACCGTCATAGCCGATCCGGAACAGAAATGGTTCCCCTTCGTAAATCCCATACAGAACTTCCGACCCGACCGCCTCTTCATGATTGGCAATATACTCGTCACTTTTCAACTCGCCCTTTTCGCCTGAATACGTCACCAACAATTCCTTTGTGCCGGCCAGCGGCACAGTCTGGATCTCCGCAGAAGTAATCGGATACTCCTCGAACTCCGGGATGAAAACCTCCGTCCCGAGTTCTTCATCCACCTGATCTTCGAAACTGTCGACCACTCCGGAACCTTCGGAAGAACACGCACCGGCAATGAGCAACGGAACCAAGAACAGTAAACCGTTTCTTTTCTTCAATTGGTCGCCCTCCCGCTCTGAGTTTTTGTTATATACACCAAAAAGATAAGCAATTGCTATCCAGTTTACCATTTTCTTGTATAATTAATGGAAATTAGACGAATAAGGAGGTATGGGACTGTGGCAAAGAATATCGTGATAGCTGTTCTGGTTTCTATTATCCTTCTCTTATTAGCAAAGAATTATTTCTGGCAGCCTTACTCGCTGGATTCCACGATAACTGGCACAATCGAAGAAATCAGAGTGGATGAAAAATTTCTCTTTGATAATGAATTTATTGTGATTACAGGAAAAGGAGAGCAGAGAGGCAGCAGTGAAGCCGTTTATGAGATTCCTGTAAGCGACAGTGATTCATACGAAGCCGGGCAGAAGGTTCAGGTTGCGATTTATAGCAACATAGATAAAGACCTTTGGGATTTAGATCATATGAAATTTGAAGTCGTGGTACTGGAAGAATGAGTTCCATCTGTCAATTGCCTCAGAAGCATTGTACGCGTCACAGAATGTCTGTTCTTGCCCTTGGGTCAGCACGGCGGACTTCCCGGTCTTTTCATCGACAATGATGCCCGGACCGTTCATCCCTTTATATGGCATTCATCTTCAAGGACAACGCATCATGCCCCCGGCAAAAATCCGACCACTTCGTTCGTCTCCTTGTCCACGAGAAAATGAGTGACCGATGCAACCGGCTCTCCTTCTTCCGGGAATGTGATCAGCAACACTTCCTCACCTTCAAAGCTGGCATCCACATATTCGTAATAGTCCGGCGCCACAATCCTCTCCACCGCAGCCGTTTCCCACGATGATTCGTCCAGTGTCCCGGCCCAGCCCATTTCCTGCACAAAATTCCAGGCGGCTTGGCGGGCCTCTCTGTGTTCAGCAGTCTCTTCTGCTGTCTGCTCCGGACTGCATCCAGCCATTATCCACAGTGATAACAGAAGCACCCCTGCTGATTTCAGTTTATTTGACATGACAGAAGCCTCCTCCTGTGCTTCTCCGAGCCAGCCTTTCCACTTCCACTCCCCGTCTCATTCGGCGGTTCCGGTCTCAGCATCCGAATCTTCAAAAGGGTCCTCAGAAGCATTGTACGCGTCATGGAATGTCTGTTCTTGCCCTTGTGTCAGCACGGCGGACTTCCCGGTCTTTTCATCGACGATGATGCCCGGACCGTCCATCCCTTTATAGGTCAGCCAGACACCGTAATCGTCCAGCCGCTCGGGCATATTTTCGTCCACTTCAGTGAACAGCGTCACTTCATAATCGGGCGGTTCATCCCCCAATTCCGGATCTTCTTCGGTCCACTCCGTTTCCGTGACGATCTCCTCAATTTCGCTGATATACGTTTCATCGATGACCACTGCGGTCTCCCCGGTCCTGACTTCCGTCACCGTGATCCGCGTTACGTCTTCTCCCGAACATGCCGCAAGCAGAGTGCCCATCAAAATGATTGCCAGCCATTTTTTCATCTGGTCCTCCTCGATCATCCGGCTTCGGCCGTGCGCTGGACGTGCCCGCTCAACGCCTGTTCCCACGCTTCCACAGCGTCATTTCTCAGTTCTTCCAAGTGCTGCAGTTTCCAGTCCCCGTTCCTCTCTGCGAACATCAAGTTCACATTTTCTCTTACGGTTTGTCCTCCATCCATTTCGATGATCAAATCGACTGTCGCTTTCAGAATGCCGTCATCCCTTTCGATCGACAGGTCTTCGTAACCTGCCAAAGAGATGCCTTCCTCCTCCAGCGCGCGGATCCGCTCGATCCAGAGCGCTTTCCCTTGCGCTTGGCTGATCGACGGTTCCACATCCGTCGGCCCATCGAAGAAGTAGACGTATTCCGCCGCTTCTGCGTACTCACCTTCAATGGCGTGGTCAAAAACACCTTTTGCCGCTTCGGCAATCTGATAGCGGTCAGTCCGGGGGTAAGCGAACGCCGCTAATATCACAATGACGGCAATCAGCGCGACGATTCCTGCGATTTTCCTCATGCCGGCTCCCTCCTTTTTCACTTCCCGCAATCCGTCTATGAGCGATCTTGTTTTATTCGACGGAATTGTCTGTCATTAAGTTACAGTTTAACATACATGCTGGAGGAAAACGGGGTTTATTCCATGTAATTCCCATTTTCCAGCTAGAGACACCAGTAGGCTTCCGTGCTATTCTGAAACTAATAAAGGAGGCGACCCGCCTTCATTTCCGGACAGGAGCGGAACAAGATGAAGACCAATCAGAACGGAACCGTTTTTTATGAGCATGGCCATCCCGAATCGCCCGCGCTTGTCTGCCTGCATGGTCTCGCGGGCAGCAGCCGCTACAGTTTCTCTTCGCTCATCCGGCAGTTAGAAGATGACTTCCAGCTGTTTTTATTCGACAGCCCGGGGCACGGCGGCACACCTCCTTTCAGCGAGCCGGAGGCATACCGCTTCTCTTCACTCGCCGGCTGGTACGAGGAGCTTTTCGCCCGCTGCGTCCCCGGCAGTTTCTTTCTGCTTGGCCATTCATGGGGAGCGGATGTCGCGCTGCATTATGCGAGCCGCTATCCCGACCGGGTAGAGGGACTGATCCTGCTGGACGGAGCGTTCACGTTCCCGCACAACCAGCCGGAAATGACGCGGAAAACCGCGCTGGAAGGCTGGGCGGACTATATGGACAGCGCCGTCTATCCGGACTGGGATGCCGTGATGGCTGACTTCAGACAGTACACGGTCAAGTGGAACCGCGACAGGGAGGCTGACGTAAAGTCATTGTTCGAGGAGACGGAAGGGGGACTCAGGCTGACCGTGCCGAAACAGGCGGTGCTCGCCATCATCGAAGCGTTTTTCGACGAACCGTTCACCGATGCCTACCCGCGCCTCAGCATGCCGGTCCTGCTGCTCCATGCGGAAGAACCGCGGGAGCTGGATGCGGCGAGAGCATCCGGCATCACCCAGATGGAAGCGGCCATACCGGACGTCACCATCCAAAGAATCGAAGGAGCCGGCCACTTGCTCATGTGGGACGCGCCGGAGGAGACAGCGGAAAAAATCAGCCGATGGACCAAAATGAAAGAAGGCCCCGCCGAGTCACAGAACCCGCTTCATCAAGACTGAACCGCATGCCCACCTGGCAGGCTTCCACGAACCGGGCCTGACATAACAAAAAGACATCCGCAAAGGCCTTCACCTTGCGGACGTCTTTTTATGCTGCGGCGATTTTCCGATAGTCCGGCTGGATCCAGCACGTTCACCCGGCGCCTGCCGCTGACGCTTTTTCTTCATACCAGGAACAGGAGCGGATGTATGCGAGTGTCCAGTCGCGGGCTTGCCCTGGAGCCCGTCCGGAGAGAAGCCGCTCCAGCCGGCTCCCGACTTCCGGCAGTCCGTACATGCCGTCCAGATAGTTGATGAAGACGGCGCCGTCCGCGTCCTCCGCAGTCAGCCTGGCCGAATCGATCCACAGTTCCCGGAACAGCTTCTCCTGCAGTTCGTCCGTGCGAGGCGGCAGCATCCGTCCGTCCAGCAGCGCGGCATCCACGACGATGCGGGCGGATGCCGGCCCTTCCGACGCCATCGCTGCCGCCCGGAAGATGGCCGGCCCGCAAAAGAAAGCACCTTGCTGCGCACACAGGCCCGCCGTCAGTCCGCCGCCTGCCAAAATCCCTTCCTCCGCCAGCGTCCGCTGGATGAAAGTCAGCGCGGTGATCATATCGAACAAGTCGAACCGGCTTTCATACGGCCGGCTCAGCACATAGCTGTCCGGAGACTGCGCAATTTCGATCGGCACGTGATCCCGGTTCCGGTTATTCCGTTTGTGGCGGATGAACCGGTCAATCTGGCGCCTGGCCCGGCAGCCGTCACCTTGCCCTCCTCCGTCCCCCAGCACATTGACGCACGCAGCAAGACGAACCCCATAACTCGTGATCGCTTCCATTCCGCTCGCCCCTTCCCTTCAAAGATAAATGTTAAAAAACAATCCCGGCGGAACCGCCGGAATTGCTTTCAGAAACCGTTACTGCACCGTCGCGAAACCGAAGCCCGAGGCATAGTCGTCCCCGGTGCCGGCTCCGTAACCGGATTTGATGTCATTGATGTACGCCCGGTACTGCAGTTCGCCGCGCACTTCTTCGTTCGTCGCGTACGGATACTGCGCCCAGATCTTCGCCGCCAGACCCGCTACGTGCGGTGTCGCCATCGATGTGCCGCTGATGGTCGCATAGCCGCCGTCATACCAGGTCGAGTAGATGGACGCGCCCGGCGCGGAGATCTCCACGTCGCCTTCTTCGATCGTGTAGTCGCCGTCTGTCCAGGAATACCCGCGGGACGAGAAGTCCGCCACCCGGTACGTGCCGTTCTGGACCACATTTTCAAGCGCCGCTACCGCCACCGCGTTTGGAACCGCCCCCGGATAACCGATCGACCCCTGATACGGACCTGAATTCCCGGCTGCCGCAATGACAAGGACGCCGCGGCTGTATGCATAATTCACCGCATCGGTGATCAGGCTGCTCTCACCGGAAGACCCGAGTGACATGTTGATGACTGCGTTCGACCCTTGCGCGTACGCCTGGTCGGCCACGTGGCGGATCGCACCCGCGATGTCATCCGCATAGCCGGAACCGTCATCGCCGAGCACTTTATACGCCCACAAGTCCGCATCCGGCGCTACACCGTAGACGCCATCGCCATACGGGCCGCCGTTCGCCAGCGCCGAGCCGGCCACGTGCGTGCCATGCCCCTGCCGGTCTGTACAAACGCCATATGTAATCGGATTGCTCTGCGTGAAATCTTTGCACTGCTCCACGTTCGCTGAAAGATCCGGGTGGCTGGTGTTGACGCCGGTGTCGAGCACCGCCACGTTCACTCCCGAACCGCCGGATGTCGCGGTCAGGTAACTATTGTTGTAGATCGCCTTGATGCCCCAAGGGGTCGACTGGGAGGCCGCCATGGTGCTGTAGGAAGCTTCCGGTTTCGAGGAAGTCTGGTCGATCGACAGCTCGTCGACTTTCGTCACCGTGACATTCTTATTGTGCTGCAGCGCCTGGAACTGCTTTTCGGTCATTTCCGTCGTGAAGCCATCCTCGCCGAACGCCCAGCGCACACCGTAGCGCTCCTTCAGCTCCGCTTTCTGCGCTTTCTGATCCGATTCGATCAGCACGCGGAACTTCTCTACTGCCTGTGCCTCTTCCCCATTCGCGCTTACCGCCGCAGCCGGAAGGAGGATACTGGCTGAAATCATCAAAGCCGTCAAAAATTTGCCGTTCCGTTTCATTCCATCGTCTCCTGTCTCGTTTTGATCTGCCCTGGGATGATCAGTCCCGAAGGCGCCGTTCGTTCTCTTAAGCTGTACAACTTGCTTTAAGCATAGCCGATAAATAACTATCTGTTAATTTTGACAATATGCAATGGTTTTGAATAAAAGATGGTCTCCCGACGAAAAAACCTCTAGTATATTAAGTAAATTCTCAAAACTATTTGTAAAAACATTGAAAAAGAAATGACTTGTTTTATTCGACCGGGCCGAAAATCAAAACTTCCCGGAATGTTCCGCTGTTTGTCAGCCGAAAGGAGCCATTGTTTTGAACGTAGGCAATAGAATCCGAAGAACAAGAAAATTAAAGGGGATGACAGCGGGGGACGTTTGCGCCGGCATCGTTTCCCCGTCCCATTTCAGCAATATTGAGAATAGTCGGTTTACCCCTGCAACTGATACACTGATGTTGATAGCCGACCGGCTGTCGGTTCCGCGCAGCTACTTCCTGAACGTCCACGAAGATGACCGTGGCGTGGAACGGCTGCTCGACGAACTGGACCGGAAAATCGAGGAAGGTGATGCGGAAGAAATTAAGCTGTTTCTGGAAGCGAACGAGGAGGCCCTTGCCTACATACCGTCCATCCGCCAGGAAATCCATGCCACGCTGCTGCACTTCCTTGCCCTTGTGAAAACCGGGGCGACCGATGCAGCCGTGAAGCTGTACCAGGAAGCGATCGCCCATTTCGACATTAGCCCGTCCTCCATCAACCTGGCGGACCAGCAGAAGTACTATCACATCTCCGGCCTGTACTTTTACCTCATGAGAGACTACGAGAAGAGCATTCATTTTTTCAAGAAAGTGCTGGACGTTAAGGAGAGCGAGACGGTGCGCGCGAAGATTTCCTTCAACATTGCGCTGGCGCTATCGAACTTACGAAAATATGAAGAGGCGTTGAAGTTTGCGGAAACGGCAACGGAACTGTACCTTCGATTGCACGATTGGGAGAGAACAGGCAACAGTTATAACTTAGTCGCTTATGTGCTGATCGGCCTGAATAGATTCGATGAATCTGAGGTCTACATCCAAAAAGGGTTCGATGTCACCAGCAGTGAATCCAAGATTTTGCACGCCAGACTTTTTCATAACTGGGCACTGATCCATGACGGTCGAAAAGAAACGAAAGAAGCAATTGCATGCATCAACAGGGCCATTGAACTTAAAACGACCAGCGGCCAGACAGATCTCTTTCTATCCTACCGGGTGAAACTTGATATTTTATTAAAGGCAGGTGACTTCCTCTCTTTCAATAAACTATTGAAAGCGGCTGAATCCTTCAGCCGGACAGCAGATGACCAAGCTCATCTGTATTTTCTGTCAGCGAGATTCCACTACCTGTTTGAAGACTATGGACAGTACGAGAATTCGATGAAAGCGGCGATTGAACTCTTTTTAGAGGAAAACGCGGATGAAAGTTTAATTGCTGCCTCTGAACATTTTTCGCAATTTTACGAGAAAAACAGTAAGTACAAAAAAGCTCTTTATTACCAAAAAATATGCACCGACACATTAAAAAAAATTAAGGAGAGATGAACATGAAGAAATATTTACTTTTGCTTGGTGTCTTGGTAGCCGCCGTCACAACCAGCGTGGACGCCCAACAGTTTGCCCACGACGGAGACCCCGGCGTGCCTGAAATCATTGTTGAAGGATAAATACCCGCCGGCCCTCCGCTTTCCCCCTTTCTGCGGAGGGCTTTCGTATGTCTTCATCGCGCTGACAGCGTTGAAAATAAATGCCCGTCAGGTGCTTTTCACGTCTCGCATAGGTTGAACCGCGCTGCTGGCTTAAGCAGAAGCGGTTCATTTTTTTTGCAAGATTATCGTTCACTGTTCAACGATGAATGGATTCTGAGGGGTTTTTTTCCAAAAATGAAACTTTTCTGTTGTCTGTCCGTACCATATAGATAACAGGCTAATTTTGAGGAGGAGACGGCTATCAAACGATTCCTGTATTACCTCATTTGGGCAGTGGCCATCGGACTTGTTGTTTTCGCCGGGTTGTTTTACCAGCTGCAATTGATGGAAAGGGCCGCAGAAACTTACGAACAGCTGCCGCTCCGGAGGTTTGCCGTGGTATTCCCCGTAGTCATCGGCATACTGCTGCGTTTACCGACCTTCTTGCTTGAAGTGAAAGAGAAGAAAATAACTTCCTTTGACTGGAGCAAATTTATCGCGGTAGGCGTGCCGGCTTTCGTTTTGCTGGTGATGCTCTTTTTGCCGTTCCTTCCGCCATTGGGTGGCTCGGCCATTGTCCGGACAATCGCTGCTTTCAGCGTTTCAACTGTTCCTACCATCACGGGTATTGTCTTTGGGTACGTCTTGCTGGACAGTTTCCGGACGAAAGAAACGTAGGCGAAGGGCGTGTGCATACAGCATCTTCTCCGGAAGGCTGTTTTGCCATGAACGCTTCATCAGTGCTGTTTACCGCATCCCTTTTTTAATCAAGCGGCTAAAAGAAATCCGGGACGCCGGCCGCTTTTCGTGTTTTATTGATGAAAAAGTCCTTGTACCGAATAATTCGACAATAACTTTCAAATCTCGCTAGTCAACCTGTGTTAAAATTTACAGAATAAGGTTTTTAGAAGGAGGAGCCGGCGGCATGCTCATCAAGACGAATTTCACACAACAGGAACGGCATGGTGTCGCCATCGGCACAGGGATTGTCTCCTTTCAGGGTGTCCGCATGGCCGTCCACTGTTTTATCGCGGATGGCGTCCTGATCGACACCGGAGCCGCTTCCTTGAAAAAAGGCTTCACCGATTTCTTCAGCCGGCAGCCGATCGACCAGGCTGTGATTACGCATTATCATGAAGACCATACCGGCTGTGCGGCTTTCGTCCGGAACGAATTGGGGCTGCCGCTTTACATGAATGGCCGGATGCTGGATTACTGCGGCACGAAGGCCGATTATCCGCTCTACCGGAAAGTCTTTTGGGGAAAACGCGAGCCATTCCGGGCAGAAGCAATCAGCCGGACTTTCTCCTCCCAGAACGCCGCCTGGGATGTCATCGAGACCCCGGGCCATGCCATCGACCACCTCGCGTTCCTGAACCGGGAGACCGGCCAGCTGTTCACCGGCGATCTGTTTTGCCAGGAAAAGATGAAAGTCGCCCTGCGTGAAGAAAGCGTCCCGGTGATCATCGAATCGCTCATAAAAGTCCTGACCTATGAGTTCAGTGACGTCTTCTGCAGCCACGCGGGTTTTGTGGGCGATGGCCGCGGCGCCCTCCGCCGAAAGCTTGAATACTTGCTGGACCTTCAGGGGAATATCATCCGCCTGCACGAAGAAGGATGGGAACCGGCGGACATCCGGCGCATCCTGCTGCCAAAAAATACCCCATCACCTACTTTTCAGCAGGCGAATGGGGCTCGATGCATATCATCCAGTCGGTGATCCGGGATTATGAGAGGGAAACGGGCAACTGACGCCACTTTTGTACAGAAGATGGCGTTTTCTACACTGTACTCCAGCCGCCATCCACGGGCATGATTAGCCCGGTTACATAACTGGCTTCATCTGATGCCAGAAATAAAGCGGCATATGCAACTTCTTCCGGTTCACCGACCCGGCCTAGCGGCCCCGCCTCGTAATTCTTTGCTATCTCCGGAACACCCAGCACTTCCTGGATCATCGGTGTATTGATTGCTCCCGGACAGATGCAGTTTACACGGATATTATACTTTCCATAATCTGCAGCCATTACCCGCGTAAGCGCCACACCCCCTCCTTTGGAAGCTGTATAAGCATCCGCTCCAGTCACGCCGATGATTCCGTTCAATGAAGCGTTATTTATGATATTGCCCTTTTTCTGCTCAATCATGACAGGAACGACATATTTGGACATCAAATATGCTCCATTCAAATTAATGCCCAATATGCTGTTCCAATCTTCGAGAGGGGTTTCCAGTATCGACGCCATCTTATAACGGGATCTTGCGGAAAACCCGATACCTGCATTATTAAACAATACATCAATCGATCCGTACTTGTTCCGTACTTCTTCCACCAATGTTCTGATATTTTCCTCGCTGGAAACATCGGTCTTATAGAACACCGCCTCTCCGCCTGCTGCCGTCACCTCCTCTGCTGTCTTCTGGCCAGATTCTTCATTCCATTCCGCCACAATCACTTTTGCGCCCTGCTCCGCGAATATCTTAGCCGCCGCTTTTCCCTGTCCGCTGTCCGCTTCCCGCTCCGGTAATAATGGCGACTTTGCCTTTTAACCGCATACATGATCTCCTTTCATTCAGCTAAGAGAATCCGAGCTCAGCGTCTCAAAGGTTTTCTTCAATTCCCCTGTAAATTCCGCCCCTTTCACGCCATCGATAAAACGGTGGTCATAGCAGACGGACAACATCATGATGGGGGCCACTTTAATGTCGTCGTTCTCGTCGACAATCGGCGTTTTTTTGACAGCACCGGCGAAGACAATAGCAGCCTGAGGACTGTTTATAATCGGCGTGCCCGTCTCGATACCAAAACTGCCTAGATTGGAGACAGTAATGGTTCCGTCGGCATAGTCTTCCATGGAAAGGCTCTTTTTTTCCGCTTTTTCTGCTAGTTTACGCACTTCAGCAGAAATGTCTTGCACTGATTTTGATTCTGTATTTTTAATAACCGGCACGACAAGTCCATCCGGACTGTTTACAGCTACCGAGACATTCACTTCTTCGTATACCGTAACTTCCTTCTGATCGTTCCCCAACCGGCTGTTCACGAACGGATGGGCGTGCACTGCGTTAGATACCGCTTTAATGATAATGTCATTCAGGGACACATTACCCAATTCCTTTTTCACTGCCATTGGCCGCGTCATGTCCACGGATACAATCTGCGTAAACTGCGGAATGTTTTGCCAGCTTTTCGCCATGTTGGAAGCCATCGTCTTTTGAATTCCGGTTAGCGGTATGGTCTCTTTTACACGTATGGATGGCTTAGTCTCCTCTTTCCCTGATGAAGCTTCCCGTACATCTTTTTCGGTGATGATGCCATTTTTTCCTGTTCCGGTAATTCCCTCTAGTGAAACGCCTAACTCTTTTGCCAATTTTCGTGCGCGCGGTGCCACTCCGCCTTGCCGGTCAGATGACTGCCGCTTCGGGTCTGTCTTTTCTCCCCCTTTTGCTGCTTCAGCTGCAGCGGGCGATTTGGTCGCTTCTTCTTTTTCATAGCGGGAAAAATCCACTTCTTCGTCTGCTCCTGCAATGACCGCGACAACGGTGTTCACAGGCACTTCCTTTCCGGGTGGCACAAGAATTTTCTTCAGAACGCCCCCTTCCTGCGCTTCAATTTCCAGGTTCGATTTCTCTGTCTCCAATTCGAATAAATAATCTCCTTTGTTGACTTCTTCGCCCTCATCCACTAACCAATCCGTAATGATACCATTTTGCATTGTCACACCGAGCCGGGGCATTTTCACTTCATACATTCTTTTGCCTCCTATCGAATGGTTCTGATTGAACAGAGAACCAGGCCGTACCATACACAGCGGACCTGGTTCTCTTCAGCAGCGCTCAGTACTCCATCAGTTCATTGACAGCTTGAACAATCTGTTCTTTGCTTGGCCGGTAAAATTGCTCAAGATAAATGTTCTGTGCGATCGGCACATCCGGACTGCCGATGCGCCGGATCGGAGCAGCCAAATCGAACAGTGCTTCTTCCTGGATTTGCGCTGCAATTTCCGCACCGGATCCGCCTGTTTTCGATTCCTCGTGGACAATCAGCACCCGGCCCGTCTTCCGGACGGATGACAGAATGGTTTCCATATCGAGAGGCGCAAGCGTCCGCGGATCGACCACTTCGACTTCTGTGCCGTCCGCAGCCAGCTCTTCAGCGGCCTCTAATGCCGTATGTACCTGAAGAGCGGTAGCAATGACTGTGACATCGGACCCTTCCCGTTTTATGTCCGCCTTCCCGAATGGAATTAAATATTCCTCTTCAGGAACCTCGCCTTTCATATCGTAGAGAAGCTTATGTTCAAAGAACAATACTGCGTTATTGTCCCGAATCGCCGTCTTCAACAGCCCCTTTGCATCATACGGCGTAGAAGGAATTACAATTTGAAGACCTGGACCATGCATGAAAAGTGCCTGCGGACTTTGGGAATGTTCCGGCCCGGCTCCGCCGGCAATGCCTACGGGCAGACGAAGCGTAATTGGCATTTCCATTTGGCCTCCGTGCATGAACCGCCATTTGCCCATCTTGTTAAAGATTTCGTCAAAAGCGATACCTGCAAAATCGCCGAATTGCAATTCAGGGACTGGCCGGGCATTGCCTGTAATCGCCATTCCTACTGCCGCCGCTACTATGGTAGGTTCAGCAATCGGCGTATCAAACACCCGGTTGCCGTACTTTTCGTACAGACCTTCCGTCACTTTATTTATTCCGCCGAATTTACCGACATCTTCCCCGAAGACGAGTGTAGTTTCATCTCTCTCCATTTCTTCATTCAACGCTTCCAACAGTGCTGTCCGCATATTGATCGTTCTCATCGTTTCTCCCCCTTTACGCGAATAATCCCTCGTATATTCTTCCCGCTTCCGGTTGCGGTGCGGATTCCGCTTTTTCGATAGCTTCAAGAATTTCCTGTTCTACTTCCTGATCAATGGTTTTTAGTTCTTGTTTTTCGGCGATTTTATCCAACAGCATCCGGGAAACGAAATTCCGGATCGGATCTTTATTTTCTTTCCAGTCTTTCAGTAATTCGCCATCAACATAGTCATATGGATCTCCCTCAAAATGACCGCGGTGCCGGAAAGTCTGAGCTTCAATGAATGTCGGGCCTTCCCCCCGCTTCGCCCGTTCTACAGCTTCTTTCGTGGCTTCATGCATCAGCAGCACGTCATTTCCATCCACCACACAATTCGAGATTCCATAGCCGTAAGCCCAATCTGCAATATGCTCTTTCACAGCATGTGTCTCTGATACATGACAGGAAATCGCATATTCGTTGTTTTCACAAATATAGATGACCGGCAGATTATAAAGTCCAGCCCAGTTTAATGAACCGTGCAGCATTTCTCTTGATGCAGCCCCGTCTCCGAAATAAATGACCGTCACCTGATCGGTTCCTTTGAATTTCGAAGCGTATGCAGTCCCTATACCGATCCCTAATTGGGAACCGATGGTGCCTGCCTGGCCGAGTACGCCCCTCGAAGGATCTGCACTATGGACGATGCCTGCGCCCAACCCTCTCGTTGTCCCTTCGGTGGTTCCAAGAAAATCACCATAGATTTTGGAAAGCGGTACTCCTTTTGCAATCTTCTGGTTACAGCCGCGGTGATTGTAGTAAATGTAGTCCTCGTCCCGCAGAACGTTTCGGATGGACCCTGCCGATAATCCTTCCGAACCAATGCCGGAATGGTAGAACCCTGATACCTTCCCCTCCTGCATCAGTCTGATTAAATGTTCGTCGAATTTCCTAATTTTCACCATTGTTCTGTAGAAATCCAGCAGCACATCCTTCGAATAGTCTTTCAGCTGAGTTTCTTTTTTGTAGATTTCCGCCATCTTCTCTCACTCCTTCTTCTTTTACTAAACTGATTGGCAGCAACGGACAAAGGTAGATTTCTTAATCTATTTGAATAGAACCTAAATCCCTGTACGAAGAAAGGCCAAGCCGGGTTAACTGAACAGCATCATACATGCGGCGATGACAACACCGCTATAGAGTAGCGCAACAAGTGTATAGCCCATAATATCCCGAATTTTCAGTCCCGCTATTGCAAGAAGCGGTATAGCCCAGAACGGCTGAATCATATTGGTCCATGCATCTCCCCAAGCAACTGCCATTACGACTTTTGCAGGTTCAACTCCCATTTCCAAAGCAGCCGGTACCACAATCGGTGCCTGGACTGCCCATTGGCCGCCTCCTGAAGGAATGAAAATATTCAAAAGACCGGCTGATAGGAATGTCCAGAGCGGCAGTGTTTTAGCAGTGGAAATGTCAATAAAGAAATTTGCAAGCAAGACAGCCAGTCCTGAAGCAGCGAGCATTCCCATAATTCCCGCGTAGAACGGATACTGCAAAACAAACTGACCCACACTGCTTACGGATTTCAACAGTCCATCGGCGAGTTCCCGGACATTTGAAAATAAAAGAAGAGCGGCTGTCAAGAACATTAAATTCACCGTATTCAAATCAAGAACAAAGCCATTAGTGAAAAAGTGGTTTACTAAATAGCTTAAGCCAAGAAAACCGCCAATTAATGGAATTAAGCGGGATTTTTCAATTTTATCATTCGGATAATTTGTATTTTTAACCGGTTCTTCTTCCGTTTGTTCATCCAATAGAGCTGGATCAATGGTATAGCGGTCTGCCGGGTTTTTAGGATGAATGAGCCGCATGACAAATGGCAACGTTAAGAAAATAATGGTGACAATCGCAATATTGACGGTAGAGAGGAGCGTCTCTGTAATTGGAATAATTCCAATTTCACCTTCAAAGACATGTCCAGCCGTAGCAACGAATAGGGCAGGAGAAGAGGATAATCCGCCTTCCCAAATGATAAATCCCGAATAGCCTGCTGCCACTAGAACACGGTAATCAACGTCAGGCACTTTTCTCCCTACCAATTTCGCCATTATACCTGCTACAACTAAACCAAAAGCCCAACTGATCAACGAGGCCCCAAGTGCAGTGAAGGTGACAAGTAAAATAGCTGAAGTGGGTGTTTTACATTTGGAGGCAATACTTTCAAGTGTCCGGGAGACAGGCTTTGTCAGGGCAAGCGCAAAACTCATAACGAAAGTTGTAATGATTTGTGCAGTAAATGTAAGAAGCGCCCAAAAACCATCTCCCCAGTAAAGCAGCATATCGAATGGACCGGAATCCGTAAAAATGACTCCGGCAATAAAAGCAATGACAGTGAGTAAAATAGCAAATACAAAGGCATCGGGCAGCCATTTCTCCGCCATCTGTGCAAAAAAGTTCGCCAAGCGGGCAAGTGGATTATTTTTCACTGAAGTTTCAATGGGGTTCTCCTTTAATTGTTCAGGGTTCTTGACTTCTACCATGTTTGAATTCCTCCTCATATCCAATTTTTCATTTGGTGTTTCTGAATTTTGCCGACAGAAGTACGGGGAAATTCTTTAGTAATATGGATTATTTGCGGTACTTTGAATTTTGCCAGCCTGTCACGGCACCAATCCATCAGTTCATTTGGGTGAACAGACTTACCGTCTTTTAAAATAACGAACGCATGGATTTCCTCTTCGTAAAGAGGGTCTGGCACTGATATGACAGCGCTTTCAAAAACTGCATCATGTTCATTAAGGACTGTTTCCACTTCTCCTGCAGCGATATTCTCTCCCGCACGTTTCATCATGTCCTTTTTTCGATCGACAAAGTAATACAGACCTGTCCCTGGATCTTTCCGTCCTATATCACCGCTGCACAGCCAATTGTCACGGATTGCATCTCTTGTGGCTTCCGGGTTTTTAAAATACTCTTTCATAATGGTTTCACCCGGCACACCGGCGACCGTAATTTCCCCCGCTTCTCCTTCAGGTACTTCCTCGCCATCATCTCCAAGGATCTTCACCTTGTAGCCACAGGATTCCCGGCCGATGCTTCTATGGTGTTCACCTGATAAATTTATTAGAGGTACGGCAACAGTTTCAGTCATACCGTACAGTTGGTTTAATTCCACGTTATACTTTTTTGTGAACGCTCTGTATTGGTCATCGGTCAATCCTTGAGCATAAATGATCATCCTCAGCCCGTTAAAGGCATCCGCCGGATCATATTCTTTTTTTAAAATCATCCGAATGGGTGCAGAGAATAGAGAGCCGATCGTCGCTTCCAGCCGGTTCGCCTGTTTAATATAATTCGTCGCACTGAAGCGTTCAGTAATGGCGATGCTTGCACCCACGTTCAAGGCTGGAATTGCCATATAATATTGTCCGTTTCCGTGGAACATCGGCAATACAATAAGCATCCTGTCAGTCGCTTGATACTGTAATGTATTTGCTATTTGTTCTCCCGTATGTAAGTAGTTTCGATGGGTCAGCACTACACCTTTCGGCTTTGAAGTTGTCCCTGAAGTATAGAGAATCGCTGCATCTTCTCTTCCAAGGATGAATGGCGGATATTGCATAGGTTTCATTCTTTCGATTTCCTGTTCAAGCCATATGCCTTCCTGCTCTTCACCGAGCCGCGACAAGAGCAGCGGTAATTGAAACGCATTAAATTTCCGCTCATACTCCTTTTCCGTAATAATGAGCTTGCTTTCTGAATGTGTCACCAGATACTTCATCTCTTCTTCAGTTGAGAGAATGTTGGTTGGTACCATGACCCCTCCAACGGTAAGAACAGCAAACCACGAAACCATAAAAGCTGTGCCGTTCGGCAAGTGTAGCAGAACCTTGTCTCCTTTTTGAATTCCATATTCCTGCAGCAATGCAGCAAGCTTCCATACCTGTTCCTGGAATTCCTTGTACGTCAGCCTCTCTATTCTGCCCTGCAAATCCTCCACTACTAAAAATTCTTTATCCTGCTGCTGTTTACATCTTACTGCAAGCAATTCCGGCACTGTCCGTATTTCCTGTTCCGTCACCCATTCCTTCCTCCTTTCCTTGCTCCCTGGCCGTCTAGTTTGCCGTCCAGCCGCCATCCACGTAAAGAACCTGTCCCGTCACATAACTTGAGGCATCCGAAGCAAAAAAGACTGCCGGCCCTATTATTTCCTCTGTTTCACCCATTCTTTTTAATAATGTGCGGCTGACAATTTTCTCAAGTCTTTCCGGATCCTGCAGAAACCCTTCGGTCATCGGCGTTTTAATGTAAGCAGGAGCGATGGCGTTGACAGTAACATCATAGTCCGCCAATTCAGCTGCCCATACTTTGGTTATCTGATTGATGCCGCCTTTGCTCGCAGCGTAGCTTGTCTGAAGGGGATTGCCGACTTGTCCAAGAATTGATGAAATATTTATAATGCGGCCGCTCCGTTGGGACATCATCCGCTTTGCCGCCTGCTGTCCGGCCAGGAAAATGCCTTTCAAATTTGTATTGAGAACCCGATCCCAATCGTCTTCCTCCACTTCTACAAGCGGTTTTCGAATATTCATGCCGGCATTATTGACCAGAATATCGAGTTTTCCAAATACTTTATCCGCATGACTGAACAATTCTTCTACATCTTCTTTAAGAGTGACGTCCGCTGTTTTCCACTTTACGGCATACCCATCTTCCTTAAAATCGCTAACAGCTTTCTTTAAAGCCTCTTCATTCCTTCCGGTAATCAGCACTTCAGCTCCGTAATGGGCCAAGCCCCTTGCGATTGCCAAGCCGATCCCTTTGCTGCCCCCCGTAACAATGGCTTTCTTGCCTTGAAGCTTAAAAGAAGGAATTGAAGCTCCATTCATAAAAAAACCTCCATATATTTAAAATAACGTAATATTTAGAAAAATCAAGTTATTTTCCCCTTTTTTTCAAGAAACGTTTTTGCTTAGAGCAGACGGCCAGCCCGTGCTTGATCTGCCATTTCAAAAAGATTCATCACGGCTTTATTCAATTCCTTGAAGCGGTCATCTCGAATTTCACCGGTTTTCCAGCGGTAATAAATCTGCTGCAGAATTCCGGCAAGCTTGAAAAATCCGAACGCAACATAAAAATCAATGTTCGAAACGTCCCGTCTGCTAGCCTTTGTGTATTCTTCCACGAATTCCTTCCGGCTGTAAAACCCCGGTTGATCGGTCAGCACTGTAATTCCCATATCCGGATCATCAGGGCCTCCCCAGTAAGCGATGGTGGAGCCTAGATCACTTAATGGGTCTCCGATGGTTGATAACTCCCAATCAAGCACGCCTATCACTTTCCCCGGGTTCTGATGATCAAGAACTAAATTATTCAGCTTGAAATCATTATGAACTACAGTTGTCTCAGAATTGACAGGGATATTGGCAGTCAAATATGCCTGTAAATCTGCAAGCCCTGGAACTTCATCCGTTTTTGCGCGCTCATACCGCTTGATCCAACCGTGTACTTGCCGTTCCATGAACCCCTCCGGTTTCCCCATCTCTTCAAGCCCTGCTGCCTTATAGTCTACGGACTGCAGGTCGGCAAGCGTCTGGATCACTCCTTGAGAAATAAGCGGTCCTGCCTTTTCAGATGATTCATAGCCGGACGGCAATTCATCATCCAACACAATGCCGTCTTTTTTTTCCATCACATAAAAATGCTTATCCATCACTTCAGTATTTTCACAATAAACATAAGGCTCCGGAGCTAATGAAAAAACTGGATTAATCTTTGTCAGCATTTTATATTCCCGTTCCATATCGTGAGCTCTAGGGGGGACTTTTCCAAACGGCGGCCGTCTGAGAACCCCTTCCCAGTCTCCAATTTTAAGCAGGTACGTAAGGTTGGAATATCCCTCTGAAAATTGCCGGACTTGCATTTCCTCTTGCGGCAAATCAGAGATAGAGCGCCGGAGGTAATTCTCGACTTTCCCCCAATCAATTGATTGCTGCTTCCTTACCCCTTCTTGCGATTCTGTCATATCCTTCTCTCCTTCCTGCAATAAATACCGGTATCACTCGTATTTAAAGAAACCTTCTCCGGATTTTCTTCCGAGACGCCCGGCTCTAACGTATTGCTTCAATAAAGGGGCCGGCCGGTACTTGGAATCCTTCGTCTCTTCATAGAGAGTTTCTGCCACCATGAGCATAGTATCGAGACCGATCAGATCAGTCAGAGCAAGCGGCCCGATTGGATGGCTTGCTCCGAGTTTCATGCCTTTATCGATATCCTCCGCTGTCGCGATTCCTTCCGCTAATACAAAAATCGCTTCATTGATCATAGGTGTCAGTATCCGATTTACAACGAATAGCGGCGCTTCTTTTACGGAGATAGCTGTCTTATTGAAGCGCTCAGCCAATTGGTGTGCGATGCGGAAGGTTTCATCGCTTGTCTGCTCTCCGCGAATAATTTCAACGAGTTCCATAACGGGCACTGGATTAAAGAAATGCATGCCGATCAGTCGATCACTCCGCTCTACGGCACCGGCCATTTCAGTAATGCTTAAACCCGAGGTATTCGAGGCGAAGATTGCAGAGGGTCTACACAGCTGGTCCAATTCTGCAAAAAGCGCCTTTTTGGGTTCGATTTTTTCTACAATTGCTTCGATAACAAAGTCTGCATCCTGCAGTTTCCGGAGATCATCGACCGTTTCAATCCTTGCCCGGACTCCTTCCGCTTCTTTCTTAGCGGTTTTTCCTTTCTCCACGTTTCTGGCTAATGTCTTTTCAATTCGATGAATTCCCCGTTTCAACCCTTGTGTGTCGATGTCGTAAAGCAAGACCGGAATGCCTGCTTCAGCAATGACTTGCGCAATTCCATTTCCCATAATCCCTGCTCCTACGACAGCTGCCTGTTGAATTGTCATCTAATCCCTCCCAAAGTTATTCACCTGGAAATTCAGGACGTCTTTTTTCCATGAATGCTTTGACCCCTTCTTGCATATCCGCAGTTTTACATAAGTCGGCAAACAATCGACTCTCTAATTGCTGCCCCTCCTCAAGAGATAATTCACTTCCCTTGTCTATGGCCCATTTTGCGTTTGCAATAGCGATAAAGCCTTTTCCCGCAATTTTGTCGGCCAGCTCTTTTGCGGCTTCCAACGAAGCTCCTTCAGGTACCACCCGGTCCACTAGCCCTGTCTCATAAGCTTCCTGTGCCGACAGCTGGATGCCTGCAAATATCATCTCTTTCGCTTTACCGTTTCCTACAAGACGCGGCAAGCGCTGAGTCCCGCCATATCCGGGGATAATCCCTAAGCCAGTCTCCGGAAGGCCGAGTTTCACTTGTTCCTCCGCGATTCGCATATCGCATGCGAGCGCTAATTCCAATCCCGCTCCAAGCGCCGTCCCATTAATCGCACAAATAATAGGCAGCGGAGAATGAGCCAGCTTATCAAAAATTTTCTTTCCCTTCTCAACAAGTAATCGCCCTGTCTCAGGTGTAAGAGCTGGAAATTGGTTGATATCCGCTCCTGCAATGAAGACTTTGTCTCCTGCAGCCTTTAATACGATGGTCTTTACCTGTTTATAGTTCAGCGCCTCGTCGATCGCCGAATTAAGTTCGGTCAGGACAGCATCAGTCAGAATATTTAAAGGAGGATTTGCAATCGTCAGCAAAACCAAATGTCCTTCTGTTTCCAGTTGGATGGATTCCCATTCATTCTGTCCCACTTTGCCACCTCACCTCCGTCATTCTTTCAATTGTTTGTTTTCCCGTACAATTCGCCCGCCATTGAATACCGGTACGATCCCTATTTTTTCATGATGATCAATCACAAAATCCATAGAAGCATCAAATCCGAAAGACTGAAGCAAAGAAGCAGTTTCGCATTCCAGTAAGTTCCGGAATGAGTCGGCCATTGCATCGTTGTATGTATCCCGGGCAAGTTTCGCTGCATCAGACAGCTCGTACTCCCCGCGGGTTATAAGATGTTCTGCAATCTGTCCCGCCCCCACAAAATCCTCCATGGAGAACCGGTCATCATTTCCGGCACAAATTAAAACGATTGACGAATTGTCTGTATGCTGATGAATTCGTTCTGCCACTTTATGTCCATTCACTAGTGATGAAATATATAATTGTTTCGCTTGTTTCGCCCGTTCTATCGCTATGGTTCCATTCGTTGAACAAATAACAGCCGCACCAGTATCTTTGTTTGGCGTGATAAGGCAAGGGTCGGGATATTGGAATCCTGCAATAGATTCTCCTTTGGTTTCGCCCAGCAAAATATATTCCCCATCAAATCGGGACGTCATGGCCAAAGCTTCCTGGCTGTCTTTTGCTGTATAGACAGACTCGTAATTATTCTCCAGTAAAAATGCGATCGTAGACGTCGCCAGGAACACATCAATCACTACCGCCGTGCAGCTTGCCAGCTTCGCTTCATTGACAGCTTCTTTTTGAGTAACTACGTGAACTTTTCTCATTATTATTCAATCCTTCAGTTTCCTGATTAAAATCTCCGTCAAATAATCTGCATAGATGTTTTGGACTTCCTCTTCAGAGAACTCTCCGCCCGGTGAGTACCATACTTGCACCCAATTTGTTGCCCCTAGAATGATCATCCGGACCATTTTTACGTTCTTAGCACTGAATTCTGCTGATTCTATGCCTTGTTGGATGATTTTATCGAAATATCCTGCATATTGATCACGTTTAATTAAAATCGCATCAATATGTTCTGCCGGAAATATCTGTGCCGGCTTAAGAATCAGATTGAATACGTCTTTTTCTTGAATCGCGACTCCCAAATGCATTTTAATCGCCTGTTTCAATTTTTCAGGGGCAGATATCGAAGACTCTACAATTTCTTTCATTTTTTCCATAGCTTCCGACAGAATCCAATCATGGCAATGATATAAAAGCTCTTGCTTACTATTGAAATAGTAATATAATGAGCCCTTTGTCATTAGTAGTTCCGCAGCAATTTCTTCCATCGTGGCATTCTGAAATCCTTCTCTCGCAATTACAAGACTTGCCGAACGAAGGATATCTTCCCGTTTTTTAGCCGCTTTTCTTTCCCGTAAATTCATCATCGTTCCTCATTTCTTATTTGACCGTAGTTTATTCAAGTTGGATCCTCTGCCTCTTGATCCTCTCCCATCATTAACAGTGTCGGTTCCTTTACAGCCAGGTTCCGAATAAGCAAAAATAAATTTTCAATTGCAATCAGTGCAAATGAAATCGGGATTAAGAAGAACAAGGGATAGAGAGGATAGAGCCTTCCGGCTGCCGGGAACCCCTCTTCCCGTTCCAATCCATTCATGGCAAACTGCCATGTAAACTGAACTAACAGCAAAAGAACGAACAGCTCGATCAGAATCATGACAATGACAAGCAACCGCTGGGCATTTTCAGGAATGCGCTCAATGACCAAGTCCATCTTCGGCAGCACTCCTGAAGAGTAGGCATACGCAAGCCCCGGAAAAACTACGAGCGGCATGAAATAATTCTGCACAATTTCAAACCCTCCATTTATAGAGCCGGCAAACAAGTTTCGTGCAATTACGTCATAAACAATGAATCCCATCATGATCAATAAAAAAATTCCGCTGATCCAAATTCCGGCCAGTTTGATGCAATTGAAAGCCCGGTAAGTTTTCCATAAAGTATCCATACATCCATTTCTCCCCTTTCTCGCCTTCAATCTGCAGAAGCAGGAAGCCATGTGGCAAGTTCCGGAAATGCGATCAGCAGCCCACAGACGACCAACATCGCGACAGCTGCAAACACGAATGCGATTTTGAATATCGATTCAGACCGGATTCCGCTCACACCGGCGACAGCATAGACACTTAACCCAACTGGAGGTGTAATGAGACCGATTGTACAAATTACTGAGATGAAGACCCCAAACCACAATACATCCACTTGGATTTCCTGGATGATCGGAAAAATGACCGGTATGGACATCAGGATGACCGCAGCCCCTTCAATGAACATAAACATGACGAATAGAACTGTCGAAATTGCGATAAGCACTAAAACCGGGGAACCCATAATCGGTTCAAGGAATCCGATAAGTGTCCGTGGCAGCAAAGAAAGCGAAACAAAACGGCCAAAGATCTGAGCGCCGATCATGATCAGCATGACCATACCGGTCAGCTTAACGGTTTCAAACAATGAATCCCGAAAAAACCGTAAATTTACACGACCGAGCACAAGTGCCGCCAAGAGCCCGACAAATGCTCCGACAGCTCCAGCTTCCGTCGGTGTAAATATGCCGGAATAGATACCGCCAAAAATGATCAGCATAATCAAAATAGCGATAATGCTGCTGACTATCAGCTTAAATATAGAAGGTTTTTGTTCTTCTTCAACGGTTGCCGCAATTTCTGGAACAGCCCTCTCTTCTTTATTAATCGGTTGTTTTTTCAAACCTATTCTGAAATAGACGAGCATTACGAGAATATAGACAACCATTACAAGGATACCGGGAATAAACGCTCCAATGAATAAACTGCCTACTGGTGTTTCGGTCGCAACTCCGTACAGAATGAGAATGATGCTGGGCGGAATAATTCCGGATAAAGATCCGCCGGAAGCGGCAACAGCACCGGCCAGCTCCGGACTATATCCATGCTTCCGAAGTTCTGGCATCGCGACTTGCCCTAAAGAAGCAGCTGTGGCAGTACCAGAACCAGAAACAGCACCCAATACGCCTCCGACCATTAATGTCAGTACTCCAAGCAAGCTGTTCTTCCCTTTGGAAGCTCTGTGTACAATATAAAAAATGTCTTGGACCAGTCCTGACTGTAGAATAAACTGAGCCATTAGCACAAAAAGCGGAATCGTTGTCAACGTGTAACTGGCGACCCGGTTAAAGGGCTCATTCCCAAGTAATCCAGGCAGAAAATCGAAGCCTTCCAGTAGAATCAATCCCACCACACCGCTGGTGAGGAGGATGGAATGGATATACATTCCTGCTACCAGCAGAATGATAATCCCTGCCAGAATGATGCCAATGACGATTAAATTGTCCATACCGGACCACCCTTCACGTGAATGTATAAAAAGGGGAACATTTATCCTCTTTGCTGTCCCCCTTTTGCCATTGCTTAGCAGTTATCAAAGATCCATGACAGCTTCCGGGACTTCCCCGCCTTCTTCAATGATCAAATCGCGCCATGTGCGTACCAGTTCGTATCCTGGAAGTCCATTGGATTCCAAGAGTTCTGCGTAATCAACCCAGGTTTCTACAATCCCTTCATTAAAATGTTCCTGGACTGCCGGATCTAAATCTGCAAAATCCACAAATTCACCGCCGGCTGCTTCGTTTTCAGCAACCATTTCTTCTGCACGTTCATTCCAAATCGAAATTGTTTCTCCAAAGATATCTTCGTGTGCTTGTACCATCGCTTCTTGTACGTCTTCAGGTAATTCAGCCCAGCGTTCTTCGTCCATTCCGATAAACGCATTGAAGTGACCGAAATTCACACCGGTCAATGTATAAGTGAATAAGTCTTGAAATCCATAACCGGACCAGTCGGCTATGCTGTAGAAGCTTCCATCGAATGCTCCTCGGCTGAGAGCGTCATACATTTCAACAGCTGGCATTGTCACACTGTCAATACCAGTTTTTTCAGCATAGACTTCATGAATTCTGGATGGTGTCCGAAGGGATGTGCCGACCACGTCTTCCACTGTGTTGAACTCCTTTCCGGTAGTAGAAATCGAATATTCCTGCGTAGTAGAGATCGGGAATACTTTAAAGTCAGCGAATTGCATGTCAAAGTAAGTCTGCCCATCCGCCAGTTCCTCTTCGCTCTCAAGCAACTGTCTCCATGCGTTTGAAGCGATTTCAGTGTTCGAATAACTTAACGGCAGCATGGTGACTTCCGCCATCGGAAACTGATCAGGCTGGTAGATCGGCAATATGATTCCTACATCAATCGTTCCGTCCAGCACCGCTTTCCCCTCATCCGGAACGGACACCAGCTCCCCGCCTGTGAATGTTTCAAACTCCACTTGGCCGTCTGTCAATTCTTCGACACGTTCCATCCATGGAACCATTGCACCTTCCCACCAGGCGTGCTGGGCACTAAGACCAGTAGCTGCCCGAAGTGTGATTGTCTCTTCTCCTTCTGCGCCCCCTCCGGCTTCATCTTCTCCACAACCGCTCAACAAAAGCGCTCCGCTCATCCCCATAATAAGTACGCCTGATTTGAGAAGTTCCATAAAATTACCCCCTGTTTCATTTTTTGTAAACGCTTACATTAAGGAGTGGTTATTTCCCTGTAAATTCCGGCTTCCGCTTTTCCAGAAAAGCAGCCACCCCTTCTCTGTGGTCTTTTGTTTGCAGTAATAGAGCTTGGATCATATTTTCCTGCATAAATGCTGTTTCATGGTGAAGCTCGTTTACATGATTGATTAAGTATTTGACGTATTTATTACTGAGCGCTGGTCCCTCTACAACGAATTTCGCAAATTCAGCCGCTTCTGCAGTCACATTATCCGAAACAATCCGGTTAATGATTCCATGTTTAAATGCCGTTTCTGCTGGAATTACTTTTCCTGAAGAAATCCACTCTTTTGCAATCGGTTTAGACACCCGCTCGGCTAACTGCTTGATCAGGCCTAGGTCGGGAATTAACCCGATGTTAGAAAAGCTCAAAGCGAATTTAGCATCCCTGCCTGCGACAATGAAATCAGCCGCCAGAGCCAGGCTAAATCCTGCACCGGCTGCATATCCGTGTACTGCGGCAACTACATACTTATCCATCTCAATCAGTTTTCTTGATAATCCCGAAACATAATTGATCCAATTCGCTGTTTCAGCAGCGGATTCCAGCTGCTGCATAGATGCGATATCGCCTCCGGCACAAAATGCTTTCCCCTCTCCTGATAGCAGGATGACTTTGACAGTCTCATCACTTTCAAGATGGTCCAAGGCGCTCAGCACAGAAGCGACCATTTCTTTAGAAAGAGCGTTCAATTTTTCTGGCCGGTTCAGTCGGAGATAACCAATTCCCTCATTTATCTCCGTTACTGCAAGACTTTCCATTTCGGGTCCTCCTTTCATCACATTTATTCATGGAATAACCACTAATTTCCCGTATGTCCGCCGGCTTCCGAGCTGTTCAAGTGCATCTGGTACTTGTTCGAACGGATATTCTTTGAACACTAATGGACGAATCAATCCCTGTTCGTAAAAATCCATCAGTTCCCGATGCGCTGCCATCACTTTTTCGGGATATAGATTGCGAAAAAGACCAAAATGCACTCCCATAATTGAGTAATTTTTGATAAGAGCATGATTGGTCGGTGCCTCTGCAATGCGCCCGCCAGCAAACCCGATGACCAGCAGACGGCCTTCAAAGGCGATGCATTTTCTTGAACGATCAAACGTATCGCCTCCGACCGGGTCAAAAATGACATCCGCTCCTTTTCCGTTCGTTGCTTCTTTAACTATTGCTACGAAATCCGACTCCCGGTAATTCACCGCAATATCTGCACCCAGCTGTTTGCATACCGCTAGTTTTTCATCACTGCCAGCCGTGGCAATTACCGTCGCACCCATCGCTTTTCCCACTTGAATCGCAGCAGAACCGACTCCGCCTGAACCTGCATGGATAAGAAGCACCTCTGCTTTTTTTAACTTGGCTGTCCGGTGAAGCGCGAAGTACGCGGTCTGGTAAGTGATGAATAAGGAGCCTGCTTCTGCGGCCGGGAAAGCATCCGGAATCGGAAAGACGTGGTCTTGCGGGACAACCACCCATTCGGCAAGTCCTCCGTTTGGCAGCATCGGCGTGGCGATGACACGCTGACCGATATTCACATCCACCCGTTGCCCAGCCATTTCAATGGTTCCGGCTACTTCCGCTCCCGGCGTGAAGGGCAGCGGTGGTTCTTCTTGGTACTTCCCCTGGCATTGCAGGATATCAAAAAAGTTGAGTGCCGCAGCTTCTACACGAACCAATACCTCATTCGTGCCAGGTTCCGGTTTAGGAACTTCTGATAATTCAAGCGCTTCTCTCGGCTCTCCTAGTTTAGCCACTTGCCATGCCCTCACTCTATCTCCCCTTTCTGCTTTCTGACCCTGCTCATGGATTCACTTGAGCTGCTCACGCAGTTCAAGCCGTCCGATATCACGCAAGTGAACCTGATCAGGTCCATCTACGAGCCGCAGTGTCCGTGCATTCGCCCAATGTGCTGCCAGCGGGAAATCATCAGAAACACCTGCGCCGCCAAACACTTGAATGGCTCGATCAATGACATTCAATGAAACACGGGGCGCCGCGATTTTAATCATGGCAATCTCCTTTCTGGCCGCTTTCGCTCCTTCTGTATCGATTTTATGCGCTGCATGCAGCGTGAGAAGACGGGCCTGCTCAATCTCAATCCGGCTTTCCGCAATGACTTCCCGGATCACGTCTTTTTCAGCCAGCGTCGAGCCGAATGCTTCCCTTTCCGAAGCCCTCTTACACAATAAATCCAGTGCACGCTCCGCCGCTCCGATTGCCCGCATACAATGGTGGATTCTGCCTGGGCCGAGCCTTCCTTGCGCGATTTCGAACCCTCTTCCTTCGCCGAGCAGAATGTTGTCGACTGGTACGCGGACATTATTGTAATGCACTTCCGCATGTCCATGAGGAGCGTGATCGTAACCGAAAACCGGCAAAAAACGTTTCACTTCCACTCCCGGTGTATCAAACGGCACAAGCACCATGGACTGTTGCTGATGTCTCGGCGCATCAGGATCGGTTTTCCCCATGACAATGGCAATTTTGCAGCGTGGATCCATGGCCCCCGAACTCCACCACTTTTTCGCGTTAATCACGTATTCATCGCCATCCCGTACAATGCTGCCTTGAATATTGGTTGCATCCGATGAGGCCACTTCAGGTTCGGTCATGGAAAAGCAGGACCGGATCTCCCCTTCCAGCAGCGGTTCCAGCCACTGTTTTTTCTGTTCCTCAGTCCCGTACTTGACGAACACTTCCATGTTTCCGGTATCCGGCGCATTACAGTTGAAGATTTCCGGTGCCATCAGCGACCGACCCATGATCTCGCATAAATGGGCATATTCGTAATTTGAAAGTCCGGCTCCATATTCAGTGTCGGGCAAGAACAGATTCCAAAGTCCCGCGGCTTTCGCTTTGCCCTTCAGTTCTTCTACAATGGGCGGAATTGTCCAGCGATCCTCTGCTTTATCCAGATACTCTTCCACTTGTGCTTCATTGGGATAAATATATTCCTCCATGAACCCGATCAGTTTCTGTTGCAGCTCTGTTGCTTTTGGTGATAGTTCCTTAAGCATCCCAATCATCCCCCTATTGTTTTAATTTATTTTTCATGATTTTCCCCGATGCATTGCGAGGAAGACTTTCCAATATCTCGATTTTTCCCGGCACTTTGTATTTTGCCAGTGACTTCCGGCAATGTTCAGTCAGAGCCGGTAAACTTTCTTCGGTAAGATTCGGTCCGACGACGAACGCCTTCACGGTTTCCCCGAAAACCGGATCCGGTTCCCCTACCACTGCTGCTTCCACCACATCCGGGTGTTCTTTTAAAACATCTTCCACTTCAATTGAAAATATCTTTTCTCCCGCCCGGTTGATCATGTCTTTTTTCCGATCCCGGATATAAATGTATTGCTCTTCGTCCATCATCCCTAAATCCCCGGAATGCCAGAATCCGTCAGTAAAGTTTTTCTCGTTCGCTTCCGGGTTTTCCCAATACTCTTTAATCACCATCGGCCCCTTAATATAAAGTTCGCCAATTTCTCCCGGTGAGCATTCATTTCCTTCTGCATCCATTATTTTGATGGCGGCCCCATGCACTGGCCGACCGACCGATGTCACCTTTGAAGCGGGATAAGATACAGGCATCAATGTGGCAGGAGATGTCGTTTCCGTCGCCCCATAAGCATTATGTAATTCGGCATTCGGAAATGCTTCTGCAAGCATCGCAAACGTCTGCTGGTAAATGGGCGAACCACCGAACGCCACTTTCTTCACGAAAGAAAATGAATGGTTTTTGAACTCCTCGCTCGTGGACATCATGATGAAGATAGTCGGCACGTTAAACAGGAAATCAATATCATGGCTGACAACCGTCCGAATGTACTCCTCGTTCTGATAGCGCTTCATGCTGTAGGCCGTCCCTCCCGCATAGAGGATATGGAGCAACTGTCCGACCAGCCCAGTGACATGGAACATCGGCACAGCAATCAATGTCTTCAGCTGATGGCCCGTTTTGAAAATGGTCTTATAGTTCAAAACGCTATGTATCACATTAGCATGGGCCAAAACCGCTCCTTTCGGCCGACCTGTCGTTCCTGAAGTGTATAGAATAAAAGCTCCGTCTTCTTCATCGATATTTGCCTCACGGTAGCTCGGTTCACCGGAAAGTAATTCTCCGAAAGTGTCCTCGCCGTCAATGACGAATACCTGCAGACCTTCAGCTGCCTCTGCTTCAGCTGTAAATTCCGCAGCCCTTACTTTGTCCATGTGTTCTTCTTCGCCGATAAGCACTTTAGGTCCCGAATGGCTAAGGATATAACCGATCTCTTCTGCTGCCAGCTTCACGTTGATCGGCACCAGCATTGCCCCCGCTTTTGCACAGGCAAAGACTAACAAAGGAAATTCATACCGGTTTCCGATTAAGGCGGCGATGCGGTCCCCTTTTTCAATTCCACACTTTTTTTGAAGATTTGCGGCCAGGGAAGACGAAAGTCTGTCCAGTTCTCCATAAGACAACCGTTTTGCTTCCGTCACAATGGCTGCTTTTTCTCCAAATTTCTTGACGTTGGCTTTAAGCAAATCACCAATCGTTTTCGGACGGTTTTTAAATACCTGCATCCCCTCTCTCCCGAACAAAGTAACGGAATTCAGCTCCATGCAAAATCCTCCTTCTGCTCTTCTCTGAAAGCCCTTTCATTTATCAAGTTTAAGTGCTCAGAATGTTTTTAAATGGTAATTGTAAAAAAGTATACAGGTTATTTTTTTAAATAACAAGTGAATTTTCGAATTATTATAAATATTTTATCAATATACTTTCTATTGTGTATGCTTAAGGATTTTACGTTTAAAAAAGGAAGTCTCCTATAATTTCATATTTGTTTTCAATCTAAAAAAACCGCCCTCGGATTCTTTAAGGACGGTTTTTCCGGATTATTTTTTAAAAAAAATCCGGTAAATCACTTGTTTTCAATGGAAATGAGGCAGGACGTTTTTCGATAAATGACTGAATTCCTTCGCTTGCATCCTGGTGACTGCCTGCCCAATGAAGGAATTTGGATTCAACCAAATGTGAAACATGAGGATGATCCGTCCCTAGCATCCGCCACAGTAATTGCCGGGTGAATCCGTTTGATGTGGCTGCCGTGTTCACTACGATTTCTTTAGCGATTTCGAGCGCTTTTTCAAGGGGATTCTGTGAGGCATATTGTACTAAACCCGATGCAATCGCTTCTTCCGCCGGTATGTAGCGGCCGGTCAATGTCCATTCAAGTGCTTTGCCGATTCCGACGATGCGCGGCAGAAACCAGCCTGATGCCGCTTCCGGCCCGATGCCGCGGCGGCCGAAGACAAAGCCGATTTTTGCGTCTTGCTGAAGAATTCGGATATCCATCGGCAATGTCATCGTGAGGCCTATACCGACAGCAGCTCCGTTTATTGCGGCGATGATTGGTTTTTTCATGTCATATACTTGAATACTGACCTGTCCGCCAAGATCCCGGTACTCTTCCGGTGATTCCTCAGAAGCAAACGTTGCACCTCCCTCTGACAAATCCATGCCGGCACAGAATGCCCGGCCATTTCCTGTGACGATGATTACCCGCACGTCATCGTTCTGGTCCGCTTCCTGGTAAGCATGAAGCAATTCGCTGTTCATTTTTACGGTGTACGCGTTCATTTTGTCCGGCCGGTTTAACGTCAAAATTAAGACGCCATCATTCAGTTCCGTCTTAATCGTTTCGTACAAGGCTTTTCACTCCCTCCCTGTATTCGCTGTCCAGCGATTCCACAATCTCTCCGATAGTCTCCCGTTTCGTCACTGCTGTAACTCCATGCCCGGCTGACCAGACGTCGCGCCATGCTTTCACGTTCACCAAGTGGGACAGGTCCACTTCCTTCTTCGGCTTCAGGTTCGCAGGATCAATCCCCTGCTTCAGGAGACTCGGAATCAGGATATTCGCAGACACCCCACTGAAAGCATCTGTGTATAAAATATCTTCTGTATTCGAATCGATCACCATTTGTTTATAGTCCTCTTGCGCATCACTTTCTTCTGCTGCCAGGAACCGGGTACCCATGTAAGCATAATCAGCCCCCATCAGACGGGCCGCCGCCACATCCGCCCCAGTGGAGATGGAGCCCGAGAGGATGACTGTTCCGCTGTAAAACTGTTTGACCGCCGCGATGAACGCGAAAGGGTTCAATGTTCCGCCATGGCCACCCGCGCCCGCACAGACGAGAATCAGGCCATCGACTCCGCTTTCTGCCGCCTTTCGTGCATGGCGGATGTTCGCCACATCGGAATACACCAAGCCGCCATATCCATGTACGATCTCGATGACTTCCCCCGGTGCTCCAAGCGAGGTGATGACAATCGGCGGTTCATGCTGCCGGATCAGTTCCACGTCCTCATCATAGCGTTTGTTTGATTTCCGGTGCGAAATCAAGTTGACCGCCCAAGGCTTGTCTTCCAGTTCCGCTTTCACTTGGCGCAGCCAATCTGCGCACGCGGATGCGGGGCGGGCGTTCAGCAAGGGGAAGCTCCCGATCACACCAGCCCGGCTGGCGGCAATGGTCATGGCGGGATTAGAAACGAGAAACATCGGCGCTACAATCACCGGCAGCTTAAGCACGTTCAATCACCACCGCGATCCCCTGTCCGCCGCCAATGCAGAGGCTGGCGACGGCATACTTGCCGTTCCGTTTTTGCAGCTCGCGGGCCGCAGAAAGCAAAATCCGCGCACCGCTTGTACCTACGGGGTGTCCGAGCGCAATAGCGCCGCCATTCACATTCACAATCTCCCCCTTTAATCCGAGCTCTCTCTCCACGGATAAATATTGAGCGGCGAACGCTTCATTCACTTCAATCAAATCAATCTCGTCGAGTGAAAGTGCCGCCCGTTCCAGCGCCTGGCGGATGGCAGGGACAGGGCCGATACCCATGATGGTCGGATCCACACCGGTGATGCCCCATGAGACGATCCGTGCGAGCGGTTTCAGGCCATGCCGCTCAACTGCGCGCTCACTTGCCACTACCAGGGATGCTGCCCCATCGTTGATACCGGAAGCGTTTCCGGCTGTCACTGTCCCTTCCTTTTTGAATGCTGCCCGAAGTTTAGCCAAGGATTCAGCATTCGTCTCCGGTTTGATGTGCTCGTCCTGGTCAATGACCACAGTGCCCTTCCGTGTCTTCACTTCCACCCCGACGATTTCTTCAGCGAATGTTCCATCTTTCGCCGCTTTCGTTGCACGGCGGTGTGATTCGGCTGCAAATGCGTCCTGCTCCTCCCGAGTGATTCCGTACTGCTCAGCCAATTTTTCCGCCGTCATGCCCATTCCGTTGCCTGTATACCGGTCCAGGAGGGTTGCGACCAGCATATCCTCAAATTCAAGGCCGCCCATTTTTGGTGCATTAAACCGCTGATTGAAGTTGGAATATGGCGCCATCGACATGTTTTCCGCACCGCCGGTCAGTACAATATCCGTCTCGCCAAGCAAAATGGTCTGCGCCCCCGTCACAACTGCCTGCGCACCGGAACCGCAAAGCCGGTTCAGTGTCAGAGCCGGCACTTCCTGTGGAACCCCTGCCTCCAGACCGATATGACGCGCCAAGTAAGCCGCATTCGTACTCGAATGAATGACATTGCCGTAAACTACATGCCCGACATCTTCCGCCGACACTCCGGAGCGCTTCAATGCTTCGACAGCTGTTGCGGTGCCGAGCTTTGTGACATCCGTCGACGCAAAAGATCCGCCAAATGATGTAAAAGCGGTTCTCGCTCCATTTACCAAATAAACGTTTTCCATCTTTTTTGCCCCTTTCGTCGCTGACCGCTTATTATCAAAATAAGTGTCAGAAAATTTAACCTTATTTATAAGGTATCGTCGTTGGCTGCGAACTGCAACGTTTTTTTCCTTGAATTCATTTATTGAATAGCCATTTAAGCGGTACAGAAATTCCAAGTTTTTATTGTCCAAAAAACGGGGATAAGATATGATAAGAACAAACGTTCGCACAAGGAGTGATTTTCATGCCCGCTGAATCCTCTTCCCCTGAACGTGTCATCGCCTGTCTCGACATGCGGAGTTTTTATGCGAGCTGTGCTGCCGTGGAGCACCGGCTCGACCCGCTGACGGACGCCATTGCGGTCGTCGCGAACCTGGACCGGAACGGCAGCGTTGTCCTTGCCGCTTCGCCGAAGATGAAGCAGAAGTTCGGCATCCGCACGGGCAGCCGGCTGTATGAGATTCCCGGCGATCCGGAGATTTACCTCATTGAACCGAAGATGGATTTTTTCCTGGCCGTGTCCATGGAGATTACGAAACTGATCGGTGAGTACGTGCCGAAATCGGCGATCCACGTCTACAGCGTCGATGAATGCTTCATCGACCTTACCGGCACGGAAAAGCTGTGGGGACCGCCCGAAGAGACGATCCGCCGCATCCAGGATGATCTGTACCGCCAATTCCAGCTGCCATCCGCGGTCGGCGTCGGGCCGAATATGCTGCTGGCGAAGCTGTCGCTCGACCTCGAGGCGAAGAAGACCGGGTTTGCCTGGTGGCGGCTGGAGGATGTGCCGGAGAAGTTATGGCCGGTATCGCCGCTCAGCGAGATGTGGGGCATCGGTCCGCGCATGGAACGCAACCTGAACCTGATGGGCATGTTCTCCGTCGGGGACATCGCGCGCTGCGATTTGAGGCGGCTGGAGGACAAGTTCGGCATCATGGGGCACCAGCTGTACCAGCACGCCCACGGACTCGACTTCAGCGACCTGACGAAGCAGCACATCCAGGAAGAGGCGGTCAGCTACTGCAAGGGGCAGATGCTGTACCGCGATTACATAAAAGAAGAAGACATCCTGATCGTCCTGCTCGAAATCTGCGAGGAAGTCGCCCGCCGCGCACGCGAAGGGCGGAAAGCGGGCCGGACGATCCACCTGAGCATGGGCTACAGTAAAAACGTCTACGGCGGCGGGTTTTCCCGCTCCATGTCGGTCGATGAAGCGACGAATGAAACGATGGCGATTTACCGGGTATGCCGGAAGCTGTTCGACCTCCACTATTCAGGCAAGCCGGTCCGGAACATTTCCGTGTCCATCAGCAATCTGGAAGACGAGACGTCCATGCAGCTGAGCCTATTCGAAGCGCACAAGTGGCGGAAGCGGAAGCTCGGCGCCGTGATGGACGAAATCCGGCGCAAGTACGGCGCCACCGCCATTCTGCGGGCGGTTTCCTACACACCCGCCGGCACCGCCGTGTCCCGGGCGGGGCTGATCGGCGGACATAAAAAACAGAAAGGGGGCGATGCTTCATGAAACAGAACCGGCATATGCGGCTGCAGGGAGACATCAAGGACCGCGGCATGGTGAAGTGGCAGGGCATGATGCTGCCGGAACATATGAAAATGCTGAAGGACTGGTACGCGGAAGACGACCGGGACCCGGAACCGCAACTGACCGCGGACGACTTCACGCTGATCCAGGAAGAGATCGAGACGGCGCTCGCCCGGCAGTGCGAAGTGCGGATCAAGACGTGGCGCGACCATAAATTCAGCTACCATAAGGGCGTCATCAAGCGGCTGGACGCAGAAAAACGGACCCTCGTCTGTGAGGATCCGTTCAGTGAGTACCGGATTCGTGCCGATGATATCGTGGACATCCGGCAAGTGGACTGACCGACCAGTCCCGTCATGCCGGACCGTCCAGTGCCTCCGCGATCGGCAGCAGTTCTTCCAGGCGGCGGATTTCGAAGTCCGGAACGACATCAGTCGGCTCCTTGCCTTCCCGGTTCACCCAGACGGTCCTGATGCCGGCGCGGGAAGCGCCGAGGATGTCCGTCATCAAGTTATCCCCCACCATGAGGGCTTCATGGCGACGGATCCCGGCTTTCTCCAGCGCGAATCCGAAGATGGCGGGATCCGGTTTTCCTTTGCCGAATTCGCCCGAAACGATGATATGGCTGAAATAAGGAAGCAGTTCGGAACTCAGGTTCAGCTTGATGTGCTGCAGGTCCGGCGAACCGTTCGTCACGAGCAGCAGCTGATAGCGGCCTTTCAGCCGCTCGAGCACACGGACCGATTCCCCGTACAGGACAGGCCGCTTCCGGCGTTCGGCCGGAAAGCGCTCCGCCAGCTCACGGCCGAGCGCTTCGTCCTCGATTCCGAGCCGCCCCAAGCCCCGCGTCCATGCCTCTTTCCGGTAAACGGGCATGATTTTATTCATCGCGGGAAATTCCGCATGCGCTTCCGGGAACTCCCCCCACAGCCCTTCGAACGGGTTGATCCCGATCATCTGCGTGAACGGATACGTTTCATAGGAGGCATAAAGCGAAGCCGCTTCCTCCCGCACCGCCGCCTCCAGCCGCGCGGCATCGGCTCCGCACCGTTCTTCCGCCGCTTTGCATGTGGCCGCGAACGCGTCTTTGACGCTTTTCTTGTCCCAAAGCAGCGTATCGTCAAGATCGAAGAAGATCGCCTTGAGCATCCGTCCGCCTCCTTTCGGTGCGCCGCATCAGATCACCCGCGCGGCGCGGACGCCTTTAATCGCCATCACCCGGCCGATCAGGTCCGCTTCACGGCCGATGTCCTCGTCGAGATCGACGAGCGTGTACGCCCACGGTCCTTTGCTGCGGTTCATCATGTCGGCGATATTGATTTCTTCTTCCGCCAGGATCCCCGTGATCTGGCCGACCATGTTCGGGATGTTCTCGTGGATGACGGTCAGCCGCTTCTCGCCGGCCATCGGCATGTGGACATTCGGAAAGTTGACGGAATTCCGGATGTTGCCGGTCTCCAGGAACTGCTTCAGCTGCGTGGCCGCCATGACCGCGCAGTTCACCTCCGATTCATACGTCGAAGCGCCGAGGTGCGGAATCGCGATCACATTCGGCATGTTGAGCAGGTTATCATTCGGGAAGTCCGTAATATAGCCCGCGACGATCTCTTTCTCGATCGCTTCCCTCAAGTCCCCTTCATGCACCAGTTCCCCGCGCGAGAAATTCAGCACCTTCATGCCCGGTTTCATCGCCTTGAACGCGTGTTCATCCAGCATTCCCCTCGTCTCATCGGTGAGCGGCACATGCATCGTGATGTAGTCGCACGTCTGGAACACTTCTTCAGGCGTGTGGGCCCGCTGGATCTCCCGCGACAGCTGCCACGCCGTATTGACGGAAATGAACGGGTCGTAGGCGGTGACTTCCATGCCGAGCGCCGCCGCATCGTTCGCCACCAGCACGCCGATCGCGCCGACACCGATCACGCCGAGCCGTTTCCCCTGCACTTCCGTCCCGATAAAGTACTTCTTGCCGGACTCGACCTGTTCCGGGACCGCTTCGCCTTCACCCTGAAGGGAATTCGTCCACGTCAGCGCGCGGAACAGATTCCGGGAGGAGGCGATCAGGCTCATCAGTACGAGCTCCTTCACCGCATTCGCGTTCGCGCCCGGGGTGTTGAAGACGACGACCCCTTTTTCCGTCAGTTCGTCGACCGGGATGTTGTTGACGCCGACACCCGCCCGCGCCACCGCTTTCACAGAAGGCGGAATCGCGGTATCGTGCAGGTTGTGGCTCCTGAGAAGAATCGCGTCCGCCGCCTCGACGTTCCCCGCCTGGTAACCGCCTTCATCCAGTACCGCCAGACCGCGTGCCGCGATGGAATTGAATACTTGAATGTTGTACATCGTTCAGTCCCCCTGTCTGTGTGTCCGTTCGAACGTCTGCATGCAGTCGATGAGCGCCTGCACGCCGTCAAGCGGCATCGCGTTGTAGATGCTCGCGCGCATCCCGCCCACGGAGCGGTGCCCTTTCAGCGTCTTCAGCCCGTTGGAAGCCGCGAACTGCAGGAATTCCCGGTTCAGTTCATCCGTCGGAGCCGTGAACGGCACGTTCATCAGCGAGCGGCTCGCTGCTTCCACGCGGTTTTCAAACAGGTCCGATCCATCGATGGCTGCATACAGGCGGGCCGCTTTCCCGCGGTTGGCCTTCTCCATCTCTTCAACTCCGCCCGCGTCACGGAGCCATTCCAGGACAAGCTTCGTTACGTAGATCGCGAACGTCGGCGGCGTGTTATAGAGCGACTCCGACTGCGCGTATGTCCCGTAGTCCAGCATCGCCGGGCACGCTGCGCCGCAGCGACCGAGCAGATCCTCCCGCACGATCACCACCGTCAGCCCTGCCGGCCCGAGGTTTTTCTGCGCCCCGGCGTAGATCAGACCGAACTTCGACACATCCACCGCTTCCGACAGGATGTTCGACGACATATCCGCCACGAGCGGGATATCGCCCGTGTCCGGAATTTCGGCATACCGCGTGCCTTCGATCGTGTTGTTCGTCGTGATATGGATGTAGTCGAATCCGGAAGCCGAACTTAAGTCGAGCGCCGGGATCCGGCTGTACCCTTCCCCTTCGGAAGAAGCGAGGACGGTCACAGTCCCGGACTTCTCCGCTTCTTTGATCGCTTTTTTCGACCAGGAACCTGTGTCCGCGTAACCCGCCCGGCGCGATCCGTTCAGCAGGTTCAGCGGCACCATCGAAAACTGCAGGGAAGCCCCGCCCTGCATGAACAGCACTTTGTAATTGTCAGGGATGCCCATCAGCTGCCGCAGCAGTGACTCCGCATCCCGGATGATGGCCGTGAACGCCTCCGACCGGTGGCTCATCTCCAGCACCGACATGCCCGACCCGCCGTACGACAGCAGCTCTTGTTGGACTTTTTCCAGCACCGGCCCGGGCAGCACGGACGGCCCTGCCGAAAAGTTGTAGACCCGCTCCATTTGGCATTCCCCTTTCTGTGGCATCGATCGCCCGATTCAAAAACAAGCCCCCAGCCCCGCGCTCTTCAGCCGGCTGAAAGGACTTTTCTCAATGGACGGAAAATAAAAAATATACATTCTATTGTGACCAGTCGCGGAACAAAATGCAACAGGTTATTCGCCTCAAAAGCCGGCGGATGAAAGAAGGGAGACCCCTGTCTTTCGGACAGCCGCATCGTTATACTTAAAAAAGCACACAAACACGCCGCTAGGCGGCAGAAGACAAAAGAGGTGTTTCAGTGATTGACCGGCTGCGAAAAATCTATCCGTCCCTTCTGCTCTACGGCGAAGACATCGATACACTGGATAGCGATTATAAATGGTTCTCCGACGAAGAGAATACCCGCGTCCTCGGGATTCACGAAAGCGAGCTCGCGCCCAAGGACATTGCGCTGCTGAGCGCTTTCCTGTTACCCCACAACGCAAAATTCCCGCTTCCCACAAAAGAAGAAAAACAGTGGCAACAAGCGATCCGCTCGGCGGAAACACCGCCCGGTTCCGAAAACAGGATATCCGCCCCTTTCCGCTTCACCTATTTTTCATTCAATAAAAATCAGATCACGCCGGTCTTCTTCAAGGCGGCGCTGCAAGAGTTATTTGAAAAGCAGATCCTGATCTTATGGGACAGTGAAACGGAAGGGATTCTCGTCGAAAAAAAGGAGGCTGCCGACGACGGCGTCTCATACGGACAGATCGTCGATCTCCTGATGAGTGATCTGTACGTGAAAATCAGGTTCTTTTCCGGCCCTTTCCGGCAAAGCACGGAAGCGGTGCATGCTTACTACCGGACCGTGAAAAACACGGCTGTGAAAGTGTTCGCCCATTCGGATAAGGCGGCGATGACGTATGCGGATGCAGTCCCTCATCTGATGGTCGCTGCAGCCTCGAAAGAATTGCGCCAGGAAATCGGCCAAACCGTCCTGCAGGAGTACATCAGCGACCGGGAGACGCTCGAAATGATCGAAGTGCTGGTGAGATGCAACCTGAACATATCGGAATCAGCAAAAGAGCTGCATCTGCACCGCAATAGCCTCCAGTACCGGCTGGACCGTTTTTCCGAGAAGACAGGCATCGATATCCGGCAGTTCCATCAGGCGATGGCCGTCTATTTGGCGCTGCTGGCGAAGCGCCAGGGCGGCCAGCAGCACCCGCCGGGCAATCTGCACGAAGACGGCGGATAATTTTGTGCACGTTTACCGTTACTTGAGCCGCCAAGGTTCTGTATGCTGATACCGGAAGATAAAATCAGCTGAATTTTGGAGGTTGGCATGGCAGGTTTAAGTTTAAAAAACGTCAAGAAAGTTTATGAGAACGATGTCGTTTCCGTGCAGGACTTCAACCTGGAAGTCCGCGATAAGGAATTTCTCGTCCTCGTGGGGCCGTCCGGCTGCGGAAAGTCGACGACGCTGCGCATGATCGCGGGGCTGGAAGACATCACAGAAGGAGATCTCTACATCGGAGACAAACGGGTCAATGACATCGCCCCGAAAGACCGGGATATCGCGATGGTATTCCAGAACTACGCCTTATATCCGCACATGAACGTGTACGACAACATGGCATTCAGCCTGAAGCTGCGGAAGATGAAGAAACAAGAAATCAAGACCCGCGTCGACCGGGCGGCCGGAATCCTTGGGCTGGAGAATTACCTCAGCCGGAAACCGAAAGCACTGTCCGGCGGCCAGCGCCAGCGTGTGGCGCTGGGGAGAGCGATCGTCCGGGACGCCGAAGTTTTCCTGATGGACGAACCGCTGTCGAATCTGGACGCAAAATTGCGCGTCCAGATGCGCGCCGAAATCCAGAAGCTGCATCAGCGGCTGCAGACGACCACCGTCTATGTGACACACGACCAGACCGAAGCGATGACCATGGCCACGCGTCTCGTTGTCATGAAAGACGGCCTCATCCAGCAAGTCGGTTCTCCGAAAGAAGTGTACGAGAAACCGAACAACGTCTTTGTCGGCGGCTTCATCGGCTCGCCGCCCATGAATTTTTTCCTCGGCCATCTCCAAGGAGAGCATTTTATCGTGGGTGATGAAAAGATCCGTGTTCCTGAAGGAAAGCTCAAAACCCTTCGGGCGCAGGACTACGACGGAAAAGATGTCATCCTCGGCATACGTCCGGAAGACATCCATGACGAACCGTTATTCATCGATTCTTCCGCGGACACGAAGATCCGCGCGACAGTGGATGTGGCGGAACTGATGGGGGCTGAGATCATCCTCTATTCTTCCATCGGCGGGCAGAATTTCATCGCCCGGGTGGATGCCCGCTACGGAACAGAAGCCGGACAGCCGATCGACTTGGCCTTCGACCTCAGCAAAGCCCATTTCTTTGATGCCGCGTCGGAACTGCGGATCCACTGACCTTTTCATGAGACAAATAAAGAAACAGGGAAAGCCCGCTAAGGAGACAGCAGTTCCTTAGCGGGCTTTCCCTTTTCAGACATTCAGGCGTCGGGCGGCGCGGACAACAGACCGGGCCGCATTACACTCAGCACCATGCTGGCTTTCTCGGTCAGCAGCTGCTCCGCCTGTTCCATCGCCATTTCGACCGAACAGGGTCCGGACACGATACTGAAAGCCGACAGCAGGTCGATCTGCCGAAGCTGCGCGAATGACAGGTTCTGTGAACCGGCCAGCGCAATCACCGGAACCCCCGAACTGCGGGCAGCTTCCGCCACGCCGGCGACGACTTTCCCTTCCAATGTCTGCGCGTCCAGCCGGCCTTCGCCGGTGATGATCAGATCCGCATCCCGGATTTCGGCTGCGAAATCCAGGCTTTCCAACACCAGGCCGATTCCCGGGCGGAGTTCCGCGTCCAGAAAAGCGATCAGTGCGGCGCCCATTCCGCCCGCCGCACCGCCTCCCGGATATGCGCGCAGCTCCTTCCCTGTTTGTCTGTGGGTGACTTCCGCGAAGTGATGGAGGGCCGCATCCAGCACCCGCACCATTTCCGGAGTGGCCCCTTTTTGCGGGCCGAAAACAGCAGACGCGCCGTCCGGTCCGCATAGAGGGTTCCGCACATCGCTTGCGACCAGGAAATCGGCTTCCGCAATCCGTTCATCAAAACCCGAACCGTCGATGTGAGCGAGCCGGCCCAAATCGCCGCCCCCCTCTCCGAGCTCCGCTCCCCGGCTGTCAAAGAATCGCATTCCGAGCGCTTTCAGCATGCCGGTCCCCGCGTCGTTCGTGGCGCTTCCGCCTATTCCGACGATGAACTTCCGGTACCCCAGATCAAGTGCCGCCTGAATCAGTTCGCCGGTCCCGAAACTCGAGGCGGTCAATGGATTCCTTTCCCCATCCGCCACGAGCGTCAGCCCTGAAGCCTGCGCCATTTCAATGACGGCGGTCTCACCGTCCCCGAGTACGCCGAATGCCGCCCGGACAGGTTCGCCGAGCGGGCCGCGGACTTCCCGCTGAATGAATTGCCCGCCTGATGCCCGGACCATGCTTTCCATCGTCCCTTCACCGCCGTCGGCGAGGGGGAGTTCGGTCACATCCGCTCCGGGAAAAACCGCCAGCACCCCTTTTTTGACCGCGCGGCACACGTCAGGTGCCGCAAGTGATCCTTTAAAGGAGTCGGGCGCGATGATGATCTTCACGAAAATGCCTCCATTCTGAGAAATATCGGGTCCGGCAGAAGATCCGGGAGCCGGTTGTCATTCCGCCTTTTTCCGGAACAGGTCGATGCTGATTTCTGTCCGGCCGTTCCACTCAGCTTCGCTGCCGCTGACTTTCACGTGCAGTTCCGGGCCGGAATGGCGGATGATCCGGATCCGGCTCCGGCTTATGCTGATTTCCAGGTGTCTCCCCCGGTACCGCAATGGAAAGGTCAGTTCCGACCACTCCTTGGGCAGCTTCGGGTCCAGGCGGATGCAGTCTCCTTCGAACGAAACATTGGCGAATCCGAATACCGTCGCCAGCCATAAGGCGCCGAGTGAAGCGCCGTGGATCCCTTCGTCCGAAGAATCCGGTTTCGGCCCCAAATCGATGAGGCAGGCTTCCCGGAAAAAGCGGTACGCCAGCTCCTCTTCCCCGCACCTTGCGGCCACAATGGCGTGCACCGCTTTGCTGAGCGAAGAGTCATGGATAGTCCGTGCCTCGTAATAGGCCAGATTCTCCGCTATGACTTCCAGCGGAAACTGATCGGGAAACAGATAGAGCAGCATCACGACATCCGCCTGCTTCAGAATCTGCATGCGGTTCACTTCCTGCCGTGAATAATCCAGCAGGATCCCTTGGCTGCCCTGGTTCTCCTTATAAGCGGAAAGATCGATTTCAGGCAGGGACAGGAACGTATCATCCTGGGGAATGAGCCCCGCCGCGTCCGGCACCGGCAAGTACAGCCGTTCCAGGAACGCTTCGGCCCGGTCTCTGTACGCTTCGTCTTCCGCTCCGAACTGTTCCATGTAACGGAGCGCCTGCTCCACGTTATAGCGGGCCATGTAGTTCGTGAACGCGTTGTTATCCACGTGCTCCGTGTATTCGTCCGGTCCGATGACGTCTTCCAGAACGAGGCGCCCGTCCCTTTCCGAAGCTCTGCTCATCCAGAACCGGCCCGTCTCCATCAATAAAGCGAGCCCTTCGGTTTTCATGAATTCTTCGTCGCCTGTGTGTAAGTAATACTGGACAGTCGCGAACGCGATGTCCGCGACGATGTGATGTTCCGCGACAGCCGAGGAAATCCGCTGCCGGTCACCGGTGCGGATGTTGATAGCGGCGAACTCCGGCGTCTCTTCTTCGCCGGTAAGCGCGCTTTCCCACGGGAACAGCGCGCCTTCATAACCGTTTCTGGCCGCTTTTTCCTGCGCCTGTTCCAGTTTCAGGTAACGGTAGCGGAGAAGCTGCCTCGCCTTGCGGGGCTCCGTCAGCAGGTGGAACGGCAGGATGAACATTTCGGCATCCCAGAACACATGTCCTTTATAACCTTCCCCTGTCAGTCCTTTCGCCCCGACACCGAATCGCTCATCATGCGCCGGCGTCATGATCTCCAAGTGGTACAGGGCGAAATCCAGCGCAAGCTGGTCGAACGGGTCGGCTGACGAAATCAGCACTTCTTTATCCCGCCAGAATGCCGTCCACTTCGCTGCGGAGTTCCTGAGCAGCGTTCCGTAGTCCTTCCCTGCATAGCCTGCCAGCGCATCGAGGCAGGCCGCTTCAGGTGTCCGGCCATCCAGGTCCCGGTCGAGCGACGTGTAAACGACCGCCTTTTTCTCGAAAACATAGGGCTCGCCGGCCGCCGCTTCCACCTTCACCGACATGACGAGCTGCCGGTTTTTCGCGGCGAAGCTCTCTTTGCCGGCCGCGCTGCCGGCCACCGTCGCGGCCAGCGCCGCTGTATGCCCGGATTGGCTCGTCCGATAAGTGCCCAGCATGACGTCTTCGTCCAGCACACGGACTTCTTTTTCGATCAGGTGCTGGCTGCCGTGATTAGTCTGCTGCGCGTCGATGCCCGTCACCACTTCGATCCGGGCTTCCCGGTCGAGACTCGTGACCCTGACTTCCGAAGCGACCAGGTGCAAGTCATCTTTCGAAACAAACCGCCGGAACAGGAAACGGAATTCCGCTCCGTCGCTTTTTCGCCAAAGGATCTCCCGCCGCAGTTCACCGGTCGACAAGTCCAGCTCCCGTTCATAAGAACGGACTTCTCCCGCCAGCAGCGAAAAAAGGGTCCCATCGATTTTAATCCGGAACCCCGCCACATCCGGGAAATTCACCAGGTCCGCGGACTCGCCTTCCATGGGCCGGTTGTAGATGCCGGCGGTGTACATGCCTCTCGTCTGTTCGGTGTAAGCCTCTTCGTGCGAAGCGCGGAGACCGAGATATCCGTTCCCCTGCGCCATCAGGCTCTCATATTTTTTAATGAAGTTCAGATCGAAATGTTGTTCCCTGAGAATCCTTTCCCTTGTCATAGAGATATACATTCACCCTTTTCAGCAGATTGATATAATGCTTCAACGATCTTCTGTATGGTATATCCCTGTCCGCTGTCGACGATCATGACGTCATGCCCCAAGCATTTGTCCACGAACGCTTCCATGCTTTTCCGGTGGCGGTCGGTATCCGCTTTTTCCTTTTGGTAGAGGCTGACCAGCTTGCCGTCGCTGTCGGTATGGATATGCGCGGGGAACAGTTCCGCACCCGCCTCATCCCCGTAGAACGATACATTCATCACAGCGTCTTCCTTCATATTCAGTGCAAATGAAGTCTCAAGCTGCAGCAGCCCGTCATTCTTCAGCTCAATGAACGCGAAAAATGAATCCTCGACCGTGAACGCCTCCGGATCCCACGTTCCGAAAGAGCCGCTGGACTTTTTCCGACCGATTTTCTGATACATCTTCGCCGTCACCCGCCGGACCTCCGGAAACCCGAGCGCATACAGCGCAGCGTCCAGCATGTGGATCCCTAAATCCATCAGCGGCCCGCCGCCCTGCATTTCCTTGTCATTGAAATAGCCCCAGCCGGGAATACCGCTTCGCCGGGTCGCCTGGATTTTTGTCACGTAGACGTCTCCCAGCATCCCTTCCGCGATCTTTTCTTTAAGAATGCGCACATCGTCCGCGAACCGGTGATGGAAATTGTATGCCAGCACCGCGCCGGCCGCTTCCGCCGCCTGGTGCATCTGCAGCGCTTCGCCGGCGGACATCGCCGGCGGCTTTTCACATAGCACGTCACAGCCGTGTTCCAGCGCTTTCATGACCAGTTCGAAGTGGAAGCGGTTCGGCGTGCACACGCTGACGAGATCCGGCTTTTCCGCCGCAAACATTTCATCCGCATCGGTATAGAAACGGGGAATGCGGTTCTTGCGGGCGAACGCTTCTGTCCGGCCTGCATCCCTTCCGACGACAGCAGCCAGGTCAATTTCTGCCCGCTCCTGGTAGTAAGGGACGTGGACTGTTTCCGCCACATTCCCTCCGCCGATGACAACCGCCTTTTTCACATTATGACCTCCTCACGGCCGAGCCAGCGCTTCCTTCAGAAAAGCCAGGGATTTCCGGTATTCCTGTTCAGGCTGTTCGCCTCTCACCCGGCACTCGATGGACACATCGCCGTCGTAGCCGTCTTCTTTCAATTGCGCAAACAGCCGGGCGAAATCGAGCGAACCGCTTCCCGGCTGATAACGGTGGTTATCGGCCAAATGGATGTGCCCGATGACATCCCGGTTGGCATGCAATGTGCCGGCCATATCGTCTTCCTCGATATTCATATGATAGAAATCGGCGATGACCTGCACATGACGGAACTCGTTATCGTCGATATAGCTTCTTGCTTCGGCCACTGTGTTGATCATGTGGTCCTGATAGCGGTTCAGCGGCTCCAGGAAAATAACAGTCCCCGTCTCCGCTGCCGCTTTATTCAAATAAACGAGGGAATCCGTCACCGCCCGGCGGTCCGCCTCAGGACTCCGGGGCGGCTCCATCGGCGGCAGCCGGTACGTGAACATGCCCCAGGCAGCCGGAACGACAATCCCTTTACCGCCCACTTCCCGCAGCGCTTCCAAAATCCGGGTGATCTCTTCCAGGCCGCGAAGCCGTCTCTGTTCGTCGAAATCGCCGATCCAGCCATCATACCCGCCGCAGGCCGCCACAACGGGCAGCCCGGTTTCATCAATCGCTTTCTTCACCTCATCTACATGATCCACCAGCAGTTTGCCGTCGATCTCGAACCCGTCGAAACCGAATTCCTTGATGAAACGGAATTTCTCGCTGATCGGCTCCGGAAAGAATGCCTGATTCTGTGTGCAAATCCTCATCGACCGTTCCTCCTTTTTTTCCGTTCATGCTTCCGGGACCGGCTTGCTTTCCGCTTCCGGTCTTCCGTCGAATTCCACGCCCAGTTTAATGCCCAGTTCCGGGTTCCGGTCAACGTACTTCATGTAACCTTCCGGACTCTCCCGGAACGGAATGACCGGGCGGATGATATCCTCGCAATTTATGTAGCCGTTCATCAGCAATTCCCAGCACGTATCTTCAATGCGCTTGCGGTCCCATCTCGGGTAATCGGGGTTCGGTTCGCTCGCAGCACGGGAGAATACGATTTTGGCGTTGTTGAAATGCGCTTCGCGCCCGAAATTCAAGCCTTCGGGGAAAGGTTTGCCGAATGCCACATAGGAAATGGTGCCTCCGTAGCCCAGTCCCTTCAGTGCCCCTTGCAGGGCAGCCGAATTCCCGCTCGTTTCGATGATGGAATCGGCCCCGATCTTATCCGTCAGCCGTTTGATTTCCCATCCGATATCCGAAGACAGCGGATCGAGGGAAAAATCAGCCCCGTTGCGCTCGGCGATTTCCCGCCGGTTTTTCAAGGGATCGACAGCGATGACGAGCCGGGCGCCGACTTTTTTCGCCAGCTGGACGGCGATCTGGCCGATGGCGCCCAGCCCGCACACCCGCATCCCGGACTCCGCCCAAAGCGAATTGGGCCGGATCGTAGCACACCGCATTCTGCCACTTCGCTCCTTCCGGCATTTTTCGGAGCCGGTGGTTGGCCACGCCTTTTACGATGACCGTCTCTTGGATAGGACCATACGTACAGACGTGATCGCCGATTTTATAATCCGTAACCCCTTCACCCGCTTCGATGACAGCGCCGACGACCATATTGCCGAGCGGCAGCTCACCGAAGACGAGACCCTTGGCGGCATGCTCGGCCCTCGGCAAGAACATGCGCCATTCTTCCGAAAACTCCTCTTCGATGAACGGCGTCTGCCCCCTGAAGTCGGCGACTTCCGTTCCGTGTTTCGGTGAAGCGGCTGTCACGGCGATCTTCACTTCATCCGGTCCGACCGGTCGATCCTCATAATCTGTCAGTGCCGCCACCCTCGGTTTTATTGCCACCAGTTTCTTCATTTCGATCAACTGCCTTTCTCTGGAATAAAATCAGCCTTTCACGCCGCCTTCAGTCGCTCCGCCTTTGATGAACCGCTCAGACAGTCCGTACAGGATCAGGACCGGCAAAGCTGTCAGAAGCGAGGCGGCCATCATTTGCCCCCACACGTAATCCGGCGTGCTGAACAGCGTCGTCAGCCCGATCGGTAGCGTGAATTTCTCCGAGCTCGACAGGAAGATCGAAGCGAACAGGAAGTCGTTCCAAGCGATCATAAAGGCATAGACGAACACCGAAATGATGCCGGATATCGACAGGGGAATGATGATGTAGAAAATAATCTGGATCCGGTTGAGCCCATCGATCATCGCCGCTTCCTCCAGATCATCCGGAATCGTATCGAAATAGCTTTTCAGCATGAAAATCGAGGCCGGGAGCGTCTGGACGACCATCGTGATGATCAGCGCCACCAGCGTATTGTACAGCCCGAGACCCGAGATGATCCGGAACAGCGGAACGATGAGCAGCAGTCCGGAAAACATGTAGACGGTGTAAAAACCGGAATTGATCGTAGCCCGGCCTTTGAATTTCAGCTTTGATACTGCATAGGCGCCGAAGATCGAAAACAGGACCGAAATCGCCGCCGCTGTCAGCGAGACGATGAAGCTGTTCTTGAAGTACATCATGAACGGGAACAGGACCGGATCGAACACGTTCCGGTAATGTTCCAGTGTCCACTCCTGCGGCAGCAGAGTCGGCGTCCGCGAAATTGCTTCAGCCGAGCTTTTCAGCGATGTCATAAGCATGACGAAAAACGGGAACAGGGTAATTCCCAGCACGGCGAGCAGGCCGATGTAGAAGAAGATCTTTTTCGTCGTTTTCGATTTCTTGCTGCTAGCCATTGCCATTCAGGCTCACCCGCTTCCTTGAAATGATGATGACCGAGAACAGGACGACGAACAGGATCACGGAAATCGCCGCCGCTTTTCCGAGGTCATTGAATGCGAATGCCGTTTCATACAGGTAGATCCCAAGCACCGGCACCTGATTCGTCAGCAGATAGACGTCCTCGAAAATGTAGAAAGTCCAGATCGTCCGCAGTGTGGCGACAATGATCAGCACCGGCATGATCGCCGGCAGCGTGACGACTTTGAATTTGTCCCATGCTGAGGCGCCATCGATTTCGGCTGCCTCATACAGCGTCCGGTCAACGGTCTGCAGAATCGCCAGGAACGAAATGAACGCGTACGGGAAATATCGCCAAATTGCGAAAATCACAACAATGACAAAACTCAGCACCGGCTCATCGAACCAAAGCGGCGCCGTCTCGAACAGGCCGAAAATATCGACCGTCAAGTAGTTGATGACGCCATAGCCGCTGTTGAACATGTACTTCCAGGCAAACACGAGGGAGATCGTGGGCGCTACATAGGAGGCGATGATGAGCGACCGCGACACTTTGCGGAACGCGAACGGCCGGTTGAACAGAATCGCGATCGCCAGTCCGAGCACAGTGCTGCCCGCGACTGTCAGAAAGGTATAGAGCAGCGTGATGCCGAGCGACTGCCAGAACGCCAGGTCGGTCAGAATGCTTATGTAGTTTTCGAGCCCGATGAAAACCGGATCGATGTTCGGGTTGATCGACTGCTCGAAAAAGCTGATTCTGACATTCACGAGCATCGGGTAGATGATGAGCAGCAAGATCAAAAAGACGCTCGGCAAAAGCAAAGCAGCCGCCAGTTTCGCGTTCGATCTCTCTTTTGCTTTTCGTTTCATGGTCTCCTCCTGGTCTTCAGTGTATTCCCGGATAAGACAACCGGTGTATTCCCTGCCGGACGTCAAAAGGGCTGTCAATGAATGAGAGGGGTGCCGTCAGACACTCCCTCCCCTGATTTATTGGATGACTTCCTTGACCGCGCTTTCGGCTTCCGCCAGCGCTTCTTCCACACTCTGCTCACCGACGGTCACACTGTTCACCATTTTCGGGATGGCGCCGGAGCTTGAGATATCGCCCGCTTTCAGGAAGTTCTGGCCGTCCACCAGACCGAATATCTGGATTTCTTCGAAGGAAGAGGCGATTTCGGTCGACAGGTCGCCGAATGCGTTGATGACTTCGTTCGACTGGTATGCTTCACTTTCTGTCACGAGGTCACTGACCGGCTGCGCACCGCCTGGTGACATCAGCACCCATTCCGTCATGTTTTCCGGCTGTGCCATGAATTCGACGAATTCTTGTGCGGCTTCTCTCTCCGCGTCTTCGACACCGGCTGTGATGGTCAGTGCGGAAACAGTCCCGTAGACCGCGCTTGTTTCATTGGTCGGAATCGCAAATCCAAGATTTTCCGCATTCCCCTGTTCAAAGACACCCGGCAGGATGTAGGTCGAGTAAATGGCCATCGGCGCCGTATTGTTCATGAAGGCGTCGTTGACTTCCGTAACCCCGTTGGAGCCCGGCATCGTATATTGGGAAAGCTCCTGGTAATAAGCGAGCGCTGCCTCCATCTCCGGCGTGTTGATCGTCAGTTCGCCTTCCGCGTTCAGCACGTTGGCATTGTTCGACAGCGCGAACTGGGAGAACGCCTGCTCCGAGAAAAGGCTTTCTTCAGTCGGCAGCGCGATGCCGTACTGGTCTTCCGCAGGATTGGTGAAGGCTTCCGCAACGGCCAATACTTCATCCCATGTTTCCGGTTCTTCAAAGCCTTTCGACGCAAGCGCTTCCTTGTCATACCAGATTCCCTGGACCCAGCCGCTGATCGGCAGGCCGAGGTATCCGTCGCCCGTTTCGTTGCTTATGAGCCGCAGTGCACCGTCGTAGAAATTATCCGCCCCGACGGATTCAATGGCTGCCGCCACCGCCTCCTGGTCGATGAGCTGGTCTTTCGCCATCACCCTTGCGAAATCCTGGCTGACTTCCAGCACTTCCGGAAGCTGTCCGGCGCTTGCCAGCGTGACCACTTTCGTGTTGTAGGCATCTTCTTCAACCGGCACCTGCTCAACCTGGATGTCCGGATGCTCGCTTTCGAATTTCTCGACGAGATCCGTAATGACCGCCAGACGCTCCTGTTCCACCTGAGAGTGCATGAATTCGATTGTCACGCTCCCGTCTTCACTCACCGCTTCCTCCCCTCCGCAAGCAGCGAGACCTGTCGTCAGGCCGAGTGCGGCCGCCAATCCAAACACTTTTTTCATCGTAATTCCTCCCCTTTTTTGATCGGTTTGAGCCATCGGAACCCATAAGGCACAAGATCGAGTCCGCCCGGCGCTTCCACTTTTTCTCCCGTGACAACATCGAGGAAACTGCCTGACACACCGGCGTTCACCTTCCGGCCAGTCAAATTGTTCAAGACGAGCAGGCGGCTTCCTGATTTATCGATCCTGCTGTAAGCGAAGACCGATTCCCCGAAATCCTCCACTTCCATCCGGTTGTTCGGATGGAACAGCGGTTCGTTTTTCCGGATCCCGATGATTTTCTTCAGGCCGGTGAAAATGCGGTTTCTGACACTGCCGTCCGCCAGCAGTTCGCTTTCCAGCCGGTCATAATCGAATTTCTGGCGGTTGATCGACCGGTTGCTGCCGGTCGCCTCGACGCCCGCATAATCATTCCCGGACCCGAGGATGCTCTGGACATAGACAGCCGGAACGCCAGGCAGTGTAAGAAGAATGGAATGGGCCAGCAGGAACTTGGCGATCCGCGCCTCATCCCCTTCCTGTTTCCGGCTCAGCGCATCGAAATAAGTAACATTGATTTCGTATGGGATTTCCCGGCCGTCCTCTGTCCGCTTATACGAGACGAGCGCCCCTTCTTCCTGCAGGCTGCCGACGAGATCGGTGATTTCGTTTTCCGGGACGATCCCCCGGATCGGATTCAGCCCGATTCCGTCATGCGAAGCGAGGAAATTGTAAAATGCCGTCTCTCCGCCGGTATCCGGAAGCCCTTTCGCCCACTTTGTTAAAGCGCTTCCATTTCCGTTGTGAATGGAATAAAGGACCAAGGGCGGAAGCGGGAATTGATATACCATGTGCGCTTCGTCGTGCCCGTTCCCGAAGTAAGAGATGTTGTCCTCGTGCGGGACGTTCGTTTCGGTGATCAGGACGGTGCCGGGTGACGCTTCATCCGCGATATCCCGGAAAAGCTTGACGATTTCATGCGTTTTCGGATGATGGATGCTCGGTGTGCCGACCTCTTTCCAGACAAAGCCCACCGCATCCAGGCGGATGAATTCCGCGCCTTGCTCGATATAGAACAGCAGAAGCTCCGCCATCCTGACCAGCACTTCCGGATTTCCGAAGTTCAAATCGATCTGGTCACTGCTGAAAGTGGTCCAAATGTGCTTTTCTTCCCCGTCAGCCGTCGTGAAAGCGGTCAGCAGCGGGTGGGCTCTCGGTCTTGTCACCGCACTCAAATCCACGGAAGGATCCATTTCGATGAAGAACTCCCGGTAAGCGGGATTGCCCTTCAAGTACTCCCGGAACCATTCGCTTTCCGCGGAAATGTGGTTGCAGACATCATCGAACATGAGCCGGACCGAACCGGACAGCCGGCGGATATCTTCCCAGCTGCCGAGAGCGGGATCGACTGCCCGGTAGTCGATCACCGAGAATCCGTCATCGGACGAATACGGATAAAAAGGAAGGATATGGACGATATTGAAGGAATCCGAAAGGTGTTCGTCCACCATCTTCTCCAGCGACTGCAGGGCCGGACGCCCTTCTTCCCTGAACTGATCGCCGTACGTGATCAGCACCACATCCTCTTCGTCCCACAGCTGCTTTCTCTTTCGTAAAGGCTTCCTCTTCGTTTCTTCTATGGCTGCGACAATCCTTGAAACATACGGTTCAACATCTTGATCTTCGTAAATAAAGGACAGCCTGTTTTTTATTTTTTCCATTGCAACCCCCTTTTTTGGAACCGCTCCCATAACGTCAAAAAAAGAAAAAACCTGATCAGTGGCGGCGCCGGTTTTTAAATTAAATGCGATTGTTTTCTTAATATTCTATTGATTGGTACCGCTCCCACAGCTAAAATATATAATATAAAAATCTTTCTGTCAAATCAGTTTTCGACTTTTCCGCACGCCTTTCCCAGCCGCTTTATCCTTGATCGCGCCCCGTTTTCCCGGTGTGTCGTCCATGCTAAAAAAGGAAGTGTGCGGTAATGTAGAGAGCGGGGAACCGCCCCCGGCAGGTCCCATCGAAAGGATCTGACGGGATTTCTGTTTCCGAATCTCCTCACCATCCGAAGGAGGATAGCCAATGAGACCGACCATTTACGACATCGCAAGAGTCGCGAATGTCTCCAAATCGACTGTATCCAGATTCCTGAACAACCAGAAAAACGTCTCCCTGCATGCGCAGGAACGCATATTAAACGCCATCGAAGAGCTGAATTACCATCCGAGCAAGCTCGCCCAATCCCTCTCAAAAGGGTTCGACGCGATTCTCATCGTGTCCCGTTCCAATAAAACGACAGCGGACAATCCATTCTTTTCGGAAATTCTGCATTCCATCACTCAGCGGGCCGAAGAGGAGAATTTCGATGTCATTCTCCAGACTTCCCATGACAGTGAGGAAGAATTGCGCAAATGCACAATGAAGATCCGGGAAAAGATGATCAAAGGGATCATCATGCTGACCTCTCCGGCAAGCGAGGAAATGTTCCAGCAGCTGGATGTCTTCAACATCCCGGTCGTCGTCATCGGCAAAGTGGAAGGGACGTATAACAACGTCTTTTGCGTGGACACGGACAATTACCGGGACAGCTATGACCTCACCCGCTACCTGATCAGCCAAGGGCATGAGAAAATCGCCTGCATGCACTCCCCGTTCGATTACAATGTCGCCATCGACCGCTTCAGCGGCTATGCGGACTGCATGGCCGATCACGAGCTGCGGCCGCACGAGGATTGGATTGTAAACAGCGGCTATGCAAGCGACGAAGCATACATGGCCGCCCGGCAGCTTCTCGCGGCTTCCGAACCGCCGACCGCTGTTTTCGCGACCGATGATATCAAAGTCGTGGGCGCCTATAAGGCATTTTCGGAGAAGGGTCTCCGGATTCCGGAAGATATCTCCATCGTCGGCTATACGAACCAGCACTTATCCCAGTTCCTGTTCCCGGCGCTGACCGGCATTGAGATCCCGGTGAGAAAGCTGGGGGAAACCGGCACGGAGCTTCTTTTCTCCAAAATCAAAAAGAATGACGCTTCGTCGCAGTCGAAAGTCATACTGCCGACGGGACAGCTCATCCGCGATTCAGTATCGGCGCTGACTGCCACATAACCTTGCTGTCGCAAACACGACAAAAGCGGCTCCCCGTGAAACAGGAGCCGCTTTTTTCAATCCATCTCTACTTTTGTCCGCGCGTACACGTCATACGGAAATCTCGTGCCTTCATACTGCTTATAAGCCTTGCGGTGTCGCCAATACTGCAGCGGGCCTACCGTGTCCCGGTGCGCCATGCGCCTGATGATCTGGCTTGCGGCCGGCTCCGCCCCGTCTTCGCTCAGGATCCGGATGCCCATCACTTTCTGGCCGACCGTACCGCCGTTCAGCCGCATTTGTGCATATTCAAGCCCCCACGCCAGCGCGGTCGGCAGCACCACCGTCTGCACGAACCCGCTCTTCACTTTCCTTCGCATGAGCGGCTCCAGTGCGAGTGATGCCCCGCTGGCGATCGCCCCGTCAATCGCGTACGCCCACGCCCGCTTTTTCGTCAGTTCCTGCATGTTCCATCCCCCGCTTTCCGTTCGCTGTCCCTTCCATCATAGAGAACCCGCAGCGCTGATACAATCCCCGAAACCGCCTTTGAACTGCAAGCCTGGCTATTGCCGGCCGCTTCCGATAGACTGGGAACGGAAAGCTGTTTTACGGGTTTATTCCAATAAATTCAGCAAAATTTTTCATCCGCGCCCCTGCTTCTTAAGCAGCTGCGCAGTCAACCGTCCGAGGAGGGAGAACATGAACCGGAAGTCGTTTTTCATGGCGCTGATCACCATCATCATCTGGGGATCCACGTTCGCCGCCATCCGCGCCAGTCTGCTGGGCGGCTACGAAGCCGGCCACCTTGTGCTGGTCCGCTACCTTATCGCATCGTTATTGTTTTTCCTGTACGCGCTGTCCAGAAAAAAACGGTTCCGCCTGCCCGATAAACAAGACATCTGGAAGATCCTCGCGCTGGGATGGATCGGCATCAGCGTCTACCATATCGGCGTGACGTTCGGCGTGCAGACCATTCCTGCCGGAACTGCCGGCATGCTCATCGGCTCGGCGCCGATCTTCACCGCCATCATCGCCGTCCTGGTGCTGAAGGAGCGGCTGACCGGTCTCGGCTGGGCCGGTCTCGCCGTCGGGTTCACGGGCATCCTGCTGATATCCGTCGGCTCCGCGGGTCCTTCCGTTTCGCTGGCGGGCGGCGCAATATTCGTGCTGGCGGCCGCCGTGGCGACTTCGGTGTTTTTTGTGTTCCAAAAACCCCTCCTCGCCAAGTACGGAGCCATCGAATTGACCGCTTACTTTACATGGGCCGGCACGCTGCCGTTTTTCATCTTCCTGCCGGGGCTGGCCGGCACGCTCCAGCAGGCGGCGCCCGAAGCTCATCTTGCCGCCTTATATGTGGGCATTTTCCCGGCTGGGCTTGCCTACGCCACATGGGCGATCGCGCTGTCATCGGGAAACGCAAGCTCTGTTTCGAGCATGATGTATCTCGAGCCGGCGATCGCCATCATCGTCGCCTGGCTGTGGCTCGGTGAGTGGCCGGAAACCCTTTCACTGGCCGGCGGCGTCATCGCCATGGCCGGTGTGGTGATTGTCGCGGCGCTGGGCCGGACGAAATCCGGCCATGACTTACAGGCGGCCGATTAGGCGGGCGACGGAACGCACCGAGCCGATCAGTGTACTTCACTTCTTAAAGCCCTTAAAATGAAGGACACAAAAACTGGAAAGGATGAGACCATGAAAGTATTAGTCGCAGGAGCGAACGGCCAGATCGGAAAGCACCTCGTCAAATTCATCCAGGAAGACGGCAATTTGGAAGCGAGGGCGATGATCCGCTCGGAAGAACAAGCCCCCTACTTCAACGGCCTCGGCGCAGAAGTGGCCGTCGTGGACCTTCAGGACGACGTCGATGTGATTGCGAAAGCCGCGGAAGGCGCGGATGCGGTCGTGTTCACGGCAGGATCCGGTCCGCATACCGGCCCCGATAAGACACTGATGATCGACCTGGACGGCGCTGTCAAAACGATCGAAGCCGCCAAACGCGCCAACGTGAAGCGGTTTGTGATGGTCAGCTCATTCAGCACGGACCGGGAAGCCATCCAGTCCGCCCCGGAAAGCTTTGCCCCGTATGTGGTGGCGAAGCATTACGCAGATGAATGGCTCCGGTCGACCGATTTGGATTACACGATCGTCCATCCCGGCGCACTCACGAACGACCCGGGCAGCAGCCGAGTCGAATTGGCCGAAAAATTGGATGTGAAGGAAGCGCCGGAAGAAGGCGATGCGTACATGGAACGCATCAAAGTCCCGCGCGAAGACATCGCCCGGGTGATTGTCGCCACCTTGAACAGCCCGTCGACGATCGGCAAAAGTTTTCAGGTCGTGAACGGCGACACGCCGGTTCAGGAAGCGGTAGAATCCATCTAAAAACGATATCGAGTCAGGTTGTGCAGAAAAGGCCCGTTCCGCCGATGGAACGGGCCTTTCCCTTTGGGGTTCCATTCTCTGCATACATCAACGGCTTAGCGCTGACTTCGAATAAAACCGGCTGCCTAAGAATGAAGAAATATCGTCGTTACAGCGTAAATCACTCCCAGTAGTCTTTCATCAGTTCCGTCGACCAGGCTGGCTGCTTCACTTCTTCATTCGGCAAAAATTCCTTCATTACCGGCTTGATGTCGATCACCGGTGTGTGATCGATGGCATCCAAGCCCGATACATATATTTTTGACCCTTCCGCTTTCACCAGCTTCGCGATGGTCGCCCCGATCCGGTTCGGGCGGTTTTTCCCCCGCTGTGCGAAAATCCCGACTTTCGGCCAGTCCGTGTTGTTCCTCGGATGCCTGGAACCGTACTGGACCTTATCATCCGGGACGAGATGGAACAGGTAAATCACTTCAATATGCGAAAAAGCATCGAGCCCTTCAATGGCATCCGCCCCAAATCCGTCTTCCAGCTCGATGACAGAAACAATGCTGCCCCAGTAATCATCTTCCGCTTCTTTGCGGTCATTGAACACAGTTCCAATCCTTTTTACGGTAAACATCTCAGTGATCCACCTCACCCGTTTTTCTTCATCCTATCACAGCTTGCCCGTACTTTCCGCAGAAGCCGTATTCCGCATCAACAGCAGTTTCCGCATGCAGCGGAGGCCGTTCAGGCGGGGATTTGTTTGGGTGGGCGGCTGTTATTCATGGGACTGATTTTTTTGCTTTTTTGATAATCTTTTAAGCGAAAGTGTGATTTATTTCACACCATCCAAACACGGCCGGCAGTATAGTTAAGGTGAAATCATATCATCAGTCCGGGGACCCTCCCCGGTTCAGTTTAATCCATACGAGAAGGAGGCAGCAGCAATGAAGAAACCTTCCCGCCAATCCGTCCAGGGAAAGGGCCACACCACCGCCGAAGAAAGTTCGCTGAAAGGGACGTTCGTCTCCGTCCTGATCCTGGCGGCGATCATGGTGGCTTCCTGGGCCGCCATCATGCTTTTATTTCTGGAGCGTTTTTAATCACCGTTCAAGAGGATCGAAAGGAGATCACAGGACATGCGCATTCATCATTATGAGAAACTTTGGCTGATTATCGGTTCCCTGATCCTGATCATTTTCCTGTCCATTCTGGCCGTCCAGACATTCGTCCTGGACATGGGGCCGCCGAGCCACGCCGAAACGATCGACCCGCAGAGCGTCCGGGAATCGGAGCTTTTCGCGAACACTGGACTGCAGGAAGTCGGCGACAAGGAATATGAAATCGCCATGATCGCGGAAATGTTCGCCTTCCGGCCGGGCGATCTGGAAGTGCCGGTCGGGTCGACCGTGCATTTCACGCTCGCGTCACCGGACGTGACCCACGGCTTCAAAATCACGGATACGAACATCAACGTCATGGTCGTGCCCGGCCATATCTCCAAAATCAGCCACACCTTCGACGAGTCGGGCGAATACTTGATCCTGTGCAACGAGTATTGCGGTCTCGGACACGAGTATATGGCCAACACCATCACTGTAAAATAACCGAAAGAAAGTTGGGAGAACATGACACACGCATCCGAACTGCCCGTCCTTCCTAAAGGGAAAGCCGCCGACAGCGGACTGACCGCCGGGATCCCGAGAGAAGATGCCATCTTATCCGCCGCCAACTTGACGATCGCCTTCGCGGCGCTGCTGTTCGGAGGACTCGCCGGACTGCTGCAGGGATTCGTCCGGAGCGGCTACCTGGAATTGCCTTCGTGGATCAGCTACTACGCCCTGCTGACAGCCCACGGCGTGCTGCTCGTCCTCGTATTGAGTTCCTTCTTCAGCATCGGCTACCTGTACGCCGGAACATCGAAAGTGCTGGGCGGACTGGCGCCGATGACGCGCAACTTCGGCTGGGCGGGCTTCGCGCTCATGTCCGTCGGCACCGCCATGGCCGCGTTCTTCATCCTGGCCGGAAAAGCGAACGTGCTGTACACCTTCTACACCCCGATGCAGGCGCATCCGTGGTTCTACATCGGACTCGCCCTCATCGTCGTCGGCATCCTGCTGAACTGCGTCGGCATGTTCATCACTTATCAGGGCTGGCGGAAGCAGCATCCCGGACAGCTGACGCCGCTGTTCGCGTTCTTCTCCAACGCCGTGTTCGTCCTGTGGGTGTTCGCGTCGCTCTTCATCGCTGTGTTCGTCGTCGGGCTCGTCATCCCGTGGGCGTTCGGCTGGGTCCCGACCATCGATCCGATGATCGGCCGCACGCTGTTCTGGGCATTCGGCCATACGCTCGTGAATATCTGGATGCTGACGTCGATTTCGGCCTGGTACGTCTCGATGCCGAAAGTCATCGGCGGCAAAGTGTTCAGTGATTCCCTGGCGCGGGTCGCCGTCGTCATTCTCGTCGTGGCCAACGTGCCGGGCGGCTTCCACCACCAGATCCTTGATCCCGGCCTGTCCGTCGAACTGAAATTCCTGCACGTCATCCAGACGTTCATGATCATCTTCCCTTCCCTGATGACCGCGTTCGCGATGCTCGCGACGATGGAGCGGGCGGGAAGAGCGAAAGGCGTGACCAGCCTGCTCGGCTGGTGGAAGATCCTCCCGTGGTCCGACGCCCGTTTTTTCGCGCTGATCGTCGCCATGTTCGCGTTCATCCCGGCTGGCCTCGGCGGCATCATCAACGCCAGCAACCAGATCAACCAGGTCGTGCACAATTCCATCTGGGTGACCGGCCACCTGCACCTGACCGTCGGAACGACCGTCATGCTGACATTTTTCGCCGTCTCCTACTGGCTCATTCCGTTCCTGTCCGGCAGAAAGATGACGAAAGTGCTTAACCGGCTGGCCATCGCTCAGACGATCATCTGGGCGAGCGGCATGCTCATCATGTCGGGCGCCATGCACATCAACGGACTGCTCGGAAGCCCGCGCCGGACGGCCAACACGACGTACACCGGACACGAAGCGGCGGCGGACTGGGCGCTGTACGAATCATTCATGGCCATCGGCGGCATGATCCTGTTCGGCGCCATCACCCTTCTGATCTACATCTGGGTGCAGCTCGCGTTTTTCGCCCCGAAAGGCGAAACGGAATTTCCGATCGGCGAAGACGACAGCAAGAAAGACGTGTCCCCGCTGTTCATGGACCGCTGGGCGATCTGGGTGGTGCTCGCCACCCTGTCCATCGCCATCGCCTATGTCATCCCGCTGGCCGACTTCGTCTCCGGCCACAATCCGGGATCGCCGCCGTTTTTGATGCCTTGACGGTTTTCGAATAAAACACAGCTACCAGCAAGGGAGCGCATTCGCGGAAGCGGACAGCGCTCCCTTTTTTTGCTTGATTCCCGGCTGACCGGACAGACTGCGTAGGAAAATAAAATAGGCGTATGTATGGTATGAAATGAAAGCGGCTGAATAATTGATAACGGGAGGGAAAGTCTGTGACGTGCATATACTGTTTAAAAGAAGCGGGAGCGGAATACCGGGTGAACGCGGCGGGGGTGGTTTTCTGTTCGGACGAATGCTATGAGAATTATATGGAAAACCAGCCCGACACGCCGGATGACGTCTCACATCCATACATCGATACATATGAACTGATCCGGTTCCATTACATCGATTGGCTCCGGAACTGGGAATCCGATCTCGAGAAGGTCAGGTTTAATAATCCGCAGGGAAAAGCCGATGAGATGAACGACACGATCGATGAAATCATTGATGCACATGGCGACTTCGTCCGGGCGGAAGGCGACGATGGAGTTTTTGCAAAGGAAATCTACAGGTATGTGCTGAAATTCGAGGAACTGCAGAAGCAGATTCTCGACTGGCGGCCCGAACGGCAGGCGGTGTATTACTTACCGCTCGATGAACTGCCGGCCGGATCGGATGGCCGTTTCCGGAACTGGAGGCACTTCGCCGATCACCTTTACGGGATAAAGGCCGTAAACCTGTTTTTCCTGCTGAAAGACAATGTTCATCCGTATGACGAGATGGTTTTCTGGTTTGAGGACGAAGCGTATTTAGCGGAAGTGTACGAAGAGCTGGCCCGCGTGTTCGGCGACGGAACCGTGAAGGATTTGGAGGCTTTCGAGGCGTACAGGTGCGAAGGGTCATGCGGGGATTACGTAGTGATTGAAGATATCGATAGGGAAGCGCTCGACGGCTGGTTCTACTGCTGGATTTGCGAAGAAAGTTACTGTCCCGGATTCTTTTCAGAAGAGGAACTTCTGGAGGAAATAAAGAAAGTGGATGCCGCTGAAAGCATTCAGGAAATGTGCCAACGCAGGTCCAACTGGTTTTCCTATATTCCGAAAATCAAACGGTCATGCCGACGGCACAGCGTCGCATTTCCGGATTGGATCGACTGCGGAACCGCTTAATCATTCAACGGAATCTTACGCTGGCGGGCTGTCTGAACGGAAAAAGCGGACCGCCGTTCCCGGCAGTCCGCTCCATGCATTGCGGGTCATTTCCCTTTCCAGTCATGCAGGCCTTTCGCCCACCCGCCGATGACGACACCCGCCGCCGTCCGCGGCGAATCAAACGCCGTGTTTTTCGTCAGCAGCAGCCTGCCGTGGACCGGAAGCAGCGAACCGTCCAAAATGAGCGCCTCGCGCATGCGAATGTATTTCTTTGGGCATTTCGGAGAAGTGGAAGCCGCGAACTTCGAGCCTTTCTGCACAATGAACTCATCTTCCCTGTGAAAGCCCACAGCTTCCGCTCCCCGCTTCGACCTAATCGCCAACAGCTCCCTCAGTTCCTGTTGCTCCACCTTCCGGAACAGCCCGGTATGGAACGGCTCCACAATCTCCTCCTGCCCCGTCTCCGGGTCGAACTCGACGAACTGGTAAAGCCGCCCGTAAATGCTGTGGTCCATCTTCCGGATAAAGCGCTCTGTTGCCATTTGATCATCTCCTCAACGTATAGAACCGCTCGATACGGCTCTTTATCCGTTATATAGGGAAATGGTGGATTAGCGAGTACGCCACGGAGGAAATCAAGAAATAATTATTCCAATTCGCCGATACAAATTTCGATGCTCTCCTTCAAATCCCGGTGTGACCAACTCGGAATCCGCCCGTGCTGTATTGCCAACTCATGTGATGCAGGAATGTGAATAAAACCCGATTTCATCGCGGGTTTTTCTGTTTTCGCGTAATAGTTGCGTAAATAAGTGCCGGCGGCAAGGTTTGCGTTTCATTAATAAATTGATTACGGATAGATTTACATCTCTGACGAAGCATCCTTTTGCCTTTAATTACGCATATAAATCAAAGGGTGTCTGAAACAGCTAATCTAAACTCTATAGAGACAATTGGTGGATTAGTCGATACCCTCAAAAGATGAATCATTTCAGCATCGCAATCTTTTCATATCGTCCCCTATTATCTTTTATAGAGTGCCGTCTCCCATCGCATGTAGTTTCGTCTGTCTCTCTCATACCACTGACTACAAATCAAAAAATGTCTTCTTCCGTGAGAAACCGTCCCGGTCCAGTATCTTGCCTTCCCTTTCATTAACCTCTGTTGATTTATATTAGTGCTCACCTCCACCTCTTTTAATAAAGGGAAATTGATTCCAAAGGTTCGCTTGCAATAGTCCTTCTCCAATAGTAAATCAATCATCAAATTATCAATATCCCCCTCCATGAAAATTCTTGTCATACTTTTCCTCACATATTTGCCGACTTTGATGTTAGCAATTCCTTTTTCCAATTTGTCGGATATGCTGGGGGTGTCCATCCGCTCGTGCTTTCGGTCGGATATGAAGTCAGAAAATTGGCTGCCATTCCTTTTGACTTCGTATCCAGCTTCCATACCAACCGATTCAATAGTATCTTGGTTACTGTTATTACCGCTCTCCATCCAAAAAGTGCTATGGGAAGACCCCCGAACATCTTCAGGTACTCCTTCCGCCTTCTTTTCGATTGACGAGTCATACCTCATTTCATTGATTACTGTCTCTGCGTCTATATTAAGGGCCATTCTACTAACTGTTCCTTCATCTATATTTTCCCAATTCAAAATTCTCCATTTTAAAAAAACTGGATTCTCCTGTTCTTTGTCATGAGTGACATACGACACTTTCCCTAGATATGTGAAAAGCCGTGATTCTTTGGTCTTTGGGTTCCATTTACTCGTTCTTAAAAACAGATGAATATTATTGTCCTCAGAGTTGTGGTTTATGAATTCCCTGATGACCGGATGGTTTAATGAATGCCTCTTCTGGGATTGCCAGGTTAATACTCCTTTTCCTGTTATACCCTCCTTGAATGTATATCCGAAAGAATCTTGACCAAAGGTCACAAAAAGAACGTAATCACCCGGTCTGTCAGAAAGACGGATTATGCCATGTACGCCCCAAGTACCTGATCCTGGGACGAATCTACTCGTCGAGCCAAAAATGTTATGTACATCCTGTCGGCTATAGTCGTGAAAAAGACTCAACTTCAGACAACTCATATAATCCCTCCTTGAATCCATTGAATATCATTTTCAAAGTCATCGCCTTTCTATCTAAGACGACAGCCTATAGTGCAAGGAAATCCGACTATTTTCCATTCCTCCTTCTTCTTGGAAAGTAACTGTCCAATGGCCGAATCACTATGCAATCTCTTATTCAATGATATTTTACTTCCATGCTGTACTGAACGTTGAAAACATCACTAACAAAAAGCGGCGGTGGATTAGATTAGGACAGTCTATATGTCTCTGACAATCGTCTCAATGTAATTCTTGTCCAGCCAGAACGCTTGCTTTGTAATAAGCTGTCCGTCGGGAAGAACGGTCACATCCGCTGCGTTTCTTGCTTTCGGTCTCACATGACATAGACCATTCGAGCCTGGTTTAGGCAAGTTGTTTCTTACCATGCGCCTCTTACCTCTAGTGACTTCGATTAACTTCACTCCTTCACGCAAGATTTTTTGTACTTCTACCCAAAATCCCCTTAGTCTTCCTTCAATTTCATATATAGGCATATTCCATAGCCTCACCCCTCTGAAGTAAAGCCCATCAGGAGAATTGCAGTCTCCATTTTCCTTTGAGTCGAATACCACGAAAAGGAACTTCGTCTCGGTAAAGTATGTCCTTAGCCAACTATCAAGCCATTCTTCATCCGCCCAGATACTAAAATCAATTCCCTTAAAGGACATGTGCTCTTTAAGCCTTCCATCGGTATGGGTGCGGATTGTCTTAAAAGCGATATTAGCTTTAGAAAATTCTTCAATTTTCGAAAGATCCGTGCCTTTAATGCCTAACATCATACTGATGAATAACTGCAAGAAATTCTTACTACGGGGATTAATGTCTATATCCTTCTTATTACTTATTTCTCGAAGGCTTTTACCGATAAAAGGAGAAAAATAGGAATCGAGGATAGTTTCGAAAGAATCGCCTTTATCATTCTTTCCTTCTATAATGGAAATTAGCTTTTCCTGTTCAATCACCTTTCTCGCCAACGTAGTCATATAACTCTGCTTAAGGGAATATGCCCTCTGCATAGCAGGTATAGGACTGTAAGGTTGACTTCTTGTCGAGCTCTTACTGGCCCCTTTCGTGCTTGCACCTAAATAGAGTGTATCGCCCTCTGAAAGTTCGTGGGCTTTTCCGTCCCTCACCTTTGTAATAATGGTTTCCCAATCTTGTTTAATAATGGTTAAGTCTCTCTCATTGAATTTGTGCAAGTACGATTTCAGAATAAGATAGTCCGCTCTCTTCACCTCAGGTAGCCATTGATAAAACATAATAAGGAGGGAATTGTTCTTTTTCCAAAAACTTGAAGTTTCAAATGTTTCTTCAACTTCTTTGTAATAGTTAATTATATTTAAGACTAAGCGCTCCTTTGCTGAAATGCTCCCATTTTTGTTCCTTTTAATCGGGGTGACTTTCAACTCGATACCCAAGTCCTCAAAATCAGCCTCTGCCCTTGAATTGATTTCATAACCAAAATAGCTTTCTTCAATTATTTGACCCAGTTGTCCTTTTGCCCGCTCGTTTTCAACTCGTCCGCTTTTGTCTATTTGCCCGAATGTTTTTCCCTCTGCAGCTTCCGCTAGATAAAGTAACTCCTTCTCGCTTTTATATTCCAAGGTCTATCAACCCCTAAATTCTCTTTTCCATATTTTATCATGAAAATAAAAAAGCTGATACATGAGTATCAGCCAAAGATTGAAAATTCCAATTGTATTCCCGCAGGCTCCTCCATCGCTTCCAATTCCTCTATCCGAGAACCCATCCGTTCAATCAATTGGACGACGAGAGCATTGCCCATACAAAAATAACGCATCCGGTCTGGCATCCCTGAAGTCCAACCATCCGGGAATCCATTGAGCCGTTCGCATTCCACCGGTGTCAGAAATCTCTTGCGGTCATTCACTTCTACTATATGTGAGCTCCGATTGATAGTCCCCTCGCTTGTTAGCATAGTCCGTCCCGGTTTATCTAATTCGTCGGTCGGTGACATCCCACCTTCTGAGAAATGGTAGGTATGCCCCTCTTTAGAAGTTCGCTCGATTCTCTTCGGTCCACGTAGATAGGCGAATTTTTCAATATTACCTTCGTTTAAATAGAACTTTTCTTCTACCTGGTCCTCGTTCACCAATATTTCACCGAGCGGAACGAACGGTTCTTCCACCGGAATCGGTTGTGCTGTGAAGACCTCCCCTTCCTTCATATAACCCGCAGGATGAAACGTATAAGAGAAGGAGTCGGACAGACCGACTATATCCGCTGGAAGAGTGACAGAAGAAACCCTTCCCTTGTACGGTTCGGATTGCACAGGAAAAGCCTTCGCAAAAAAGCCATCCTGAAAGACGATTTCCTCGCCCGCTTTCTCGGACTGCCTGGCATCGAAACTGATTCCATTCTTATAAGCGAAGATGAATACTCTTCTTCTCCGTTGCGCCTGCCCATAATCAGCGGCATTTATGACTCGCCATTCCACGCTGTAGCCCAAATCACGGAATGTAGCGAGCATGACCGCAAAATCCCGTCCCCTTTGAGAAGAAGGGGATTTGAGCAAGCGATCCACGTTCTCGAGCAATACATATTTGGGATAAGAATTCTCGATGACACGTTTTATTTCCCAGAATAGCACCCCCTTCTTACCCTGAATCCCCTGCTCACCTGATTTACTTCGCGCCACGGAATAGTCTTGGCATGGGAAGCCTCCGACCAATAAGTCGATATTGAGTTCCTGGAATAAATTATCAGGAACCTTTGCTATATCCTCGTTTGAATGAATTCCATTTTCGAAATTTCCAGTGTAGCAATCAAAAGCATGCTGTGCCTTCTTCGATGGTTCCCACTGATTACCGAATACCACATCGAAAAGTTCGGAATTCGCTTGTTCCAGACCAAGCCTGAAACCACCGACTCCGGCAAATAATTCAGCTACCCGCAGTTTCTTATCCTCCATATACGAACACCCTTTCGATGTAATGCCCTAATTATACAGGAAAACGTCAGAAAGATTAAGATCCTACTGTCATTTATTCAGTTTTTTTTCGATTCTTTGGCTTCTCGATACTCCTGCTTGATTCCCTTAATGAACTCTTCTGTTTCGTCCACAGTTTTTTTAAGATCTTTACGTATTTCATGTTCCCATACATGCTTTACGTTCCAATTCCTTTCCTTATAAAACTCATCAACTTCTTTATCGCGTTCCCGGTTGCGGGAAATCTTCTTATCCCAGAAATCCTGGTTACTCTTGGGTCTTTTAAAGTGCTCTGGACAACCATGCCAGAAACATGAATCGATGAAAATGACGATTTTATATTTCTGCATGACGATATCGGGAGTTCCCTTCAGTTTCCTTACATTCTTCCTGAAACGGAACCCACGGTGCCAAAGGGCTTTAGAAAATATGTTCTCCAACTTTGATTGGGCCCTAATTGCACCCATGGTCTTACTTCGTTGTTTTTTGGTCATTGTATCGGTCATCGGCTTCAACCCTTTTTCAAACTGTTTTCCCTCCTAAAACGATTGATTAAACTTCCGGTACAGACTGTGCTTGATTTGACAGGGAACACTAAATTCCTATGATTGGTTTTCAGTCCTCTCTTATGATTTTTTCAATTTAATGTTAAAATTACCAGAACAGTTACCAGCATTCGATATTTCTGGAGTTTCAAAGATTTTATAAGGAGGCATAAGATGGCTGGCTACATATTCAATTTAAACAGTAGAGATTCCTTAATTGATTGTATCGAGAATGGTGTCTATAGCACCATAATAAATGTGCCGGAAAATGGTAGGTGGAACAGGCAGATTGAAGGTACTTTCGCAGATTTTTTAAGCATGAAAGCAGGCGATAATGTATATTTTTTCCATGAAAGGAAAATATACGGATTAGGAGTCCTCAAGAAAGTCGGGGAAGACTGTAAATATTTGAATTTTCCTGAGTCCGATTTGCCAGTTAACCCGGAGTATGATGAAGTAAGAAGCAATATGCTGATAAATGAAGGATTAATAAATATCAAGAACCGCTGTGTTTGCCTCTTTGAGTCTTCTCCCGAATTTTTCGTACGTGGAGTGGATATGGACGACGTATTAGCATCCAACCCACAGAGTTTTAGAATGTTAAGGGCATTTTGGAAACTCTCTTTTGTTAAAGTGGGGGATGAGGAGAATAAAGCACTAAAGGATATAATACTAAAAAGTAATGAAGAAAACTTGAGAAGTGGAAGAGGGAGGTTCGCTCATCATGCTAACCTTCACCCTCACGTGATGAATACGGTAAACGGCGACTATTATCTAACATCAAAAAATTTACTGAAGAATTGTTCATCGGATGATTTAATTGGCCATGAAATGGCTATAGAAGCCGCTTTAATAGACGTTTTATCTGCAGAAGATGATACAGTATTCGGCAAATGGGATTATATATCCCATCAAGTTATCGCCTCTCCATTCAAGCCTATAGATTACATGGATAAAATGGATATCTTCGGATATCGTTTCATTCCAAGTTTCGACACTATCTCACGATATCTCTTGATTGAAATCAAAAAAGATTCCGCCACCCTAGACGCTATAGAGCAACTAATGAAGTATGTCGACTGGATTAATCAGGAATACTCGCATGGTGACTATTCAATGATATGCGCCTTTTTAGTTGCCTATGATTTCCCCGAAGAGGTTATATCTTATAGAAGAGGTTTTTGTGAAAGGAACTATATCAAAGGACGAAGACCTGCAATTACTGCCAAATGGAGGAATGTTAGATTGATTAAGTATTCCTTCAACAGAACCACGGAAAAATTGGAATTCACTGAAGTAGATCCGCTTTGACCTTTTCCGGGTTTAAATATCCGATGAATCCCCTAAACTAACGAAGAAGCAGACAGCAAAAAGGATACTGCTGTTCCACTTCTTCGTTTGCTACATGGCACCCCTTGAAGAAGATTTTCCAGCTTTTCTTACCTTAATTTACCGATGAGTGCATCAATCCATCAAATTTTATAGCGGCCACGCTTCCTAGCTTAAGTGGTGAAAGACCCTTTATTCTCTTGGATTGTTACTTGGAATAACATCTCTCTAATACTATTTTCCAGCAACTCAGCTTCCATAATCATGGACTGCACCCCTTTTCCTTCCACCGGGATGACCGCCCGTCCACCATCTGTAATCCAAGCCAACACCACTACGAAATTAATAGAGCTTCAAAGCTTCTCTTTTCCAGCTTTCTTTTTTGTCCTCTTTTTCAGTTCTCCTCTTCCACCGTTCAATAAGCATTCACGAAGGCGTTGATTTTTATAATCAAGCAATTTAGAAATAAGATCGACCACAGCAATTGTGCATATGTCGCCCAAGAGCTGGATATAGAGATTAAAGGCTGCTTTCAGTGTCTTGACCTAATAATGCCCGCAAAGCAGAAGAATGCTTTACGGGCACAGTATTACTTTCATTTACTTCACTTTAGCCATCGCTTTACCGGTCACAAATTGCAGCCAGGCATAGACGCCGGTTTTGACAGTTTCCTGCACTCTTGAGTCTTTGCTTGGGTCGAGGCAAACGAAGTCGATATGCCGGACAGCCGGGTGTTTGCCCACTTGCAGCAAGGCATCGAACAGTTCCGCCGCGCTCAGTCCGCCCGGTGTGGAAGCGGGAACGCCTGGTGCCACTGAAATATCGAGCACGTCCATATCGACCGTTACATACAGCCGGTCTGTTTTAGCCGATAAGCGGTCCAGCGATTCTTTTACCGTCTGGACAAAACTGTCGCTGCGCGCCTGTTTCAGCGTAATCATATTGATTTTGTGCTGTTTTGCATAGTCGACGAGCGGCTTGGCGTTGAAGTAGCCGTGCAGGCCGATATTCGTGACATCTTTCCCTTGAATGGCGCCTCCGTCGATCAGCTGCCGGATGGGCGTGCCGTTCGCTGGGCCGAGTTCTTCCGGATCCCGCACATCCAGATGGGTGTCGAATTGCAGGATGCCGATTCTTTCTTCCGGATACGCTTTTTTAATGCCGCGCACTGCGCACGCCGTGGTCGAATGGTCGCCGCCGATCATGCAGGTGACAGCGTTTGGATGGCCGGCAGCGAGAAATTCCGCCGCCGCTTCTATCCGCTGATGCGACAGCAAAATGTCGGTCGTATGCATGATGACGTCACCGGCATCCGTCGCGGTGAATGGAGTCAGGTCGAAATCTTCGTCCAGGTTATAGGTCGCGAAGCCTTTCCATAGCTTCCGGAACTCGGCCGGATAAAGTGAAGCGCCGGAGACACTAATGGACGACCGCGAAATCGGCGCGCCGTACAGCACGAGATCCGGGTTTCCGTCCGCTTCATTCAGTTTCCTGACCCACTGATGGACATGGGTCGGTTCATCCGCCTCAGCGTTCCAGGACCACTCCGGGGTCTGCAGCCATGATTCCGTCATTACTCTCCCACCACCTTAACGCCCTTTTTCCAGAGCGTCTTCAGGTGGTTGACCCCGAACAGGTACTGCAGTTCCTGGTAATTCTTCACGTTCCACATGGCGATATCCGCCTGTTTCCCCACTTCAAGAGATCCTACGCTGTCTTCTCTGCGGATAGCGCACGCCGCGTTATATGTGGCGGCGGTCAGCGCTTCCGCTGGTGTCATCCGCATTAAAATGCACGCGAGATTCATGACAAGCGGCATGGAAGTGGTTGGTGACGAGCCGGGGTTGCAGTCAGTGGAAATCGCGACAGCGACGCCCTCATCGATCATCTGCCGCCCCTTGGCCACTTCCTCTCTGAGGAATAGGGCGGTCGCCGGCAGCAGGCAGGCAATGGTTCCGGCCTCTGCCAGCGCCTTGATTCCTTCATCTGACGCCTTCAGCAGGTGTTCAGCCGAAACCGCCCCAACTTTCGCCGCCAGTTCCGCTCCGCCGTAAGAGACAATTTCATCTGCATGGATTTTCGGAAGAAGGCCGAGTTCCTTCCCTGCTATCAGAATCCGCTCCGACTGTTCAGGGGTGTAGACATCCTTTTCACAAAACACGTCATTGAATTCCGCCAGTTTTTCTTCCGCTACGACCGGAAGGATTTCATTGATGATGTAGTCGACGAAGTCATCTTCCCGTCCTTTATAGTCAGGCGGCACAGCGTGTGCTCCCATGAATGTCGGCACAAGGTCGATCGGGTGTTCGCCCTGCAGGCGCTTCATAACCTTCAGCTGTTTCAATTCGGTTTCCAGGTCCATGCCGTAGCCGCTTTTCCCTTCGACCGTGGTCACGCCGTGCTTCAGGAAAGAATCCAGACGGCTCGTCGTCTGCTCGATGATTTCTTCCTCTGTCGCTTCGCGGGTCATGCGCGCGGTGGCATGGATGCCGCCCCCGGCGTTCATGATATCCATGTAAGAAACGCCTTCCAGCCGCATTTCGAATTCCCGCTCCCGGCTGCCGCCGAATGCGACATGGGTATGGGGATCGATGAGACCGGGCGTGACGAGGCAGCCACTCCCATCGATGATTTCAGCGTCCTGGACCTCTGCCGCATAGGCTTCTTTCAGCTCTTTCGTTGTTCCTGCCGCTTTGATTTTTCCGTCCTCAATCAGCAGACTGCCGTCTTCGATCAGTCCGAGTTCGGACATTGCCTCTTTCGAGCGCGGGCCTTTCTGACCGCCCGCGAGTGTTGCCAGCTGATGTATGTTTTTAATCCAAATCATTGTTGTCCCTGTCACTCCTTTTCTGTTCTCAGCATCGGAATGTTTACGCCTCTCTCCTTCGCCGTCTGTTCAGCCAGCTCATAACCGGCATCCACGTGGCGCGCCACGCCCATACCCGGGTCGCTTGTCAGTACGCGTTCAATGCGTGTTGCCGCTTCCTTCGTTCCGTCCGCGACGATGACAACACCGGAGTGGATGGAGTAACCCATGCCGACACCGCCGCCATGGTGCAGTGATACCCAGGTCGCGCCGCCGACCGCATTGATCATCGCGTTCAGGATCGGCCAATCTGCCACCACATCCGAACCGTCCTTCATCGCTTCGGTCTCCCGGTTAGGGGATGCCACTGAACCAGAATCCAGATGGTCACGACCAATGACGACCGGCGCGCTCAGTTCGCCGCTCGCTACCATATCATTAATAATCTTCCCGAACCGGGCTCGTTCGCCATACCCAAGCCAGCAGATACGCGAAGGCAGACCCTGGAACTGGATTTTTTCCTGCGCCATGCGGATCCAGTTGCACAGGTGTTCATTGTCGCTGAATTCCCGCAGGATCGCTTCATCGGTTTTATAGATGTCTTCCGGATCACCGGAGAGGGCCACCCATCTGAAAGGACCTTTCCCCTCACAGAACTGGGGGCGGATGTAGGCCGGCACAAACCCGGGGAAATCGAATGCGTTCTCTACGCCTTCATCTTTCGCCACCTGCCGGATGTTATTGCCATAATCAAAAGTCACTGAACCCTTCTCCATCATATCGAGCATCGCCCGGACATGCTGAGCCATTGACGCTTTGGAAAGCTTCACGTACTTTGCCGGATTTTTTTCCCGGAGCGCTGCCGCCTCCTCAAGCGACATCCCGGATGGGACGTAGCCGTTCAGCGGATCGTGGGCGGATGTCTGATCGGTTAAGACGTCCGGGATGAAACCCTTTGCGATCATCTGCGGAAGAACATCGGATGCATTGCCGATCAGCCCGATTGATAGGGCCTTGCCTTCCTGTTTCGCTTCAGTCGCCATGCGGATGGCTTCTTCCAATGAATCCGTCTTCACGTCAGTATATCGCGTCTCGATTCGCCGGTCGATTCGGCTTTCATCCACGTCGATCCCGATACAGACGCCTTCGTTCATCGTGACGGCGAGCGGCTGTGCCCCGCCCATTCCGCCGAGCCCCGCTGTCACTGTAATCGTGTGCTTCAGTGTGCTGCTGAAATGCTGGCGGGCGAGCTCCGCGAATGTTTCATAGGTTCCTTGCACGATTCCCTGAGAGCCGATGTAGATCCAGCTGCCTGCCGTCATCTGCCCATACATCATGAGCCCTTTTTTATCAAGTTCATGGAAAGTTTCCCAGTTCGCATAAGCCGGAACGATATTGGAATTGGCGATCAGCACTTTCGGCGCATCTGTGTGCGACTTGAAAATCGCGACCGGTTTCCCTGATTGCACCAACAGCGTTTCATCGTTTTCGAGTTCCTTCAGCGATTTCACGATAGCGTCGAAGCTCTCCCAGTTTCGGGCGGCTTTACCGATACCGCCGTATACGACGAGATCTTCCGGTTTTTCTGCAACTTCCGGATCCAGGTTATTCATCAGCATCCGCAGCGCCGCTTCCTGCATCCAGCCTTTCGTGTGAAGTTCTGTTCCGCGGTAACGGATCACTTTTTGTTCGGACGTTTTCATCATGTTAATGACCTGCCTTCTCTATAATTGTAATTTCCCGTGACGTTCCCTTTGGCAAAACCTACAGGAGTTCCCCGGTCTGTTCTTCGGCCGCAGCCGCCACATCACCGGAATGAATGAGGCTCCGTAGTGTTTCCAAGTAAGGATAGAGATATGCATCTTCCGTCATGACGGGAATATCTTTTTTCATTCTTTCCACTACTGTAGCGGAAGCGGAGCCCGGTGCCAGATCCTCTTCCATGAATTGATAGGCGTTATGGACGGACAAGAGTTCAATCGCCAGAATGTATTCCAGTTTCCGCGCGATGTCTTTCGCTTTTTTTGCTGCGTTATAGCCCATGCTGACATAGTCTTCCTGGTCGGCGCATGTCGGCACACTGTCCACAGTAGCGGGATGGGAAAGGATCTTCATATCATTCAGGAGTCCCGCCTGGCTGTACTGGGGAATCATCAAGCCTGAATTCAAACCCGCTTTGCCGACAAGAAACGGAGGATATTCCGACAGACGCCCATTTATCAGGCGGTTGTTCCGCCTTTCGGACATCTTGGCGATGGCGGTCGCTGCGATGCAGGCGGAATCCATTTCGATTCCGATATAGGAGGCGTCGCAATTACTCCCGGAAATCGCTCCGTCCCCATCCGGCCAAAGAATCGGGTTATCGGAGCAGGCATTCATTTCGATTTCGACTGTTGTCTTCGCGTCTTTCAATGTCTTTTTGGCAGCTCCATGGAGTTGGGGGATCGCTCTTAGAGAAAGCGCATCCTGCAGCCGGTGATCGACGTGTTCTTTCGCGATTGCCGAATCACTCAGTATCTTCCGGATATTGGCTGCCGTATCCCGTTGGTCCGGATGCGGCCGGACGCTCATTAACCGGTCGTCAAACGCCCGTGTCGTCCCTTTCAGCACTTCCAGTGCCATGGCGCCGATGATGTCCGCTGTCTTCGCGGCATTGAGCATGTCGTATAGCGCCAGTGCTCCGATGCCGGTCGGACTCGTGGTCCCGCTCGTCAGTGCCAGCCCTTCTTTCGCGGACAGAATGATCGGCTCCATCCCCCCCGGGACAACGCTTCGGAAGCGGGAAGCAGTTCTCCGTCGACATAGGCCTTGCCCTGGCCGATCAAAACCAGCGCAATATGCGCTTCCACGCTCAAATACCCGACGGATCCTTCACCCGGTACATATGGCGTGATTCTCTCGTTCAATAACCGGCGGTACATGTCCAGCGTCTCTAACCGGACGCCGGAAAAGCCCTGGCCGACATTCTGCAGGACCATCAGCAGGATGGCCCGGACGGTTTCTTCCTCGAGCGGTTCTCCGACGGAAGTGGCATGCGACACTAGGATATTCCTTTGCAAAAGGGCAGTTTCCTCAGCAGAAATGAGCTGTGTGGAGAGAGCACCGAATCCCGTGTTCACTCCGTACATCACTTTCCCTTCATTTATCCATGACTGGACGAGGCGACTTGATTTTTCGACCCGCTGCCGGTACTCCTCAGAAAAATGGACAGGTACTTTCAAGCGGGCGACAGCCACAAATTCCTCAAGCGAAATTTTCCCGCCTAGTGTGACATGCTGAATGTTTTTGATGGCCATTCTTCTCCGCCTTTCCTTTATGACTGGTTACCGTTCGAGTTTATCGATAAAAAACATCTTAATCGCGCTGATCACCTGCAGGACGAATACGAACAGGACGGCGGATCCGCCGAGTGCTGCTAAATACTTCACGCCATCCACGCCCTGTTCACCGCCGGCAAACGCCACCATGATAAAGGCGATTGTCGCGATGGAAAGCGCCCACAACAGCATCTTCCATTTTGCCGGTTCTTCATCAAATCGGATGTTGACTGTACAGAGAGTCGAAATTGCCCGCACCATGGAATCCGCAGCAGTCGCGAATGACAAGATGAGTGCGATCATGACTATCGGAATGATGATGGCCGCCAGCGGAAGGTTGGCCAGGAATGTCCATAGTCCGGCGACGGCTCCGCTTTCCTGAATGGTGGCTACCAGATCGGTGTTCCCGTTCGACTGCCAGAAAAGCGCTGTTCCGCCCCAGATGCCGAACCAGACAATGCTGAACACAGCCGGCAGGATCCAGTTGATGAACATGAACTGACGGATCGTGCGTCCGTACGAAATGACAGCCAGGAAGATTCCCATCAGCGGCGCGTACGCAATCCAGATCGCCCAATCATACAGCGTCCACCACATCACCAGCGCTTCTCCGCCGATTGAGGATGGATCAAGACCCCAAACCCAAAAATTCTGTAACCAGTAGCCCATGCCAACGGTTGTCGTGTTTAAAATGTAAAGAGTCGGACCGATGATGAAAAGTGCGATCAGCAGCACATAAAAGACCCATGCATTGATCGAAGCCATATTCCGGATTCCTTTATCGAGCCCTTTCAACGCGGAAAGTGTGAATAACGCCGTGATGAGGAGAGCCAGCAGGAACCAGATGACCGGTCCTTGTTCGATTCCATATGTTGTTTCAATGCCGGAGCCCACCAGAGCGAGTCCAGCGCCAAGGGATGATGCCAAACCCAAAGCGATGGCAAGGATGGCTAATGTATCGATGATTCCCGGCCAGATCCCTTTCTTCACCTTTTCCCCGAAAAGCGGTGTCAGCGTCGCAGAGACCGACAGCGGCTGTTTGCGGTTAAAATACATATACGCGACAACAAGGCCGCTCAAGGCATACATTGCGTAAGGAATGAATGTCCAGTTGTACATGGAACGTCCCATAGCGAATATTGCTGCAGAAGACGTTCCTGGTTCGATACCCGTCTGCGCCATTTCACCGTAAATGCTTCCGAAATAAATGATGGGTTCATTCACCCCATAAGTAATGACGCCTGTTGCAATTCCGCCAGTCAGTGCCATGGCGAACCATGCCATGAACGGGTATTTCGGTTTCGCATCATCGCCGCCCAGACGGATATTGCCCACTTTGGAGAATGTCACAATGCTCACGACGATCAAGGCGATAATGGAGATGATCTGATAAAGCCATCCCATACTCCGCAGAGATCCTTCAAATCCTTTTAAGGCGATTTCAGTCAGCAGCTCGTTGTTGACGATTCCTAACACGGCGCCTCCGCCGACCACTAAAAATGCCGGTATAAAAACTGATTTACGCGTCTTTCGCTCCTGACTTTTCTCACCTTCGACAAATCGGTTCTCTTCTGTGGTAATTGCCATTTTTAAATCCCCCTTTTGCTGATTTTGATGAAGAGGCTATGGCACTGTTCTTCAGTATCCCCTTCTGTGAAGATAGCGCTTTCATTACATCCGTCATAGCTTCTTTATCAAGAATATATAGAAAATTATAAAAGGAAGGCGCAGCAGAAAATAGAGGGGAAACTTTTGAAATACACCACTTTTATTGAACAGAAGCAAATAAAATACCATTTTTTCATCAAAAAGTTTACTTTATTTACGAAAATTGAATTTATTAAAGAAAATAGGTGTTGGGAGCCAAAATGAAATGAGGCGTTCTTTTCGTTTTGCTGTAAAAAATTCATATAAAAAACTGCTAATCCCGAAAGGAATTAACAGTTTTGTGGAACTTGGCAATCCAGCCGTCACTGTCCGGCATTTGCCCACATTTTTTCTGGCCGCAAGTGCTGTGGATTTCAGCTCTTTTCATCACCTATTTATGGGATTCCCTGTATTGCCGGGGAGACATCGACGTCTGGGTTCTGAAAAGACGGGTGAAGTAACTTGGATTGCGGAAACCCGCCTGTTCAGCAACTTCCCCTATGGAAAGATCTGTCGTAATCAATAATCGCTTGGCTTCTTTTATTCTCCTGTTCATCAAAATCCGGCGAAAGGACTCTCCTTGCCTTTTCACGACCAGATGGCTGTAGTAGGCCGGGCTTCTCCCCGCTGCTTCAGCCACTTTTTCAAGAGACAGGTCGGGGTCCGCGAAATGCGCTTCTATATAATTCAGTCCTTTTTCAATTACATCTTTTTTCACAAAAACCTCATGCATTTTGGAGCGGTCAAGCAAGTCATAGAGAAACAGCAGCGTCTCCTGCACGATTCTATAGAGAACGCGGTTGTAGAGAATTTCAGAAAAGATTTGGCGGTACCGCTCTTCCATCTCCCCCTGATCCAGCTGATAAATTTTCATGAAGCGTCGTATTTGCGCCAGGATACTGGTCAGTCTTGTCCTCAGTTGCTCTGGATTTGGAAAAGGAGCAGATGCATGCAAAAATTCCTCGTGCATCCATCGCTTGATTCTCTGTTTATCAAAGTTGCTCAGCATATCGATCCATTCCCTCTGTTCGGATGAAGAAAGGAATGGATCGATTTCTTTCCAGGTATTGTACGATTCTTCCGGCTTGATTACCTGCCGATATCCTAGGAAGAATGTTAGTTCCATCAGTCTTCTCGCTGTTTGATACATTGTATGGATATCCCTTGGATTCTGCTGCGGCGGAATAACCACGGCCGCAAGCGGTTCCGAGTTCTCAGTTTCCCACTCCCGCAATACTTTTCGGGCTGATTCTTCCAGACCGGTAGTCGGTTGTTGGAATAAGCAAACGACCATGTCTGTCAAAGGCAAGACTGTCGGGTGTTCACGGAATGGAAAATTTCCCAGGAATGAGATGAGGTCCATGAGCTTTTGGCTGTCCTCAGTATGAAAAAGCATAAGACCAATGCCCGGCGGCTTCTCCTCTTCTTTCAAGAACAATGCTTGATAAGAAGCCAGCGCTTCCCAATTACTTGAAAAGGGAATGTCCTTTTCTTGGCGCGACAGCTTCGATAATGCTTTTCCTAAACATTCTTTAATTTTTACGGGATCATGGGGTTTGACCAGCAAATCGACACTTGCCAATTCCAACGCCTGTTTTGCCCGTTCGAATGTCGCTTCCGCCGTGACTGCTATAATGCCTGAACTATAGTTGACCAAGTACTGTTTGGTTTTTTCCCAGCTTTTCATTGGAACCATATCCAGCTCAATATATAAAAGATCCGGTACTTCCCTCTCTATTAGAAACAGAGTCTCTTGAAGGGTGTTTGCCGTGTACAACTCGTCAATTGGAATGGAATAAGTGGAAATCAGCCATTCAATTGCCATCCGCTCATATTGGTCTCGTTCGCTTATCAATATTTTCATACCGGAGTCCATCCTTTTTTATACAAGGGTACCTGTTTTTCTTCTTTTCCTGCGATTGCCTCTAGAATCCTCTGCAGTAAGACATTCATGAAGAGGGTGAACATATTTCCACCTTTGCTCGACCTTCTATCCATTTCGTTGATTATATCAAAAGTTTCAAGCAGGCTCGTCTTTATCATGAAAAAATTCTCCACACTAATAAAGAAGAGAAGAACGTTTTTCTTCTCTTCCTGTACTACGAATTCCCTACCCCGTCGCCTCAGCGGTTCTGGAAGCGCTTTGGCTTTAGTTTATTTATCGGTTGCCGTTTTTACGTAAAATATATATGAAATTAATAAGTCCATTTTGTACTTCCGAAATAAACAACGCTCCTGCTTCATTCTGTTCTGGTAATCAGGCTTTATAAATTTCGAACCGCTCCACTTCTCATAAAAAATAACAGCCAATTTATCGTCCTCTTTCCAGTCCAGCCCCCTCTCACCATCCCACACACGCCAACCCCTGCGCTTCAATCGCCGCCAGTTTCCCTTCACCGATTCCATCAATCCGCAGCAATTCTTCCACACTGCCAAACGGCCGCTCGTCCATGATCTCTTCCGCCAGCGCTTCCCCGATGCCGTCAATCTGCTCGAGTTCCGCCTGGGAAGCGATGTTGATGTCCATGCAGCGGTTCTCGCCTTCGGTCGGCGTGCCTTGTTCCGACGGAATGACCTCGAACGTCTCGCCATCTGTTTTGACGATGACCGTCCCGTTGACGTCCGTTCCGTACACGTCGGCGCCTATGTTCTCCGCCGATGCGATGACTTCGGCATGCGGATGGCCGTACGGATTGCCTTCGCCCGCGCTGTAGATGACGACTTCCGGCGAGACGGCTCTCAGGAAAGCCCGGCTCGTCGAGGTGTTCGATCCGTGATGGCCGAGCTGCAGCACTTCCGCATCCAGGTCCGCCCCGCTGTCGATCATGTCCTGCTCCTGCTCCGTGCCGGCATCCCCCGTGAAGATGAAGTCGGTCTCCCCGTACGTCAGTTTCAGGGAAATCGACTCCTCGTTCGTCTCGCCCGTGATCTCCTCGGGGTACAGCACATCGATCTCGAGTGAACCGAGTTCGTACTCGTCGCCGGCGCGCGGTTCGACGTAGCCGGTACCTGATGCGTCGATCGACTGGAGCACGCCGGTGAACGTGTTGGACGGGCTCGTGTTGCCGGGGAGCCACACTTCCTCGACGTCGAACTGGCCGATCACTTGCGCCAGCTGCCCGATATGGTCGGCATCGGGATGCGTGCCGACCGCGATGTCGATGTCGCCGATCTCCTGCGCTTCGAGGTACTCGACGACATCCGTCGCGTTCCAGTCGCCGGCATCAATCAGCATCGCATGTTCGCCGAGCTCGAACAGCGTGGCATCCGCCTGGCCGGCGTCGATGTAGTGGACGGTGAGTACCGCCGCTTCTTCCCCGGCCGCATTGTGCCGGGTATCGCCTTCGTAAAATGTGCAGCCGGGCAACATCAGTAATGTCACCAGTCCTATTACTGCTTTTCTCAATGCCTCAACCTTCTTTCTTTAAGGCATTTTACCATAAATATACTCTTCATTTCTTGTCGTTCCGTCACTTCCGATTCATAGCTTCTCTTATTGATTCCTCCTAAATTATACAATAAAAATATGTTATAATTTCAGTAAATTCAATCTATGGGAGAGGCTTTATTAATGGCGACTATAAGAAATTTAGAATCGAAGTATTTACATATCCCTCTCGGCAAGGGACGGGGCGGCAGCGGAGCAACTGGAGTAGATTTCATTTTAGTTGAAATGACTTCCAGTGACGGATTGATCGGTACTGGCTTTACATTCGCTTTGACGGGTGGAGGGACTAGTGTAAAAACTTATCTTGATGATACAGCAGCACCAGTTGTACTGAACACAAAATTACAGGAATGGGATAAACACTGGCATACCCTTTGGGACAAACATCAGCGGATGGGGAATGGAAACGGATTGCTGGCCCTATCCGCAATCGATATTGCTGTTTGGGATATCCGTGCCAAAGAGCAGAACTTGCCGTTGTACCACCTGCTCGGTGCTCAGCGGGAGACTATGCCGATTTACGGAAGCGGGCGGGCAACGCATGGAATGACGACTACGGAATTAATCGAAGGTGCCCTCTCCTACAAGGAGGAAGGCTACCGGGCCATCAAACTCCGTGCGGGAGCTTTAGGCATCGCAAAAGACGTTAAAAGAATACAAGCGGTAAGAGAAGCCGTCGGTGATGACTTCGATATCATGGTCGACTGTAATGAAAGGCTGACCTATCCGGAGGCATTGCAATTGGGCAGGCATTTAGAAGAGCTGAATATTTACTGGATGGAAGAACCGCTGCCAGCAGGAGACATTAACGGACACCAAAGGTTGGCCGAGCAGTTGCGTATCCCGATTGCCGTAGGGGAACACCTCCACGGAAGATTCGAATTCGTCAACTATATCAAACAGAATGCCGCTTCAATTTTTCAGCCCGACGTGCCTTTGGTAGGAGGCATCAGTGAATGGAACCGGATTGCTAATATCACCGAAGGACACGGCTACGTGCTGACGCCTCATTTTCTGCCAGAATTTCATATCCAACTAGGGCTTTCCGCAAAGAATTGCATTTCAATCGAGCACTTTCCGTTAATTGATGACATCTTGCTAGAAACGCTTCAAATTGAAAATGGGGTCGCCATCCCTCCTAACCGGAGTGGACATGGCTTGCAATGGGATCGAGAAAAAATCGACTATTATCAAAAACTTTTATAGCAGAAAAATAACGACGGACACAGCCTTTAACTTGCGGCTATGTCCGTCGTTTTTTCAAAGAAGTTTATGCTATATGTGTATCTGTAGATAGTCCCGCCTTCATCACTTGACCAGGCAGTTGGTAACCAAGTATTCGTTCTAGCTCTCGGGAAGCCTCAATCAGCTTCTGGAGGTCCACCCCATCGAGTATATTCATGAGGTGCAGCATATGAACAGTATCTTCAAGACAGACATTTCCACTAGCGCCAGGGGCGAAAGGGCAGCCACCGATACCTCCGAGGGCTGCATCAAATTGTCTGATGCCTTCTTGGTAGCCCGCATAGACATTTGCCAATCCCATGCCTCGGGTGTTATGCAGGTGCAGCCCGAACTCTGCATCTGGGTATGCCGATTTCAATCGCTTTACAAAAAATGTTACTTGAAAAGGGCTGGCCATTCCAGTCGTATCAGCCAAGGTAAATCGGTTCAGCCCTATTGCTGACAACCTTCTAACTATCTCAGAAACCTTCTGTACGTCATATAGCCCTTCAAAAGGACAGCCAAAAGTCGTACCTAAACTGATATTGATTTTTTCAGATTCCGTAAACTTGCTTATCTCTGTAATTTCCTGAATGGATTGATCGACTGTTTTATTGATGTTCTTCATGTTGTGAGTCTCACTGATGGATAAAACCACATTTATACTGTCCACTTCAGCTTCAAGGGCCCGTTCAGCACCTTTTACATTCGGGACAAGCGCAATAATTTCAACATCTCTCCTGTTGATGCGGCTGATGACTTCTTTGGCATCCTTTAACTGCGGGACAGCTTTAGGTGAAACAAAAGACGTTGCTTCTATACGAGGGATTCCAGAATCGATAATACTGTTAATAATTTTTATCTTATCTTCAGTTCCAATCCATTCCTTTTCCATCTGGAAACCGTCCCGGCCAGTCACATCTGTTATCACTGTATCAGTCACTTGGTCCTCTCCTTTCCTTTTCCATTCTTTCATTGTCCTTCTCTTGGAAGCGTAAAGAAATTGGTTGCTTCACTGTAATTTCCCGCCAACCGTCCCAGTGGCCGTAATTTTTCTAAGTCCACTTTATAATTTCCTAGATAGTACTCATCCTGTATATGGTAATGGACGATTTTCCCGAGGACCAGGTGATCGCTTCCCAACTCAATAATCTGGTCCAGTTCCATTTCGAAAGATATCGGAGCTTCCGCTATTCGCGGTGGCCGGATCGCCGCACTTTCAATCGGTGTAAGTCCGGCGGCTTCGAATTCATCCACTTCACTTGGGAAGTTGCTGGAGCTTGTATGCATTTCATTCCCGAGGGCCGTTGTGGCAATGTTGATAACGTATTGCTTCTGTGATCGGATATTCTCCAAAGTATCTTTTACGGTTCCTTTCCGCTCTCCGACACCAGGACCGATAGAAACACAGAGCATCGGCGGTTTTCGGGAAGCCACAGTAAAAAAGCTGAACGGAGCGAGATTCCTCTCCCCATTCTCATCTATAGAGGATATCCATGCAATGGGCCGGGGAACAATTGAACCGGTCATTAGTTTATATGCATTTTTTGTTTCGATATGTCTTAAATCCACGTCCATAATTAACACTCCCTCAACAACCCAACTTTTGATTGCTCAATTTCGTCTGTTTTCTTTTTTAATGAGTTTCATTGCCCATAGCAATAGCGCGATGACGACCAGCAGTACTCCCGCCAGAAACAGCCAACTGAACGTATAAGTTCCTGTCAAATCCACGATATATCCGAATAGCGGAGGACCAACGATTACTCCCCATGATCCGACTGTTAACGTGAATCCGCTTGCGATGCCAGCCTGCTCAGGCGGAACGAGTTCCGTAGCCGCGTTCATCCAGATTCCGTTATATCCGGAGATGCAAAAACCGAATAGAACCGTGATTGGTACCATTATCCAGAAAGATGCTCCTGATGGAATGAGTGAAATGCCAACAGCAGCAACAATCGACAAAACGGATATGATCACTAAAACAATAATCCTTTTTCCGTGGAAAAGATTATCACTAATCATTCCCCAAGCCACACGGCCAAATGATCCGCTTACCTCGGAAACGACCAGTAGTATCCCCGATAAAACCAGACTGATGCCGATCTCCTCATAAGCATACAATACAAGGTACGTATTCAGAATAAGTTGACTTCCCGTCAGTCCCATGGCTGCTGTACTTACTAAAACAAGCGGCTTGTGCTTGAGCATTTGCAGGGCCGAACGTAAAAAACTAGTCGGCTTCTTGTTTTTGCTATCCAGGTTTTCCTCATGTGGCGCATCCTGGTAAAATTTATAAGCAACGGTTCCAGCTATGATTAAAAGTACACAGGCACCGAAAAGCGCGGGGCGCCATCCCCAGACAGTGGCGATCGGAAGAAGCAAAAGAGCAGAGAGCGCCGACCCGAACGTGACGCCCATCTGCTTGACTCCCATTGCTGTTCCCCTCTTATGAGGGAACCAATAAATAATGCCTTTGTTTGATGTTGGATGCATTGTGCCATACCCAACACCGCCTATGACTACCAGCAACAGTACCAGCCAGTAAATATTCGAGATTGTCATGAACATAAAAGACAGCCCAAGGGTCAGGGATAACAGAAACAGCAGTTTTTTCGACCCTACTCTGTCCACCAAAAATCCAGCTGGGATAGCCGTCGCTGATTGTCCGAGAAACAGCGCCGCAGGAAGCAGACCGATTTGCGCTTTTGTCAGAGACATATCTTCTTCAATCAGTACTCCCAGCGGCGCCAGACTTCTGCCGACGAATGCCACCATGATTTGTGCTGCGAGCAGCCAGCCTAGCATATGCCATGGATTAATAGCTGTCATTACTTCCTTGTCTATCACTTGTCTACTCATCAAGTACTCATCTCTTTACTGGCTCAGACTTATTCGACCAAATCAATCTTCCGGAGCTTAACTTCCTTCTGTTCAGTAACAGGTACAAGAAGAGAACCAACAACTACTACAATGAAGTTGACTGCCAATCCGATAACCCCTCCATGCACGCCCATGTACGTGCCATGACCAGTAAGGGTCATTCCGCCTGCAATTACAGCACCGGCCAACATTCCCCAGAAGACCGGCATGGCAGCCATCCGTTTCCAATATATTCCCACAACGAATGCCGGGAATACCTGAACCAGCAATTCAAATTTCAGGACAAAGATTTCGTAAAGCGTCCCCGGTGGATTCCAAGCAAGCCAGAGGAGAAGGATAACCGCGATTACGCCCACGACTTTACCGACCATTACTTTTTTATGTTCACTTGCATTTGGATTTATATATTTTCCGTAAACATCATTCGAAACGAGAGAAGAGAAACTGAGCAACACGGAGTCAGCTGTCGATAGAATGGCCGCAACAATAGCGCCAAAGAACAGAATCATGATCCAGTAATAAAAACCGTTGATTGATGCGATTTGATTGGCCATGAGACCAACAAGCTGTTCAGATCCCGCTTCATCCAAGCCTGGAATTAAAGCGATTCCAATGATACCGACGACAAACACCAAACCGGTTGTAATCAGCGGCATCCAAGCCATGACGGCAAATGAACGCTTCAGAGTGCGTTCGCTTTTCGCTGCGAAAATTCGCTGGATTGCATGCGGATATATTGCCGCTCCGCAGCCGACAAGGATAAGTATAGAGAACCAGTTAATGGTCGTTGGAAGATCTGGCACTGCAGCTTTAGCAGGCTCTGCTTCTGCGATAAACCGGGTGACTGTTCCGAAATCCCAGCCCACAAGGTAAAACGCTCCGATCAGGAACACAAATATCCCGACCATCAGCACCACACCTTGCATGACATCGGTGAATGCTACAGCTTTCATGCCGCCGAGCCATTCATAGATCAGCATGACGAGGATAAAAGCGACTACAGCGACCTGGTATGGAATGGTTCCTCCCGTCAAACTCGAAACTGCTTGTCCAATTGCGACTAACTGTTCAAGCAGGTAATTCCCGAGTCCCCAGAGCATCAGGAATATCGCCAGAATCGAGACTGCTTTGGAATTGAACCGGAATTGCAGCCAATCTGTCGGCGTGATGAAATTAAGCCGCTTCGAAATGACATACATTCGTGGAGCAAACAGCAAATAACCCGCGAAAATAACCGTCATGAACGTTATTGACTGCAGCCAGACAAAGCCTGACCGATATGCAGCGGGCGCATAGCCGATAATGGTATTCCCGCTGTATTGTGTCGCGTATAGCGTGAAGAATAGAGTGACAAGCCCCAGACCTTTTCCAGCTAAGTAATAATTGCTTAGACTCTCATGAAGTCCTTTCTCGCCACGTCCCGAAAAATAACCGATAAGTAGCATGACAACAGCATAAAAAATCAGAACAAGAACGCCGTCCAAACCCGCAAAAATTAATTCATTCATGCTCTATCCCCCTTTTTCTCTCCTTTTCCTCGTCTTCCTCTTCATCTTCCACAATGTTCCATTGGGTCATAATGACCCAACTGGTAAAAGCACTCAGCAAAATCGCGAATGCTACAATGAACAGCGTCCAGTAAGGAACTCCCCAGACAAGTGGAGCAATTGAACCGGATTGGAAATACCAGGGGACATTCCCAAGTATGATAAAGAACAGAATAATCCAAATCCATTTTTTCTGAATCGGCTCTTTAATCGACTTGTTATCCATGTAAAATCTCCTTTCTTAATTTAAATTGTTCGTTTTTTTTCAGCAGGATTAAAGGTGGAACCGCCATCCTGCATGCTATAATACACTTTATGATTTTTTTCGAACTCTTCAATTTTCGCACCGTGCAGGACTGTCGTTTCGATTTCATCCATGCCTTCTAAAAGCATTGATCGTCGGTAAGCATCCACTTCGAATTTCTTCTCGAATCCTTTACCATCGGTTATGGTATTCGATTGAAGATCGACTGTCAGCTTGTATTCGGGAATCTCTTCGGTTTTTTGGAAAAGATGATTAACTTCTCCTTCAGATAACCGGATTGGCAAAATTCCGTTTTTAAAGCAATTGTTATAGAAAATGTCTGCAAAGGAAGGTGCAATAATCACTCTGAACCCAAAATCTTCTAAAGCCCATGGTGCATGTTCACGTGAAGATCCACAGCCGAAATTCTCTTTGGTCAGCAGGATTGAGGCATGGCGGTAAGGTTCTTTGTTCAACAGAAAATCCGGATCCTCTTCACCGTCCTCCTTAAAACGCCAGTCATAGAACAGGCACTGCCCGTAACCCCTCTTCTCTATTCGCTTCAAGAACTGTTTTGGTATGATCGCATCCGTGTCAATGTTGGCACGATTCAAAGGGGCGACAACTCCGATATGTTTCTTAAAAGCTTCCACGATTATACCTCCTCCCTGACTTTTATCGGCCAGTCACGGACATCCACAAAATGACCTTTTATAGCTGCAGCCGCGGCCATCGGCGGGCTTACGAGATGAGATCTGGAAAGACGGCCTTGACGGCCTTCAAAGTTCCTGTTAGAAGTTGAAGCGATCCGATCGCCAGGCTGCGCCACATCAGGATTCATTCCGAGACACATGCTGCAACCGGCATCCCGCCATTCAAATCCCGAATCGGTGAAGATTTTTGCTAATCCCTCTTCTTCAGCCTGAAGTTTGACCGAAAAAGAACCCGGAACCACTAGCGCCCGCACTCCTTCGGAGACTTTGTAACCGTTTACAATTCTTGCCGCTTCCCTTAAATCCTCGATTCGCCCGTTTGTACAAGACCCTATGAACACCGTATCCAACGGAATATCACTGATATTCACTCCCGGTTCCAAGTCCATATACTGAAGGGCACTCTCCGCCATCTTTTGTTTTTCCTTTGGCATTTCTTTTGGATCCGGAACACTGCCATTCACTGAAACAACAAGTCCGGGATTCGTACCCCATGTCACTTGCGGTTCTACCTTTTCACAGTCAAAATTTACGGATCGGTCAAAAACAGCATCTTCATCACTGGTCAGCTGTTTCCACTCTGCCACTGCCTGTTCCCATTCCTCCCCCTTTGGAGCGTGCGGCTTCCCTTCCAAATACTCGAATGTCGTGTCATCGGGAGCAATCAGCCCTGCCCGTGCTCCGATTTCGATGGACATATTGCAGACCGTCATACGTTCCTCCATTGACAAGCCTCTTATGGCTTCTCCTCTGTATTCGATAACATAGCCGGTCGCAAAGTCGTGTCCATACTCACCGATTAGAGCAAGTATGAGATCCTTTGCTGTAACACCGACCGGAAGTTCACCATTAAAATTCACAGCAAGGGTTTTCGATTTATATTGCTTCAGAGTTTGAGTCGCCAATACATGCTCCACTTCACTTGTACCGATGCCAAAGGCCAATGTTCCGAATGCCCCATGAGTTGCCGTGTGGCTGTCCCCACATACAATCGTCTGACCAGGCTGCGTTAATCCGAGTTCCGGAGCAATGATATGCACAATCCCTTGTCGTCGACTGAATAAGTCGTATAACTCAATTCCGAAATCCTTGCAGTTCTTTCGCAGCGCCTCTACCTGTTTCTCTGCTACCTTATCTTCAAAAGGAAGGTGACGGTTCATGGTGGGTATGGCATGATCCATAGTTGCCAGCGTGCGGTCAGGCCGGCGGACTTTACGGTTTTCTGTCCTCAGCCCGTCGAATGCCTGGGGTGATGTAACTTCATGGATTAAGTGAAGATCAATATAAATAATGTCCGGTTGGGCATCCTCTTCTACGACAACATGGCTATTCCAGATTTTTTCATAAAGAGTTCTTCCCATGCTGTTCCCTTCTCTCATCAAATGATTTTGTTTTCTTTTAACTCTTGCAGCTTTTCTTCGTTGTAATTCAGCAACTTGCCATAGACATCCAAATTGTCTTTGCCAATCGTTTCTGCCCCGACATGCTTGACTTGCCCAGGCGTCCTACTGAGTTTTGGAACGACTCCAGGCATCGGGAATTCTCCGAGAACCGGATGATCCGTTTTGATGATCATTTCTCTTGCTTCGTAATGAGGATCTTCAACAATATCTTTCGCTGAGTAAATCCTTCCGGAAGGTACGCCACTCTCCGACAATATTTCAAGCACCTCTTGTGTCGGAAGGCTTTTTGTCCACTGCTCGATCAATTGATCCAGTTCAGCCTGATGTTCTCCTCTTGCAAGATGAGTGTGATATCGTGGATCCTCAAACAGTTCTGGTTGATCCATTGCCTCACATAGACGCTTGAAAACTCCATCTGCATTGGCTCCGATCACGATGTAAGTGCCATCTGCTGTCTGATAAATGTTAGAAGGTGCAACTCCTGGCAAAATATTTCCCATCCGCTCTCTCACATATCCTGCAAGCAGGTAATCCGGAATTAGACTCTCCATTACTGAGAATACGGATTCATATATTGCCGTATCGACCACCTGTCCTTTCCCTGAATGATGCCGTTCATGTAATGCTGTAAGAGTCCCGATAGTAGCAAATAGCGCAGCAAGTGTATCCCCTATTGAAATTCCGATTCTTGAAGGCGGACGATCCGGGAAGCCTGTTACGTGCCGAATACCTCCCATCGCTTCTCCCACACTGCCAAAGCCGGCACGTTTACTGTAAGGTCCTGTCTGACCAAAACCCGAAGTCCTCGTCATAATGATTTTGGGGTTAATCTTTGAAAGCTCCTCGTAAGATAATCCCCATTTCTCCATTGTTCCCGGGCGGAAATTTTCGATTACAATATCCGCTTTTTTTACTAATTCTTTAAATATCTCCTGTCCTTCTTCTGTTCTTAAATTCAGTGTGATGGATTTTTTATTCCGGGACTGAATTGGCCACCAAAGTCCTTCTCCATCTTTTTCTTGCCCCCACTCTCGCATTGGATCAGCCTTATCAGGTGCTTCAATTTTAATAATGTCTGCTCCGAAATCCCCAAGAATCCGTCCTGTAAAAGGACCCGCCAGTAACGTTCCGAGTTCTAAAACTCTGATATCCTCAAACGGCAGTCTTTCTTTTTCAATCGCCATCCCTGCACCTCCAACATTCTTCCACTCCCCTAAAACAGAATTTTAGGGGAAAGCTAGTGATTTAACTTTTCCGAATAAATAAAAATTATCATAATGTATACAATAAGGTCAACAAGTTTCTTAATATTTCTAAAAATGATGCATTTTTAGCTTTTGATACTGGATTTGAGTCCATATTAGCAATGAACTTTTTGTACTTAAATTTTATTGTATACATTTTAAAGATTATAAATGGATTGATAAACTTTCGAAGACAATATAAACTAAAAATGAGGTGAATGTATTGAATCCTTATGAATTCATAAAAGATGCTATTATTCTAGGAGATTTTTCACCTGGAGAGCGGCTGACAGAAGAAGCTCTTGCCAGCACGCTGAAGGTAAGCCGGACTCCAATCAGGGAAGCGATCAAGCAACTTGAGACTGATGGACTCATCACTCCTTACAAGCGGCGGGGATATATAGTGAGGGAATTTTCACTCGAAGATATCCGTCAGATATACAATTTAAGAGCACTCTTAGAAAGTTTCGGAGCCAGCGAGGCGGCATTGTATAGAACTTCAGAAGAACTAGAGCGAATGTACAATAAAAATGCCGCTTACGAAATTGCGATATCAAAGTTGAAACGATCAGATATTTTAACAATCAGAAATGTTCAGCAAGTAAACCAAGAGTTTCACGAAGAGATTTTCAAAGCAACAAAAAACGAACATCTAAGAACCCACATTTCAAAAGTTGTTGTTGTCCCACTAATTTTCCGCTCTTTCTACTGGTACAGCGAACGCATGCTTCTTCGTTCATTAGAAGTCCACAAGACTATCTTGAAAGCAATTGAAAACCAAGAGCCCGAAAGAGCTAAAATCGCTATGCAAGAACATATTTACCAGGGGCGAGATGATGTGCTTCAGCAGCTGAACACACCTGGAATCGAAGTATTAAAAAGAGACACTCAGTAATAATTAGACGTTAGTCGGAAAGCGAAAGGAAGCTCCTGAGCAGAATGAGAATTATATTCTGCTTTAGAAAAAATCCAATGAGCAACAGATGGATGAGGTCGCATTGAAAAAGAGCAAGGGCTGTACGCCTCTTGCTCTTTCTGTTTTTCTAAATTAAGCGATAGCGGAAATCGCCGTATTGGTGAAGGTAATTACTGCCGGCAAAAGGGTATCTGGAGATAACTTCGTATATGCGTTCCCGCTAAACAGAAAAAGTAACGATTGTAGATCGCGCGGCTGCCATCATCCAGCTTCGTCTCTTCACGATCCTTCTCCTTCGGTCAAGCCAAAAAACTTGTTTCCACGTATTCGCTGAATTCCCGGTCCGGCAGCGCCAGCCGGTACTGCAGTTCCGCCAAGTAGAAGGCGTCCGCTTCGTCCGCTTCCCCGTCCGTCCCCAAGCGTTCCTTCAAGGAGGCGACGGTCGGTGAGTCGGGGCGGATGGCGATGCCCTGCCTCACTTCGTTCGCGAAAGGCAGCAGCTCGGTTTCCGCCAGTTCCTGCTGCATGGCTTCCCCGTCGTGCGCGTAGCGGATCAGGAGGAGGATGTCCGCTGTCTTCAGCCGGGGTTTTCCGATGAACAGCTGGCAGACGGCGCTGCGCAGTTCTTTCGCGAGCGGAATCTCGTCCTTCCGGCGCTCCAGTTCGCGCACGAGGCTCATGTAGTACCACGTCTGCTCGCGTTTGCCGCGGTTGAAGCGCAGCCACGCTTCCTCCCCCATCACATCCGCGTCCTGCTGGATGGAGCGGACGTTGTGCAATTTATCAGCCGTGATGAGCACGGCTTCGTTCACCGCACGGGTTGAGATGCCGTCGATCGTGTGCTGTTTCCGTTCTTCCCACGGCAGCGACTTGTCGGGTTCAGAGGCGGCTTTCACGAGCTGCAGCACCTCTTCGCCGAACTGCTCGTCGATTTCCGCCTCCGTCGCCGATGTGTCCTCGACCGTGTCGTGCAGGAGGCCCGCCGCCACGACTTCCTCCGGCATGCCGGCATCCCGCAGCAGCCAGGCGACACCGATCGGGTGGACGATGTACGGGATGTTCGTCCCTTTCCGGTAATGCCCTTCGTGTTTGATGGCGGCGAAGATGAGTGCTTTTTCGGTCAGCGTGCTCATTGGGTTGGCTCCTTTCTCAGCCGTCATAACTTTCTGTCTTCGTTGTTTCCATTCTACCAGCATTCTCCTATTTTTGGTATCCGGCAGCCGGCACAAAAAAGCCGGCTGTCCGCATGCGTAACTGCGGATCGCCAGCTTTTCTTCATTTATTGCCATCGATGGTCTGTGTTCGCCGCAGCCGTCACTGCGGGACTGCAGAAGTCGTTTGTCCGCCTTCCGCAGGCTGGCGGGCGAGGTGCTTGATCAGGATTTCGAGCATCGCCGGCAGCCGCCGGAACGCGCTGTCGATGTGGAGCCGTTCTGTCCGCTGGTGCGGGTCTTTGCCGAACGGACCCAAGTTGAACACCGGCGCATCGAGTGAGGCCATGCCGGCAAACGGGATGTCGTAGGACTGGCCCCACACCGGCGTGTTCTGTTCATACGCGAGCCAGCCGGTCCCGTCGTCCTTGTAGTTGACGTAGCTCAAGTCGCTGATGCCGTTGTAGAAGTGGACTTGCTCGACGGTCGTGCCGAGTCCGATGGCCGCGGATTTCATGAGCGCGGCCGCTTCCGCCACGAGCGGCGAATCCGAGGAACTGACGGCCGGGTAGTACGGCGGCGCGAACAGCAGCACCATCGCCGGCGCGAGTTCCTGGCACTCGATCAAGAGCGCATCCGCCACCGCGAACGACTGGTCCCGCTCGTCCGCACCGGCGCGGGCGATCGCTTCCCGCTTCAGCCTTTCCACCGCGGCCGGCCCGAGTTTGACCGAAGCGTAGCCGAGCAGCTGCTCGTAGCGCATCACCCGGACGCTGCCCACTCCGGCAATCCCTCTTTCCATGCACAGTCTCCCGTAATCCGCGTTGCAGGCGTCCGCCGCTTCGAACGCCACTTGTTCGAAACGGGCCATCACGTCGGACGCGGTCTGTTTCATCAGGAACACGTTGTACAGCGCGGCGGCCCGGTACGGCGTCTGGGTCGAGTATTGGGTCTTCAAGTCTTTCTGATGGAGCGAGACCGGCAGAGGCGTCGATTCCCCGTATACGGTTTCCTCGAACAGCGGGCTGAATTCCATCCGCTGGGTCAGGTAAGAAGCGATGTAGTTGGCCGTGATCCCTTTCAGCGGCTCCCCGACATGCGACTCCTTTCCGTAGAACAGCGCGGCCGGCATGATTTTGCCGATCGTCCCGGTGTACAGGTACTCCTGCTGGTCGCCCGGCTCCTGCGTGAACGTCGGTTCTCCGTTCAGGAACAGCTTGTATGTCAGGCCTTCTCTCTCCCGGATGGCGGCGAGGGCGCTGACCGCCGCCCGCATACCGGCGGAGTTCACTTCCTCATCCGGCACGGTCAGCAGAAGCAGGTTGACCGGCCACTGCTCGTCGACCGCCTGCTCCAGGATGGACAAGTGGGCGGCGAGGCCCGCTTTCATGTCCATCGTGCCCCGCCCGAACAAGTACTCGCCTAAATCGAGGTCGAGCTGCGCTTCAAGCGGCAGGTCGTTTTTCACTTCGTGGAGCTTCCGGGTCAGTTCCTCCGGGCTGCAGGCGTATTCCTCCAGCGTGCCGTATTCTTCCGTCTGCACGGTGTCGAAATGGCTGATCAGCACGACGGTCTCCGTGATTTCCGGCTGCCGGTACAGTGCCGTCAGCGCATAGCGGCCGTGCCCGGAATCGTGCAGTTCCAGCTGTCCGGGGTGCTGACGGAAGTACGCCAGTTCCTGCAGCTTCGCCTCCAGTTTCCAGGCGAACGTCCGCTCTCCTTCCGTAAAGGTCCGGCTGTCCCATCCGACCAGCTCGCACAGCAGCGCCCGGCGGGCCTCAGGTGTATTCCACTTGCGGTTCATTCCACATTCTCCTTCATCCAATAAAATCATCTATAGCTAAACAGGATGCCCTGACTATCATTCGATCCGTCTGCTATAGCTATTCTGCCATCTTCACGCTCTGTCCCGCCAGCAGTTTTTTCGCTCTCGCCTCTTTTATTTTGTAGAAGGCCATGCAGGCGATGAAGAAGCCGACCCCGTAGATCAGGCCGAGCCGCTGTGTCGGGTCGAATGCGAGGAACCCGAGGATCAGCAGGCAGAACCCGATGCAGAACAGCGGGAGGAACGGATAAAATGGCACTTTGAATTCCAGGTCGCCGACGTCGCCGCCCTCTTTTATGTACCGGTAGCGGAACATCAGCTGGGAAGCAGCGATCCCGATCCACGAGATCGTGACGGAAATGCCGGCAATCGACATGAGCAGCACGAAGACCGTGTCGGCGCTTATCACGCTCGTCAGAAGGGACAGGAGCGAAAACGACATCGTGAACAGCAGGGCGAGCATCGGCACTTTCCGTTTCGACAGTCTGCTGAAGACACTTGGCGCCATGCCTTCTTTCGACATCGCCCACAGCAGCCGGGTCGATGCGTACAGGCACGAGTTGCCGACGGAAAGCACCGCCGTCAGGATGATGAAATTCATGATGCCGGCCGCATACGGGACGCCGGCGATTTCCATCAGCGTCACGAACGGACTGGCCAGCAGACCGAGCTCGGATGCCGGGAAGATGGCCGACAGGATGATGATGGACGCGATGTAGAAGATGATGATGCGGAACAGGATCGTCCGGATCGCTCTCGGGATGTTCTTTTTCGGGTCCTCCGTCTCGCCCGCCGCGATGCCCACAAGCTCTGAACCCTGATAGGAGAAAATGACGTTCATCATCGTCACGAACACGATGGCGATGCCGGCCGGGAACAAGCCTTCCGGCGCCATATTCGTCATCATCGGCGCGGGCCGGTCCATGAGCGGGATGACGCCTGTGATGGCCGCGATGCCGATGACGATGAAGGCGACCACCGCGAGCACTTTAATGCCGGCGAACCAGAATTCCGCTTCCGCAAATCCCCGGGTGCTCAGCGCGTTCAGCGCAAACAGGAACACGATGAAAACCGCGCACCAGATCCAAATGGGCACCGTCGGAAACCAGTGCTGCATCAGGATGCCGGCCGCCGTGAATTCCACGCCCGCCGTCGCCGCCGAGCCGACGAAGTACATCCATCCCAGCGAAAATCCGGCCGCCGGACTGACGTACTTCGACGCATACGTCTGGAATGAACCGGTGACCGGCATATGGACGGCCAGCTCCCCCAGACAGACCATCACCATATATAAAATCGCACCGCCCACCAAATAGCCCAGAATCGCGCCGCCCGGTCCCGACTGGTTGATCGTGTACCCCGCATTCAAAAACAGCCCCGTGCCGATTACGCCGCCGAGCGACAGCATGAACAGATGCCGGCTCTTCATGGAACGGTTCAATTCGTTGTGGTGGTTCTCCCCTGCATTCATCATCATTCCTACCCCTTTCCCTTTTACCTGTTTTTCCGGGTCCCCTTCGTCAGTCCGTCAAAATCTCAGTGACAGGCAGCTGAGGCCGCCGTCCTGTTTCCGGAATTCGGTCATGTCGACTTCGATCGTCTTCCGGCCCGCTTGTTCCAATTGCCGTTTCGTCTCCGGATAGCCGCTCGGAATGATTACAAAGTCGTTGACATGGATGCAATTCGCCGAGTATTCATCCTCCGGGCCAATCACGATTTTTTCGTACTGCCCGAACGCCGGATGTTCGATGAACTCCCCGGCCACCGCCAATTTGTTGTCCCCGAGATAAGCGATGCCCGTCTTCAAGTGGAAGAAGCGCTCGAGCGGGAGGATTTCCGCTTCGTATCCCTCGCTTTCCAGGATCTCTTTCAGCTGGCGGGCCCCTTCCCCGTTTGTCCGCTCGGAGATGCCGATATAGAACTGGTTTCCGGCTTGGAGGACATCTCCTCCGTCCAGTGTCCCGGGCTGCGTTATGTAGTGGAATTTTTCGTAGAACGGTTTCAGCGCTTCTTCTATTGCTTCGATTTCCCTGTTGCGCGTGTCCGCTCCCGGATTGGTGATCACCGCGAATTCCGGTGTAAGGACCGCCGCGTCTTCGACGAAGACGGAATCCGGATACCGGTCATCCGCTTCGAGTTCCGTCACGGCGACGCCGCATGCTTTCAGCGCCTCCACATAGTTCCGGTGCTGGATGAGCGCTTTTTCAAAGTCCGGCTTTCCGAGATCCGATGTGGTCAGTCCGGTCACGAAGCTCGGTGCAGGTTTTTTTACGATTACGTTTTTGAACATCCGATTCCTCTCCTTTTTCCTCAGTCAGTTATTCCGCACGGACGACAGGGCAAGTGAGGCATGTCGGTCCGCCGGTCCCTTTCAGACTGATTTCATTTCCTTTGTATTCAATGACTTGCGCTCCTGATTCCTCGAGCTGCCGCTTCACAGAGGGGTTTCCCTCGACGAGCATGCACACGCCCGGTGCGAGCGCCAGCACATTACAGCCCAGCGTATCGTATTCTTCTTTCGGAACTTCGACCAGCCGGATCCCCTTTTCGATGAGCAGCTGCCGGAGGAACACCGGCATCAGCGGGGAATAAACCACCGCCAGGTCCCGGTCGACGAGGCTCAAAAAGGACATGAGGTGGAGGCATTCCTCCTCCCCCTGGTCGTGCGGCAGCTGCACGACGATGAACTCATCGGTGAATCCGGCTGTCAGCGCTTTCAATTGGCGGATGGCTTCATCGTTCGTCCGATAGCCGCGCCCCACGAGCAATGTCCGGTCATCGAGCCAGACGATGTCTCCCCCGTCCGCTCTGGCTTCGCCGGTGAGTTCTCCGATGACCGGAATCCCTTCGCTCTCCAGGAAGGCCCGGTAGACCGCCGCTTCCGGACGCCGCACTTCCTTGCCTGATTTCAGAATGATGGCTCCGCCGGGTGTGAATTTGACCGGATCGTGCGCATAAATCGAATCGATCCCTACATCATCCGAAGCCGGCAGAAACGAAATGTCGGGAACACGGCTCCGGAGTGCGGAGAGAAACGCGTCGAATTCGCGGATCGCCTCTTCGTAATCCGGTTTTTCGGTGTAGTTGAACCGTTTCCAGTTCTCCTCCAAATGGCGTTCGCTGCGAAAAGCGGCTTCCGGTGTTTTCACCATCACTTTCCGCAGCGGGTGGTACATGGATGAACAGTACTGCATAGGACCCTCCCTTTCCGTCTAGTGGAAACTATTTTCGTTTAATGGAAAAAGCTTATGAAGAATATAAAGAAGGCGTGGTATAATGTCAATATATTTAAAAAATTAATTTTCAGTTTTTATTGAAAAGATAGGAGACCTTTATGCAAGCACTTGACCGGGCGATGCTCATCGCCGATATCCTGTCAGCCGGAACCATCGAGGAAGGGCTGACGATTTCCGAGCTCTCCATCGCCTCCAAGCTGCCTCTCGGAACGATGCACCGGATTCTGAAGGCCATGTCGGAACACGGCATGGTGGAGCAGGACGTTCTGACGAAGCGGTACAGACTCGGGACCGTGTGGATGGAATACGGACTGCGGGTCTATGATTCGATGGACTACATCAGTAAAATCCGTCCCGAACTTGAACGGCTGTCGAAGGAAGTGAACGAGAGCGTCTACCTCAGCAAGCCGGCGGGGCCCGAAGCGATCATCATGGAACGGATCGACAGCGAAAACAATACGATCCGGATCTACGACCAGCTCGGGACGCGCATCCCGATGCATATCGGCGCCGCGAATAAAGCGATGCTGGCAGCGATGCCGGAAACGGAGGCAAAACGGATCCTTTCTTCTTTAGTTCCGGCTGAGGAATTGCGGGCGATCCAGGAGACGTTGGCCCGCATCCGCCGTCAAGGCTACGCGGTCAGCCACGGGGAGCGCACCGCCGGGACTTCCTCCATCGGCGTCGCGGTCACGGACAGGCTGGGGGCGATCATCGGGGCGATCAGTGTCGGATTCATCAACTATGATTTGAGTGAAGAACGGTTTAAGTTCCTGATTGAACAAGTGGTCGAAACCGGCAGCCGGATTTCTGTCCGGCTCGGATCCCAATGATGGAAGCGGGGACAAGCGCGAGTGGCGTGAACGATCGGGAGGCGGATCGGGGGAATCGATTAATCGATTATAATCGATTTTTTTGGAGCTATTAATTTTGATCGATTCGAAAAAGGGCTGTCTGAAAAGGTCAGAATGTCTGTTTTCCGAACCGTCCGGTCCGGATGTGGAAACCGGACGCTTTTTGACCCACACGATGTGGGAAATGCAGCCAGCGCGACAGGACGTCGCGGTGCTGGCTGCCCGGACGGACGGCCGAGCCACCGCCGCTCATAATTCGCGGCGGGGGTCTCGGCCATCCGTTCTTCCGCAGGAGTCGCCGGTTTCCTGTCCATCCTCTGACCGGACAGGCAGGCGACCTGCTGACCGCCCCTGTCTGAACTCATAGGAAAAAACCGACGGGAACGCAAAAAAGGCGGGAAGAGGGCATCAGTTCCTCTTCCCGCCTTTTCGGCTGACAGTTCCGCTTCTGAGAGAAAGAGCCGGCAGAAGCCAGCGGAAATGCTAAAAACCTTCTGCTCCTGTGCAGGAGCAGGAGGGGTTGTTTACGACGAGCAGTGCAGCTGCGCAGGAGCAAGCGAGCGTTTGCTCCTGCTGCCGCCGGTCCCTTCCAACCGAATTCTCCAATCGTAACGAATCGGAAGGGGATTTTTGGACAGCCTCTTGTATTTTTTTATACAAAATCCCGTTCCATTTCAAAATCCCGGCGGTTGTTGAATACTTCTTCTTCCCCTTCGAAAGCTTTTAGATGGCTGGTGATGTAGAACTTGTTTTCATCTGATGTCATAGTGCTGACAGATTCAACCCGGGTCTGCCAGTCCTTCCTGCCCAATGTCAGCGTCCAATCACATCGGACAGATGCGGACAGCGGATCTCCTTCTGTGATTCTGTAAACATTGTGATTCGTGCTTCCATACTCAATGCCATTATACGGAAGACGACGGCAGCCCTCGTCTGAAAAATCGTCCAATATCCATTCCCCAGTGACTGTATTATGACGGACTTCCCTTGTCCGTCCCGCCTCGCGAAGCACTTCCCGCTTCAGGACTTCCGCTGTTTCCGCTTGCTCGAATGGCGGAAGTTCCATCATTTTACCGGTTTCCGTGTAGACCGGTAAAATCAGCTGGGAGTCTTCATCTTTGATGATTTCAATCGTCGCTTCTTCCGCTGAAGGCCACATATGCGGCCAGTACGAAGGGGCCAGGGATACTTGAAGCCGATGCCCTTTCGGCAGCCGGTAAGCGATGGCGTCGAGTCCGATTTCCACAATGAATTCTTCACCGATCGGCACGTCTTCCGGGAATTCATGGCTGTTTCGGTGTGTCAGGTTCAATTGTCCCCATGTAATCAGCTTGGATGTGCCTGCCGGTGATAAATCACAGAGGCGGACGGCCACTTGTGCCCGTTTTTTGTCACTGGTCAGCTTCAGTCTGACTTTCGGGAACCCCGCGATGGAAAGATCTTCGAATAACTCTGCCCCTGTGAAGGTGGTGGAAAGTGCGTTTTCGATCTGCTGGTCGGAAGGCATATCCCCTTCCTGGCCGAACGGACAAAAGACTCCGGCGTATAAACCATGCTGCTGGCGGGTTAAAAGCTGCTCATTCCCGCTCTGGACGGTTTTTTCAAGGGTTCCATCCCCGAAGTAGTAATTTTCAGTTCCGACGTTTGGAGACGGCCATTTTTCTTCTGCTATCCACTTGCCCGGCCGATACTCGTAATGAGTCTGCGGCGGGACTGCCTCCTGCATCCAAAAACGGATGGCAGGTTCGTTCATAATGCCTGTTTCTTCTCCCTTCAGCCATTGATCCCACCAGCGCAGGCACTCCTGCAAAAAGCCGATTTGCGGACCCGGCAATGCCACTTCAGGATATTCATGGGCCCATGGTCCGATCAATGCTTTCTTTGGGCCCTCCAGATTTTCGATCATCCGGAAAATCGCATTCGTATAGCCGTCTGCCCAGCCGCCGACTGCATAGACCGGAATTTTGACCGCGCTGTAATCCTCGCATATCGATCCGTGTTTCCAGTAAGCATCCCTGCGCTGATGACGCATCCATTCTTCTGCGAATGGCGGAGTTTTTTCGAGCCTTTCCAACCACATATCCCGCCAGCTGCTGCCGACATGTTCCGGATCGGCCGGCCGGGCATTATAGATATGCATCGTCGAAGCCCACCACAGCATATCGGAAGCAAGCAGACTGCCCCCTTTATAGTGGACGTCATCCGCATAACGGTCATCCGTCGAACAGATGGTGATGATGCTTTTCAATGCCGGATGCTGCCTGGCAGCCACCTGCAGCCCATTAAATCCGCCCCATGATTTCCCGATCATTCCGACAGAGCCGGCAGACCACTTTTGGCTGGTGATCCAGTCCAGGACTTCCAGCGCGTCGTCCTGTTCCTGTTTTAAATACTCATCGTACAGGATGCCTTCCGATTCCCCGCTGCCTCTCAAATCCACACGGATACTCGCATAGCCGTACCCGGCGAAGTAAGGATGACGAAGCGAATCGCGCAGGGCCGTAAATTCGTTTTTCCGGTACGGAATGTATTCCAGGACAGCAGGCACCGGATTTTCCGCAGCCCCTTTCGGAAGCCAAATTTTAGCAGATAGCCTCGTGCCGTCCGACAAAGGGATCCAGATGTGGTCGATTGTTTCCACTTCATGCGGAAAGTCTTTTCGGACAGCTCTTGTGCTTTCCCTTACGTTAAATACCATCAGTTTCCCCTCTCTTCTGTGCTGTTTGTATTGGTATGGCCGGATAATCCTCCCGCAGCCAATTCACGAGTGAAACAGTCAGCAGCAGGTAAATAATAATGACAGGTACCGAAACGATGACGGAAGATGTCTGGATGACGTTCAATCCGCCGATCAAAAGCAGCGAAATCGCCAGCGCGGCCAGAATGGCTCCCCAGAGGAGGCGATGCCAGCGGGCAGGCTCCTGCTCGCCGACCAGCTCCTTCGTAGCAATCGCAGAAAGAATATACGTCGCTGAATCGAGAGAGGTCGCCAAGAAAATGAAGCCGAGGACAGCGAAAAATATCAGGACAAAGAATGAGGCCGGAAGCGTTTTCAGAATGGCGACAATCGCAGCCGGGCCTCCGCTCTCACCCAGAATCCCCACTATATCCAGCGCGCCCGTCAATTCGAGATTCATCGCATAGCCGCCGAATACCGCGAAATAGAGCCAGCTGCCGACCGAACCCCAGAGGAGAACGTGGGTGATCAGTTCCCGGATCGTTCTTCCTCTTGAAATCCGTGCGACGAATAATCCCATGAAGGGTGCTGTCGCAGCGAACCAAGCCCAATAGAATACAGTCCAGGCCTGCGGAAAACCGCCCTGGTTAACCGGGTCGGTGTAAAAGCTCATCATGGCGAAGTTCTGAAGCATCAACCCGAAGCTGTTAGTGAAATAGGAAAGGATGAATAACGTCGGGCCGGCCAGCAGAACGAAAACAGCAAGAGCCAGCGCCATGTAGACGTTGAGGTCACTGAGTCTCCGGATTCCTTTATAAAGCCCCAAATAAGCGCTTGAACTGTAGATGATCACCCAAATGACAATGATGATGATACTTAACGTGAGTGACTGTTCCACGCCGAAGATTTCTCCGATCACTGCCGATACCATCGGGACACCGAGGCCGAGCGATGTTCCCAGACCGCCCACCAAGCTCCAGATCACCAGGATATCGATCAGTTTTCCTATGAAACCGTCTGCATGCTTTCCGAGGACTCCCCTGCAAGCCGTGCTGATTTTCAAAGAGTGATTTTTCTTGACGAAAATAGAATAAGCGATTGTGACAGTCGGCAACGCGTATAAGCACCAGGCGGATATACCCCAGTGGAATAATCCGTATGTAACAGCCCACTCCGCAGCTGTGCTGCTTCCAGGCTCAATGCCGAACGGAGGGCCTGTGTAGTAATAGATCGGCTCCATCATCGACCAGAACATGATGCTTGTACCCATTCCCGCACAGAAAAGCATGGCTCCCCAACTGAAAGTCGAGAATTCAGGCGCTTCCTCGCCGAGTTTCACTTTTCCGTATTTGCTGAAGATCAGCCAAACCAACAAAATAAACAAACCGAAAGTCAAAAACTGAAAAGCCCAGTCCAGGTTGTACGTGATGCCGGTCAGCATTTCGTTCAGAAACGGTTCTGCTGTATCCCGGAAAATCACTAAAGCCAAGGTGGCGACCACAATGACAGCAAGTGACAGCCAAAAAACCAATGGATCAATCCGTACTTTATCCATCCTACTCTCCCCTTTTCCTTTATTTTAAATCATGATTAAATTATAATCATGATTATAAAAATAGTAACACAACAGAAAAAGCGACTTCAACGTTTTTTCAAGATATGATTTAATTATAAAGGTGGTGAGAGACCTTGATGGATAAAAAAGAGATAAAGAAAAGAAGAATGTGGAATTACTTCATCTCCGCTACGGAAGAACTGATTCAGGAAGAAGGATTCCAGCACGTCACCATACGGAAGGTCGGGGACAGGGCGGGCTATAACAGCGCTACCATCTATAATTACTTTGAAGAGCTTTCGCACCTGCTGTTTTTCACATCATTGAAGCTGCTTAAGCCTTACTTGGATGCTGTTACTGAAGCCATGGAGAGATCCGACGATCCCTTGGAACGATATTTTATTGCATGGGAGATTTTCAGCCAGTATTCCTTTAAAAATCCGGATGTTTTTCAGGCGGTTTTCCTGATGGACCTTGGCGATCATCCGGAAAAGCTGCTGAAACACTACTATGAGATGTATCCTTCAGACCTCATCGCGGTCCCGGAAGAACTCCGTCTGATTTTAATGGACCGCAATTTGTTGAACCGAGGCCGTTATTCACTTATCCCGCTTGTACAGGAGGGTTTGCTGGATGAACAGAGGGCTGACGAACTGAATGAAATGACGAATATGCTGTGGCTTGGCATGTTCGTCAACTTCTTGAATAACCGGGGATACTATACGAGTGAAGAGGCATTCGGACGGACGATGAAATTTATACGCGGCATCATCA